>NZ_JAGBLU010000120.1 GCF_017635265.1 Butyrivibrio sp.
ACAGAGAGGACTTTACAGGCACTACGATGGTACAATAACAAATGCAGACATAAATGGAGCTGCAAATATCTTGAGGAAAGTATTCCCAAAGGTAAGCCAATGGGATAGGGGCATAGTGGACATGCCCTGTTCTGCAGGATGTATAGAGCATCGTGCAGGTTTATGCCGCTATGCGGCATAACAGAAACCCTTTCCGACGTGGAGTCGGTGAGGGTAGTTCATTTAAAGTACGATTATATACTTAATGCATGACCACATGTCCTGTATAGCAATGGGTATACGCATTATAGGCTTGCTTTTTCAGCAGGGATTGATTTAGCAAGTAAATATAGGATTTATCGACATGAGCAGTTCTTTATACAAAAACAAAAGTACAAAAATAGATATGACTTCAGGAAGCATAATGAAAAATGTGCTTCTTTTTGCCATACCTATTGTTATAGGTAATATATTGCAGCAGTTGTATACAACTGTTGATACACTTGTTGTGAGTAATTTTTGCGGTGACAGTGCTCTTGCTGCAGTAGGAACAAGCTCACAACCGGTGGAAGTTTTATTGTGTATCTTTCTGGGGATAGGAGCAGGAGTTTCTATTTTGGTATCCCAGAGTGTTGGAGCCGGTAAAATGGATAGGGTAAAAGATCTTTCTGCTACTGCAGTTTCTTTTATTTATATGACCGGGATTCCTATTGCTTTACTAGGATGGATGTTGACGCCCTTTATCTTGCAGTTTATGCATGTACCGGAAGATGTGTGGAATGAGGCGCTTATTTATACGAGAATAGTATTTCTCGGTGCCCTGGGAAATATTGGATATAACATGAATGCAGGCATTTTAAGAGGCCTTGGAGATAGTGCTGCTTCATTGTGGTTTTTGATTGTCTCAGGAATAGCTAATATAATATTGGATCTTGTTTTTGTGGCAGGAATGGGATATGGGGTTGCAGGGGCGGCTGCAGCAACAAGTATTGCAATGTTTTTGTCATGGCTTGTAAGTATTTTTTATATCAGGAAAAGATTCAGTGAGCTGCAATTTTCAGTATTACCAAGGACTATGAATCGTCATGATCTTAAGGCAATTTTAGAGATTGGTCTACCAATTGGACTGAATAATTCCTTGTTTTCTTTTGGACATATGGCTTTGCAGATTTTGGTCAATGAACAGGGAAGACAGTTTATGGCAGGTGCGTCTGTTGCCGGAAGAATTACAGGCCTTACCAATATAGCAATAACAGCCATGTCATCGGCAGCATCCACTTTTGCGGGGCAGAACTATGGAGCTTCTAATTATAGGAGACTTAAAGATGGCTATATTATGATACCGTTTGTGTCAGGAATTCTTACACTTTCCTTTGGACTAATGGCTATATCATTTAGAATGCCAATACTCAGATTCTTTTCACAGGACGAGATGGTTTTGCTATATGCAAGCAGATATGTAGTAGTTATTTTGCTGTCACAATGGTGCTATGCGGTGTTTAATTGCATCTCAAATATAGTGAATGGCTTGGGATATGTGAAATATACGACACTTATCAATCTTATGATGCTATGGGCAGTAAGAATACCCACAGCATACGTGATTGACAGATTTTTTGACGGAACATATATTATGGTCTGCTTCCCAATTTCTTTCCTTTTTGGAATGCTGTGCATGATAGGGTATTATGTCTTTTCACCTTCATGGAAAGAAGTCATGTCAAGGGCAGACAGATTCTGATACTCCTTGGGCGACATTCCGTATTCCTTTTTAAAAGCCTTAAAAAAGCTGGAGTAGTCCCTAAAACCAAATTTCTCATAGGTGCCGGTTATGCTGGCGCCGCTTATTATAGCGTTTCGGCATTCAGCCAGACGCTTTTTTATTATGTACTGATGAAGAGATATGCCCAAAGTGTCTTTAAAAAGATGGGCAACGTAGTACTTGCTTACAAAAAACTGTCCGGCAATATCGTCAAGAGAAAGGGTTTCTTCCAGATTACTTTCCACATGCGAAAGGATATTTTGGAAAAGAGCCAGTTCATCATTGCCGTTTTGAATGTGATCATCATCATAGACAATCCGGTTAATTGTAAGGATAAGGTCACACAAGCACAGATGACTCATGGCACCGCTTCCGTATCTGTCACTGGATTTTTCCTCAAGCAGCCTTAAAAACTTGGATTCAACCAGATGAAAAGAAGCAGGAGCAAGATGATATATATACTTGCGAAAAGCTTCAGCCTTTTGAATAAGGTACATGTAATCCACAGACTCCTGCATGAGGCTGTTACAACAATCCTTGCTGATCCAAAAGACAAAACGCTTATAGTCCTTATCTGAATTATGCATAAGTGCATGATGAGATATCCCGGGGGGTACCAGCATTAAATCTCCGGGAGACATCTTGAAATGTTCTGTTTCGCCACTTGTCTTGAAGATTTCCATAGTGACATCCCCATCCAGAAAAAGATAAAACTCATAGTAATCATGAGCGTGAGGACTCAGCGTTTTGAAGTCTCTGTCAATGTAGTAGAAGACCTCAAAATCAGAGGAAATCATGTACTGTCTTGAATTAAAAGATGATCTGAGTTTATTTTTCATAACACAATAATAACATCAATAACAACTTTTGCAATATAAGAAACAAGTAATTCCATTCAAATATCCCTGAAATGAAAGTATTGTTTATATATAGATAACGTCGATTCAGTTGATGGTAGATTTAAAGAATGTATGTCCGACTTTGCTGCCTTGAAAAACGTCGGTCCTTGGCTGGTGTTTTTTTCCAGCCTAGTACCGTTACGTTTTTCATGGAGCGGAAGCGTCAGCTAAGACGGGCATACATGATTTAAATCTACTAACAACTGTAAACAACCTTTAGGAGGATTCAGGCTATGGAAATGACACTTCGCTGGTATGGCACAGATTATGATACTGTAAAACTCTGGCAGATCAGACAGATCCCTGGAGTACATGGAGTTATCACAACTCTTTATAATAAGCAGGCAGGAGAGCTCTGGGAGCAGGATGAGATCAAGGCTCTTAAGAATGAAGTTGAGGCAGGCGGACTTAAGATTGCCGGAATCGAGTCAGTAAACGTATCTGATGCGATCAAGGCTGCAACAGCTGACAGAGACAAGCATATCGATAACTACATCAAGACACTTGAGAATCTTGGTAAAGAAGATATCCACATGGTATGTTACAACTTCATGCCTGTATTTGACTGGACAAGAACAGAACTTGCAAGAAAGAGAGCAGATGGCTCAACAGTTCTTGCTTATACACAGGAAGCAGTTGATGCAATTGATCCTGAGAAGATGTTTGAGTCAATTTCAGGCGAGATGAACGGCACAGTTATGCCTGGCTGGGAACCTGAAAGAATGGCTAAGGTAAAAGAGCTCTTTGAGCTTTACAAGGGAATCGATGAGGATAAGCTCTTTGAGAACATCGTTTATTTCCTTAAGGCTATCATGCCTGTATGTAATAAATACGACATTAAGATGGCTATTCATCCGGATGATCCAGCCTGGTCAGTATTCGGACTTCCAAGAATCATCAACAATGAGAAGAATATCCTAAAGCTTATGAAGGCTGTAGATGACGTGCATAATGGTGTTACTTTCTGCTCAGGCTCCTACGGAACGAGTCTTGAAAACGACCTTCCGCATATGATCAGAGCTTTAGAGGGAAGAATCCATTTTGCCCATGTTCGTAACCTTAAGTTTATCTCTCCTACAAACTTTGAAGAAGCAGCTCATCTTTCATCTGATGGAACCTTTGATATGTACGAGATAGTTAAGGCTCTTTATGAAACAGGCTTTGACGGACCTATCCGTCCAGACCACGGAAGAATGATCTGGGGCGAGGTTGCAATGCCGGGATATGGTCTTTATGACAGAGCACTTGGCGCAACATACATAAACGGCCTTTGGGAAGCAATTGAAAAGTCACATTTAAGAGGTGTAAACTAATGAAACTTAATTTTGATAGTATAGTAAATGATTCATGCTGGAAGGAAAAAGGATACGAACTTCCAAAATTTGATAGAGATGAGATGATAAAGAAGACAGTAGCTGAGCCTGAATGGGTACACTTTGGAGCAGGCAACATCTTCAGAGCTTTTCAGGCAAATCTTGCTCAGAGAATGCTTGATGAGGGAATGAATGATAAGGGCCTTACGGTTGTTGAAGGCTTTGATTATGAGATCGTTGAAAAAATGTACAGACCTCACGACAATCTTTCAATTCTTGTTACCTTAAAAGCTGACGGATCGGTTGACAAAAAAGTTATCGGAAGCATTGCAGAGTCATGCATTCTTGACTCAAATGATGATAAAGAGTTTAGCAGATTAAAAGAGATTTTCAGGGCAGACAGCCTTAAGATGTGTACTTTTACAATCACAGAAAAAGGTTACAGCCTTGTAAATCCAGTAGGTGAGACTCTTCCTGCAGTAAAAGAAGATTTCGAAAACGGCCCTGAAAAGCCTCAGAGCTATATCGGAAAGGTAGCAGCTCTTTTGTATGAAAGATATACAGCAGGCAAAAAGAAGATTGCCATGGTAAGTACAGATAACTGCTCACATAATGGTGACAAGCTCTATGCTGCCATGAACGCTTTTGCAGAGAATTGGACAAAAAACGGCAAAGCTGACAAAGGATTCCTTGACTATGTACATGATGAAGCACTTGTTTCATTCCCATGGTCAATGATCGATAAGATTACACCAAGACCGGATGATTCAGTTAATGAGATTCTTAAGAATGACGGTGTAGAAGAGCTTGAAGCTGTTGTAACTTCTAAAAAGACATGGGTAGCTCCTTTTGTAAATGCTGAGGAGAGTGAGTATCTGGTAATTGAAGACAAATTCCCGGCTGGAAGACCTGCCCTTGAAAAGGTTGGAGTTATTTTTACCAATAAAGAGACAGTAGACAAAGTTGAGAGAATGAAGGTTTGCACATGCCTTAATCCTCTTCACACAGCACTTGCTGTATACGGATGCCTTCTTGGATATACAAAGATATCGGATGAAATGAAGGATGACGAGCTTGTTAAGCTTGTGAAAGAAATCGGATATGTAGAGGGACTTCCTGTAGTAACAGATCCCGGTGTAATTAAGCCCAAGGAATTCATCGATACAGTAGTTAATGTTCGTATCCCAAACAAGTTTATGCCTGACACACCACAGCGAATTGCGTGCGATACTTCACAGAAGCTTGGCATCAGATTCGGTGAGACAATCAAGGCATATCTTGCTTCTGATAAATTAGACGTTGCTGACCTGAAACTTATACCACTTGTTCATGCAGGCTGGCTTCGTTATCTTCTTGGAGTGGATGATGAAGGACAGGCATTTGAACCTAGTCCTGATCCACTTCTTGAGGAGGCACAGGGATATGTAAAAGAAATAAAACTTGGCGAAACTAATGCAGAAAAAGTAAAGGCAGCAGTTTTACCTCTCCTTAAGAATGCAGCTGTTTTTGGAACCGATCTTGAAAAGGCGGGATTATCAGACAGAATTATAGCTTACTTTATGGAACTTCTCGCAGGAACCGGTGCTGTTAGAAATACCTTAAAGAAGTACTGTCATTAACTTGAAAATGTACATATAAAAATGTAGAATCTATAGGTGAGTACTGATTAGTGCTCACCTATTCTAAATTATATGTCAAGATAACGATTTGCTTTTGCAAATTGATATTGGCAGATCATGTCAGGAGGAGAACAGTATGAAAACATGTCCTAATTGCGGTAATCAGATTGCTGACGACGCAGCATTTTGCAACAATTGTGGCGTTTCGGTGGCAGTAAATACTCAGCCTGGTGCTGAAAATACCCAGAATCCTAATCCTCAGCAGGGACCGGCTCCACAGCCTCAACCACAGCCTGCACAGGGGTTTAACCAGGCTCCATATCAGCAGCCATTTGTTTACACTGATCCCAAGGATCACACAAAAGAGTTTGATGCTCAGGATATTGCAGATAACAAGATAATAGGTGTGGCTGCTTATCTTTTTGGAATCATCGGAGTAATAGCAGCATTTGTTGCAGGAACACCTTATACAAGGTTCCATGCCAGAAACTCCCTTAGAATTTCTGTAGCAGCAATTCTTATTATGATTCCTTGCATCATTCCTTTCCTTGGCTGGATTGTAGCAATTATATGCGCAGCAATACTTGGTATCATCAAGATAATAGCTATTGTCTGGGCATTTATGGGTAAGGCAAAAGAGTTACCTATTATTTCAGAAATTGGGTTCCTTAAATAAGATTTAAAGTGAAAAATAGAATATTGCAATATGTAGACTGATAACGAATAAGGACCAGGCATTTGCCTGATCCTTATTCGTTATCGAAGGAATCTTTTAAACACATAATTCTAAGAACATAGTTTAAAAGTCTTTTTGATTGGCCTTTGAGCTTGTGATAGTAATAAATTATTTCTCTATCTTCGATTGATGACCATTTATTGAGATCATCCGGTGTCATATCGGCACATTCCACTAAAAAATCCTTATAAAGAATATCAAATTTAGATTCGATTTCTTCGTCACTTGTTATATATTCTGCAGCTTTTTCGTTTGTTTTGCCATTGTTACTGCTCATAATGGCAAGCTTAACTAATTTGTTTAAAGAAACTTTATAGTATGAAGAAAGCTTATATAGTGAATCCGTAGGAGGAATAAGCCTTGCATTCTCATAGTGTGAGTAAGTGGCTCTTGTTACTCCAAGATACTTGGCTACATCGTCTTGTTTATAGTCATGCTTTGATCTTAATAGCCTTAAGTACTGAGATAAAGGCGTATCTGCCATGATAAAACTCCTTGAGTGTTGAAAAAAGTGAAATTATCCATCTAACATAGGATACAAGAAAAAAATACACACAAAGAATAGTGAGATACAAATAATATCGTTACTCAAATAAAATGTAGAAAACTTATCGCAAAACGAGAGCAAATGTATGCAATTTAGACAAAAATATATTAAAGATATCATAATGCACTTGAAAGATATTCAAAATAGCGTTAAATTAGATATAGCTTCAAATTAAAAGTGGAGGCGGTACACCTTCACAGAAAATCCAAATCATAATTATGAAGGGAGATAACACGTTATGAACATGAAGTTAGCTAAGAAAGTTCTTGCAGTTACAATGGCAGCAAGTATGATTGTTATGCCTCTTACTGTAGGAGCAACAGACTCTGCAGAGTCTTCTAGCTCAGACACTACAGTAACAGCAGCTCAGGCTGGGGATGTTGCAACAACCAGCCAGGTTGTAGTGGGTGGTCAGGTTGTTAAGAATGAGCTTCCGGGAGCATTCCAGATTGCCACATCATCACCTATTTCCGGTGTTGCTATCAGACAGAGCGCAGACACAATTAAGGCATCTGCAGGACTTGCATCAAACCAGACACCATTTACAAGAGTCTATAGTCTTGATCCAAAGAAGAGTGCAGCTGTATATGCAAGCTTTAATGCAGCAACAGCTACATATGGCGGAACAGTAGTGGCAGCTATCAACTCTGATCTTGGAGCACTTACTGGTGGTAAGTTTGCATCACTTCCTGAGGGAGTAACAGTTCCTGTAACTCTTGGAATCAAGAATTTTGATGCAAATGCTACATATTACATCGTTAAAGTTTCAAAAGGCGGAGTAATCGAGAAAATTCCTGTAACTGTAGAAAATGGAAAAATCACATTTGAAATTACAGGCGGCCTTGCAGCATATGCTCTTGTAAAAATGTAATATTCAGACTGACTTGACTGGGAAATGGCTGGAAAGTCATTTCCCAGTTTTTTAGCTACTTCAGGGGAGAAAAATAACAGACATGGGGAAAGAAGAGAACAAACAGGATATTGGATTCATTATTGTATTTATTGTTTTTTCTCTTGTTTGTCTATGCATGTATGGGGTTCATAGAATATATGGATTTTCACTGTTTCCTGACGAGTTCGGATACTGGGCAAGTGCTGCAAGGGCATTGGGGTATGATTTTAGTGAAGTTGCTTCTTTAGGCTCGTATTATTCGTTTGGATACTCTGTTATTCTTATACCAATAATGAAATTATTGTCTGATTCGATATTGGTGTATAGATGTGCAGTAGCTGTAAATCTGTTACTTCAGATAGTTTCTTTTTTTATGTTAAAAGAAATTATTCTTAAATATGTTTCCGGGAAAAATGAAAATCTTGCATATATTTTAAGCGGTATAGCTGTCGTATACCCTTCATGGGTTTTCTACGTACAGATGACTATGTCTGAAGCTCTTATTTTTTTCATGTACGTGCTTGTGATATATCTGGTGTTTAAGTATCTGGAAAAACCTGGTGTTTTAAATGGGATACTTGTAGCTGTTTCTACTGTTTATATCTATGCAGTACATATGAGAACTATTGGTGTGCTTGTGGCTGTATTTCTGATAGTTACATTTGATGGAATTTGGCGATTTTTTCAAACAACAAAAAATTGGCCCAGAGAAAAAGTTATAAAAAATATCAAACCATATATCATGGCAAATGTTGGAGCAATAACAACGGTCTTATTGCTGATTTTGGGATTTGTTTTCTGTATCCTTGTAAAGAATGAAGTTACTACTCTTCTTTATACAAACGGCAAAATAAATGAGGTTTATATCAATGATTACTCTGGCCAAAAAGGAAAGATTCTTGAACTTTTTACAATAAAAGGTTTATTTAGTTTTACGGTTAGTATAGTGGGAAAAATCTTATACTTTGGCTGTGCCAGCTTTGGACTTGGTTTTTTGGGAATCTATTATTTGGTAAAAAGAGCCCTCAACAGTGATAAGTTTTCCTTTTTTATTCTTATGACTACTATTATGCAGTTTGCTGTAATGTGCATTTATCTGATGCACAGTGCAGATTTGGAAGCAACAAGATTTGATTTGTTTCTTCATGGAAGATATTTCGATTTTGCAATACCAATCCTGATTTCATTAGGCGTTTATGAACTGATAAAAGAGCCGGGAGGATGCATGAAAATGTGTCTATCACTTTCAGTAGTTGTATTATGTTCTGTTATTTCAATCCCGGTTGTTTTGGCAAATCGTACAGGAATGAAGGATCCGCATGGCATGCTGATGATAGGTATGAGCTATTTTCTTGATGAGGAAAATGGTAGACCTGCAGAAACTATTTTTTTAAACTTAATTCTTACTTTGCTGATAAGTTGTGTATTTGTAGCTGTAACACATAACTATAAGGAAAAAGGCAATGCATTGATTCTGATAGTAATAATGTTTGCTTTTATAGGATTATCTTTTCATGCATGCAATCACTTCATCTATAAATGCCAATCATTTATATATGGGGATATTCAGGTGGCTGATAAAATAAATGACCTTAGAAATTCAGGTTATAACGGCGATGTAATACTCCTGTATGAGGGAGGAATAGAGTATATTGACACAGTTCAGTTCAACTTAAGAGATGAGCAGGTTAAGGTTGAATATGTTGATGATGAAAATCCTTTTGATGTTGAGAAATTATCTTCAAAGGACATAATACTCGTTGACTTTAATAGTAATTTAAATGATGAGCTGAGTGGGAAATATAAAAAGAATTGGGAGTCAGGACATTTTGACATATATTACAACAATATCAAGGGGGAGATGTGATGAAGCTTATAATTCAGATTCCATGCTATAACGAGGCAGAAACTTTGGAGGTCACACTAAATGACCTTCCAAAGCATATTGATGGGATTGATGAAATAGAGTATCTCATTATCAATGATGGGAGTAAGGATAATACCGTAGAAGTTGCAAAAAGATGGGGCGTTCATCATGTGGTAAATTTTAAGCAGAATCAGGGGCTGGCAAAAGGTTTTATAGCCGGACTTGACGGATGCCTTAGGTGCGGTGCTGATATAATTGTCAACACGGATGCTGATGATCAGTATAAGGGTGAAGATATCGAGAAGCTGGTAAGACCTATTCTTGATGGTGAAGCAGATGTTGTAATTGGAGCCCGTCCAATTGATCAAACAGAACACTTTTCGTATATAAAGAAAAAATTGCAGCATCTGGGAAGCTGGACTGTGAGAAAGGCATCTAATACGGGAATACCGGATGCGCCAAGTGGCTTTAGGGCATACAGTAGAGAGGCTGCTATGAGAATGAATGTTGTCAATGATTACACATATACTTTGGAGACAATCGTTCAGGCAGGGCGAGAGAAAATTCCGATGATCAGTGTTCCAATCAGGACTAATGGAGAACTGAGACCTTCCAGGCTCTTTAAGAGTATTTGGGGATATGTGAAAAAATCAATGCTTACTATTCTTAGGGCATATGTGATGTATAAGCCTTTAAAAGCTTTCAGCTTATTGTGTGTCCCATTTGTAACCATCGGACTTGCCATTGGAATCAGATTTTTATATTACATGGCTCATGGGACAAGCTCAGGTCACGTTCAGTCGTTGATTCTTGGCTGTACGCTTATCATTATAGGATTTTTAATATTTGTTTTAGGAATACTGGCTGACACAATTGCAGCCAATAGACGAATACTGCAGGATGTTCAACTTCATGTAAAGAGAATAGAATATGGAGAATCCAGGGAAGAGGAAGGCTCATATGGAAAGTAAAAAGAATTCTTTTGTTGTTTGGTGGTTTCTGGGGGTGGTAACCCTGATAATAGGATTGATTTTGGGGCTGAATAATAAACACATTGTAGCCGGTGCTGCCGGGAATGCAGAAGACTCAGGAAAGTTCATGACAATAACTCAGAGTGCCATGGCGTATTCAGATAGGAGCACAACAAGTACTGTAGTAACATCTTTTGCTTCGGGAGATACTGTTCTTGTGGTAAATGAGGAAAGCGACTGGGTTCAGATTCTGTATCAGGGCGAAAAAGCTTATGTTAAAAATACAGGTGATGAGCTTTTTTCTGAACTGGTTAATGTAGAAGCTGCAGAGGAACTTGAAAAGCAGGAACAGATCGATAAAGCATGGATAGAATCCTATTATGAGCAGATGAGAGCTATCAGAGTTTCAAAAGTATGGCGCGCACTAATCATTGTGGTTATTGTACTGGCTGTTGGATATATTGTGTTTAGAAGCGTGCATCAGCAGGGAGATAAGACGGGTAAGAAATCAACAAAGTAAACGAGCAACATTGATAAAAGCTTTTCAATCACTTAAAATAGTGGTTGGAGGGCTTTTTTATTATGAAAAAAATCGGGATTGGATATGAAAGTTACAAAAGAATAGTAGATGATAATTGTTATTATGTTGATAAAACTTTATTGGTTAGGGATGTTATAGATAATGCTGGAATGGTGACACTTTTTACTCGCCCGAGACGTTTTGGTAAGACACTTGCATTATCCATGCTGCAGACTTTCTTTGAGGAAGAAAGAGATTCTGACGGAAATATTATAGACAATAGCCATTATTTTGATGGTATGAAAATAATGGATTCAGATAAAGATATTCTTGATAAAATGGGCAAATATCCTGTTATAAGGCTTTCGCTCAAGTCAGCTAAACAGCCTGATTTTGAGACAGCTTTTCTTAAGCTCAAGGAAGAAATATGTGGTGAATTCGAAAGGCATGGATATTTAAAAAAACTCATGGGAGATGACAGGGAGCAGATTGAAGCATATGAAGACTATGAGCGCGGTGTTTACAGGTGGAATCAAAAAGTACAGAGCATTGACAATGATACAGACCGCCGGAAGGAAATAGTCGCAGAGTATGGAAAGTATGCTACAGCATTAAAGACTTTGGCTAAATTATTAAAAAAGTATCATGGAAGAAATGCAATCATTCTTATTGATGAATATGATGTGCCGCTTGAAAATGCTTATCAGCAGGGATTCTATGATGAAATGATTGCTTTTATCAGGTCTTTATTTGAGTCAGCGTTAAAAACAAATGATGCATTGGGATTTGCAATCGTCACAGGGTGTCTTAGGATTAGTAAGGAAAGCATTTTCACGGGATTAAACAATTTGGAAGTGAATTCTATAAGAAGCAGGAATTTTGGCGAGTATTTTGGATTTACCGGTGAAGAAACTATGGCAATGCTGGATGAATATAATCTGTCTGAAAATGCAGATATAGTCAGAAGTTGGTATGATGGCTATCTGTTTGGTGAGTGCGAGGTTTACAATCCCTGGAGCGTGACTAAATATGTTAAAGAGCACTATGATGCTCCTGAGTGGTTTCCGGAAGGCTATTGGTCAAATACATCGTCGAATGCCATTATTAAGCGAATGGTCTACAATGCAGATGATTCTGTAAAAACTGAGTTGGATATCCTTATCTCAGGAGGGACAATAGAAAAACCGATACATGAAGATATAACTTACGATGATATAGATAAAAGTCAGGATAATTTGTGGAATTTTCTGTATTTTACAGGATACATGAAAAAGATATCAGAGCGCCAGGAAAATGATGACATCTATATTACTATGGCGATTCCTAATAAGGAGGTAGCAGGTATATATAGAAATCAAATTAAGGAATGGTTTAATGAAAGAATAAAGACAACCGACTATTCTCCAATCTATGACGCAATTATAGAGAAGAATGTTACAAAAATTGAAGAGTTTTTATGTGGGCTTCTATCGGTGAGCATCAGTTATTTTGATAGTGAGGAGAGTTTCTATCATGGCTTTTTGTTGTCATTATTATATGGGATGCCGGGATATACCGCTAAATCTAACAGAGAAAGTGGGAACGGTCGCCCTGATATAGTGTTATACCCTGATTGCCCCAAAGATCCGGCATATATTTTTGAGATCAAGTCCAGAAAAAAGTTTAATGAAATGGGTGAAGGTCTTACGGAGGCTTTTGAGCAGATATATGATAAGAAGTATGAAGAGGGTGTTATTGATGATGGGTATATCGGTGCAGTCAGTTTTGGAATTTGTTTTTGCAAAAAAAGCTGCATAGTTGGGTTATATAGTAGATAATTATAAGAAAACATTAAATTGCAATGGAGGCTTGAATGGGAATATATCTCAATCCCGGAAACAGTGGATTTAAAAGGATACTTGGGTCTGAATATATTGATAAAACAGGGATAATTGCCAAGATAAACGATACCATTGATACTCCTAAAAATCTTATAAGTATCAGTAGGGCAAGAAGATTTGGAAAGTCATATACTGCACAGATGTTATGCGCATATTATGATATTACATGCGATTCCAAAGAACTGTTTGATGGTTTGGATATATCAGGCTATGGGTCATACGGTGATTATTTAAATAAATATGATGTGATATATCTTGATATGACAGGTATTATTGGCGAGACAGATTTTAATGACATTGTGCCTTATATTAAAAGAAATATCACCTCGGAGATAATCGAGAAGTATCCTGATGTCAAGGCAGAAGAGGGATTTGTCGGCACATTGGTCAATATGGTGACCGAGAACAACAGAAAGCTGATAATGATCATTGATGAATGGGATGCTCCTATAAGAGAAGCAAAAGATGATGAAAAAGTTCAAAAAGAATATCTGGACTTTCTGAGAAGTTTATTTAAAAACAGTGGAACTACCTCAAGAATATTTGCAGCAGCATATATGACAGGAATTCTTCCGATAAAGAAAGATGGCTCAGAATCAGCTCTTTCGGATTTTAATGAATATACTATGATCAAACCGCGCCAGTTTGGCGAGTATGTTGGCTTTACAGAAGCGGAAGTCAGGCATCTGTGTGATAAACATAACGTGGATGTTGAAAAGATGAAGAAGTGGTATGATGGTTATTCTTTTGCAAATGTTGGTTCGGTTTATAATCCAAATTCTGTGATGCAGGCAATAGATAATGAAGACTTTGATTCTTATTGGACTGAAACCTCTGCTGCTGAGAATTTGATGGATTATATTACAAAAGATTTTTCGGGCTTATCTAAGACGATAGCAGAATTGATTGCGGGGATAGATGTTCCGGTTGATACAAATGGATTTGCCAATGACCTTACTACTTTTCGAAATAGTGATGATGTACTGACTTTAATGATACATCTAGGTTATGTGGCATATGATTCTGAGAAAAAAACAGTACATATACCTAACGAGGAGATTAGAAGAGTATTTACCAAAAAAAGATTCAATGTTTCCTGCTCTTGTGATTGAACTTAAGTGGAATAAAGATGCTGACACCGCAATTAAACAGATCCATGATAGAAAATATCCTGAGGCATTAAAAGGCTTTTGCGGAGAAGTTATATTGGTAGGCATAAACTACGACAAGGATGCAGAACCAGGCAAGAGAAAGCATAACTGTAAGATAGAAAAAATATCGTTATAAAATAGAAAATAAAAATATAAAAATACCTGTCATCAGATGAAAATAGTTGATGATAGGTATTTTTTGTTTTTTTCTAAGGAAGATTTGCAAGGTAAGTGCAACGGCTGTGTTGCGCTTACTTCCTGAAGTTGAGGAATAGGCAACTTTAAGCCATTGCTCTCAAAGCATGATAAACACAGTTTGTCAGAGTAACTGCAACACCATGAACTTCCGTTGCACTAACTCTGACATTTTTATTAAATGTAAAACATTGTATTGCAATCGTGCTACATTATGTTATTATTTATGTAGGAGGTGATGTTTATGCCAGCAACCTTAGTTAAAGATACAAATTTTAATATGAGAATGAATAAGCAAAAAAAGACAAGCCTTGAGGAGCTTTATGGGAATCTTGGCATGACTTTAGCAGAAGCAGTAAATATTTTCTTTGAAAAGTCTCTTATGGAAGGCGGAATCCCTTTTGATGTAAGAGTTCCAAAGTATAATAAGGACACCATTTCTGCTATTAATGAAGCAAAGGACATAATGTCAGGAAAGGTAGAAGCAAAGACTTATAGCTCTGCAAGAGAGCTGTTTGATGAGCTTGATGCAGAATGAGCGATTATAAATACGGATTAAAACCTACCACTAAGTTTAAGAAAGACTACAAACTTGCAAAGAAACGTGGTTTGGATATGAGCCTTCTTGAGTATGTTATTGATGAACTGCTCTTAGGTCATACATTAGATGCTAAATACTTGGACCATCCTTTACATGGCGATTATGAAGGATTTAACGAATGCCATATACAACCGGATTGGTTGCTGATATATGGAAAAGATGAAGAAAATCTTATTCTTACTGCTGTGAGGACAGGCAAACACACTGATTTGTTTAAGAGCTATTAAAAGATTTAAGACCGCTTTATCAGGCGGTCTTTTGCTTTGCAATAAGTGATGGACGCAGTACTATCTTCTCAGGAGAAATTTCTTCTAATCCTAAGAGGGTAAAGAAGTCTTCTGGTAAGACTGCTCTTGCCAGGTCAAATGCACTTTGCCGTATAGAGCTTTTCTTTTATAACTGTTTATAAAATTGCTTTCGGCTGAAAACCCATTAGCTTCAGCTGATGGGATGAAAGCCGTTTTACTTAATTAACATCTCGCCTAAGCGAGATAAACAAGATATAATTCTATCCCATGAATAAAGAATATAAACATGGAAATCGAAATAAATATCTACTTCGTTACCACTTAATTTTAGTATGTAAATATCGCAAGCATTTGCTAAGTGCTAATTAGTGAGTAGTGATACCCTTAAGCATTACATAGAGAACCAAGGAAAAAACACTTGATATCATACAACGGTGTTGTATAATAATCTCAAGAGGTAATACTTATGACAATTTTAGAGTTACGTCAAAAAACAGGACTTTCACAAAGTCAATTTGCCAAACGTTTCCATCTTAATGTGCGTACAGTACAAACATGGGAACAAGGTACTCGCAAAACGCCTGATTATGTAATATGGCTAATAACTAGAGTGATTGAATTGGAGGAAAAAATCAATGTTAAAAGGGATGGAATTTAGAATCTATCCAAACAGAATACAGGAAACCATCATTCAAAAAACATTTGGATGTTCAAGAGTTGTATATAACTCAGGTCTTGCTCTTCGCATAGAAGAATACAAGAATGGTAATTCTATTGGATATAAAGAAACTAATTCCATGCTCACTAACATGAAGAGAACTGAAGAGTATTCATGGCTCAAAGAAGTTGATTCTATTGCCTTGCAGCAATCTCTTAGAGATTTAGATAAGGCATACAAGAACTTTTTTGTAAAGAGAGCTTCATTTCCTAAATTCAAATCAAAGCATAATCATAACAAAAGCTATCGCACACAAAATGTTGGCGGTAATATTTCAGTTGCAGGAAAATATATCAAACTTCCTAAACTTGGATATGTAAAAGCTAAGATTTCAATGTCTGTTAATGGTAAAATCAACAACGCTACCATCAAACAAGCTCCAAGTGGGAAATATTTCTGTGTCCTTAATGTTGAAGTACCTGATGTATTCTATCCCAATGATGGTTGTATGATCGGATTGGATGTTGGTATTAAAACATTCTATACAGATAGCAATGATAATTCAATTCCTAATCCTAAAACCATAAGCAAATCTGAAAAGAAACTTGTTAAGGAACAACGTAAGCTTTCCAGAATGATTAAAGGTTCATCTAATTGGAATAAACAGCGTATAAAAGTTGCAAGGATACATGAAAAAATTACAAATCAGAGGAATGACTTTCTACATAAAGAGTCAACAAAGTTGGTGAAAGAAAACCAAATCATCTGCATTGAAAACCTTAATGTGAAAGG
>NZ_JAGBLU010000121.1 GCF_017635265.1 Butyrivibrio sp.
CAAAAGAGCTATCGTCTCGCCATTTGCTGCTTCCATAATGTCCTCAGCAGCATCCTGGGCTTTAAGCATATCCTGGGACTTGGCACGCTCTGATTTCATGTCAGCATAACCCTGAACATTGGCCATCTGCATGGCTTTTGCATGATCTATGTCAAGCGAGTTCTGTTGGTTTGTAGTCACATAGTAAAGAGCCTTCTGCTGATATTCTGAAAGCTTGCTCATTTCTTCATCAGAAACTCCTACATTTGGATTTCTCATCTTGGCAGCCAGCACTGACAATTCTTTGTGTTCTTTGCTGTCCGGATCAATACCATATTCTTCCTGGAGTTCTTTTAGCTTGGCATCATTTTCTCTTGTATCAGCACTCTTCTCATTGATCTCATCCTGCAGGCGCTTTATCTCATCCTTTATTCCCTGCATCTGGGCATCCAGTTTCTTTTCTCCGCCAAAAGCATCGGACACGACTTTAAGAGCCTGCTTTTTTGCAAGGCCCTGTCGTTGAGCTATCAGGCTATCTCCTGTGAGATTTGCACCTGATATCGTTGTGCTGTTTATATTATTAGTATGTGATTTAGACGCAGAATTTACGCCGGTCTGATCCTGAATAAAGCTATTCTGCACATCCATGTTCTGCTGTATCTTCATGAAACACCTCCCTGTGTTGTCAAAAAAGAGCATAGTTACAGCTTTCACTTTTTATATCGGTTCTTAGAGTGTCAACCCTGATAGTGCTTCGCTTTAAAAAATATAAAAATTTTATTAAATAGTGGTAATCCACAACCACTCATTCATCTATGTAACACTTATACGGTATAGCAGAATCATTGTTCATTCTTATAATCACATAGATTCCTAGCTATACTATATGCATTCATCAATTCTTAGCACAACTCACCAGCATGCTCCTTACTAATTGAGCACTCTATAGCATCATAAATCTCTGAATCATCAGATTTACTCAAAACCAGGAATATTTTATCACTTGCATTCTTATCCAGGGCAAAAATAGTTGCTTCTGGCGCATTCTCTGTACTGGCTATTCTTAATACCTTGGCCGGATGATTTTTGTTCGTTTTATAAGATATCAGAAATTTCTTGTCAACTCTTCTGTTGTAGATTCTGATAGCTTGCTGAAGCAATAAGCGATCCTTTTTTAAGAAGTCTAATAATTCCATGTCCCCACTCAAACACACAACAGTGCATGGCCCTGTCAGCCATGCACTGTTATAGTATATCATTATCCTCTTATTTTATCTCGCGTTAATGATTTCTTCTGCCATATCAAAAAGCTCATCTGCTGTCATATCAAGGTCAAAACCCAAAATGCAGTAGATTATACCATCTAACTCAAAGGACGCTGCACTGACATAAGAGGTATATCGCGGATCACTTCCACCATCACTAATATAGAAATGCTTATCTGTTTCTGCTCTCTGAAGTTCCTCTTCTGTAGGTCTTTCACCATCCGGAAGGATTAGGTACTCATCATAGTTATAATGCACTGTAACACCACTTATTTCCTTAACAGCCGTATCACTATCATAAGAACCGCTAAACATTTCAGCCTGATCCATACCAATATATATATCAGGACATCCATCCTTTACATAAGTTAAGTCAATGCCTTTAAAATGTCTAAGGTCATTTCCCTCCGCATCCTGTGTTTTTGCTTCTTCCACCTCCATATATTTAAATGTATAACCATTACTAAAGGATTCAATAGCTGCGATATCCATCCCTGCTTTTTCTTCAATTTTTGACAGATCCTCAAAGTTGCTGGTTCTGGTATCAATTCTGTTCCAGCTAACAATACCTGTTGCTACTCCTGCAGCTCCAGCCGTCACTCCAAATACCATTATGCATGCTGCAACAATTATTGCCGTTTTCCTTACTCCCATTCTCTTTTTCATTGTGCCTTCCTTTCTGATTGGACTTATCTTAGTTAAGTCCGATATCATCTTTTCTTTTTTGTCATCAGAAAGTTTGATAAGGCTCATAGATTCAATATATTCTTTATTTCTATATTCACTCATGTTGATTCTCCTTACCTAACTGTTAACCCGTTTCACCATGCCAAGATCATTCATGATTGAAAGCCTAAGTTTCTTTCGTCCTCGGGAAAGATACATATTTATCGCGGATTCTTTTTTCCCCAGAAGCTCCGCTATCTCTTTTGCCGAGTACCCTTCATAGTAAAAAAGATAAATACTGATACGATAGTTTCTGGGCAGCTTCATCACTTCTTCCGTTATTCCAAGATCCGGTGGGGCAATAGCTTTAACATCATCTGCTTCCTCCAGTGCTGTAGTCTTTCTGAAAAATGCACTCTTCAATTCGTTTTTGCACATGTTTATAGTGGTTCTGACAACCCATGCTTTTTCATGCTCTAGACTTTCAAACTGTGGATCCGATGTAATGTACTTTACTAAAACCGCCTGGCATATGTCCTCTGCATCTGTCGTACTCTTAAGATAATTGGTACCGATGCGCATGATCATGTCAGTATATCTCTCCACCAACCGTCTTGCTTCTCTCTCCTCCATGCGTCTACTCACTTTCTGATATCTTTTAGAAGGCCTTCTATATATAATACAATTCAGGTTATTGAAACCTAACACATAATTCTTTATTTTTTTACTCTCACAAAAAAGCCTCCAGAAATCCACATTCTGAAGGCTCATGCATTCTGATAATTCAGTTGATTACTCGTCGTCAGGTATTTTTCAACCAATCCATAGAACAAAGGAATTCATAAAAAGTCTGATATTCCGGAACTTCCCACTTGCCTTCTACATATGCAAGCAAATCTGTGTCGGCACTATAACCTTCAATTGCGCATTTACCATATGCATTTAAATGATCACAATCTTCTCCCAGCCAAAAGTTTCCGGCTTCCACATCATAAACCATAGTCTGATACATCTGCTCGGTCCCCGGGAACAGTTCTTCTTCACACAAGTCTATTACAACATAGTGGAAATGGTCTTTGTCCTTACTTGTAAGCGTCTCTATTCCAAAATTGCCATCAACTACTTCAAACAGGAAGCTGTTAGCTGAAGCATTCCTGTAGAGCCTGAAAATTGCTTCATAGCTGTCGTTGTGCCTGTAGAAATCATTAAGATCATATTGCATCTTGTGTCTAAAAGTATTCCTATGGCCATCTTCTTCAGACAGCGAAACAAAAGAACACCTGTATACTTGTGGGATATAGAAAGACGCTTCCTGAGATTCTTCTGTCTTTTTCCCGCAAGCACTTAGCTGAAAGACCATCATTAGCAATAACATGCCAATCACAGCTCGTATTCTTTTTCCCTTACGTATCTTCTTCAAAAACATATAAAATATCCTCATCCGCATCATATATAGCTACTGTGCAGTTTACTGAATGCCTGTTCCACAATTCTGATTCATCATATGGATCCTTGGCCTGTGAGTGTCGATCATAGAAGAAATAATAGCCATTAGTAATCTCCGGAATAGCCGAAGCACACTCATCAAACTCGTTATTGATCAAATTAGAAACATTTTCTGAGAAAGGCAGCTTTTTCCATAATCTTGAATCTTCCATTTCTGGTTGCATGGAGCTATCAGTAAAATGGTAAGCATGTAAGCTACTACCATCTCCATGAAAACCACCATGGGTGTCAATAGCATTAAGAGGATCTCCCCAGATCACATTTATTCCACCCTTATCATATAACCACAGAAGTGTTTGATCAGATGCTGATGTACTGCCATCATAAAACAAGTATGAAGCAGCAAGGGATATACAAATAATACCTGGCAAAAAGAACAGAAGCCTAGCCGGGAGCTTTATCTTTTCTTTCCACACATAAATAAATGCAAGTATATTCACTACAATAAGTGGAATAGTTCCTAACATCAATGCTATCGCTGCACCTTCCCATCGGTACATCGGAAGCATCGCATCAGGATTCGGAATGGATGTGTCATGTAAAATATATGGCACAGCAAAATAGATCAAACATATTAAACCTATAATATTTAATGAAATAATTATTTTATTCCCCAGTTTTCCCATATCTCTCCTCCAAGATAGTATTCCCCGACTTCTAATTATATCAGCATGTTAAAAATCATCAATAATGTCCACACAAAACAAAGTAAGCGTAAAATAATCTACCAAATGAGTCTGAACGGCAAACCAGTGTTTACAAAAAAATGGTGCTGAGATTGTGCTCAGCACCATTGTCTTTACCATGAAATAATCAGTAAGATATTAACTCCATATAGATTATTAAAATTGCTTTTTCCTATACAGGTACATTGTACCTGTTTCACTTTTCGTGCAGAGATAATACTCTGGCACCCTAAGCTCTTGCCAGCCATCTTCAACGCGTACTCCTTGAGGTCGATGCGCAAGCGCTTTGTATTGTTTCCATAAGCATTTGAACAGGTCATCAATAATATATAGACTTACCAGTGTTTTATCCATAAAAGAGAAATCGTTTCTCAAAGATACATCTAATGAATCTAATCTGATCCCTTCACGGATACGTCTATAATTCCAGTTAATACCGCTATCTGGGTGCTGAGTCCAATAAAATGATAGTGCGTCCTGCCAGTTCATTGATCCTTTAATAGCCCAGATGAAGCTTAGTTTTAGCCTAAGTGTATCATGATAATGCAATATATCGTCATACATAACATAAGCACGCTGATATGTGGACTTTTCTAATGTTTCTTTTTCAGGAGATTTTCTTTTAAGATCCCTGGCGGATGAGGCGGTTGTCATTGGAAGTTTATGAAAGCCGGATGTTTCCAGCGTTTCGAAGAATCTTTCTATAATGCCACGGGTTTCAGGCGTAGCCACGGAACCATAATTTACTGTGCACTTCAGGTCATCAGTCAGCTTGCCATGCGTAAAGGCGGACAGGTGTGCCTTGGCATTATCGAGCATTATAGAATCAAAAACAGCATATTTAAGTTCCGGAAAAGCCGTTGAATAGTATCCTCCATTCGATGGATACTTAAGTCCTGTGATGGTCAGTTCCTTAAGCGATTTAGGCACAATAGAGTCCTTGATTGCATCAATAACATCATACTGGTCATAATTGAATGCCTGGGAAACAGAATATCCAAGGATACATCTTGTTGCCACATCAATTACTGCTATCAGCCAGGCTCTTACATTCAGCAAGGAATCTGCTATGAAGTGTAACAAGATTCATATTCTTTTCTAATGTTTATTTTTTGTCCCCAAAGTAATTGCCTGATATAAATGCTTCTAAGGTAGGATACCCTTCAATTAGGCAGGAAAACTCTCTTTTATGGGGGTGTGCTTTATCTGAAATCTTTCTGGTATGCTTCAATAGTCCACAGTATCCCAGAGTATTACCGCCCTCCCCTGATTCCATGCATTTATCTATCAATTGTCCCAATCTGGTTGCATATATCCCTGTCGTTTTCTGTATCTGCGCTACGCCAAACCCGTCTATGTACATATCTACAGCCTGTTTCCGCAGAAGATAACCAGGATATTTCGATAGTTCTATGCTGTCCGGTATAGGTTCTTGCCAATGCTTTCTTGCTTCTCGAAGCTCTGTAAGATTATGTTTTTTACTTGCCAATGTACACCACCTCCATGTTTCCTGATATACATTCATTTGATATATTTCTGAAGTTTATTTTCCCGCGGTAATAAAGGTCTGCAAGATAGTCCAATGTCCTTCCATCATCAAAACGGCCACTGTGTTCCAACATAGTCAGACTTGCACGCTGCTGCTCTGAAAGAAAGCCTAATAACATCTGATCAGCGTTAACAGACTGGACCTGGAATCTTCTGGCTCGTGAAGCAAGAACATTTAGATTTCTTATTAAGAATGGTCCCTTATGAATGTTTTCCTCATTGCGGAACTCGTACTCCAGTCCATTCTGTATGCACCATTTCGCTTGCAGAACTATCTTCTTGTGTGAATCAGAAGCAGCTTTATATGAGACACCCTGATAGACTTCCCTGCCGTCAGTATATTTTGCCCAGACGTCAAATAAGATCTTTTCTTCCTTCCCGCCGACGAATACTGTTATCTCAAGGGGATATTCACAATACCATTCCACTTCCGGATTCATCTCGAGGGTTAGGATGTTCTCATATTCAAGATTGGAAAACACTGAAACTCTCCTTCTCACTTTCCGGCTATGGAATATCCAATAATAGCTGCCATAGTTGGAACTACGTGGTCTTTCGATTGGCGTTTCGTACCGATACATTAGATTTACCTCCTTTGTGTTAAAATATTAACGCGTTAGCGATAATTATACATCTTTTTACAGTTTTATCTTTAAAAGTTAGGCTTTTTACAGAAATAGCTTAAAACATTCGGCTTTTTACACTTTGTAGCTTTAAAAATTAAAGCTAAATCGTGATTTTTGTAAAAGGACAATCGAGTAGGAGGAATTTCTCTTAATTGAGAAATTCCGACCTCTCACACCACCGTGCGTACCGTTCGGTACACGGCGGTTCAATCAACTTAACAAGAGGCACACCTTTCGGTGTAGTAATCTAACATTGAGATAAGTCC
>NZ_JAGBLU010000122.1 GCF_017635265.1 Butyrivibrio sp.
TCATTTGGATTAGTCTCAATGTTAGATTACTACACCGAAAGGTGTGTTACTTGTTAAGCTGATTGAACCGCCGTGTACGGAACCGTACGCACGGTGGTGTGAGAGGTCGGGGGATTATTCAAATCTCCCTCCTACTCGATTCATATAGAAATTCCTATATTATAAAAAAATCCGTGTGGGTGAACACTTACGCGAATTTTTTGTTGCAAAAATGAAACCGTACTTGGCATGAGGATTTTCCGGTAAAATTCTTTTGTGTATTGAGGAGGCAGGATATGAAATATGCAGTTACCAGTCAGGAAATGAAGATTTATGACAGAAACACATCTGAAGTGTTTGGAATTTCCGGCGAAGTTTTGATGGAAAGAGCTTCTTTAAAGGTAGTTGAGAGAATAGAAGAATGGAAGAGTCAAAGAAAATGCGAGCGCAGATACAGAGCGCTTGTTTTTGCAGGTGTTGGTAATAATGGTGGAGATGGAGCTGTCATTGCAAGGCTACTTAAGCAGAAAGGATATATTGTAACACTTGTGGTTGTGGGAGACCCCACCAAAACCAGTGACCTTTTGTTAAAGCAGCTGAAGATATGTGAAAAATACGGCATTGCACCTGCCACTTTTTCCAATGTGACAAGCAACCTTTACTCCATGGAATGGGATATTATTGTAGATGCATTATTTGGTATCGGACTTTCAAGGAACATAACCGGATCTTTTCAGAAAGCTATTGAGTATATTAATTCATGCAAAGAGGAAAAGAAAAGCGACCTTTTAATTGCTGCAGTAGATATACCTTCCGGTATCAACGCTGATAACGGTCAGATTATGGGGAGTGCGGTAAAGGCCGATATAACAGTTACATTTAATCAGGTTAAATTAGGAGAAATTCTTTATCCCGGCTGCGAATATGTTGGATGCCTTTATGTTGAGGATGTAGGTATAACAGATGAGAGTTTTCTTGGAAAAGAGCCTGCCGCTTTTTATTTTGATGAGGAAATAAAAAGGCTTTTGCCTGAAAGAAAAAAGGATTCCAATAAAGGCACAAATGGGAAAGTGCTTATTATTGCAGGCTCTAAAAATGTAAGCGGAGCATGTGTTTTGGCGGCAAGTGCATGTCTTAGAAGTGGTGCGGGTATGGTGAAGGTTCTGACTGCAACAGAAAATGCCGAAATAGTCAAATCTCTTTTGCCGGAAGCACTTATTGATGTATATGAGGATTTTGAGCCTGTTGCAGATAAACTCATTAAGGATATGGAATGGGCAGATGCAGTTGTTATAGGCCCCGGAATCGGAATAGATATGAAGGGTGATGAACTTTTGGGTATAGTACTTGAAAGTTGCAAGAAGCATCTTGTAATGGATGCTGATGCCTTAAATCTTGTGTCCATGAACCGTGAATACAGAAAACTTTTGGCAGAATATGCAGTGGCAGGCAGAAAGCTCATTCTGACACCGCATCTTGCCGAGTTTGCACGTCTATATGGAAAAAGTGTTACGGACTGTAAAGCAAACATTCTTACGTATCCAAAAGAACTTGCCAAAGAGCTTCGCTGCACAGTAGTATGTAAAGATGCAAGAACTGTTGTGAGTGACAGTAATGAGAAAAAGATATATATTAATGTGAGCGGTAATGATGGGATGGCTACAGCCGGATCGGGTGATGTGCTGTCCGGAATTATCGGAGCTCTCGTGTGCCTGGAAAACAGCAGCTTTGAAGCTGCATGTCTTGGTACATATATACATGGAGCCTGCGGGGATAATGCCGCAGCCAAACATGGTAAATATGCTATGGTCGCATCGGATATTGCGGCTGAGCTTGAAGATATATTGAGGTGAAATGATGTTAGAAGAATTTTCCAGAGTATATGCCAGAATTGATTTAAAGGCAATTGAATACAACTTAGATAGCATGAGAAAAAATATTCCTTCAGGTACTAAAATAATGGCTGTGATTAAAACAGATGCCTATGGTCACGGAGCTGTAAGGATTGCAGAGGAACTGGAAAATAAAGATTATATTTGGGGATATGCGGTTGCGACAGCGGAAGAGGCTTTTGAACTAAGAGATAATGCCATTAAAAAGCCTATTCTTATTTTGGGATATACTTTTCCCTATGCCTATGAAAGACTTTTGATTGAGGGCATAAGACCGGCAGTTTTCAGAGTGGATATGGCAAAAGAACTTGATGCATGTGCAGAGAAACTTTTGGAAAGAGGAGATATCAGTAAAGTTCCAGAAATTCATATAGCTGTTGATACCGGAATGTCAAGGATTGGAATAACTCCTGATGATAAAGGAATTGAATTTATTAAAGAAGTATCTGCTCTTAAAAATATTGAGATAGAGGGAGTGTTCACGCACTTTGCCAGAGCTGATGAAAAGGATCTTTCTAATGTAAAAGAGAGAGAGCTTGTGTTTAAGAATTTTGTAGACAGAGCAGAGGCAGAGTGTAATATTAAAATCAGTCTCAAACATTGCGCTAACAGTGCCAGCATCATATCTGTTCCCGAAAGTTCAATGGATATGGTAAGAGCCGGTGTTACAATGTATGGCATGTGGCCTTCGGATGAAGTTCCTAAGAATATAGTAGATCTAAAGCCAACCCTCGAACTTATCAGTCATATAGTTATGATAAAGACTGTACCGGCAGGAACCCCTGTAAGCTATGGCGGAACATTTGTGACTGATAGGGAAACGAAAATTGCAACAGTTCCTGTTGGATATGGCGATGGCTATCCAAGAAGCCTTTCTAACAAGGGCTATGTTCTTATTGACGGTAAAAGAGCCAATATTATCGGAAGAGTCTGCATGGACCAGTTTATGGTAGATGTAACGAACATTCCTGATGTCAAAGAGGGAGACGAGGTCATTCTTATAGGCAAAGATAAAAAGTCCGGAGAAGAAATCACAGCAGAATTTCTTGGTGATTTAAGCGGAAGATTCAACTACGAACTAACATGTAATATAAATAAAAGAGTTCCAAGAGTTTTTATATAAAGGAAAATGTAAATTTGTACAAGTTAATTATTCTGGAGGATGAGCCAAAGCAACTAGAAAAACTGCTTGGAGTCTTAACCAGATACAGAGAAGAAAATCCATCATTTGAATATAGCGTTGAGACATATGATAGAGGAATCAATCTTTTGACATCCTATAAGCAGGATGCAGATATTCTTTTTCTGGATATTAAAGTTCCGGATATGCTTGGAATGGATGTGGCCAAAAAGATAAGGCTTCGTGATGAAAATGTAATGATCATTTTTGTTACAAACCTTACTCAATACGCTGTAGAAGGGTATTCTGTCAATGCTTTTGATTATATCTTGAAACCACTTCAATATGCTTCTTTTTCGGCAAAACTTTCAAGAGCGTTAAAAACTTTATCCTATAAAAATCCCGGAGTTCTGATTGAGCTTAAAAACAAAGAGTCAGGAAGACGCGTTAGTGCTGACAACATTACTTATGTCGAAAGCTCGGGACATGACATTCTTTTTCATATGGGGCATGAGACTGTCCGTCAATGGGGAACACTTGGCAAATATGAGCTTCTCCTTAAAGAGGCTAAATTTGCAAGATGTAATGCGAGTTTCCTTGTGAATCTCAAATATGTCGAGGTAATAAGAAAGGACGATGTTATAGTTGCCGGTGAGGCAATACCTATATCCAGGGGCAAGAGAAAAGAGTTTCTTGCCGCTTTTGCCCAATATAAAGGAGGGACATTGTGATGCCGACATGGTACATGGAACACAGGATAAGTATCCTTCTTTTTCAGTCAGTTATTGGAGTGTTGCCTTTTGGCAGTTATCTGGCAAAGAGAAAGAATTTTGCTGTCAGATTTATTGTCGGAACGTTGATAGGCTTTTTTCTGATCGGGCTTTTTGTACATACGGGCTTATTTGATATCAGTTCGCTTAGATGCGGTTTTATGCGAGTTGTAGCATCTTTGGTGGTGTTTCTTTTCACCATAATTGTTTGTTACATTTCTTTTGAAGAAAATTTTTACACAGCTCTTTTTGTGGCCTCGTCCGGTTATATTGCGCAGGACATTTCAGGGACAGTTAAGACTGTATTTAAGCTTATTCCCGGAATTAGTGAAATGAGTACAGTTTTAAGTGGAGTGATACTTATCGATGTTATAGTTTATGGTCTGGTATATATAGTTTTATTTATTATGTTCAGGCCTTATACCAGAAAAAGAGAGAGTATTTTTCATAATAAAGAAAAAGCTGTTTTTTCTGCGGGAGCTCTGATTTTTTGCATTGGAATGGCAAGGCTTTCCCAGGATAATTATGACAGAAATAACCTTGCAGTTGGTGCAGAGGCTATTTATCAGATCCTTTGCGATTTCTTTATCCTGCTTCTTCAATTTGGTGTTATGGAAAGAGTTGAGCTCAGGAATGGTGTTGATACCATGAAAGAGCTTATGCATCAACAGTATGACCAGATGAAACGAAGCAAAGAGAGCATTGAACTGGTAAATGAAAAGTACCATGATCTTAAGGGGATTCTCGATGGCTACGAGCTTGAACTTCCTAAAGATCAGTTGCGGGCTTTGAAAAAGAAAATTGAGGAGTATGAGGAATTTGTAAGTACCGGAAATCATATTCTTGATGTGGTAATAGCAGAAAAGAAAGAATTATGTAGCAGGGAAAATATTGAGCTTACTACTCTTGTAAATGGAGCGGAGCTTTCATTTATGGATGATGTTGATATTTACAGCCTTTTTGGCAATGCCTTCAACAACGCTATTCATGCTACCAAGAAACTTCCGGAAGATGAAAGATTTATTATGCTCACTGTTTCAAGCGGCGGTGGTACTATTACGATCCATATCGAGAATTCTTTCGATGGAAATGTTGTTATGGAAAATGGTATTCCTAAGAGCCTGAGAGATCCAAGATATCATGGGTTTGGAATGAGGAGTATGGAGCGAATAGTTAAAAAGTATGATGGAACTATAGCTGTGAAAGCAGAAGGAAAAGTCTTTAAGCTGGATATTATTATGCTTTAGTTTTTGAATTGAAAATTATGATGTAGAATGTACTGATTGTGCGGTTCGTCTTTAGACGGACCGCATTTTTTGTTATTTTTAAGAAAAAAATTTTGGAGGTATTTTATATGAAAAAGTTGGGGATGGTAGCTATGGCTATATTGCTGGGGACATTGGTTTTGGCAGGATGTGGAAAGAGTGCTGCGCCGGCAAATGATGCGGTAGCTGCTTCCAGTGAAAGCATTTCAGTCACTACTGAGGAATTTGACCTTACAAGCGATGGAAAGAAGATTTATGGCATGATGTACAAACCTGAGGATGGTAAGGAAAAGCATCCCACAGTGGTTTTGTGTCATGGTTACAACACAAATGCTGATATGCTTGACGGTTATGGAAAGTCATGGGCTAAAAAGGGTTACCTTTGCTACGCATTTGATTTTTGCGGTGGAAGTATTGGATCAAGATCTGAAGGTTCAAGTCTTGATATGAGTGTACTTACGGAAGTTCAGAATTTATCAGATGTTATGGATCAGCTTTTAGAGCTTGACTATGTTGATTCTTCAAATTTCTTTTTGATGGGACAGAGCCAGGGGGGATTCGTTGCGGCATTAACAGCAGCTAAGAGAGCAGATGATGTAAAGGCACTTGTACTGTATTTCCCGGCTCTTTCTATTCCTGATGGACGCAGAGCTCTCTACAGCTCTTTAGATGAAGTACCTGATGAGGAAGAAATCATGGGTATGACAATCGGCAGGAAGTATACGGAAGATGCTTTTAACCTTGATGCTTATGAGGAAATATCAAAATATCACGGAGACGTTCTTATTTGTCATGGAGACAAGGATCAGGTAGTTGATCTTAGTTATTCAGAAAAGGCAGTTGAAGTATACGATCATGCTGAACTTAAAGTGATTGAGTACGCCGAGCATGGTTTCCAGGCAAAAACTGCAAAAAAAGCAACAGAGTATACTCTTGAGTTTTTGGATGCTCATTTGGATTGATAAATAGAAAAAGGTCAATGATCGTTTTGTACAGCAAATTATGATGTGAGAAATACCATTTTTGATGTACATATGTAAATGAAAATTTGTAGATGTTAAATTGTGAAAAGTAAAAAACATATAATTTTTGGAGGTTATTAAAATGAAACAAATTTCAAAGCTTTTGGCAGTAGTAATGGCACTTGTAATTACTTGTGCAAGTCTTACAGCGTGTGGAAGCTCAGCTTCTCTTAGCAAGGCATTTACTTGCGGCAACTCTTTTTACATCGATGCTATCGGCTGGTACAGCAGTGATGTAGTAACTCTTAAGGTTAACAGCGACAACACATATGAGCTCACATATCAGGAGCACATTTTTGGAACAACAGATCCTGGAGTTAAGGGACTTAGAACAGTTGTTTATACAGGTAAGTGCACATCAGCAGCTTCAGCAGATGGTTGGGCAACTCATGTAGACTATACACTTCAGCCTGCTGACAGAATTTATTTCGAGCAGCATGAAAAAGGATACGGTAGAAGCAATATTGCTGGTCACTGTGTTCTTGATACAGCAAACTGGACAGACGACATGAAGGAAATCGCTGATCCTGAGAATGGTGCTATGGATGGAAAGGCATTCCTTTCAAAGTATGCTGAGACACTTACTATCACAGTTGAGGATCCTGCTCTTGACCCTGAAGATGTAAGTCTTGGATACAGAATTATCACAATGCCAGAGGTTAAGCTCATAACAGAGGCTTGATGGAGGATTTATTTTGAAGAAGAAAAAGAATGTGCTATGGCTCGTCCTTAGTATTGTTTTTACGGTTTTCTTCCTTATCACTATGATTGGTGGCCCCATTGCCAACAACTACTCCCAGATCATAAATATGGTCCTGGGAGTAGAAGGGTCTAAAGTCATAGGTGACGAAGGAATTACATATTTTGAGCCTGATTACACAAGTGATCAGCAGGTTGACGAAGGACAGAAGGTGGTAGAAAGCGTTGTTGCAAATGGCGCAGTTCTACTTATGAATAAAGATAATGCCCTTCCTCTTAAATCAGGTGACAAGATCACACTGGCTAGTATCAATTCATCAAAATTTGTTTACGGTGGTACCGGTTCAGGCGGAATGAACACTGATGGTGTTGACAGCCTTAAGGATGCACTTGAAAAAGATGGATTTAAAGTTAATCCAACCATGTGGTCTTTTTATACAGAAGGCGCTGGTAAGGAGTATGGCAGAATTCTTGCTTCAGGAAGTTTGAATAACTATATTTTTGAAAACAGCGAGTTCAAGGTTAATGAAGTACCTGTCAGCAAATATTCAAGTAATGAATGGGATTCAATTAAAAGCTATGGTGATGCAGCCGTAGTTGTTTTTTCAAGAGTGTGCGGCGAAGGAGCCGATCTTCCATGGTATGGAGCAGGAGATGCTGATGGTAATATCCTGCAGCTTTCCAAGGATGAAAAAGATCTTTTAGCTAAACTTTCAGAGCTTAAGGCAAACGGATCTTTAAAGAAGATTGTAGTTCTTTTGAACGCTGCAAATGCGATTGAGCTTGATTTTCTCAATCCTGATATATGCGGAGTTGATTATGGAATTGATGCCTGTATGTGGATTGGAGAAGTAGGTCAGGGAATCAGTGCAGTTGGTGAACTTTTGAATGGTACAGTTAATCCATCAGGTAAACTGGTAGATACCTATTGCTATGATAACCTCACTTCCCCTGCGCTTCAGAATGCCCATGCAACATCTTATACAAATTCCAAGTCAAAAGGTCTGTCTTTTTCTGAAGGTAATAATGAATATTACGTTGCATATCAGGAAGGCATCTATGTGGGTTACCGTTACTATGAGACCCGTTATGAAGATGTAGTAATGGGAACTGAAAATGTTGGTGAATATGATTATGCATCTACAGTTGCATATCCTTTTGGTTACGGTCTCAGCTATAGCGATATCTCCTATGATAGCATCGCAATGGAAGAAGATGGCGATAATTTGAAATTTACTGTTAATGTAAGCAATAGCTCAAATGTTGACGGAAGAGAAGCTGTACAGATCTATATGCAGTCACCATACACCGATTATGATAGGTTAAATGGTGTAGAGAAGGCTTCTGTTGAGCTTGTTGGATTTACTAAGGTAGATGTACCTGCAGGTGGAAGTGCTGTTGCAGAAATAACAGTTCCTAAGACTGAGCTTAGAGCATATGATGCAAACACTGCAGGAACATATATTTTGGATGCCGGCGATTACTATTTTACATCAGCAAATGGTTCACATGAAGCGTTAAACAATATTCTGGCAGCAAAAGACTATACAGTAGAAAATGGCATGACTTCTGACGGTAATAGAGATATGGTTTGCCAGTATAATGTTCCTGTTCAGGACAACACTGTTTTTGCTACAGCTATAACAGGAAACGAGATTCAGAACCAGTTAGACCATGCAGACCTCAATAGAAGGGAAGGCGATAATGGTGATGGTATCGTTTATCTGACACGATCTGACTGGGAAGGAACAATGCCTGTTGCTAACATTACAAATGGTAGCTATGAGGCAGCTTACAAGATGTCTGCATCTGATGACATGGTTAACCAGATGAACGAAGTTTATATAAAGAATACTGATGGTGAAATGCCTGTTGTTGGTAAGGAAGGAAATCTTAATCTTGCCCAGTTTGTAGGTGTTCCTCTTGACGGAAGTATAGAGCTTAATGGCAATACATATACCTGGGATGATCTGGTGGATCAGGTTTCATTTAATGAAATGGCTAAACTTATTGGTCAGACATATCATTCTACGGCTCCTGTAGCTTCAGTATCAAAGCCTGCTACAAAGGATGAGAATGGTCCACAGGGTATTACGGCTACACTTACAGGAGGCGGGTCTTCTACAAGTTATACCTCTGAAGATCTTATGGCTGCATCATTTGATTCTGAAGTAGCAACAGCTGTTGGTCGCAGCATGGGTAACGACTGTTTGCTGGCAAATGGCAAGGCATATTCAGGAATTTATGGTCCTGGTGTAAATATTCACAGAACACCATACAGTGGCAGAAACTTTGAATATTATTCTGAGGATCCATTTATTTCAGGTAAGATATGTGCTGCTGAGGTATCTGGTATTCAGAGTAAAGGTGTATATGTTTACATGAAGCATTTTGCACTTAATGACCAGGAAACAGCCAGAGATGGTATCTGTGTTTGGACAAATGAGCAGGCAGCCAGAGAGCTTTACCTTCAGGCCTTTGAGTACCCTGTAGTTGAAGCATCTGCTTATTGTGTTATGACAGGCTTTAACAGACTTGGTTGCGTTTGGGCTGGTGGAGATTATGGTCTCATTACAGGAATTCTTCGCGGAGAGTGGGGAATGCCCGGATTTGTGCTGACTGACTTCTCAAACAATAATAATTACATGGATGTTTTAAATGGTCTTATGGCAGGCGGAGATGGCTGGGATTGCAACGATGGCGCAAAGTGGACACAGAAGCTTGTCGAATACAAGGATGATCCTACAGTTGTTGCAGCAATGAAGGAAGCTACTAAGCACATCCTTTATACGACAGCCAATTCAAATGCAATGAACGGTGTTTCTGCAAACATGCAGGTAGTAGAAGTTACCACATGGTGGCAGATACTTATAATTGTTCTCGATGTTGTATTTGGAATCATTGCAGCATTTAGCATATTCATGCTTATGCGCGGAATTAAAAAGAACAAATAATTATATATTAAAAGTCTCAAAAACTAAGCTTTTTGGGACTTTTAGTTTAAGTATTGGGGTGAAGAGATGAAAAAGTAAATAAGGTGATCATATTTTTGATCTTGGCGTTTATTTCAGTTAACAGTTTTGCATGCGGAAATGCCACAAATTTTTATGATATCTACTCAAGACTTGCAAAAGAAAAGAACGCAGCATTTTATTCATTACCAAACTCCGGACACAGCTATTCGGAGCTTAATGATGAAGGCAAAGAATTTGTAATTACAACTATGATTGATTTTATTGGGGAGAGATAAAAGATGAGAAAAGGTATTACTATAGCTTTATGTTTAGCAATGACTGTTATTTCTGTAATTGGATGTGGCAAGGAGCCTGCTAAACAGGAAATAAAGCGGGATATAGATGTTACAACATATTATATAAAACACAAATTTCCGGAAGAAAAAATAAATGATATTGAAACTCTGGTTACCTCACCTGCAGGCAGTATTCTTAGTACTGATACTAAGTTTATCAGGTATGATCTGATGGATTCTGAGTGTGATAAAAAGGGAATAATCGAGAAAGTAGAGTATTCAACAGATGTATATGAGGATGGCAAAACATATAATAAATATGTGAATGTTTATCTGCCATATGGTTATGATGAAAACAGGACAGAACCTTATAATGTACTCTACTTCCAGCATGGAAATAAGCTTTCTAATGATTATTTTTTGCAGGAAGAATATAAGAATCGATTAGATAATCTTTTTGCATCAGAAAAAGTTGATCCTTTGATATTAGTATTTACAACATATTATCTGGATCCTGAAAAAGCAGATGAAGTAAGAAAAACAGAACCTGATGCTCCGGCCGGAGATGGCAATTATACAGGAGTTCCTGCAAATTTCTGGAAAGAGGTTGTCGAAGATATAATTCCTACAGTGGAGTCAAAATATAATACCTATACAGAAAGCTTTGATGAGGATGGGCTTGTTGCATCCAGGAACCATAGAGAATTTTCAGGTTATTCAAGAGGAAGCTGCTGTACATGGTATATGTTCCATTCAGCTTTACCGTATTTTAAGTGGTGGGCTCCTATGAGTGCAAGTTGCGTAGCCGGGAAGATGATTTCTGAGAATCCAACAGATGAGGAAGCTTATCTGTATTTGAAGGAAGCAGTAGATGCTAATCCGGAAATGGATTTCTTTATATATGTTGGAAGTGGCGGACCTACAGATGCCGGTTCACTTAGAACACAGATGGCATATTTTGAAAAGCAGCCAATTTTCTCATATGGTGATGATCCCAAGACTAACAATTTGTACTATGTTCTTTCTAATTTTGAACATGGAGATCTTTATGCACCTTACTATTACTACAATAGCTTGCAGGTGTTATTTAAAAATTAAACTATATTTTTGCGAGTGGCATGCGCCTTGCTTTCTTTCATGTTTATTCAAAACAGAAAACAAGGCGCATTATTTCATCTTAACTGTCTGTTTATGAAAATTTCCGTTTAGCTTTATCGTACTGGACATTTATTTCTTGAAGAGCAGCAGTGTCACCGTCCATGTTATCAGGATGGTAGAGTTTTACGAGAGACTTGTATTTTTTATCAACACTTTCTTTTGTAGTACAACCGGCAAAGAAATCGAATACTCCTGAGCTGCCTTCATTAGTTGTCTTTGAACTTCGATTATCGTTTTCGCGATCAGATCTTCTGTAACGGGCATCATCGTAGTCATCCTCAGGCTCATCATCGTAGTCTACATCGTCATCCTCATATGCTTCATCTTTATCATATTCATCATCGTATTCTTCATCGTAGTCCTCATCATAATCTTCATCGTCGTAGTCTTCGTCATCATAATCTTCTTCATCATAATCCTCGTATTCGTAGTCCTCATCTTCATAATCATCATCTTCATCTTCATAGAATGAGGCTCTTTTTCTGCGGCGATACTCTTGTTCATCCTCGGAATCGGCATAGGATCTGTTCTTGAGCCATTTCTCATAGTCTTTTTCATAATGTCTTTTGCCGGCATCAGGGAAAAGGCGGTAGTAGCGGTCGAGACTTTGAGCCACAAATCCTTTGCCAAGAATGGCTCTTATTACATATATTGCAACGTCAGCCATAATGCAAAAGAATATGATTTTACCAAAGGACATGAATACAGATAAAGAAAGTAGTATAGTAGCTACCGGAATTATCATAATTATCGTAAGTATCAAAAGAAAAATATAAAGTGGCGAACCTTTGTAAGAATAAACTGATTCTAACCACCATTTTTTTATTTCATTATAGAAAGTGGTAACTACATAATTGTTTTTTGTCAAACTGTTGTTGGCTTCTTTTACAAATTCTTCCGGAACATTCACGTCCGTACCAGGAATATCAAGGGAATGGGGAACGTTAATTTGAGGGCGTAGCTCGTTACCGATAGATAATAGCCCGAAGTTTCCTCCAAAGAGCAGAAACACGTTTATACATAGTAATAGAAAAAATGAAATTGATGTAACAGGAAGAATACAGAAAAACAGCTTAAGAAATCTGACATAAGCTTTTATAAACCAGGAAAGCATTGAAAAAAAAGCTTTTAATACTGAAACAACAATACTTGAGATGGCGCTTATTGCCAACGATAAAACAGAAACCATACTTACAAAAACTCCTTACCATAAATCCCCACACATAAAGAAAATTTTATATGAAAAATTAAAAGGTGTCGAGAGGCTTGAAGAACTATCTATTAAATGATAAGGTTAAGGTTAGCGTTTTGCTGGAAAAGGTGAGTGTATGAAAATATTTAAGAGACTTTTGGAAAAATATCCATGGATAAAATATTTGGCAGGGCTTGTTCCTTTTATTCTTGCATGTATTGGTTATGCAGGATCCGGGGAGATGAATGCATTTCAAGTAATCTACGCTGCTATAGCAATCTATTTTGTAAATCCTGTTTCTGACTATGAAACTCCAATCATTTTGTTTGCTAAAATAGCTGCCGTTGTAGTTACAGCTGGAATTATTTTGAGCTTTGTGAAATATGCTTTTTACAAGATTGAGCATTTCTTTTCAAGGTTTTCAAAGGATGCAACAGTAGTTTACACAGACAATGAACTTGGAAGGGCGCTTGGAAGTACTTTGAAGCATGGTTATGTTGTTGATGGACTTTCAAAGCCTGAGAGAGTAAAGAATCATATTCTTATGCTCTCAGATGATGCAGAAAGTATAAGATTTGTCAGCCAGAATGCCAAGGCTTTATCTCATAAGAATGTTTACATGATGATGAACAGCCTTGATTCATCACTTATCAAGGCGGGAAATCTTGTTGATACTGCGATGCATTTCTTTAATGTTAATGATCTTATGGCCAGAGACTATTGGAAAAAGAATAATCTATACGAACATAGGGATGAAAACTATAAAATAGCTATAGTTGGCTCAGGTGATGTAGCTTTTGCTATTTTTAAATATGGCTATCTGAATAATCTTTATAGCTTAAAGCAATCCTTTGAGTATCATCTCTGGGGGATGGAAGGCTCAAAAGCAGACTTTTTGAAGAATCTTTCCACTGAGAATAACGATAAAATCATTGTTCATGAGAATCCATGGGATATGGAAATGGATATTCTTGCTGATATGGACAGGCTTATCTACACTGAAAAAGAAGACCAGATTGATTTTATCCAAAAGGTCCTTTATGTTAATCCTCTTGCTGAGCTCCATTGTTATTCAGATGAAAAGATAAGTTACACGGATATTTATGAATCAGATAAGATCATGGTATTTGGTGATATGGAGAATATTCTTACTGAGGATAATGTTAAGAGCGAGAAATTATACAGACAGGGCAAACTCTTTAATTATGATTATTCTCTAAGATATAGCGGAAAAGCAGCTCCTTCTGATTTTGAAAAAGAGATGGAAGAAGAATGGAAAAAGCTTGATGGATTTAAAAAGAGTTCCAGCATAGCGAGAGCAGATCATTACTGGATTGAGAAGAAGCTTAAAAATGATGGGATTATGGATGATGACAGTGAAGATGCATGGAGAATCGAACATATAAGATGGAGCAGATTCCACCTGATAAATCACTGGTCTTATGACAAGACCAGAAATAATGCTATCAGAAAGCACAATCTACTGGTCCCATATGAGGAACTTCCGTCGTCTGAGAAAGAAAAGGATGGAATCTATGACAATACTATCAAGGCAGAAATTGACAAGCTTGATAGAGAAAACTAAAATGTGATATAGTTTATTTTGGTATTATGTGTGTTTTGCCTAAGTAGGAGGGGTGATTATGGACGAAGGCTTGCCTTCTGTCATTTTTATTGTAGTTTTTATTATTTTATTATTGGATATATTGTTTCATTCTATTTTCCGTGCTATTTGGCATTTTAAGGGTGAGAAAATAGAAAAAGACGGGAAAGATATTCGGGTATTTAAGTTCTTTAATGATGAAATTACCGTAATAGAGGCCTTTTTTATAAACATATTTTATAAGGCTATATTGTATCTGTTTGGGGAGCGTGGAGATGAAAGTCTTTCTGATGTGACCGAAGAAGAGATAAAGTCAATGGTTACAGAGGGACAGGAGCAGGGAGTAATCCAAGAGTCTGAGGCTGACATGATTTCCAATATTTTTGAGTTTTCTGATAAAGAGGCTCAGGATATTATGACAAACAGAAATGCCATGGTGGCAATTGATGCCAATATGAGTCTTAAAGAGGCTGTGAACTTCATGATGGAGACTAACAATAGCCGATTCCCTGTGTATTTGGATGACATAGACCACATTATTGGTATTATGCATATAAGAGATGCAATGAAAAAGCTTTCGGAGGAGACAGATGAAGAACTACCCATAAGAAAAATCAAGGGACTTCTTCGTCAGCCTAAATTTGTTCCCGAAACAAAAAATATTGATTCACTTTTTCATAGTATGCAATCATCAAAAACTCAGATGGTCATCATAATTGATGAATATGGTCAGACGGCCGGACTTGTTTCAATGGAAGATATTCTTGAGGAAATAGTTGGTAATATTCTTGATGAATATGATGAGGATGAGAACTATATTAAGCCTACCAAAACCAAGGGTGAGTTTATCGTTGATGGAATGACGCCTCTGGAAGTCCTTGAGAAAAAATTTGAGATTTCTTTTGACAAATCTGAGTTTGAAACATTAAACGGATATCTGATTTCCAAGTTGGATAGGATTCCGGAGGCTGATGAGGACTTTGACACCTCAGTAGAAGGCTATAATTTCAAGATCCTTTCTGTTCAGAATCACATGATAGCAAGTGTTCTTATGACCAAGCTTCCTGATGAAGAAAGCACAGAAACGGAAAAAGAATTAGAAATAGCAAAATAGTTTAATTATTATGAAAGGAAGTTTTTATGTCAGGACATTCAAAATTTGCTAACATCAAACACAAAAAAGAAAAGAATGATGCAGCAAAGGGTAAGATTTTTACAATTATCGGTAGAGAAATTGCCGTTGCAGTAAAGGAAGGCGGACCGGATCCGGCAAACAACTTCAAGCTTGCACAGGTTATAGCTAAAGCTAAAGCTAACAACATGCCAAACGATACAATTGATCGTGGCATCAAGAAAGCTTCCGGAGCTGATGGCGCAGTTGATTACAAGAATATTACATACGAAGGATATGGCCCGGGGGGAACAGCCATCATCGTAGAAGCACTTACAGACAATCAGAACAGAACAGCTTCCAATGTTAAGAGCGCGTTTACAAAGGGAAACGGTAATGTTGGAACACCGGGTTGCGTATCTTATATGTTCGATAAAAAAGGACAGATCATTATTGATAAAGAAGAGTGCAAGATGTCTTCTGATGATCTGATGATGCTTGTTTTAGATGCAGGTGCGGATGATTTTAATGAGGAAGAGGACAGTTTTGAAATTCTCACTTCTCCGGATAATTTTCAGCCGGTAGTAGAAGCACTTGGAAAAGAAAATGTTGAATCTGTATCAGCTGAGGTCACTATGATTCCTCAGAATTATGTTTCTGTAACAGATCCTGATACAGTCAAATATCTTCAGAGAATCCTTGATCTTCTTGATGAGGATGATGATGTTCAGGCTGTTTATCACAACTGGGAAGAAGCAGACGAATAATTTTTTTGAATAATTGACAGGCGGGGGGAGTCCTAAAATGAAACTGAAACGTATGTGGCCGGCATATTGCATCTGGGCTTTATTTATTATTTTTGATGTGGTGATGGTAGCAGGTTCCAGCTTCTTTTTAGGACTTTTTCCGTCTGATAAAAGAATTATTTATACAGCTGTATTGACAGTTCTGGGCATTTTATTAATGTCGGTGCTGATGATTTTTTTTGGCAAATTATATGATGGCGCCATAAATGGTATAGCTTCCAAAAAGATTTTTTGTAACACTGTTTATGGGCTGCTTTTAGGAATAATAGTAATCAGTGCTTTCATCGTAAGAATGAAAGTTAGTTCATCCAAAGTCCTTGAGGTAACCGGAAAGCTTTCTCTTTATCAGAATGCGGTTATCGGTGGAACAGAGGTTACTTTTGAAAACGACCTTTTATCTATCATATATACCGGAATTTTAAGAGGAATTCTTTATCTTACCGGCAATGATATAAATGTTGCGCTTTACTTTGAGATATTCTCATATTGTTTATTTATATTATTCGCAGCTCTTTCAGTAAATATATTGCTTGGAAGGTTGCCATCTATTGTTTTTGCATCGTATGTTTCATTTATGCCCATATTTATAGACATGTTCAGAGTGCCAAGTCTTGGAACCCAGAGTCTGTTCTATGCTATGTTTTCTATAGAACTGTTTATAATTGCATTACTTCTTAACGGAACATATCGTGAAAAATATTCCTCTAATGCATGGATAGTCTGGTATTTTTTTGTTGGCGCTGTAATTGGTTTTATGGGATATACAGATGCCGGTACTTTTTTTACCGTTGCGCCGCTTGTTTTGTCAATTATTTTTATTATCGGACAGAGCCTGAAAAAAGGACTGTTTAAATTAGGATTTGTTTTATTTGGGTGTGTTTTTGGCTTTTTTGGAATGATAGCTCAGGAACAGGGACCGGCTAATATAGTGCAAACGCTGGTTAACTGGGCAACGTATTATTTTAAGAATCTCAATACCTTTAGTCTGTTTATGATCTACACAGACTATAAGATTATTTATCTTATCACGGTTATTGTAATGTCCGGAATCATAATAGGATTTTGGAAAAACAGGAAAATTGACAGGGTTTCACCCTGGCTCTTGTCGATGCTTATTATTTATGTCACTGTTCCTTTTATGGGAGCGACTCAGATGAATTCGCAGATTATGGTCACTATATTCTACGGATTTGTATTGGCATGCGTTGTATGTCTTATTACAATTTCCCCTGAAGATGACGGGCTTTTGATCTCTTTTGATGAACAGAGTCCTGAAACTGTAAATGAAGAGATATCAGAGTCTGATGCTGATGAGAAGGGGGAGAAAGTACAGGAATCATCTTCAAAAGAAGACATTGAAGATATTGCAAAAGAACTGGTAAAAAAGAATAAAGAAAACAAAGAAAATAAAGAAATGATTAAAGAATCGAAAGAAAAAATCGTGGAAAGCGGGGATGAAACAGAAAAGCAACGCTTTGTTCCCGAAGGAATGGTTTTGCCTATGGAGACGGAGGCTGACCTTAAGGAAAGAGATCAGACGCCACGCATGAAGATGCCAAAGTTTGAAGGAACAATTTCTTTGGATCGCAAGGCGATTGAAAATGCCCTGAAGGATGATTTTGATATTCCTCTTACTCCCGGCGATGACTTCGATTTTTAAAATAAATTTGAAGGGACAGTTATGAGAATAGAAGATTTAGATGCATATGAGATTATTGAGAAGAGAAGAATTGAGGATCTTAATTCAGATAGCTTCCTTCTCAGCCATAAAAAGACAAAGGCAAGAGTAGCTCTTTTGTCTAATAATGAAGAAAATAAGGTTTTTTCCATTGGATTCAGAACGCCTCCAAAGGATTCAACCGGTGTAGCGCATATTATTGAGCATACAGTTCTTTGCGGCTCCAAAGAGTTTCCCATAAAAGATCCTTTTGTAGAACTTGTTAAGGGTTCTCTTAATACTTTTTTAAATGCTATGACTTATCCCGATAAGACTGTGTATCCTATTGCAAGCTGCAATGATGCGGATTTTCAAAATTTGATGCACGTATATCTTGATGCGGTTTTTTATCCGAACATTTATAAGACGGACAAGATATTTAAACAGGAAGGCTGGCATTACGAGATGGATGATGAAGACTCTGACCTTACTATAAACGGTGTTGTTTATAATGAGATGAAGGGTGCTTTTTCATCTGCAGATGACGTACTTTCAAGAGAAATTCAGAATTCATTGTATCCGGATACTACATATGGCATTGAGTCAGGGGGAGATCCGGACCATATCTACGAACTTACATATGAGAATTATCTTGATTTTCACAGAAAGTATTATCATCCTTCCAACAGTTATATTTATCTTTATGGAAATATGGATATGGCTGAAAAGCTCGATTTCATTGATAGGGAATATCTGTCCAAATTCGACTATCTTGAGGTGGATTCAGAAATAGGTTTGCAGAAGCCGTTTGATGCACCAAAGGAAATACATAAACCGTATTCAATATTAGATTCAGACAGTGAAACAAAAAATACTTACCTTTCATATAACTGTAGTGTCGGCTCAACCCTTGACAGAAAGACATATATTGCTTTTGACATTTTGGACTATGCGCTTTGTTCAGCTCCCGGAGCCCCTATTAAGAAAGCTCTTATTGATAAGGGAATCGGACAGGATGTGTACAGTGAGTATGACAATGGCATAAAGCAGCCTATTTTCTCAATTATAGCCAAGAATGTCGATGCTGCTCAAAAAGATGAATTTGTTAATACCATTCACGAAGTTTTAAGGGAACAGATAAAAAACGGTATTGATAAAAAAGCTCTTTTAGCAGGGCTTAGCTATGATGAGTTTAAATACAGAGAAGCTGATTTCGGAAGATTCCCAAAGGGACTTTTATATGGACTTCAGATTTTTGACAGCTGGCTTTATGATGACAAGATGCCTTGGATTCATGTGGAAGCCAATGATACCTTTGCTGAATTAAAGAAGGAAGCTGAGGGTGATTATTTTGAGAAACTTATTGAGAAATATCTTTTAGACAATAATCACAGCACGGTCCTTTTGCTTGAGCCGGAAAAAGGACTTACAGAGAAAAAGGAAGAGGAGCTTGCCAAAAAACTTGCGGATTATAAAGCTTCTTTATCTCCGGATGAAATCAAGAAAATTGTAAAGGATACAAGAGAATTAAAGGAATATCAGGAATCTCCGGATGATCCTGAGGATCTTAAGAAAATCCCTCTTCTTAAGCTTTCTGATCTTAAGAAAGAGGCAGAAAAGTTTGTATATGAAGAGAGACAAAAAGACGGAGTAAAAATTCTTTTCCATGACATATTCACTAATGGAATTGATTATCTGACTTTTGTGTTTGATCTTAAGAATATTGATGCAAAAGATCTTCCTTATGCTGCAGTTCTTAAAAAGGTTCTCGGCATGATGGATACTGAGCATTTCACATATGGTGATCTGTATAATGAGATCAACATAAGAACCGGTGGAATCAGTGGGGCCATCAGTACTTATACTAATTCTGATGATGTAACGAGATTTGAAACAGAATTTGAAATCAGTGTAAAGGTACTTCACGATAACCTTTCATATGCTTTTGATTTGGTAAAAGAAATCATTACATGTACAAAATTTGACAATGCCAAGAGACTTAGAGAAATATTTGGAGAGCAATATGCAAGACTTAAGTCAGACCTTGCTTCTGCCGGGCATCAAAGTGCAGCACTTCGTGCAATGAGCTACATTTCACCTGCTGCATCTGTGTCAGATCAGGTAAGCGGAATTGGATTTTTTAGAAATCTTGAAGCATTAACCCAAAAGGTGGAGACTGATGAGGGAGCCAGGGAAATTGCTGATCACTTAAAGCGCCTTTGCCAAATGATCTTTAGACCGGAGAATCTTCTCGTGGATATAACAGGAACTGAAAAAGAATATGAAAATGTTCCGGAAGAAAGCGTTAGATTTTCTAAATCACTTTTTACAGAGAACTGTGATAAAGGTCAGCTTCAGATAAAAACTGTGAAAAAGAATGAAGCTTTTGTTACTGCCGGTCAGGTTCAATATGTATGCAGAGCGGGGAATTTTGCAAGTAAGGGACTAAAGTATAGCGGTGCTCTCAGAGTTTTGAAGGTAATGATGGGATATGATTATCTTTGGAAGAACATAAGAGTTTTAGGCGGAGCTTATGGATGCATGAGCAGCTATGCAAAAAATGGTGACAGTGCTTTTGTAACATACAGGGATCCCAATCTTAAGAACAGTATTGATGTATTTGAGAAAGCTTCTGAATACCTTAGAAATTTTGAGGCTGATGACAGAGTTATCCTGCAGTATATTATCGGCGCGATTTCTGATCTTGATACGCCAAAGACGCCTTCAGGAAAAGGAACTTATGGGCTTACAGCATATCTTTGCAAGGCGAAAATGGAAAATATCCAGAAAAACCGTGATGAGCTTTTGGGAACAACAAAGAATACGATCAGAGATCTGGCAAAGTATGTGGATGCTTTTATGGAAGATAAATGCGTATGCGTTATAGGAACCACAGACAAGATTGATGAGAGCAGGGAAATGTTTGACGTTGTTGAGCAGCTTGTAAAGGCCTAAAAGGGGGATTTGTTATGAAAAAGGGTAGCATTAAAGCTTTATTGTTAGGGGTTACAATTGGAGCAACAATAGGTCTTTGCGCATGCGGAAGCAGCGGATATACAGGCTCTAATTATGCAGAGGAATCAGTAGCCGAGTCTGCGTATGACGCTAAGGGCTACAATGCTTATGAGACCATGGATGCAGAGGCTGTTGAGGCTCCGGGTGAATCTGCTCAGGTTCCGGAAAAGTCAGACAGAAAGCTCATTACAACCGTAAACTTAAGTACTGAAACAGAAGATCTTGATAAGACAATGGCACAGGTTGAGAACAAGACCAAGGAGCTTGGTGGTTACATTGAGAACAGCAGCATCTATAACGGAAGCACTTATTCCTCATACAAAGAAAGCAGAAGTGCCAGCTACACCATCAGAATTCCTGCTGATAAGCTTGATCTTTTTATAGAATCTGTTGAAGAGGGAACCAACATTACTAACAAGTCAGTTAGTGTTGATGATGTCACACTTCAGTATGTTGATATAGAAAGCAAGAAGAAAGCATTAAAGACAGAGGAGCAAAGACTTTTAGAGATACTTGAAAAGGCTGAGACAGTTGAAGACATTATAAAGGTTGAGGAAAGACTTTCTGATGTAAGGTATGAGCTTGAAAGTATTGAATCACAGCTAAGGACCTATGATAACAAAGTTGATTACAGTACGGTTTATATGGATGTTTCAGAAGTTGAGCAGTATACACCGGCCGAGAAAAAAAGCGTAATCGAGAGAATAGCAGAAGGATTTGTTTATAACTTTAAAGAAGTGATAAGTGCATTGGTTGAACTCTTTATATGGATAGTGATACATATCCCTCAGATAATAATTCTTTTGCTTATATGTCTGGCATCTGTATTTGGTTGCAGAGCATATGCGTCTTCCAGAAAAAAGAAGCGCGAAATGAAAATGAGAGCATATATGCAGGCTCAAGGACAGGTACAGCCACAGGTTCAGCCTACGGCAGGGCAGGTAAATACACAAGGAAATAATAATGGAAATAAGTAATAGTTTTAAAACAGGTTTTATAACCTTAATCGGTCGTCCGAACGTAGGTAAGTCCACTCTTATGAACCATCTTATCGGACAGAAGATAGCAATAACATCCAATAAGCCGCAGACTACAAGAAACAGGATAATGACTGTTTATACAGATGAAGAGAGCCAAATGATTTTTTTGGATACTCCGGGAATCAATGAAACTAAAAATGCTCTCGGCGAGTATATGTCCAAGGTTGCAAAAAGCGCCATTGAGGAAGTGGATATGGTGCTTTGGCTTGTAGAACCAAGTACTTATATCGGAGCGGTTGAAAAGTCAATCATAGAGGAACTTAAGACTTTAAAAAAGCCGGTAATTCTGGTTATAAATAAAGTTGACACAGTACAGGCGGATAAGCTTGAAATTTTTGAAAACGCCTACAAGAACGAAATGGAATTTTCAAAGATAGTTCACGTATCAGCTCTCAAAGGTCAGAACATCGATGGAGTAATGAATGCAATAAAAGAGTTTCTGCCTGCAGGACCTCCTTTTTATGATGAGGATACCATAACCGATCAGCCGGAGCGCGATATTGTAGCTGAGATAATAAGGGAAAAAGCACTCAGGCTATTAAAGGATGAAGTTCCTCACGGTATAGCAGTTACTATTGAGAGTATGAAAGCCCGTGAGAAAAAGATCGAAGAGGAAAAGCCCAAGAAAAAAAGGCATTATCATCCTCCGAAACAATCAGCTTTAGATCTTGACGCAATGCTTAAAAATGCAGCCGTTGATTCATCAGGCGGGATTATGGATATAGATGCAACTATTATTTGCGAAAAAGATTCACATAAGGGAATTGTTATCGGCAAGGGCGGAGCAATGCTCAAAAAGATCGGCACTGCGGCCAGAAAAGATATTGAGGATCTCTTGCAGTGTCAGGTTAATCTTCAGATATGGGTTAAAGTCAGAAAAGACTGGAGAGATGACAAGACTCAGATGAAGAGTTTTGGATATGATGTGAATAGCTTTAAAAAGTAAGGATTTTTATGGAAGAACTGGTCAATGTACGCGGAATAATAATAAAGCATTCACCCGTAGGGGATTATGACCTTGTGGCAACAATTTTTACTGCCGAAAGAGGCAAGATCACTGCTTTTGCAAGAAATGCCCGAAAGCCCGGAAATAAGCTTTCGGGCAATGTTGAACCCTTTAGCTTTGGTACTTTTAAGCTTTACGAGGGAAGGAATTCCTATACAATTATTGAAACCAGTATAGATAATTATTTTGAGGGATTCAGACAGAATTTCGAAAGTGCCTGCTATGGCTCTTTTTTTCTGGAGATAGTTAATTTTTATACCCGTGAGAACAATGAGGATAAAGAACTGTTAAATTTGTTGTATGTTTCATTGAAAGCTCTTTTAAATAATTCAATTCCAAACAGACTTGTAAGGAGCGTATTTCAGCTCAGGGCTTTAAAAAGTCAGGGCGAATATCCCGGAATCCCCGGAGAAGAAGCTCTTTTGGACTCTACCAAATATGCAATGGATTATATAGTAAGAAGTCCGCTTGAAAAGCTTTATACATTTAATGTGACAAAAGAAGTTTTATCAGAACTTGAGCAAATATCAAACAGATACATTGATATGAGCATTGACAGACCATTAAAGAGTCTCGAAATGCTTAATATATTGTAAGAATATGCTTATTGAAAAAGAAAAACTATTTGGATATAATTACTTTGTTTGTTTTGAGGATAACTATGAGTGGGTTTATGATGAAAAAAAATACAGGAATTCTTATAGCCCTTATTATGGCAGCCTGTTTACTTGGCTGTGGAGCGGATGAGACAAAAACTACTACAGTTTCGTTGGATAAAAAGGGTAAGATAATCAATACTATTTACGAGGACTTTGGCGAAGAGTATTATGATATTTCTGAACTAACAAGGATGGCAGAAGATGAGATAGCTTTATTCAATTCTGAAAGACTTAGTGAAAAAATAACTTTGGGTTCAGTTGATAAGATTTCTGACGGAACTATGGTAAAAATGGTCCTGAATTTTGAAACTACAGATGACTATGAGGATTTTAATAATACAACTCTTTATTACGGAACTGTTCAGGATGCAATGGACAGGGGATATGAGATATCCTCTGAACTTATTGATGAAAATGGTCTTAAGGTCAGCTTGGAAGCGGTAGAAAATAATAAGAACAATCATATTATCATAACCAAAGATAAGTCGGTTTTTATTACGCCTTATAATATAGTTTACACTACTAACGGAGTATCACTTAAAGGAAAAAAGGAAGCTGTTTTGTCTTCTTCCACAAATGACGAAATACAGCTCATTCTTTCAAAATAAATATTTTTAATTAATTGAATCACTTGCTTGTGATTGATGGGAGGAACATGGAAGCAAAAGCAAAATCAATGGAAAAAATCATAGCATTGGCCAAGGGAAGAGGCTTTGTTTACCCGGGGTCAGAGATTTATGGAGGTCTTGCTAACACCTGGGATTATGGTAACCTTGGCGTTGAGCTTAAGAATAACGTAAAAAAAGCATGGTGGCAGAAGTTTGTACAGGAGAATCCTTACAACGTCGGCGTTGATTGCGCAATTCTTATGAATCCTAAAACATGGATTGCATCAGGTCATTTAGGAGGCTTTTCTGATCCTCTTATGGATTGTAAGGAATGCCATGAGAGATTTAGAGCAGACAAGATCATAGAAGATTTTGCTTCTGAAAACGGAATTACTCTTGAGAGTTCTGTTGATGGCTGGAGCCACGAGGATATGGAAAACTTTATCAAAGAGCATAGTGTTCCATGCCCGACATGCGGTAAGCACAATTTTACAAGCATAAGAGAGTTCAATCTTATGTTCAAGACTTTCCAGGGCGTAACAGAGGATGCTAAGGATACAGTTTACCTTCGTCCTGAGACAGCACAGGGTATTTTCGTTAACTTTAAGAATGTTCAGCGTTCTTCACGTAAAAAGGTTCCATTTGGAATCTGCCAGATAGGTAAGAGCTTTAGAAACGAGATTACACCCGGCAACTTTACTTTCAGAACAAGAGAGTTTGAGCAGATGGAACTTGAGTTCTTCTGCAAGCCCGGCACTCAGACAGAATGGTTTGAGTACTGGAGAAAAACCTGTTACGAATGGCTCATTTCTCTTGGAATTGACAAGGAACACATCAGACTTCGCGACCATGATCCGGAAGAGCTTTCATTCTATAGTGATCATACAACAGATATTGAATATGCATTCCCATTTACAGATTGGGGCGAGCTTTGGGGGATTGCTTCAAGAACAGATTACGACCTTACAAGACATCAGGAAACATCCGGCGAGCCTATGGAATACTTTGATGATGAAACCAATGAAAAATACATTCCATATGTTGTTGAGCCTTCACTTGGTGCTGACAGAGTAACACTTGCTTTCCTTTGCGAGGCATATGATGAGGAAAATATTGGAACTGAGGAAAAGCCTGATATGCGTACAGTTCTTCATTTCCATCCGGCAATTGCCCCTGTTAAGATTGGAGTGCTTCCACTTTCCAAGAAGCTTAATGAAGGTGCGGAAAAGATTTATGCTCAGCTTTCAAAGAAGTATAATTGTGAATTTGATGATCGTGGAAACATTGGTAAGAGATATCGTCGTCAGGATGAGATTGGTACACCATTCTGCATCACTTATGACTTTGATTCAGAAGAAGACCACAAGGTTACAGTAAGATTCAGAGACAGCATGGAGCAGGAGAGAATTGCCATCGACGAACTTGATTCTTACTTTGCTGATAAGTTTACATTTTAAGGAGTTAGTTTAATTATGAAACAATATACTGCTAACGAGCTTAGAAAAGCTTGGAAGGATTTTTATATTAAAAGAGGTCATGTGGATTGTGGCGCGGTTTCTCTTGTATCTGATGGCTCAACAGGCGTTATGTTCAATGTTGCAGGTATGCAGCCTCTTATGCCTTATCTTTTAGGCAAAAAGCATCCGCTTGGAACAAGGCTTTGTAATGTTCAGGGATGTGTTCGTACCAACGACATTGATTCTGTAGGTGATAAGAGTCATGGTACTTTCTTTGAAATGATGGGAAGCTGGTCTCTTGGAGATTACTTCAAGAAAGAACGTTGTCAGTGGAGCTTTGAACTTTTAACAGAGCTCTTTGGCTTTGATGCCGATCATCTTGCAGCTACTGTTTTTGCAGGTGATGAGAATGCACCAAGAGATGAAGAAGGCGCAAAGTATCGTATTGAGTCAGGATTTAAACCCGAGAACATCTATTATCTCCCTGCAGAGGACAACTGGTGGGGACTTGAATACGGACCATGTGGCCCTGACAGTGAAATGTTCTATGTAAAAGATATTCCTGATTGCGGCCCTGATTGTGGCCCGGGATGTCATTGCGGCAAGTATACAGAAATCGGTAATGATGTATTTATGCAGTATGAGAAACATCATGATGGTCATCTTACACCACTTGCTCAGAAGAACGTTGATACAGGTTGGGGACTTGAGCGTATTCTGGCTTTCCTTAACGGAACAGATGATGTTTATAAAATTGATCTTCATGCACCTGTTATTGCATATATCGAAAAAGAGAGCGGAATTAAATATGACACTGATGAGAAGAGCACAAGATCAATGAGAATTCTCGCTGATCACACACGTACTTCTGTTATGCTCATTGGTGACGAAGCTAAGCTTTTACCTTCTAACACAGGCGCCGGATATATACTTAGAAGACTTATCCGTCGTGCAGTCAGACATGCAAGAGCTCTTGGACTTAAGAAAGAACATATTCTTGGAGTAGCTTCAATTTATCTTGATGAGTATTCTGAGAGCTATGAGAATCTTGTTAAGAACCGTAGCTTTGTTCTTCAGGAACTTGGAAGAGAGATCGACCGTTTTGAGTCTACTCTTGAAAATGATATGAAAGAGTTCAAGAAGATCCTTGATAAGACAACTTCTGAAGGAAAGAAAGTAATCGAAGGAAAAGATGCATTCTTCCTTTATGATACATTTGGATTCCCTGTAGAGCTTACTGTAGAGCTTGCAGAGGAAGAGGGCTTTACTGTTGATGAGAAGGGCTTTGCCGCTGCAATGGAAGAGCAGAAACAGAAAGCCAGAGACAATCAGAATTTCGCTGCAAATCTTACAACAGGCGCAGGCTTATTCGATGAACTTGCAGAGGATATTAAGTGTGAATTTGTAGGATATGATTCTCTTTCATGCGAAGGCAGTATTGTTGCTATGGCAGGTGCAGAGGCACTTACAGACAGCCTTTTGGAGGGACAGCAGGGAACAATCATTACTGATAAGACATCCTTCTATGGCACAATGGGTGGCCAGGTTGGAGATATCGGTGAGATAACAGGAAAAGATGGAGCTAAGTTCAAAGTATCAGAAACTGTTAAAGTTGCCGGTGGAAGAACAGCTCATGTTGGAACTGTTGTAAAGGGAAGCTTTAAGGTATCTGACAAGGTAACTTTGGATGTTGACGCTGAAAACAGAGCTAAAACATGCAGAAACCATTCAGCTACACATCTTCTTCAGAAAGCTCTTCAGGAAGTTCTGGGCGATGGCGTTGAGCAGGCCGGTTCTTATCAGGATCCTGACAAGACAAGATTTGACTTTAGTTATCATCAGGCTATGACTGCTGAAGAGATCAAGAAAGTTGAAGATATAGTTAATGCCAAAATTTTGGAAGCACTTCCTGTTGTTACAAAGGAAATGACTTTGGAAGAAGCCAAGAAGACAGGAGCTATGGCTCTGTTTGGTGAGAAATATGGCGATACAGTAAGAGTTGTAAATATGGGAGACTTCTCTATTGAACTTTGTGGTGGTACACATGTATCTAATACAAGCCATATCGGTCTTTTCAAGATCGTAGCAGAGAGCGGTGTTGCTGCAGGTGTTCGTCGTATTGAGGCTCTTACAGGTAGCAATGCAAGAGACTATTATCTTAATGTTGAGCAGACACTTAATGCATCTGCTAAGCTTGTGAAAGCTAATGCTTCTGATCTTGCTGAGCATATTAAAAAGCTTCAGGAAGAGCTTAAGGCTCTCAGAAGCGAGAATGAATCCCTTAAGAGTAAGGAAGCTCAGGCAGCACTTGGAGATGTATCTGATCAGGTTAAAGATATTAACGGAGTTAAGCTTCTTGCAACTTCCGTAAAAGGCGTTGATATGAATGGCTTAAGAGATCTTGGAGATCAGATGAAGACTAAGCTTGGAGAGGGCGTTGTTGTTCTTATTTCCGAAGCTGATGGCAAAGTAAATCTTATTACAATGGTTACTGATGGAGCTCTTGCAAAAGGAGCTCATGCCGGAAATCTTATAAAAGTTATTGCACCTATAGTTGGTGGCGGCGGTGGCGGACGCCCTAATATGGCTCAGGCCGGTGGCAAGAATCCTGCAGGTATCAGTGATGCACTTGCTGAGGCTGAAAAAGTTCTCGAAAATCAAGTAAAATAATTCTTGACGCCATTGCTTTTTGTGATATAATTGTAAATGTTATGTGAGCTAATGGGCTCAGTATAAGCATAATAAATAACCCAATCAGTCATGTACTTGAAGGGACTGAAGGGAGGGTAAGAGTAGAGATGTCAACTGTAGTAGTAAAAGAAAACGAGACTTTGGATAGCGCACTGCGTCGTTTTAAGAGAAGTTGCGCAAAGGCTGGTATCCAGCAGGAAATCCGTAAGAGAGAACACTACGAGAAGCCTAGCGTTAGACGCAAGAAAAAGTCTGAAGCAGCAAGAAAGCGCAAATATAACTAAATCTAATAAAAAGCCTTTGGCATTTGCCAAGGGCTTTTTTGTTGTGATAAAATAGACATCGTATGTCTGAAAATCATAAGAAAGATGTTTGGGTATGATGCTTTATATTTTAATAGGGATTTTATTGTTTGTTATATTATGTGTTCTGGTGATTTACCATGATACACATAATTTTGTGGTCAGAAACTATGAAATCAGATCTGATAAGGTTATTGGCAATTTTAAGTTTGTTTTTTTATCGGATCTTCATGGCTATGTTTATGGCGATAATAATGAGAAACTAATCAAAACTATTGATGAAATTGCTCCAGATGCGGTAATTTGCGGCGGCGATATGTTTACTGCTCATGCAAAAGATGGAAAAATAAGGTACGAGTCAGGATTCGAACTTATCAGAAATCTTTCAGGCAGATATAAAGTCTTTTATGGGAATGGCAATCATGAATATAAAGTGAAATCTTTTACAAAAGAGTATGGGAATTTCTATGACAGATACAAGAGCAGACTCTCCAAAGAGGGAGTTGTATTTTTGGAAAATGATTCAATTTGTATAGAAGATAAGAATATAAGGATCACAGGTCTTGATCTTAATCTTGAGTATTTCAGAAAAGTTGTAAAAAGGAAGATGGATCAAGATCATTTGGACAGACTTGTCGGTGACATTGGTGAAAAAGAAAAAAACAGATTCCAGCTTCTTATTGCTCACAATCCTCAATATTTTGAAAACTATGTGGAGTGGGGGGCTGATCTTACTTTGTCCGGACATGTTCACGGTGGAATAATCAGATTACCGATTCTGGGCGGAGTAATTTCGCCATCAATAGCTCTTTTTCCTAAATATGATGGTGGGCTATATAAAAAAGATAATAAGACTATGATACTTGGAAGAGGGCTTGGAACACACACTATACATGTAAGATTCCTAAATCCCGGTGAAGTCTGTGTGATAAATGTTGCAGGCAAAGCCTGATATATTTGGCATGGAAAGTTTTTATGAGGAGATATTATGTCACTTGAAATAAAGCTACAGGTGTTCGAAGGTCCTATGGATCTTTTGATGCATCTGATAGATAAGAACCAGATAGATATCTATGATATTCCTATTGTTACCATTACAGAGCAATATATGGAATACATCAATGCTATGCAAAAAGAGGATATGGAGGTTACCAGCGAATTTTTGGTAATGGCTGCTACACTCATTGATATTAAGTGTAAAATGCTTCTTCCGAAGGAAGTCAATGAGGATGGGGAAGAAGAGGACCCAAGAGCAGAACTTGTCGAAAAACTTCTTGAGTACAAGATGTATAAGTATATGGCTTATGAGCTTAAAGACAGACAGATGGATGCGGGGCTTTCATGGTACAGGCAAAAAAATATCCCCAAAGAAGTTAAAGAGTATGAGGCACCGATTGATTTTAGCAATCTTATAGGCGATGCAACATTATCGAAGCTGAATGAGATTTTTCAGGAACTGCTTAAGAGGCAGGAGGATAAGGTGGATCCTATCCGTAGTAAATTCGGAAATATTGAAAAAGAAACTGTGGATATGGATGCCAAAACTCTGTATATCAAAGCTTATATAAGAGAACACAAAAGTTTTAGCTTCAGGCAGCTTTTGGAAAAACAGCACAATAAAACAGAAATCATAGTTACGTTCCTTATTGTTCTTGAGGAAATGAAACTAGGAGAAATAGAAATCCGGCAGGATGGGACATTTGCAGATATAATAATTACTTCCAGAAAGGCAAGCTGATACAATGACAAAAGAAGAAGGCGCAGGAATAGTAGAGGCTATTCTTTTTACAATGGGTGATTCGGTGGAGATAAATGCTTTGGCAAAGGCAATGGAAACTGAATCTAAAGAAGTTAAAAAGTATATACAGTATCTCAAAGAAAAATATGAAAAACAGGACAGTGGAATAGGTATTATAGAACTTGAAAGTTCTGTTCAGCTTTGTACCAAGAAAGAAATGTATGAGTATCTGGTAAAAATTGCTAAAACTCCTAAAAAGGCAGTCCTTACGGATTCTTTGATGGAAACACTTTCGATAATTGCTTATAAACAGCCTATAACAAGACTTGAAGTGGAAAAAATCCGTGGAGTTAACAGTGATCATGCTGTTAACAGACTTGTGGAGTTTGGACTTGTGCAGGAACTTGGAAGACTTGATGCTCCGGGAAGACCTTTATTATTTGGAACAACAGAAGAGTTCCTTAGAAGTTTTGGAGTAAGGAGCCTTGAGGAGCTTCCAACGATAGGAGCTGTGCAGGTTGAAGAATTCAAGGCACAGGCAGAAGAAGAAATCAATGTAAAATTGGATATTTAATTTCTTAAAATTAAGGGAAAATACTGAATTGGTCAATTGTAAAAGTTAATTCCACTTTGTAAAACTAATTTCCACCTTGTAGAAGTAAATTCCACAGGGTGGATTTTACTTATTCTAAAAATAGTGGATTTTATCCACATTTGGGGCTATAATAGCCAAAAAGTCGGA
>NZ_JAGBLU010000123.1 GCF_017635265.1 Butyrivibrio sp.
TAAAGGGTACGACAATGCTAGTTTTGGCATATACGGCTATTCTTTATTCTCAGCACCATTTTAACAGGTAACTTGGGAAAAAAATATATATTACATTTCTTCCCCTATCTTTCTGGTTTTCTTTGGGTAAGATAATGATTATTACGTTTCTTACCCTGGCTTTCTACTTTTCCTCGGGTAAAATATTGATTATTTCATTTCTTACCCTGGCTTTCTACTTTTTCTCGGGTAAAATATTGATTATTTCTTTTCTTACCCTGGCTTTCTACTTTTCCTCGGGTAAAATATTGATTATTTCATTTTTTACCCTGACTTTCTACTTTTCCTCGGGTAAAATATTGATTATTTCTTTTCTTACCCTGTCTTTCTACTTTTTCTCGGGTAAAATATTGATTATTTCATTTCTTACCCTGTCTTTCTACTTTTCCTCGGGTAAAATATTGATTATTTCTTTTCTTACCCTGGCTTTCTACTTTTTCTCGGGTAAAATTTGGATTATCAAAGCGAATTGGGTATATAGTCATATTTTTTAAGTTAACACATCCATCGACAGTTATTTTTAGGAAGTGAAATTGGGCATATACGAGAAAAAATGGATTGCCACATCCATTGAATAAGTGATTCGAGACAATCAATCATTTATAAAAGGATGTGTAAACTTCAAAAATGCCGTATATACCAAAAATCGCAAGTCAAAAACATTGGCGAGGGATGTGGTAATCTTGTAAAACAGGAAATATGCCCAAATTACGTTTTATTGCGGGTGAACGACCTATTTAAAGCAAGCTATATATCAAAACAACGCTTTAACGCTTTGTATGCAGCATTCGAAAGCTGCGTCCATGGAGCCTTGAAAGTAGCCTTCCATACTGTTCTCGGATTCAGAGCCCGAGGCTCTTGTAACCAGCCACACCGCAGGTGCTTGCCGTTGACGGGTTCTGAGGGAAACGCTACAATTCTGAATCCGACGGTGCGCAAATCTAATTACTGTTCCCATCATCCTCACCGTCGGCTCGCAGACCAAGGTGTTTTCCTCAGGTTCAGTCAATGGTGGCGGACGTTGCCAATCACTTACGCATATACAAAGAGAGAGGATTCTGATGCATGCTAATTGCAAACATCAGAATCCTCTCTCTAATCTACAGCGTAACAAATTGAGAATGAAGTTGTGAATAATCCCATTCTCTTCCACTGCCTCTAAGTTGTATTTTAGTATCTTTCCCAAAAGCCACATACATTGGAAAAGCCATATTTAGTTTTCAGAATATCTTTTAGCTTATCAAAAGGAATCTCTTCATCCTTAAAATAAATGGAGCCGTCAGTTTCATTAAGATGTGTAATAAAGATAGAAAGCTCCGTTTCTTTCACGCTTCTAAACTGCCCTACGCTTCTATAATCATCTTTTACAGGTAGTACAAAGTCTTCAATATCCTGATGCCTTGCGTATCTGATAGAGCCCTGCCACTCATTATCTATGTTGGTAAGGTCCATGGTTACTTCGGGAAATTCATTTCTGTCACACTCTCCCGGAAGTGGTCCGTTACCATGCCTTGTAACATAAGATCTGGTAACATAAACCGCTCTATCAAGTTTCAAATTTCTTTCATCAATAAAAGATGCTATATTCCAAAGACCTGTCTTTGACGGTGTAAGGTACGGAGCAAACTTTTTGTAGTCATTATCAAGCAAAAGCCCCTGTCCCGTCTCAAAAACAACCTGTTTATAGCCAAGCAGGAAATCAGAAGAAGCATCTATTATTTCAATGTGCTTCACCGTCTCCTTTATGCTCTCTGCAAAATTTGCAAGGGCGTCACTGTTTGTGAGCATATCATAATAATCCGCTCTTCTTCCAGGATTGTTGCGTTCAAACAGGTCACATATAGAGTCAAGATCTCTCTGACCATATTTTTCTCTAAAATCGACCAGTATATCAAACAGCTCTTTTAGAGACTTATCACAAACATCAGCAACTGTAAGAACAAGTCCATTTTCATGCCTGTTCAGACATTCATTGATTCCCATTCCGCAGCTGCCGTGACGATTTTTCCCTCTGGCAGATTCGATGAACATATTTCGAAGCACATCATCTATAATTGTAATCCTTGTGCCATTTTCGGCGTAAATCTTCGGAGTAAAACCATAAACAGCCTCAAACTCTTTTAATTCATTGCCAAGCTGATACAAGTCTACCAAAAACGTATCCGCAAGTAGCGTATCTGCGCCGAATTCTGCCCCTGATCCTATCTGGTGATGAATAAACCTTTTGCCGCTCTTATCTTCAACGGTATGCCCGGCTTGTCCTCCGCCATTATGCTTTATGATAAGAGTTCTTTTATTGCTTTGAGCAAACGAGGCGCAGACAAGCCCTTTACCTTCATCTCCAAAGTTTTTACCAATGACAGCAATTGTTTTCATAAACTTATTCCGTTATCTGCAAAGGAAAGCCTTGAAAGCGCAGCACTTATAGAAGGTCTGTCAAGCTCCTCCCACTGTTCCAACACTTCGTCAAGCTTTTTACCTTTCTGCAACTGAATTGTGCTGATGATTATTTCAGGAATATTGCCGATATGCTGCCTTTCAATAATGATCGTGTGCCCCGCCAAAAGCTCCTGATTTTCTATGTTTCCGTGGTCAATCATAATGTGAAATACATTAAACTTTTTCTGTACTTCAGCAAGTACCGCTTCCCTGGAAACATATCCGGTTCTATCACCAATAACTCTTTTAATAGTTTCATTTACATAATCTTTTCTTATTCTTGCCTTGTCACCGATTGTAAAAAGGAATCCCTTTTCATTTCTCTTATTGATGGCATCAATGTTTGTATGATGGGCAAGGAACTCCCAAAGGCATGTAGGTACTACTTCGCCATTGCCATTGTTTTCAAAATAAATATCCAAAAGCTGCTGCGCAATACGGATATCAGATTCAAACTGAGTAACCTGAAGTGGTGAATTGTCCAGATAATCACCGTATGCTGCGCACATTAAAGCCGGATCTTCTACAGCTCCTGTAGAGTACAATTTTGTGATAAGCTCATTTAAAGCGTTTGTAGCAACTTCAACTGCCAGATATCCCATAGACCCAGTGACATCAAGGCCAACAACGATAGGTGTTGTATTTGGATGATCTTCTGAATCAAAACACTCTCTTGTTCCTATATATTTTGGATCATATTTAGGATCACATTGCTTTTTTGTAAAAACCTCTTCTACGCTCTGGTTTCTTGACAAATTTCTGCTGTTTTTTAGTTTAGCCCAATCTGATGCTGAATAACTTCCATATCCCATTTTCTTATTCCCCTTTTTCATATATATTATTTAGGCGTTTGTGAAACGCCAAAAGCTGCATAAATACGGCACTTTTGCTCTATAAAAAATGAATAACCCCTCACCGGATATGGTACAATAGAATTGACGAGAAACCACTGACCAATACCAAGAAAGGAGTTATTCTGATATATATGATACCATATAAACAGCTTTCTTTGGCTGATATCTATGCAGATTGCCAAGATAAATTTGAAA
>NZ_JAGBLU010000022.1 GCF_017635265.1 Butyrivibrio sp.
GCGCAACATTTTTTGACTACTTTGTCAAGCACTTTTTTAGAAAAAACGCAAAAAAACAGAGGCTTTTACACCTCTGCTTGAAGATACTATTTAATTAAATGTGAATCAGGGGGACTCTTATCTAAATGACATTGGGACGGTTCTTTTGTCTTGTCCATTTGTTACATGTTTGTAATAGCGATAATATATATATTTTATTGTAACAGAATATTTGTCCCCATGGTCCATTAAAATCGCAATTTATGAACAGTGCATAAATACATCTGATTAGCGGGATTTTTGACAAAAGACTACTATTAAGTGGGGTTAGTATTTATTACTGGAGGTATAGTATGAAACAAGCAATTTACTTAGTTTACGTAGCACTACCTGTTATTTTGCTATGGGGAGCAAAATTTTCAGGAAAAAGATTCAACGATGGTTTTCTGTCTCTGGAGCAGACAAAGGCCATTCAGGGATTTCTGGCAATATGCATCATGCTCCATCACATCGCGCAGAAAACCTGTGCGTCCTGGATACAGCCGCAGACGCGCATAGTTCACGGTCTTGACATGTTCGTGCCTATTGGATATCTCTTGGTATCTATATTTCTCTTTTTCAACGGATATGGAGTCTACAAGAGCTATCACACCAAGGAAAACTATCTTGACGGCTTCATAAAAAAGCGTATCCTGCCTGTTGTTCTGGCGCTTTACACAACCACGGTGATCTTTTTTATTGCAAGACTCCTTGTCGGAGAAAAAATGGATGCCAAGCAGGTAATTCTTTACCTTACAAGCATACAGCTCTGCAATCCGAATACCTGGTATGTAATAGTTTTGCCGTTCTTTTATCTGGCTTTCTATTTTTCTTTTAAATTCATAAAAAGAGATGGGCTTGCAGTACTCGCAACCACCGCATTTGTGGTTCTTTACATGCTTCTTGGAACCAGAATTGACCACAATGACTATTGGATAAGGGGCGAATGGTGGTACAACTGCGTATTCTTGTTCCCTGTAGGAATTATCTTTGCAAAATTTGAGGATAAGATAATCCCTCACCTGAAAAAACACTACTGGGTATATCTTGTTGCAGCACTTCTGCTCTTTTACCCGCTATATATTTATTCCGGATTTATCTGTAATATATTTGGTTACTATGGAGACAACTGGGGAGCTCCCGACACTGTTTTTAGAAGAAGGGTAAGCCTTCTATCTCAGGTATTTTTGACAACAGAATTTGTCTTCACTGTTCTGCTTATAAATATGAAAGTCGCTTTTGGAAACAAATTCCTTAAGTTCATGGGAACAATAACCTTGGAATTCTATCTTATCCACGGCCTTTATGTAGAGTTATTTGGCTGGCAGTTTGACGGCGGAGTGCCTTCACCACACCATATTAAATACGTTTTGGTGTATGTGCTCGTAGTATTTGCTCTGGGTGTTCCATCCGCAATGTTATTGAAAAAGCTCCACGGAGTAATCTTACGTAAGCCTGACGCAATTACTTCACATTCACGCAAGGCTGCTTAAAACTCCATTTAACAGATTTGTGCAATTTTATTTAACATATTTGTGCTATGAATCTATTTCTACGCATTATGCTCTAGCATCTCATATCTTCAAACAAATTGTGGGCCTTTCCAGCTCTTTACTTTTCTGGCTATTCTCTTTATTATATTCTCTGCGCCTTTCATTCTTCAAGGCGCTATTATAAATGAAAGAATAGATGATTTAATGCCATGAACAATAATATAAAGGGAATTCTTTTTACTATATTAGGAGCAGCTTGCTGGGGACTGTCAGGAACAATGGGACAGTATCTCTTCGACGTCCAGAATATGGACAGTAGGTGGCTTGTACCAATAAGACTTGGTCTTTCGGGAATTTTGATTCTTGCATATTGCATGATCAGGCATAAAGACACTGTAATCAAGCCCTGGAAGACAAAAGAAATGTCTTTTTGGATGCTTGTTTATGGAATACTAGGCGTAAGTACCTGCCAATTCCTGTATTTCCTTACTATCGAACTCTCCAATGCTGCCATAGGAACAATCATGCAGGACCTGGCTCCAATTTTCATACTTCTTTTTACCTGTCTTCATATAAAAAGAGGGCCAAAGATATCTGAAATCATATCTATTGCGCTTGCAATTTCAGGTGTATTTCTTTTGACAACTCATGGGGATATAGCACATTTATCAATGCCGGTTTCTGCGCTGATTGCTGGAGTTGGCAGTGCGTTCTGCGTAATGATCTACAACGTTCTGGCTCCCAAGATAACAAAAGAAATCCCTGTCATCGTTGCACAAGGATGGTCATTCTTATTTGGCGGCATACTTTTGGGATTTGCTTTCAAAATATGGACAATTCATTATGTTCCAAACATTTATGGTTTGTTTGGAATAGCTTTTGTTGTAATAGTAGGAAATGTCTGCGCATTCACCCTCTATATAAGCGGTGTATCCAAAATTGGTCCTCAAAAAGCAATTCTTTATAGCTTTGCAGAACCAATAACTGCAGCGCTACTTTCAACTTTTGTGCTAGGAAGCAAGTTTACTGTGTATGACGCTGCAGGTTTTGGTCTCATATTTCTAATGCTATGGATGATAACTTTCTCCAAAGAAAAATAATCACGTAGGGTAGCCTCCCTGTTTTTTAGTTTCGAGCTGCTATTAGTGATAACTATGAACACGTTTTATACCTGGTGCGATTGCTTTTTGAGGACAAACCAGCAGGCAAAGGTGACAGCCAACACATTTTTTTCCGTTAAGTACGGGACGTCTGTTTTCATCAAGCTTAATTGCCTGATGCCCTCCGTCTTTACATGAAATCATGCACCTTCCACATCCAATACATCGTTCTTTGATAAATCTCGGGAATACGACTGTATCCCTTTCAAGGGTATCTGTCGTACTACTTAATGTATCAAGTCCAAGGCCTATAACTTCTTTAACGCTTCTATAGCCCTTCTCAGCAAGATACATATTGAGCCCGGCTTTAAGGTCGTCTATGATTCTATAACCATATTGCATTACTGCGGTAGTGACCTGCACAGATTCTCCGCCCAAAAGCATGAACTCCAAAGCATCCTGCCAGGTCTCAACGCCGCCCATGGCAGAAATATGCATTCCATTAAGAGCCGGATTCAGTCCAAGTTCTGATATAAATCTTAAAGCGATAGGCTTGACTGCATTGCCACTATAGCCTCCCACAGCGCTATGTCCATGAACTGCTGGAGCTGCAACGTAGGTATGAATATTTAAGCCTGTTATAGACTTAATAGTATTAATTGCCGCTATGCCATCTGCTCCACCTCTCTTAGCGGCCTCAGCTGCAGGACTCATGGAAGCTACATTGGGAGTGAGTTTTGCCAGAACCGGTATATTGGTTGCATTTTTAGCTGCTCTGGTAAATCTTTCCACCAGCTCTGGGACCTGTCCAATGTCACTTCCAAGCCCGCCCTCTGCCATGTTAGGACAGGAAAAATTAAGTTCTATGGCATCTGCTCCGTTTTCCTCGCAAAGTCGTGCAAGCTCGCCCCACTCATCTTCATTTTGCCCCATTATTGATGCAAGTATAAATTTAGAAGGGTAATTCTCCTTTAATCTTCTAAAGATTTCCATGTTTTCAGCGACACTGTGATCAGAAAGCTGTTCTATATTTTTAAATCCGACGATGCTACCATCATTGCCGGTAATCGCTGAAAAACGTGGAGATGCCTCGTGTATATCAAGTGAGCATATTGTCTTAAAGCACACGCCTGCCCAGCCTGCTTCAAATGCATTTGCACACATTTCATAGGTGCTTGCCACAACAGAGGATGATAAAAGAAATGGATTCTCCAGAGGGATTCCGCAAATATCACATTTCAGAGCATCTTCACTATTTGGGATGGGCGTTTCGCATTCTTTTTTTACCTGAGAATACATGCGATTCATAATATCTCTGATTTCTACTTTCCCTGAGCGAACACATAATTTCTCGCAAGGTGCCGCACAGGTAATACATGGATTCTTTTCCGGCATTCTTTGTGCTGCTGTCTGTTCGTTCTTAAACCAAATACTTCTAAGGATGTCTGATGGTTCTATCTCATTACAAGCATCATTACAAGGTGCATCGGCACATAATGCACAGTGTATCATGTCTACTCTTTTTATAGTCTGATTTTCCTGAAGCAACACACACCTCCACTTAATATTTTAACGGTATTATGTTAATATTATATATATAGAATGATTCACTTGAAAGAGAGGACCTTAATATGGCAGAAAGAAGCAACGAACAGAAAAGCTTTTTTAAGAACCTGCACACGGATCAGTATAAATGGAATGATTTCTTTCTTATTCCGCTTATAGTGACAATTGTGATGATGTTTGTCGGGCAGATGGGACTTCTCGTAATCTCTAAAATTTTAATGAAACCGATTATCAACGATAACAATGTCGATTTTCTAACAATATTTCAACATTATTTCACCTTCCTGGGAATTTGGATTATAGCTTTACTTTATTGCTACTTTACCAAAAAAAACAGACCAATAATTAAGGCTTTAACACCTTTTTGCAAAGGAAATACAGTGAAA
>NZ_JAGBLU010000124.1 GCF_017635265.1 Butyrivibrio sp.
GCCTTCTGACAAGTGTATCGTCCTTATCCCTCAGAAGAAGGGAAATGATAAATCCTACCCATGTGATGTAACTTATTGCGGCATAAAGCTTTGAGTTCTTATGCATTCTGCTATCCTCCTTAAGCTGTTTCGAAAAGACTTTTGTTGTTCCTGTACTGGCAGCCATTATTGGAACATTTAACTATCTCGGAAACATTGATATCCTGACAGAAGGCTGGTATTCTTTATGGTCTCAGCACACTCTGTTTATTTGCTATTTCTTTATATCAGTTATCATCGGGATTTTTGTAGGATGTATCTGGAGAGTCGAACACACCGGCACTAACATGAATCTTCTTATGACGCACCAGAGTCCTTTTAGAATTGTATTAAGCAAATATGTTGTTACATGCTTTATCACAACGCTTTCCCTAATCTGGATAATGGCTCTTTATGTAATTTCTGGCCTTATAGCTCACGTTGATGGTAGCATTCCCCCTGAACTTCCAGGCTGGATTCTTTTGGGAACTATCGGCATCTATTCTATATGTGCCTTCCAGATTTTTATATCACTGATCATCAGAAACTTTGTTGTACCTGTAATAATTGGATTCATAGGCGGACTGTCCGGAGTAGGATTTGTTGCTAAAGGAATCCCCTATTTTAGCCCCTACTCCCTTTTTGGCCTTGCCATGAATCAAAGACAGCTTGGAAACGCAAATATCACGTTATTTATACTTGTGTCTTTAATATTTATAGTCGGCTTTTTATCGCTCTCCACGATATACTTGTACCGCGCTGATGTAAGGTCGCATGAATAGAAACCTTATGATCCATGCCTTTTCATCCTGGTAACTATCAAATTCTTTTCCTGCGGTTAAGTACTTCAGAAATACCGTCTGAGATATATCCTGCGCCTCACTCCTACTTTTCACATACGCCGAACTGATTCGCAAGATCATGTCTGCATAGCTGTCGACTATCCGCCTTGCTTCCATTTCCTCCATGTAATGCTGTCTCGCTTTCTGTTCCTTTTAGAAGGCCTTCTACTTATAATACGATTTATGACGTTCAAATTGGACACTGTATACATATTTATATAAAAAAAATAGCCATCCGCTACTACAGATAACTATTTTTATTGCTGCCCTATCCTTATACGATTATGCCTGTTTCTACTTTACAATTTTCTTACATACCAGCTGTATCCATAGAATACAAGCGTTCTCTCTCCATCACCAAAAATCGGCGAAAGGGATTTCATCATCCACTTTCTTACATCATCAGAGCTGACGCTTCCGCTTTCTATCTGGGCATTAACATTTGACTGTATCAGCATGAAATCAACAAATTCATCTAAGGTAAAATTGTACTCCATGCTATATTCAGTCTGCTTCTCCATTGCAAAGCCATCGATCAGATCAGACTGAGTCCACTTGTCTTCTTTTCTTGGTGGCTTTGGAAACCTGCGCAGATACTCATCCCGGTACCACCTGGTATAACCATCATTTCCCAGCATCCTGTCAGTGATTCCAAAATCATAGATTACAATTAGCCCATTATCAGCCGTAACCTCAGCCATATTATTTATGAACTTCTTTTCATCCACCCAGTTGATGCATCCGGCAGCCGTTACAATATCGTATTTTTCATTAGGGATTTTTGTTTCTTCCGCTTTTGCAACGTAAAAGGAATATGCAGTATCAGCACCATAAATATCATTACATACTTCAACCATAGATTCTGCAATATCCGTTCCAGTTACTTTGTCACATATGAGCCTTAGTGCCTTGGTTGAGAGCCCTGCACCACAGCCTACATCAAGACCCTTTTTAAACTTATATCCCTGTGGGAGACCACAATCCATCTTAAGCTGCTCTATCACAGATTTGTGAAGCCATGGTCTCTTGGCATATCCAGCCGCTATTCTCTTTGAATCAAATGCTTTATTATCCATGATGGCGCTATTCTCCGAAACTTCTTGCCCATCATCTTTTTTCAATTTTGAAACATAATCCTGATATGCTTTTTCCAACAGTGAAAAATCACAGCTGTTCTTTACCAGCTCCTCATTTTCACCCGCCAACACTCTTTCATATGTCTTATTTGCCCTTTTCTGCGCCTGTGACAACAGCTTTTTGCACGCCTTGTACTCTTTCTGGAGAACTACTTTCTCCTTTTCAGTAAACTGAGAGTCCTTAAAATCTACTGGAACAAGACATTTCTTTGGAACCGGAAACATGTAGTTAAATCTCATGGATCCTTGCACAACCTGCTTTTTATGATCCTCTATTTTGATGAGAATATTATCCTCCTGAGCTTTTTTATATGATGAGATTGGCACATAATAATTGATATCGCCAATTTTCATGATTACGCCATATACAAATTTCCTGCGATTGGCATATTCTACATTAGGGACTCTGGTAAATCCCCTGGCATTTATCTCCGTATCCTTTAAAAACTCTACATATTCCGAGTCAACATAATAAAAAGAAATCTTCATATATCTCCATACATTAAATTAGAGCAAGCCAAGCTTGCTCTAATTGATTACATTCGCTCACACTTGTAGGGGTGAAACCCTAATATAATCGCTCACATTTAGTGGGAGTGAAACCCCAATATAATCGTTCGCACTTAATGGAGGCGAAACTCCAATAGATGTGTAATCGCATCTTCTGATTAGAATACTAACAAAAAA
>NZ_JAGBLU010000125.1 GCF_017635265.1 Butyrivibrio sp.
AGACATGTATAACTGTTAGTAAAGCTCCTTGATGATATCTGATGAGAGGGGAATCCTCCCTTCAATCATTACTTAGATTTGGAAATAGAAACTATTAACTGTAGTCCTTAATGACTACATCATTACTATACTAGGAGGAAAAGAAGTGAAAAAGAAGGTATTATCAACAATTTTAACGTTCACAATGGTAGTTTCTGCTCTTGCAGGCTGCGGAAGTGCAGCATCGGGAACATCTGAAACTGCAGCAACAGATTCACAGTCATCCGGTGAAACAACTACTCAGACAGAAGAAGCTAAACCGGCTGAGACCAATGCAGAACCTGCAGCAGAGCTTACGGGAATTGATGCAATCATTGCTGAAGCCGAAACAATGACAATGGAAGAGCTTGCAGCAAAGGCTATTGAAGAGTCAAATGGCAAGACATTCTATGGGGTTGGTAACAGTAGCCGCGGAAAATCAGCACTTCCGGTATTCATTGAGTATTTACAGTCTATTGATCCGTCATATTCAATGGAATTTGAATGGCAGCAACCCAAGAACAACAAAATCTTTGAGCAGCTTACATCTGATTCCCTTAAGAGTGAAGGCACATTTGCAATGACTCTTATTCAGGATGGCAATCAGATTCAGACAAAGATGGTTGATACAGATATCTTAAAGACATTTGTTCCTAAGGAATGGGCAGATGCTAACGGAACTACTGCTGATGCATATACAGGATTCCTCCCTCTTCAGACACTAAACAAAGTATTCATGTACAACAATACAGGCAGCGCAACTTATGACAACTGCTGGGACTTCGTATATGAAGGTTCACATCCTCTTTTCATGGGTGTTGATTCTGAAATCGTAGGAAAGAACTTCCTTATGATGCTTACAGAAGACAAGTATGCAACATGGCTTAAAGAAGCATATGACAAGCTTGATGATACAAAGAAGGCATATTTTGAACCGGTAATTCAGCAGATGCAGACTGATGCCAGTGACCTTGGACTTGGAGCAAACGGTGCATATGCACTTGCCTGGATCAAGCTTTGGGTGAACAACTACAACGAACAGACAGACGACGGACCTATCTGTAACACACTTGTAGATGCTTCTGCTACAGATCAGTCCGGACTTTTGGTTTATTCAAAACTTCGTTCTGTTGAAGAGTCGGCTTCAGTATCAGTTAACAATATTAACGTAGCAGCATATCAGGATGGCTATACAGGAATTGGCGGATATGGATATTGCCACTACCTCTTCCTTACAAAGAACAGCCCACTTCCATGGACAGCCTGCGCATTCATCGCATATATGACATGTACAGAGGCAGGATTTGAGGCATGGGGCAAAGATATGGGTGGATATTCATCGAATCCTGATGTAGCAAAAGAAATAGAAGAGAAATTCCAGCATTCACAGGGTGGCGGAGATGAGTTCCCGGCAAAGAATGACAGAGGATATGACTGGTGGACAACAACGGGAGAACTTGTTCTTGAGGATCCTGTATATTGCTCAGATGTTTCATTTACGGTAGGAAGCTGGATCGACGTTCTTGATCACTACACACCGGGCGAATAAGAATGATAGGATTGCAAAGGCACTGCGGAACAATTCGTATATCGTGATTCAAGCATAAAAAGAGATAATACGGATTGTTTCGAGCCTTGCATTGTTACCATATCATGGCAAATTGAGAAAGGAACACTTAAAATGGAGGCAATCGCAAAACCAGACAAAAGTGCGATATTTAAAAATAAGGTAAAGACATGGTTTTCCCAACCTCAGAACATAATACTTTTGCTGTTTGGGATTGTTCTTACTTTTAGTACTGTTGCACCTATCGTTGCAATTATAAAAGATACATTTGCAATACATCCCGGAACAATCGATCAGCATCTGACAGGAAGAACGAAGGGATATACATTAGTAAACTATATTGATCTTTTCACAAGCAGACTTGCAGTAACCAACCTTTGGAAACCACTTTTAAATACGATAATATTATCCGTATTAACATGTTTTATATCTATTCTGTTCGGAGGACTTTTCGCATTTCTGGTCACCAGAACAGATATGAAATTTAAAAAGTATTTAAGCTCAATCTTTATATTCCCATACATAATGCCCCAGTGGACACTGGCGGTTGTATGGCAGCATATGTTTTATTCTAATAAAATAACCGGAACATCAGACGGTCTTCTGGCGGCTCTATTCCATGTATATTTCCCGCACTGGTGGTGTCAGGGCGTATTCCCAAGTGCCGTAGTTTTGGGACTTCACTATGCACCATTTGCATATATTCTCATCGGTGGAATATTCAAAAATATGGATGCCAATCTGGAGGAAGCAGCAACAATCCTGGATACTCCGAAATGGAAGATCATGTTCAAGGTAACACTTCCAATGATCAAGCCCGCGATTCTTTCAACAATACTTTTAGTATTTGGAAGTGCAATGGGGAGTTATCCTGTTCCTCATTACTTAAGTCTTACAACTCTTTCAACCAAATACATTTCCATGAATAGTAAATACACCGGTGAAGCCAGCATTCTTGCTATTATCATGATGATATTCGGTGTGCTCATTCTGGGACTTAACCAGATGAGCTTAAAGAGCAGAAAAATTACACCACAGTTACAGGTAAGTCTGGCCAGCTGACAAAACTGACAATCGGCAAGGTAGGAAAATATCTTGTTGGAATAATCTTTATAGTAATCACATTTTTTACAAGTATTTGGCCGATAGTTCTTTTTGCACTGGAGACATTTCTTCCAAATCCCGGAGATTACAGCTTCCTTTATACAGGAAATCTGGCGCATCTTACAACAAAGTGGTGGGTAACCAATGAAAATATTACAGAAAACGGTATGTACGGACAGGCCGGAATTCTCTACAACAAGACCATATGGCATGCATTCTTTGGTACACTTTTCCTTGCAACCGTATGTGCTCTTATTGCAGGAACAATCGGAACCCTCATAGGTTATGCCGTTGCTAAAAAGAGAAGAAATAAGTGGGCAAACTACGTTAACAACGTAGCATTTTTGCCTTACCTTATGCCTTCAATTGCCGTTGGAGCAGCGTTTTTTATCCTTTTCTCCAACGAGCACATCAATCTGTTTAATACGTATACACTGCTGATAATTGCAGGAGTAGTAAAATACATACCATTTGCATCAAGAAGCTCACTTAACTCAATGCTTCAGATCAGCAATGAGCTTGAAGAGGCGGCAATTATCATGAATACACCGTGGATAAAGAGAATGACAAGGATCATCATTCCTATTCAGAAGTCATCGATCATAAGCGGATATCTTCTTCCATTTATGACTTGTCTTCGTGAATTGTCGTTGTTCCTTCTTCTTTGCACACAGGGATTCATTCTTTCAACAACCCTTGACTACTTTGATGAAATGGGACTTTATGCATTCTCAAGTGCCATAAACCTCATCCTTATCGTAACGATTCTTGTATTCAACACATTAGTAAACAAGCTTACAGGCGCAAGTCTTGACAGCGGCATAGGAGGAAAGTGATCATGCCAGAAATAGTTTTAGAAAATATTACAAAGCGTTGGGGTAAATTCTTTGGCGTTGATAACGTGAGTCTCAATATTCCAAATAATTCTTTTATCACACTTTTGGGACCTTCAGGTTGCGGAAAAACAACAATCCTCAGAATGATAGCAGGGCTTGAAACTCCTACAGAAGGCAGAATAACAATTGGGGATAAAGTCGTATTTGACTCAAATGCCGGGATAAATGTTCCTGCCAATAAACGAAGAGTGGGATTTCTTTTCCAGAACTATGCTCTTTGGCCAAACATGACGGTATATGAGAACATTGCTTTTGGACTCAAGAACATACATGAAGAGATGCCGGTTATAGATGTTGAGGCAAAAAGAGCAGGAGATATGATACGAGCACTTCAGAATGGTTCCAGGATAAAAGAAATCGTGGAAGAGTGCCGTGACAAAAATGGAAAACCCGATGAGAACAAAGCATATGTAAAGCTTATTGATAATTACAGCATTTCAATATATACAGCAAAAGAGCTATTTGCACTTGGGATTCATCTGGCACAGGAGCCTGACACATTGGCAAAAGCGAAGGTAATGGAATATGAAGCAAAGCTTTCAGATATAAAAAAGAAGCTCCGGAGTGAAGAAAAAGATATTAATGAAAAGTTCCAGGTTACAAAAGGCGGAAAGGTCGTTCTTGAAAACAGAAAACTTACAAAAGAGGAAATAGATGCAAGAGTAAGAGCCTGCTCAAGGATTGTTAAGATAGGCATGTTCATGGACAGATATCCTGCAGAGCTTTCCGGAGGACAGCAGCAGAGAGTTGCCATAGCAAGAACCCTTGCCCCTGAGCCGCAGGTTCTTTTCATGGATGAGCCATTATCAAACCTTGATGCCAAGCTTCGTCTTGAGATGAGATATGAACTCCAAAGACTCCATGTGGAAACAGGAAGTACTTTCGTGTATGTAACACATGACCAGATGGAGGCTATGACACTTGCCACCAGAATATGTCTTGTAAACAACGGTGTTCTTCAGCAGTACGCAGCCCCTCTGGATGTTTACAACAGACCGGCCAATCTGTTCGTAGCTGATTTCGTTGGCAATCCATCAATGAACTTCGTTGACGGGAAGGGCAAGCAGGCAGAAGATGGCAGTATAGTTCTTGATATTTTAGGAGAACACAAGGCTAAATTTGTACCAAACGAAAAAGTACTTCTTTCCGATTGGAGAGAGGCAAGGGAAAAAGAGGATGCAGATAAGCTTGAATTCGAGCATCAAAGACTTATGAAAAAAGGTGCTGTTGAAAAGAGTAACAAAGATGAAGTGTTCAAATATCATGTTCAAAGAGTAGAAGAGCAGGATGAGAGTATTATGGACGAACCTGTTATTACAGATGAAGACTTTGTTCTTGGAATAAGGCCGGAAGCGATTGACATTGAGCCTGAAGGCAGGATAAAAACAAAGATTTACGGAGCAATGCCTACCGGTATGGAATCAACACTTAAACTTAGAGTTGGGGAGTTTCTTCTTACCGGTGTTATATTTGGTAATTCAATTTACAGAATTGATCAGGATGCCAACATTGATATCAAGGGAAAAGACATACTGCTATTTGACAGAAAATCAGGAAAATTAATATCAGCAGGAGCGCTTGAAATTACGTAAAACAAGGCCTCTCGCCATGTCGGCGAGAGGCTGTTTTATTGTATAAACAGAGAATATCAAATTCAAAAATCCATGATTAAGGATACACATAAGTCTAGTATTTTTATATACAATATGACAAAAAAAGATACAAAAAGGATTATTCTATATGATAAAATTTTATAAAAGGTAGGCAGTAATCAGTTTTATTTTTGTTCGGAGGGCAAGCGATGGACAATTCTTTTCCACAGATAAAAACATTTTTTGGTTTTGGCTGTATGAGACTTCCTATGAACGGCTCTGAAGTTGATATTGAGCAGTTCAAGGAAATGACGGATTATTTTATTGATAACGGCTTTAACTATTTTGACACAGCTCACGGATATATTGATGGCAAATCAGAGCTGGCAATTAAAGAGGCACTTACCGGCAGATATCCGAGAGAGAAGTATCTTTTGACTGACAAACTTACGGAACCATATTTCCACAAGGAAGAAGATATAAGACCATTCTTCCAAAGTCAGCTTGATGCCTGCGGCGTTGAGTATTTTGACTTTTATCTTATGCATGCGCAGAATGCTACAAACTTTGAACATTTCAAAAAGTGCAGAGCATATGAGACTGCTTTTGAACTTAAAAAGGAAGGCAAGATTAAACATGTAGGTCTTTCTTTCCATGATAAGTCGGAGGTTTTGGACAAAATTCTTACTACATATCCGGATGTTGAAATCGTACAGATTCAGTTCAACTATGTAGATTATGAGGATGCATCGGTACAGAGCCGCAAGTGCCTTGAAGTGTGCAGAAAACATGGAAAACCTGTTATCGTTATGGAGCCTGTAAAGGGCGGAAGTCTTGTAAAGCTTCCTGATGAGGCACAGAAGGTATACGATGAAATGCCATCAAAGCTTTCAAATGCAAGCTATGCTATCAGATTTGCAGCAAGCCAGGAAGGGATAAGAGTAGTTTTATCCGGAATGAGTGATATGGTTCAGATGAAGGATAATGTTTCCTTTATGAAGGATTTCAAGCCTCTTTCAGAGGATGAAATGGCTGCAGTTGCTAAAGTTACAGCTATTTACAAGGGATTGGATATGATTCCTTGTACATCCTGTCACTACTGCGTAGAAGAAAATCATTGTCCGATGAATATTAAGATTCCGGAGCTCTTTGCCTGTCTTAATACAAAGAAGGTTTTCAATGACTGGAATCAGAACATGTATTATGGACTTCTTACTGCTGATGGAGCAGGAAAAGCAAGTGAGTGTATAGAATGCGGAGGGTGCGAAGCAGTATGTCCTCAGCACCTTGAGATCAGAAGCCTGTTAAAGAATGTGGCTGCTGAGTTTGAAAAATAATATTTAATAATGGAAAAGGAACTGTAAAAAATGATTACTCATTTTCACAGTTCCTTTTTTATTATTCAGTATCAGTTGTGCTTTCGGCTTCCTCTTTTCCAAGGTTGAGCATTATCCTCGTAAAGTCTTCCTTAAGAGTAGTCATTAGCGTTCTGTCCACAAGGCCAAGTGTTTCTCCGTTTAATGAAACAAGACAGCTGTCACCGTCTACTCGGTAGAGTGTGATAGAAAGAGATGTATTTGCCTCGTCATTCAAAACAACGGTAACAGAGAACTCAGTGACACCCTGCGAGAGAGTACTGTCAAATTCTTTGACGCTCAAAGCACTGATATCACTTACAATCTGACTTCCTTCGATTTCAGTTCCGTTAACAGTATATGTTACTATGTCGTCTATTGTTTCTGCATCGATAATGTACTGATCGGAGTCTATGTTTGCAGTAATAGTCTGTACCTGTGGCGCAGAGATATCAACTACGGAAGTGGGGCGAAGTGAGTTATAGTCATAGCCTGTAAGAGTTTCATAATCCTCGGGTGTATAAGAATAAATTATCTGAGATTCATCAACTCGCAGATAAATAGTCTCATCATCTATCTTTTTAAAATACAGATAGTGTTCTTCCTCTTCTCCCAGATCGTTATCATCTGTAAAGTCGGTATCATAATCATATCCTTTTACATGGATTGTAAGATCAGGAGAATCAAATCCCCATTTGGTAAGTTCTTCGTCAGTAACGCAGTAAGTCACATAGTCAGTAAAAGTAATATGTGTAAAGTACCCAAGGAACGTGCTTACAGAAGAATCTGACAGAGGCAGATAACCGGTATCATCTTTTAAATAATAGTTGTAGCTTGTTGTGTAAGAATAATCAGCATCTTCTTCATAGATAAGAGAGAGATTAACATCACCTGTAAGATCAACAGTTTCAATCTGCTGAAAATAAGGTATCTCATCATTGGCCAAATATTCATCACGATCAGATGTCAGATACGATTCGATGTCATCATCAATCAGATATACTGTTCCTGAGTTTATAGAAATATATCGCTTGGAATCCATTGTTGAAAAGGTTCCGCAGGAAATAGTTGTCTCATCTTCAGCAGTAATAAAAGTAATTTCTGCTTCGGGATCATCAAGACCATACTGACTGTAATCCTCAACATCTTCAATGATAAAGCTCGCATGAACTTCAGCAAAGTTCTCGATAAGATAAGCAATTTCTTCCTGATTTACAGGAAAAGAATCATCACCTGATAAAGTCCATACATCATCAGTTTTTACAAAATCAAGAGTTTTATTCTCAAAAGTCCATTTTATTTCCGTCAGGCTCTCGGAATCAGCTGCAAAAACAACTTCATCAACGGTAGAAATGCTTTCAACATGTTTTTCAACAGCATTTACAGCGATGATTCCGACAAAGACAAGAGCAAGGATAACGCAAAGTATGATAAGGGTATTTTTACGCTTCAATTGCTGCTCCCTCCTTTCTTCTTCTGAATACTTCCTCAATGCCATAGAGAAGGTAACCGATAGGGAGGATGAAGATCATGACTACTTTGATTCTTTTTGCTGCAGTCTCACTTATGGTCAGATAGTTGTAATCAAGTGACTTGGATCTGATAGAAATGGTCTCCTCTTCTCCGATCATCCATGAAATTGAGTTCATAATGAAATCTACATTTGCTCCTGAAGAATAGGAATTGTAACCATCATCAAGCATCACATCAGATGCTACCCAAATGAGTTTTCCATCGGAAGAGTCACTGCTTACAGATACTGCAAGTGAAAACGGACCATCAATATCGCCGTCCTCTTTGTCGTAGGTTTCAAGTGAATATCCGGCAATCTTGGAAAATGCATCAGCAGATGTAGTTAAAAGAGATGTGACTGAATATACGCTTGAAGTACTGTTTATTGTAAGTCCTGAAGCTATAGGAACAATTACATTGCTCTTTTCATTTATCAGTGCATCCGTTATGTCAGATGATTCAATCTCAGGTAAAAGAATGTAAGGCTGCGCAAAAGCGTAGTAATCTCTGTTTCCTTCTACGACAACTCCGTCATTTATTGAAACGCCCAGACTTTCTATAATTCCCTGAAGATTGGAAAGGTCAGTATCTTCCTGAGTAGGGCCGGACATTACAAGAATATGTCCTTCGTTATCAAGGTAGTCCTTAAGCATGGTGACTTCTTCTGAAGACAGATCACTTGTAGGGGAGTTTATGAGGATCATGTCTGCATCTTCAGGAATTTCATCTACATTTAACAGAGAGAATTCTTCTGTTTCTATGTTTGCTTTTTCTAAACTGTCAGTAAAAGTAGTGGAAAGTTCAGCTTCTCCGTGACCTGTCAAAACGTAAACTTTTGGAAGGTCCTCAGATACAACATAATCAATGGCAGTAGTTATCTCACTTTCGCCGTCGAAGTTTGCTGATGCGGAACCGGTCATATAATAACTTGAAGAGTCCACTTCATAGATATCGTCATAGCTGATAAATCTTGATTTATCACCGCTTTCTACTATAAGAGAGTTATTTGAAACGTAATCTTCTGTGTACTGCTGGGCAAAAGTCGGATATACGTCAGGGTTCTTTTTTACAACAGTGATATGCTCTGACATATCGTCATAGACATCAAGGAGTTTTTCTATAACGGAATCCTCCTGACCTGATTGTACAATCCAGTAAATTGTTATGTCTTTTTCAAGATTGTTTACAACAACTTTTGTGGATGATGTAAGAGAGTACAGCTGTGCTGCTGAAATATCAAACTGTGTGAGAGTTGATGGAAGAGCACTAAACAGAACATTTACACCGATAAGGATGAGCAAAACAATAATTGTTATAAGAAAATTGTAACTACCTATTTTGGCAGTCTTACTGGTAAAGGCCTGTTTGTTTTTATTTAAAATATTTTTTATGTTAATCATCCGTTGTACCTCCTCTTCTCAAGAGCCTGAACGCACAAGAACAGGAAGAATACAATAACGCTGAGATAATACACAATTCCTGTCAGATCAAAGACTCCGTTTACAAAAACAGAAAATCTCTCAAAGAGGGATATCTTTTTCATAATATTTGGAAGGAGGTTGTTCAGAAGATCTGAATTAACGAAGAACACAATAAGTGATGCTATTGTAAGGATTGCAAACAATAACAGGGCAACAATATTGGAACTTGTCATATATCTGATAACAAGGGACAGAGCTGCTGAAATAACAATGAGAGAAATCAAAGCACCTACAGCAGTTGCTGAAACGTAGTCAGATAAGCTGGCGCAAAAGTAGTTAAAAAGCATGAATGCAACACAGATTCCGGCAGCAATACCCTGAGAATCTGTAAGAGCGGAAATATACATTCCCATGCTGATAAGGGCCATGCCCATAAAAATAAATGCCACCATGGACCCGTAGGATGTGGGAAGATAAACATCACCAAATTGTGCAAATATAAGAGGATATACACAAATGATAATAAGCGGAATAAGGAAAACCACAAAAAGAGACAAAAACTTTCCGATAACAATATCAGTTGAAGTAATAGGAAGAGAATACAGAAGCTGATCTGTTTTTTGTTTCTTTTCTTCTGAAATTATCCTCATGGTGAGTATTGGAACAATAACGATAAAAACAACTGAGATGAAATCCAATACATACTCGAAATTTGCTACAGAGGCGTTGATATTGTATAAAAGAGCTCCGATTCCGGTAAAAAGGAGAAGGAACGCCCCAAAAATATAGCCGGTCATACTATGATAAAATAGCGAAAGTTCATGCCGTAATACTGCTATCAATTTCTTTTTCCTCCAAAATTGTAATGTTGTTTTCCTCAGAATCTGAAGTAAGCTCCAAAAAGATATCTTCAAGATTTGTTTTTACAGGATTGAGTTTATATAACGGAATATCTTTTTCTGCAAAAGCTTTAAATATTTCTTTGCTAATCTCAGTCAGGTCTCTGTTTTCAACATGAACCTTGAAAAGATTTTGGTCATCGGAGCTTTCAATATTCTCATAAGAGACGATACCGTTAAGAGATGACAGTATTTCTTTTGCCATATCAAGAGAAATATCTGCTCCGATCTCAATGGCACTGCCGTGAGAAGAAATTTTACCAAGGTTATCAGGTGTGTCAAAAGCAACAAGCTTACCTTTGTAAATGATAAGAACCTTGTCACATATAGCCTGAACCTCAGAAAGTATGTGTGAACTGAGGATAACTGTGTGATTTTCTCCCAATTTGTGGATAAGTTCCCTGATTTCTAAAATCTGCATGGGATCTAGACCAACAGTCGGCTCATCAAGGATTATAATTTGTGGATTTCCTAAAAGTGCCTGTGAGATACCGACTCTTTGGCGATAACCTTTTGAAAGATACTTGATGGGCTTATCAAGTACATGTTCAATATTGGTTTTTTTGGCAACACGCTCAACCTCTGCCGGCCGGTCTTTTTTGGCAACCTTTTTAGCCTCTGCTACGAAATCAAGATACTCTCTTGGAGTCTGATCCACATAAAGAGGTGGGATTTCAGGAAGGTACCCGATAAGCTTTTTGGCTTCCCTGCTGTTTTCAAAGATGTCTTTATCACCGATCTTAACGGTTCCCCCTGTTGCAGCAAGACACCCTGTCATAATATTCAGGGTAGTTGATTTACCGGCACCATTTGGGCCTAAAAATCCATAGATGTGACCATCTTCAATAGTAAAAGACAAATCGTCTACAGCCAGAGTAGAGCCATAGCTTTTAGTCAAATGCTCAACTGTGATCAACTTTTTTTCCTCCTTAGTTTTATATAAAGCTAGTCAAAATCTAGAATAGAACCTAAACCTTAATTGAACCTAAAAAAGGAAAACATGTAAAAAAGCAAATGAAAAAGTGTATACTATAATATATTGAAGAAAACAGAATGTTTGGGGAGGGAAAGATGGCAGATAGACCAATTGGAAGAAAGAAAAACGTGGGAACAGGTGGATCCGGCGTACATAAAAGAGGAGAAGGACTGGGCACAGAACCGGTTGGAAGCTCTGACGGATACTCTTCATCAAATAAAACTCCCGGAGTGGGAACTCCGCATAGATCAGGCGGCAGAAGTCCGCTGTTTATGATCATCATATTGGCGATTGTTGTACTTGGAGGAGGAGGGGGATTATCGTCTCTTTTGGGAGGAGGAAGTACATATACTGATACATCCACTCAAACTCAGTACACTACTACCACCGGGCAGACTTCTACAGGAAGCGGAGTATCAACTGCTACAGGAACATCAACAGGTTCTACATTGTCAACTCTTAGCCAGCTCTTTGGAGGATACGGTGCATATTCCGGTGGCGCTTCTTCTGCAGCATGGAGCGAGCCTGCAAATACAGGCAAACTTAACACAGAAGTTGCCGAAGGTGCAAGAGCAAAGCGCACTACTGTTTTAGGTGATAATAGAGATGTTATTACAATAATGGTTTATATGTGCGGAGCAGATCTTGAATCCAGAAGTGCGATGGCAACCAAGGATATTCAGGAGATGATGGCTGCTTCTTTTGGAGATAATGTAAACCTTGTTATTTACACAGGAGGAGCGAAGCAGTGGCAAAATAATGTTGTTTCAAGTTCCACTAACCAGATATATCAGATAAAAAACGGTAAGCTTTCTCTTTTACAGGATAATGTGGGAAGTCTTCCGATGACAAAGCCGTCAACACTTTCAGACTTTATAAAGTGGACAGCATCCAATTTCCCGGCAAACAGGTATGACCTGATCTTTTGGAATCATGGTGGCGGATCAACAGGTGGATACGGGTATGATGAGAAATTTGCATCAGCCGGAGCAATGTCACTTGCCGGAATCAATACAGCGCTTAAAGATGGCGGCGTAACATTTGATTTTGTTGGTTTTGATACATGTCTTATGGCAACGGTTGAAAATGCACTTGTTGTGTCCAATTATGCGGATTACCTCATTGCATCAGAAGAAACAGAACCGGGTGTTGGCTGGTATTACACAGGTTGGCTATCTGAGCTTGGGAAAAACACATCAATGGATACACTTTCCATAGGTAAGAATATTATTGATGATTTCACAAGTGCATGCGCTCAGACCTGTCCCGGACAAAAGACAACTCTTTCTCTTATAGACCTTGCGGAGCTTTCACAGACTGTTCCACAGGAGCTGGCAGATTTTTCAAAAGAAACAACACAGAAAATAAAGGGTAGCGAATATACAGAAATATCCACAGCCCGCAGCAGCACAAGAGAATTTGCTTCTTCTTCTAAAATTGATCAGATCGATCTGGTTGACTTTGCCATAAGAATAGGAACAGATGAGGCAAAAGATCTGGCAGAGAGCTTAAAGAGTTCTATTAAATACAACAGAACAAGCTCTAACATGACAAATGCTTATGGACTGTCTATCTACTTCCCATATAAAAAGACCTCGAAAGTAGACTCAATGGTAAGCACATATGATGCAATCGGAATGGATGATGAGTATGCAAAATGTATTCAGAACTTTGCATCAATGGAGGTTGCAGGTCAGGTTGCATCAGGAGGAACTTCGGGCCCGGTTCCATCACTTTTTGGCGAGCTTTCAGGGCAGAGTAGCGGGGATGCATCTGCTGAGATGATTACGCAGCTCCTTACTGCATTTTTGTCCAGTGATTTTTCAAGTGTATCAGGGCTTTCAGCATCAAATACATCGTTCCTTGGAAAAACACTTGATGTGGAGCAGGCTGCAAACTTTATAGCTTCTAACCAGTTTGATGCATCAAGCCTTGTGTGGACTAAAAACGGAAGCGGACAGGATGCCATTAAACTTTCAGATGATCAGTGGGAGCAGGTAAAAGACCTTAAGATGCAGGTCTTTTATGATGACGGTGAGGGATATATTGATCTTGGATGTGACAATCTGATTGATTTTGATGAAGATGGATATCTTCTTTCGCAGGCAGATAAAACATGGCTTTCCATTGATGGACAAATTGTGGCATATTATGTTATAGATATACAGGGAACAGAAGACAATTATGCAATAACAGGTCGTGTACCATGTTATCTTAACGGAGAGAGAACAAATCTCATTTTGGTATTTGACTCGGAAAACGAAGACGGGTATGTAGCCGGAGCATGCAGTGATTATCAGAACGGCGAAACTGAGACTATAGCTAAAAATGCTACAGAATTAGAGGTCGGCGACAAGATAGATTTCGTATGCGATTATTATGGATATGACCAAGAATTTAAGGACGGCTACTATTTAGGAGATGAGATGACTGTGACAGGACCGATGTCTGATATGGTTATTCAGAACCTTCCGGTAGGCGACGGCGATATCCTTGAAACCTTCTGTTTTACCGATATCTACGGACAGAACTATTGGACACCTACTATTAAATACTAAAAAGCTGTAATTACTACAGTTACTAAAGAACGGTAAGTTATATGGAAGAAAAAACAAGGGATTTTCTTGCAGGAAGAGTGAGAGATCTTGCTACAAGAGCCTATATGAACAACTTCGTTACCCACACAGATTTTTTATCTGTGTCGGAGATAGCGATGTTTCATCAGATTCTGGCTTTAGAGGGGATATCCTCTAATGTCCATGAATACTGTGGTGCAAGGTATGTTATATATGGTGGTTTTGATGAAGCTGAAAGGGCGATGATATGTTTTTTACCGGATTATATGGATGAAGAAACATTTCTTATGATGGAAAGAAGCGAACCATCAGTTTGCAGCTGTGTGAAAATAAGTCCGGTAAACAAAAAGTTTGCTGATGATTTAAACCACAGAGATTATCTCGGGTCCCTTATGAATCTGGGAATAGAAAGAGATCAGCTTGGAGATATCTTAACCGGTGATGATGTTGCATACGTATTTGCAACGGTGGATATTGCCCGGATGATTTGTGATGAGCTTATAAGGATAAAGCATACATCTGTGAAATGTGAGATTGTTACCTCAGATGAATGTACCATCAGACCAAAATTTGAAGAAGTTACAGGAAGTGTGGCTTCAGAGAGAATTGATGCTATACTTGCGTTTGTCTATCATCTTTCCAGGTCAGAGGCCGGGAAGCTTATTGAGGCTGAGTCGGTTTTTATTGATGGAAGGGTTGCATTTAGTGGAGGATATGACTTAAAAGAAGGTGCAAGAGTGTCTGTGAGAGGATATGGCAAATTCATCTATCTCGGAGCTCAGAATACTACAAGAAAAGGCAGACTTTTTATCGCTGTAAACAAATTTGTGTAAGAAATAAGCTGTGAAGGAAAAATCCATTCACAGCTTTAATTTTTTGATATAAATCATGGAGTTGGTCTCTTTTTGGCTTTCCTTTGCTTGGCTTTCATTTCTTCAAGCTCTTCAGCAGATATAAAACGGCTGGTCTTAACAACAAAGAGTCTTCCGTTTTCAGCTTTTTTGATACGAACCTTGGCTTTCATAAAACCATGCTTGTCGCAGGTGGCTACAGCATAATAATGCTTGCCGTTAGGAGTGAACCATTTTATTTTCCTGCGAATATTTTTATGGCAGATATAGCACTTTGTGCTCATTATCTCCATATTTTCAAGGATATCTTCTTTGGTATCAAATTCTCTGGAAATATATTTTTCATAATTGTCAAAGACAATTTTTATTTCCTGCTTCTTGGTTTTGGGAGTGACATATGTGTCAAAAGAGACTCTTTTTAAAACTTTTTCTCCCAGGAGCTTTAAAACTTCAGCTGTGTAAGCAGCATCAGCAAGGGCTCTGTGAAATGGATAATCAAGCTTAATGTTTCTTTCTTCAGCAGCGGTTGATAGAGAGACTCTCGATTTGCCATCATCAAAGGAAAGGCTGTAAAGCTTTTGAACATCGAAAAATGCCAGCGGTCTGTCCGATAAAAGAGGAAGTCCGAAGAAATCAAGATTACATTGAAATTCTCTAAGATCAAGAGGTCCCCAGCTACAGAAAATGTAGTCTTCTCCGCACCATTTTAAGAAATCAGCTGCAACATCCACAAAAGAATCACCATTTTCCAAATCTTCCATAGAAAGATGGATCAGCTTTCCGGTAATCTTGTGCATCTGAGTGTGAACCTGAGGCTTAATAAGCCGGGAGAATTCACCGATTTTCTGCCTTTTTTCATTAAGTTTTATCGCACCTATTTCAACTATTTCAAAATTTAGAGTCTTCCCATTTTGGGTTACAGGTGCTTCTCCTTGATTCCATTCAAGGTCAAAAACGATGTAATTACTCATAAAATATCTCTTTCGTTTTTATATCAAAAGAATCTGTCGAGCCATGTAGCAGCAAGGTTAACCCATGGTGCGGCAGAAGGAATATCTTCATTTCCACCATTGCTTAATGTAAGCTTATTGGCAAGAGCAAGTCCATGTCCGCCCTCAGGGAAAATGTGGAGTTCTGTATTGATATTGTTTTCTTTTAAAGCAGTAGCAAAGAGAAGTGAATTTTCAACCGGAACGCTTCCATCAGTAAAGGTGTGCCAGATAAAAGTATTAGGAACATCACTGTTTACCTGATTTTCAAGTGACATATCGTCCTTCATGTATTCATATCTGTCACCCAAAAGATTGTGTATTGACCCCTGATGTGCAAATTTGCCGGAAGTAATAACCGGATAGCAGAGCATAAGTCCATTTGGACGAAGCCTTTCTTTAGAAGCATCATCAGTATCGGAAAGAAGAGCTTTTGCCACAAAATCTTTTTTCCACATACAGGCATAACTTGCTGCCAAATGTCCACCGGCAGAGCAGCCTTCTATTATGATCGCATCTGTATTTACTTGCCATTCATCAGCATTCTTTCTTATTATAAGGATGGAACGACCAAGCTCCAGAAGTGCTGTAGGGAAAACAGCAGGAGCACAGGAATATCTGAGTATACCTACATTAAATCCCTTGGCCATAAAGGCAAAAGCCATTGGCTCAGCTTCTCTGTCTGAAGTATAAGCATAGCCTCCTCCCGGACACAAAAGAAGAAGCGGTCTCTTACTGATGCTTAGCGATTCAGAAGGCTCCTGAATATATACAGTTAATTTTGCGTAGTCTAAAGATCCTTCTTCATTAATTTTAAATTCTTTATAAATCATAATAATACCCCCAATACAAAGCTCTTTCTAATAAACTATAAAATGAAGGAAAAATATTTGCAATAGGTATTGACATTTTAGATTGCACACAATATAATCATATCAAACATGAACGCAATTTAATTTTATATAATCGAAAAAATGGAGGGAATTAAAATGGGATTTTACGATTATTCAGTAACTGACAATCAGGGAAATGAAGTTAAGCTTGACCAGTTTAAGGGCAAGGTAGTGCTGGTAGTGAACACAGCTACTGGATGCGGCTTCACTCCTCATTATAAAGATATTGAAGATATGTATGAAAAGTTCCACGATCAGGGATTTGAGGTGCTTGATATTCCTTGTAACCAGTTTGCAGGTCAGACACCCGGAACAGATGAAGAGATTCATGAGTTTTGCCAGCTTCATTACAACACAAAGTTCCCACAGATGACTAAGTCTGATGTCAACGGTGAGAATCAGCTTCCGCTTTACAAGTTCCTTAAAGAGCAGAAGGGCTTTGAAGGATTTGGTAAAGGACCTTCTGCCCTTGCGATGAGTGTAATGCTTAAAAAGATTGACAAGGATTATAAGAATAATCCTGATATCAAGTGGAATTTTACTAAGTTTGTAGTTGACAGAGACGGTAATGTTGTAGCACGTTTCGAGCCAACAGAGAAGATGGAAAATGTCGCAGCATGTGTTGAAAAGCTCATGTAATTAACAGATAGTGAATAAGATAAAAAGCTGTGAAGGTGTCTTGTAGTACACTTTCACAGCTTTTTTTCAGAATTTTATTTTTTTATTGCTCTTATTAAACTCGCGTTTTCTACGGTTATAGCGGATTCGATCACTTCGACTGACACTTTTGTGGGTGCGTACACTTTTGGAAGAAGTCGCTCCGATAATCGTCATTATAAGTACTATGGCAGCTGCAATTGCAAAAAGTATTTTTACATTTATGTAAATTGGATGGACAGCGGTAATATCGGAATCATCATTAGCAGCCAGACTGCTTTCTGAATAGCATATCATTGCACTGCCTATAGTTACGCCGTGGTATGAATAGTTGACTTTGGCAATGGCGGAAGGATAATCTGCCAATTCCGTGTCACTTAAGTCATAAGATATTTCGTAGTCGGCATCGCTTATAGAAGAAGTTTTTGGAAGGATAACAGTACTGTTTTCATCAAGCTTTAATATAGTGCCGGATTTGCCAAATACATCATGGTCTGATTCAAAGAACAAAGAATCATCCGGCATATATCTGGTTTCATTGGCAGATACATTTACTAAATGGAAGTTGTTAAATGCATAATCAAAAAGAGTAACCGTATCTGTAAACTGTGTCGGAGATTCCTCCATAAACACGATACAGATAAGCTTCATGCCATCCCGTTCGGCACAGGTGACCAGAGTTTCACGGGCCTGGTCGGTGTATCCGGTTTTACCGCCAACAATTCCATCATAGGAAATTTCGCCGTTAATAAGCTTATGCTTGTTGTTTAAATAAAAATCATCCGGCTGAGTCTGGGTTGGTTCAAAGTGATAGCGAGGAGTGTTTCCAATCTTGCATAAAAGCTCATTATTAAAAAACTCTTTTGAAATAAGAGCAAGATCATAAACACTTGTGTAATGATTGCTGTCCTGAAGACCGTTGGTGTTTGCAAAGTGGGTATTGGTGCAGCCAAGACTTTTAGCTTTGTCATTCATTAGTTTTACAAAGTCATCAATGCTTCCGCTGACATGTTCAGCAACAGCATTGGCAACCTCATTGGCACTACCTACCATGATTCCGTAAAGAGCCTGCTCTAAAGTAATTGATTCGCCTACATCCATTCCGATGCTGGATCCGTCATTGGGAACGCTGAAAACAGCATCATTTGAGAAGGTTATAGTATCGCTGAGACTTGCGTTTTCAACGGCCAGAAGGCAGGTCATTATTTTGGTGGTACTTGCAGGAAAAAGCTCTTCGTGGATGTTTTTGGCATATAGGATTGTTCCTGTTTCTGCCTCCATAACAATAGCAGACTCTGCAGAAACTTCAGGACCTTCAGGCCAGCTTTCAATATCGTTACTTTGTATCGGAAGAGATTTCCTCTCCTGAGCAAGAGCAGCATAATCAACAGTTTCAGCAAAAGCAGTAAGCGAAAAGCTGCAAAACATTGCCGCGATTAACAATGAGCTGAGTAAAAACGTATATATAAAGTTGTGTCTTTTCTTATCAGATGAATAAATCATAGTATGTAAATAATACAATATTTGAAGAAATATTAAAATCTCAAACAGCTAACTTTTCAACTTTACTCAAATGTTGTAAAATTCTCTTATAAGAATTACAGGTAGGATAAGGAATGCGTTTACGTAACATCGCAGGATCCAGAGAAGTAATTGCTGATAGCAGATTTACAGTTAAGGATCCGGAGAAGAAAAAAGGTCTTTGGAAAAAAGAGATTTTTGGCAATGACAATGAATTACATATTGAGATCGGGATGGGAAAAGGCAGATTTTTAATGGATCTGGCAGCATTAAATCCCAATATCAATTATGTCGGAATAGAGAAATATTCAAGTGTACTTCTCAGAGCGATTCAAAAACAGGAACAGCTTCTTTTGCCGAATGTAATATTCATCAGAATGGATGCAGAGGATATCACAGATGTTTTTGCTCCATCAGAAGTAGACAAGATTTATCTCAACTTCTCAGATCCATGGCCGAAGGACAGGCATGCCAAAAGGCGTCTGCCTTCGAGGCAGTTTCTTGAAAGATATGACAAAATCTTAAAAAAGGACGGAGTCGTAGAGTTCAAAACTGACAATAAGGATCTTTTTCGGTTTGCACTTGATGAGGTGGAACCGGCAGGCTGGAATTTAGACGCAGTCACATACGATCTTCACCATGACCCTGTTATGAACGAGGGGAATGTGATGACAGAGTATGAGGAGAAGTTCTCATCACTAGGCAATCCAATTTACAAATACATTGTAAGCAGAAAGGGGATTAAATAATGGACTACAATTTGAACAGTCAGAACTTTGAAGAAGAAGTATTAAAGAGCAAATTACCGGTGCTTGTTGACTTTTCCGCAGATTGGTGCGGCCCCTGCAAGATGATGGCGCCAATGATTGATGAATTTGCTGATGAATACGAAGGGGAGCTTAAAGTAGGAAAGATAAATGTAGATCAGTCACCTGACATTGCTCAGAAATATAATGTTATGTCGATTCCAATGTTTGCATTCTTTAAGAATGGTGAAGTTATTGAAACTGCTGTTGGAGCATTAAATAAGGCAAAACTACAGGGTATTATAGATAAGGTGCTGGCCTAACGGTCAGCACTTTCTGTTAGTAACTGTAGTAGAATCAACCAGGGATTAGTGCTTGGTTGTTTCGCTACAGTTTTTTGGGGAGCAAGTCGGTTGTCGGAAAATCTGACTTTTTGGGAGAAGAATTTTGGCAGACAAGATTACTAATTTTTCTGATTATAAGAAAAAAGATAATAGTGGCATAAAAGATATACAGGAAGATAAGCCAAAGGATTTATATGCCACTACTGAGATCAACAATATTGAAATAGAAGATCCATATTCATTTTTTACAGCCAAGGAGCGAGAGGAATTTCTTCGGGAGCAGGCAAAAAAGGAATCTGTAAAAGAAGAACCCAGGGAAACAGAGCCTGCAAAAGAGCGTGATGTAAATAAACGTGGGATAAAAGATCGCCAGGAGGATTATGACGAAGAAGACTTCGAGGAAGATGATGACTATGAAGATGAGTATGATGAGGAAGATGACGAAGAAGATGAGGAAGAAGAGTCTTCAGGATTTCTGACTCCTGAGTTTCTCGTAAGAGTGGCATCAATTATTACAGGTGCCTTTATTCTTGCTATGCTTGTCTTTGTTGTAAAAGTGAAATTTATAGATAAATATCTGATAGATCCGGATTCACAGGAAACAGTTGTAACAGCAGTTCCGTCAGGATACACAGCAACAAATGATACCGTTACGGCAACAGCAGATTTAAATCTGCGATCAGTTCCAAGTGCTGCTGAAAAGAGTACTGTGGTAGCCGTGGCACTCAATGGTACTACTATGAAAAGAATAGCCGTAAGTGATGATGGATCATGGGCGCTGGTAGAATATGAGGGCCAACAGCTGTATGCTTCAATGAAATATTTATCGTTACAGTCCAGTCCCTGACCTGTAACTGTTTATCTACTCCTTGAGTGAAGCCAGGAATAGAATTTATCTTCCGCTTCGGCAAGATTGTGACTGGAGCGGGAGAACATTTCAGCATGAGACAGCACATCTTCACAGGTAGTGTCTTTAACATGGTCAGCAATTTTATTTGCACAGTTTTTTTCCAAAGACCGGTAGTCCATGTTGATCAAAAGAGTGTTATGAAGAGGTTTTATTGACGAATAAATGGTCGGATATTTTTTTTGAACAAGGGCCATTTCATCCAATATCTGTTCCCTGCTCTGCAGGCAGAACAGAATATAAACAGATTCAACAATCTCTGTGGGCTCAATCTCGTCCTGATATGAGTTGTCCTCATAACCATCCTGAGTAGAATAATACTCGCAGATCTCTTGAACAAGGGATCCTATCTTTGTGCAATCATATAGTTTTTGAAGTTCATCAAATTTTTTTTCACTCATATGATTAGTATAACAAAAGAGGAAAAAATAATGAAGATTGGCATTTTTGATTCCGGCATAGGAGGGCTTTCTGTATTGCATGAGGCCTATCATCAACTGCCGGGACAAGAATATATTTTTTATGCAGATACAAAACATGTTCCGTATGGACTTAAAACTACGGAGCAGATAATGGGCTATGCCATAGAGATCACAGAATTTCTTATAGCGCAGGGAGTTCAGGCTATTGTCATAGCATGTAACACCGCAACCAGTGTGGCTGTAAAGGAGCTCAGAAAGAGATATTCTTTGCCGATACTTGGCATGGAGCCGGCTGTTAAACCTGCAGTTGAAGAGACTGACAAAAAGCGTATAATGGTTATCGCTACGCCTGTGACAATCAGAGAAGATAAACTCAAAGATCTTCTTCACAGAGTGGATGAAGAGCACAGAGTGGACTTGCTTCCAATGCCGAAGCTTGTGGAGTTTGCAGAGAGGGAAGAGTTTGAATCAGAGGCTGTCAGAGAATATATAGAGAATCAGTTTTCTGCGTTTGATAAAGATGAGTATTCTGCGTTGGTACTTGGATGTACTCATTTCAACTATTTTAAACCATTGTACAGAGAGTATTTTGGGAAAGATACACTTCTCGTTGATGGAAATCTTGGGACAATCAGACATTTGGCTGATGTTGCAAAACTGCCACTTTCAGATGATCCAGATAGAGTAGTACTTTTTGATGACTACCACAATATGTTGTATGACTCAAAAACGACATATTATTTTTCAGGAACAATTGTTAAAGATGAAAATACGCTGGAACACTTGAAAAGACTGCACAACAGGCTTGAAGAGGTACGTAAAATTAATTAAAAAGAGACCTTGATATTTACAAGATACTGTATTATTATATATACATAAACACAACATATAGTATTAAGTGACATTGCTGACATGTTTATTGCACGAGGAATAAACATGTCAAATTTATGAGAAGAATAAAATTTTTAAAAGAATTATCAGAAAAAAAGAAGGGGGTTCTTATGAAAATCATTAAGAGAAGCGGTAAGGAAGTACTGTTTAATGGCGACAAGATTATCGCTGCTATTCAAAAAGCCAACAACGAAGTGACTGATGAGAAAAAGCTTACAGCCGGTCAGATAAGTGATATTGAGAGTGCAGTAGAGAGACAGTGCGCTTCACTTACACGTGCAGCTAGCGTTGAGGAAATCCAGGATATGGTAGAGGATGGCCTCATGAGATCAGGTAAACTTGAAGTTGCCAGAAAGTACATCACATACCGTTACAAACATGCTCTTGTCAGAAAGTCCAATACAACTGACGAGCAGATCATGTCTCTTATTGAGTGCAGCAACGAAGAGGTTAAGCAGGAAAATTCCAACAAGAACCCTACAGTAAACAGTGTTCAGAGAGATTACATGGCAGGAGAGGTATCAAAAGATATCACAAAAAGATTCCTTCTTCCTGAAGATGTTGTTAAGGCACATGAAGAAGGGCTTATCCACTTTCATGATTCCGATTACTTTGCTCAGCATATGCACAACTGTTGCCTTGTAAATCTTGAAGACATGCTTCAGAACGGAACAGTTATTTCTGAAACCATGATTGAGAGACCAAAGAGTTTTTCAACAGCATGCAACATCGCTACACAGGCAATTGCTCAAATTGCCAGCTCACAGTATGGCGGACAGAGTATTACTCTTTCACATCTTGTACCATTTGTTGATGTTTCAAGACAGAAATTCAGAAAAGAAGTTGCGCTGGAGTTTGAAACTGCCGGAATGAAGATCAATAAGAAGCAGGTCAACGAAATCGCAGAGATGCGTGTTAAAAAAGAAATCGAGAGAGGATGCCAGGTAATTCAGTATCAGGTTATCACTCTTATGACAACAAACGGACAGGCTCCATTTATTACAGTTTATATGTATCTTGACGAAGTACCGGAAGGCCAGGAGAGAGAAGACCTTGCAATGGTCATCGAAGAGATGCTCAAGCAGCGTATCCTTGGTGTAAAGAACGAGAAGGGACAGCTTATCACACCAGCATTCCCTAAGCTTATCTACGTTCTTGATGAGGACAATATCCACGAGGATTCAAAGTACTGGTATCTGACAGAGCTTGCTGCTAAGTGTACAGCCAAGAGACTTGTTCCTGACTACATTTCAGCTAAGAAGATGAAAGAATTAAAGGGCGGCGATGTATATCCTTGCATGGGATGCAGAAGCTTCCTTACACCTGATAACGAGAATGTAGCAGAAGGTCTTTGCAACAAAGATAATAAGGCACATGCTTTGAATTACAAAGAAGGCGATCACAAGTATTATGGTCGTTTCAACCAGGGCGTAGTTACAATCAACCTTGTTGATGTAGCTTGCTCATCCAATAAGGATGAAGAGAAGTTCTGGCAGCTTATGGAAGAGAGAACAGAGCTCTGCAAACGAGCACTTATGTGCAGACATAACAGACTGCTTGGAACACCTTCAGATGTAGCTCCAATTCTTTGGCAGAACGGAGCATTAGCAAGACTTGCCAAGGGAGAGACAATTGATCCTCTGCTCTTTGGCAACTATTCAACTATCTCACTTGGATATGCAGGTCTTTGCGAATGTACAAAATACATGAAGGGTGTATCTCACACAGATCCAAAGGGAAAAGACTTCGCTCTTAAAGTAATGCAGTTCCTTAACGACAAGTGTGCAAAGTGGAGAGCTGATACAAATATTTCTTTCTCACTTTATGGAACACCACTTGAGTCAACAACATATAAGTTTGCTAAGTGCCTTCAGAAGAGATTTGGTATCATTCCTGAAGTAACAGATAAGAACTATATTACAAACAGCTATCATGTTCACGTTACAGAACAGATTGATGCATTTACCAAGCTCAAATTTGAGTCAGAGTTCCAGGCTCTTTCACCTGGCGGAGCTATCAGCTATGTTGAAGTTCCTGACATGAACAACAACATTGAGGCAGTACTCTCTGTTATGAAGTATATTTATGAGAATATTATGTACGCTGAGCTTAATACAAAGTCTGATTATTGCCAGTGTTGTGGCTATGACGGAGAGATCAAGATAGTTACAGACACTGATGGAAAGCTTGTATGGGAGTGTCCAAACTGTGGAAACCGTGATCAGGACAAGATGAACGTTGCAAGACGTACATGTGGTTATATCGGAACACAGTTCTGGAATCAGGGACGTACACAGGAGATCAAAGAGCGAGTTCTTCATATGTCAAACCCAAAATGCTGATATAAGGACGCATTCTTGGAATAAAAGTTTATTGCTCGCTCGGGTATTTTTCGCAGTGATATATTGGGCATAAAACGTCCCAGCATGACTCATTTCATGTTATTCAAAACATGAGCCATGCTGGGGCTTATTTATACCCATCTATCAACTGCTCAAAATAAATCGCTCACACTAAACTTTTATTTCCAAGAATGCTGTATTATTAGAGCATTAACGATAATGATATTTTAAGACCGGAATTGTGCTAGGAGGACCGTACAATGAATTACGGACAGATTATATATACAGATGTGGCAAATGGAATAGGGTGTCGTACTTCTCTCTTCGTGTCAGGCTGCACGCACCATTGTAAGGGCTGCTTTAATGAGATGACCTGGGACTTTAATTATGGAGAGCCATATACAAAAGATGTGGAGAACGAGATAGTAGAGTCTCTCAAGCCTGATTATATTAATGGCCTTACAATTCTTGGCGGGGAACCAATGGAAGTTGTTAATCAGAAAGAGGTAAGGCCCCTTCTGGAGAGGATAAAAAAGGAAGTTCCAAAGGCCACAATATGGATCTACTCAGGATACGTATGGGAAGAACTTACTGATCCCAATAATAAGCGTTGTCACGGGGAAGATACAGATGTAATTCTCTCTATGTTGGACGTACTAGTTGATGGAGAATTCATAGAGGAGCAAAAGAATCTAATGCTGCGTTTTCGAGGATCAGCTAACCAAAGAGTCATCGATGTCCCAGCTACTTTAAGGACAGGAGAGATTGTACTTTCAAAGTATAATGACAAAGATGATTCAAGATTGCTATAAGGTGCTTGTCGTGCAATTCTGTTAGTATTATTTTTACAGGTTTCAAATTAAGATATTAAAAATGACTCTTTCGGAAATGGGTCAAAAAGTCCTATCATGGTAAAAAATCGCGAAATAGGGCATTTATATCAATAATTTAAAATGCCTTTTATTTTTGTGGAATCATGGTCAAATAATATGATTATTGAACATTGTTCATATATGGAAAAATATAAACATAGAAGTGTAGTCATAAAAGTATCAGATTGCAAAATATGATATCGACAGGATTCTTGGAATCACAGAATCACCAGAACAGAATAAAACAAAACAGCAGGAACCATCCCGCTGAATTCTTTAGGGCACTATCTTTTTTACCGAAGGTGGCGCCCATCTTTTTTATTTCTATCGCCATCATCTCGGCGGACTTTTCATTTAGCTCCCACAGGGAGCGTAGCCATATTGAAAATATGTGTGCAAGGGGATTGGGGATTTCCCCAACAAGCGTCCTGGCAGTACCGGGACATTGCTTGCGAAGTTACGACAGGAGGGAGTAACGATCATATGAAGACATCATGAGTTACATCAACTCTGTGCCGGACGAAGTGTGAATAAACAGCTTCGAAGCGCCTGGAGTGGAGGCTTCGAGGCATATAGGTTTAAAACTTTTGGGAGTTGACAGTGGGATGCCATATTACATTGACATCCTGCTTTTTTATTAAAAGAATCGAATGTGGTATACTATGCTTATAGTAACTATAAATGAGGTAATAAAGATGAACAATGGGATTGAAAAAGAAAACGGTGTGGCTGATGACAATAATATTGATGAGGTGACTGAAGCTGTAGATGATGCGGAGACATCTGATGATACGGGAGCTGTAGTTAATACGGATGCTTTCGATAATGCAGAAGCTTTCTGCAGTGATACCGTTGAAGAAACCAACAAAGCAGAAGAAAGCAATATGATAGAAGAAACCATGACAGACAGTGTTGCAGATGTCGAAAACGAGGACGGAGCTTTAGCTGATGCAGGCGGTGCCGGTAAGAAAAAAGATACCAAAACAAAGAAAAGAAAACGCAAGATCATCCTGATTGTGGTGCTTTCTGTTCTCGCCATTTTTGTTTTGTCAGGGATTATTGCATGGATAGTTCTGAATGCAAAGGGAAGGAATGATCTCTACGACAAAGCTGAAAGCAGCGCACCAATAATGGAGAGCATAGAGCCTGAAGAATCCCAAGCTGCAGAGGCGCAGAACGATGTTACATGGAAAAAGGGTTGGGTGCGATATAATGGAGACATATATCAATATAATGAAGATATTCTGACATTTCTGGTGATGGGAATAGATAAAACAGGGAAGGTTAAGGCAGTAGAATCAGGCGTTGACGGAGGACAGGCTGATCTTATAATGCTTGCAGTGTTTAATCCACACACTAAAAATGTTTCACTTATTACAATTAATAGAAATACCATGACAGAAATAGATGTATATGATGACAATGGCGATTATATCGGGAGTGGTCAGGGACAGATATGTTTGCAACATGGATATGGAGATGGAGCAGAATTATCATGTGAGAGAACAGAAAAGGCGGTTTCAAATCTCTTTTATAATCTGCCTATTCACGGATATCTCTCTATCAATATGGGTGCTATAAAGGCAATCAATTCGGCTGTTGGTGGAGTGACCATAACACTGGATGATGATTTCCAGGCTGTCATGGATGGGGTAAGCGTTTTTCTGCCAAAAGGAGATAATACACTAACGGATGATGAGGCGCATGTCTATATCCGATACAGAGATCACTCTGAATTTGATTCAGCTACTACCAGGCTCAACAGGCAAAAAAAATATATTGCTGCATTGATATCCAAACTAAAAGAAGAAACAGCAAAGGACTTTACTGTTCCCATAAATGTGTTCAATGAATTACTGCCATATATAGTTACTGATATAACTACAAGTGAGATTACATATATGGTCTCTAATACATATGGCTACAGCTTTAATTTTAACAATATCTATTCCCTGGAGGGAACAACTACCATTGGAAAAACTGAACATGAAGAATTTAATTATGATCCTGAGCAGCTATATAACATGATCATAGATATATTTTACGAAAAAGTAGAGTAGAAACAGCAGCGCAGCGGCTTATTACCAGAACCGCTGCGCTTTTATGATTCCTCTAATTGATACTTTATTAAATCCTCCGGTCTACAGTCTAAGACATAACAAAATCTTGCGAGAACATCCAAATCGATGGTTGTTACTGAGTCATCATACCACTTCTTGACAACTTCGAATCTGGTATCTGTGGCACGTGCAAGAGCATTTCTAGTCATGTGTTTTTTATCGATTATTTCAGCAAGGCATACATGCATTTTTCCGTATTTCTTAATATAAAAGATATTCTTGGTATCATATTCTTTTTTATATTCAGATGTTCTTCCCATAAGATATCACCTTCTCTCAATTAAAATTTAGTCACAGTCATGATAACTATATGCAAAGTAGTTAAAATCGGCTTTCTATTAACAAGATAATAAGTTGAAAATAATCAATTCACAATAAATGTAGACATAGTAAACTAAATGGATATATAATAATTGTGTTACTATGTGCATAGTAATTAAAATTAAGTTATATATTTATAGATGGTCTTGGTTAAAGCAAGGCTATGGATGACAGTGATTATGAAAAATAGATGCGTATTGGGGATATCTGTAGTGATGGCAATGGCTATCACAGCGTGTGGTGGCACGAGCCGGAATGATATGGTCAAAGAGGATAAAACAGATGTTACCAGTGAAGCAGTGTCAGACACAAGCGGTTCTGAGAGTACTGCTTCTTTTGATGATCTAGAGACTGAAGAAAATACAGTTGCTGACGCAGAAAATCTGCCGGATTCACTTGAAGATGGAGAGACAGCGATGTTGTCTTACAATATGACAGATGAAGAGATTGAAGGCAGTATCCCAGATGTTAAAGTGGATTTTGAAGTGCTCCGAGAAAAGAACTCTGATATTTGCGCATATATCGTTATTCCTGGAACGTCTATCGATAACCCTGTTTTGAAAAAAGACGATAGTAATGAGTATTACTTGGAACATGGTGAGGATAACGAAAGCAATTCAGCCGGCTGCATATTTATAGACATGGGAAATGAGACCGACTTCACGGATCCGGTCACCTGTCTTTATGCAAATGCAGGAGAGGGCGAGCCTTTTTGTGAACTGATCAACTACCTTGATAAAAGCTTTATGGAGAAAAATGAGTTCATTTACGTATACTCCGATGATTATGTGACTCAGTATAGAGTTTTTGCAGCATATAGCACTGATGAAACAGAAAGGCCACTTGTAAAATACAATTTTTATGACTATGCAGAGTATACGAAGTACCTTGATGACATATTTGAAACCAGAGATATGACTGCTGTAATTAATAAAGATCTTCAGGATGAGGCCCTTTCCTCATGGAACATCATCACCCTTATGGGGATTAATGAAGATGGAAGCAGGCAGGTTCTTCAGGCGGTATTTAATGGAAGAACTTCAATTTATTAAAGTATTAGATCCTTTCAGGATTTAATATAAACCACATGATATGAGCAAAGGAGGCAACCAATGAAGAGAAAGATTTCATCTATTATTGCTGCAGTCTTGGTTGGTTCAATGGTAGTTGGATCAACTGTATTTGCAGCAGACAGTTCTACAACAACAAATACTGAAAGTACATCAATTGTTGAGACAGCAGAAGCGAAGGCAGGCAACACTATTTATGCCGTACCTACAGGAAAGAATGAAGGCACAGCAACTGTTGGGGGAACAAGAATCACTACTAATTACAGCGAAGTAACTATTCCGGGCTCGATTGAAACTGCTGTTGTTGCTCCTGTAAAAGAGGAAGCAACAAAGGTTCTTGATGATTATGTGAATGCTAACCTTAACGGCGGAACTATTGCCCTTAAGACAAAACTTCGTCTTTACAAAGCAGGAAAGTCTATTAATACTGGTTTTGGCGTGCTCAAGCAGGCTTTTGGTGTAGGTAACAAGTACGATGGAAGAACAGCTACAGTATACCAGATTCACCAGGATGGCACTATTACATCAACGGATGTTGTTGTAACAAACGGTAAGGTTAACATTGCTGTAACAGATCTTGGCACATTCTACATAGTTATCAGATAAATAATCAATTACAAAAAAGGTTCTCCATTCCTTAAATGGAGGTCATGCATGACACTATTTTCTCTAGCATGTGGTTTGGGCCGGACTAAGCTCCGGCCCTATTAATAGAAATGACAGTTTTGGATTATGTTTTATGTGATTTGGGTTCAAACCCTTAAGGAACAGGAGTTTAAATCGAGATTTGAGAAAGATATAGATAGCAATCTGTATAACAGAATACTTCTTATATCGAGGACAGAGAAACAGAAGCACAAAGATGGATATAAGGAAATAAGCAGGCTGATGTTTCCGGGGTATTTATTTGTGGAAACAGATCATCCTGACAAAATACACGAACATATATGCTCACAGCCGAGTTATATAAAAATCCTGGGCAATGATGGTCAGTTCCTGCCTCTTACCAAAAGTGAAGAGGATTTCCTGAACAGGATTACCGGGCATACAGACAGAGTGGATATGTCTCTTGGAATTATTGAGAACGGAATTGTAAAGATACTAAAAGGGCCTCTGTTCGGATTTGAACAGTACATTGTTAAGGTAGACAGACATAAGAGAAAGGCTTACCTGGAAATGAAACTTTTCGGAGATACGAAGAGGATAATTGCAGGGCTTGAGATAGTTGCGAAGAGTTAAGAACCCATATCTAAAGCAATCGTTGCCAGTGGCACGTTGCCCAGGGTATGGCGGCATGAAATCTGGTCAGCCGGATATTGAGAGATATCCGGTATGGCGAAGCTTGCACAAAACTTCCAAGAGGGAAAGAGTATGAAAAATAGTGGGAAATGCAAATATTATTAAGGAAATAACTGAATCGAAAAATGATATGAACAATGTCAGCGTTATAAACAAGGGTATTTTATTTTTGTTGAAAGGTCTGTGGATTGCCATATGCACAGGCATCTTTTTTACGATATGGCTAGAGTTTTATAAAGTGCAGTTATATGAACCGTTTTACGAAAGGGGCAACTACGCAGTCTCTATGATTTATGCGGTTATATTTTGGAGATTGTCAAAACTATACGGCTGCTTTGACATAGACCTGAAGAAGCCAAGCGAGATCATATATTCTACTGTGATATCATTAACAACTTCATCATTTATTATCTACGTTGTGGCATGGCTATTGGTGAGAAAACTCCCATCAGTAGTCCCTCTTTTGATTCACATTGCTGTCTGCTCACTGTTGTCTGTTATTTGGGCCAGGACAGCAGTTCTGACATGCGACAGACTCAATAAACCTAAAAAAGTGCTGTTGATATATGACAATGAACAGGCTAAAGAAAATGGACTCAGCATTATCAACAAGCTCACGAGAAAGTTTGTGTTACATGGCGTAAAACATGTAAATGAGGACGTATCAAAAACAATATTGCACATAACGACGACGATGCCTGACGCACTTATGCTGTGCGGTCTTCACTCAACTCCGAGAAATGCAATACTTAAGTTTTGTGCAACCAATAGTATTCCGGTTTATATCAGGCCAAATATCGGAGACTATCTGCTGGATGATGCCAGAGAGATCCAGATGGCAAATCTTCCTGTAAAGGTATATGAAAAGAGTGATAGAGATTACTTTTACTTATTCCTTAAAAGATTATTTGACATAGTATTGTCCATGACTGGGCTGATTGTCGCATCTCCAATAATGCTGATCACTGCAATTGCCATAAAGCTCTATGATGGTGGTCCTATATTCTATTCACAGGTCAGACTTACTAAAGACAGAAAAGAATTCACCATATATAAGTTCCGGAGCATGAAAATCGATGCTGAAGCAGATGGCAGAGCCAGACTTGCCAGCGTTGCAGACGACAGGATAACGCCTGTTGGAAAGCTTATCAGGGCAACAAGGATAGACGAACTTCCTCAGATCATATGCATATTAAAAGGAGACATGTCTATTGTGGGACCAAGACCGGAGAGACCTGAATTGTGCAGAGTATATGAAGAGGAAATGCCGGAATTCGCGCTAAGGACTGAGGTTAAGGCAGGCCTGACCGGATATGCCCAGGTTTATGGCAAGTACAATACTGAGCCCTATGACAAGCTTCAGATGGATCTCATGTACATATCAAATCAGAATCTTTATACGGATTTTAAGATAATACTTGCAACTATAAAAATCATGTTTTTACCCGAAAGCAGCGAAGGTGTAAAGAATTAGTAGTAATACAAGGAGAATGGAATGCAAAGAAATAAGGTTGCAGGGAAGCAATGGCTCTTAGCAGGCATAGTCATAACAATTATCATTCTCGGAGCTCTATTGATAGATCCTATAATGACCATGGCGGCGAAGGAATACACTGTATCCGGACAGACTTCGCAAAAAATATATGATGGTGCCTCAGAAAACGGGAAGGTTGTTGCCAACGCAGTTCCCGGGAATACTTTTACAATTTTGGAAACGGTCAAGGATTCACAAGGGAGGAACTGGCATCACGTATCTCTTGCCGGAGGAACCACCGGTTACATAATCGCAAGCAGGGTCGTTGAAGTTGAAGAAGAGTCTGCCTCTGAGCCTGTCACAGAGCCTGAGGAAGTTGCCGAAGAAGCTTCAGATGACTCGGCAGAAGAGATGCAGGAGCAGGACCAGAACCAGGAGGAGAATGAGACTGATCAGGTAGAAACGGAGAGCACTGAAGAACCATCAGAAAATGCAGAGGATGAGGGAAAAAGTGAAAACGAAGACCTTACAAATATGTTCATTATGATACTTTCTAACACAAATCTAAGGGATGAACCCTCATTAGATGGAGGCGTTTTAATCGTTATCCCCAAAGGTATTAAGACTCAACCGGACGAAAAGATCAATAGAGATGGCTATTTTTGGTACAGACTAACATATTTGGGGCAGACAGGATATGTCAGAGCGGACACAGTTAAGGAATCTATTGAAGCTCCTGAAGAAGAAACAGTAGAAGATTCAGAAGATGAGATTACAGAGACAGTTTCTGAGAGTACTACAAATACGACAACACCCAAGGTGGTGCAAAATGCTGGAGCGACAACAGTTTCCTATGAAGAAAGTTATGCCAGAAGACATAAGTGGGATGACCCGGAAATGACAACCACCGAGGAGATGACAACGCATAAGCGGTTTATAGACATATATGCATTTCTGTTTGTTATCTTTGCCGTTTTACTTGCAGTTATTGGAGTGCTGCTGCTAAACAATGTAACACATGAGCTAAAGAGAAATTCGAGGATTAATAGAAAGAGAAGGAGACAACGTGGAGAGAGTAGATGAATAAAATAATTGATGACAGTGGGCAGAAAGTAATCCTTGAAGTACATAAGGAAAATACAAAACAAAATGATCAGTATATTGACCTTATCGATGTTGCCAGAAACATGAACAGAAGAAAAAGATTATATATGTATCTATGTGTGGCAGCGATCATTTTGGGAGTTGCTGCAGGCTTTATAAAAGTCACTATTGATCATTACTTCAATCACAGTTCGTATGCTAGAGCGCTTGTCAGCTTTCAGTATGATGGAATTGAAAGTGGCCTGGATCCTAACGGTGCTTCCTTTGATATTAATAAGATAAAGAGCCCTGCGGTAATACAAAAAGCGCTGGATAGTTTGGGAATATCTACAGAATATATTGAAAACGTAAGATCAAATATTGTAGTGGAGGGAGTTATTCCGGAGGATGCCGTAGAAAGAATTACTGTTATTAACAAGATGGCAGAGGATGATGGACAGTATTATCAGCAGTTGCTTGATGTATCCTATTATCCCTCGCAGTATGTTGTTTACTTTTATGATGACAGGACATTCTCTACAGGACAGATAAATCAGATCTTAAATGCTGTTTTGGAAAGCTACAAAGAGTATTTCTTTGATACATATGCCAACAATGAAGCACTGACAGTTACTGCAGGGCTGCTGTCCGGAGATGACTATGACTATTCAGAAAGCGTGGATCTGTTAAGAACGCAGCTCAAACTGATGAAAAACTTTGCTCAGGCAAAGGCAACAGAAGCACCGGACTTCAGAGCTTCCGGCACAGGCCTTTCCTTCACTGATATAGCAACATCTATAGGCTTTTTGCAGGATGCAGATCTGGCAAGACTTTCTTCTTATATAGAAAGCAACTCTCTTACAACAGATGCAGTTAGGCAGATAGAATATTACGAATATCAGATAGAGGAATATACAAATAGATTGTCAGAGCTACAGGTCAACCTGTCAAATGTAAACTCAGCTATGGATTTCATTTTTACAAAGGTGCACCACTTATCAACTGGATGTTCTTCTATCCAGTTGAAAAGTGGTTATCAAAATACACTGATGTTCTCATAACTATAAACCATGAAGACTATCAGCTAGCAAGAGAAAAGTTTTATGCCAAGAATACAATATATATTCCAGGTATAGGAATAGATATAGATAAATTTAAAAGTATAGATGGTGGTGAGGATATTAGAAATGAAGTCTGTGTAGGTCCTAATTCGGGGGGCATAGAGAAAAAAAACTTAAAAAGAGCAGTTATCAGGAACTCAATTGGAGTGCCTAATGAAGCCTTTATGATTGTTTCGGTAGGTGAAGTTAATAGAAATAAAAATCATAGCGTTGTTATTAAGGCAATAAGTAAATTAAAGAATGAAGAAATATACTATGTTATAGCAGGGCAGGGGAAATTAAAGGACAAACTAGTAAAATTGGCTAATAGTCTTGGAGTTAAAGAGCGGGTGCGCTTTCTGGGATATAGGTCTGATGTAGCTGAATTATATAAATCAGCTGATGTTTGTGCTTTTCCATCAATAAGAGAAGGACAAGGTTTAGCAGCAATAGAAGGAATGGCAAGTGGTTTGCCTCTAGTGGTTGCTGACAACAGGGGGACAAGAGATTTTGTGACACCTGAAAACGGGATAATGTGTGACCATTATGATGCCGAAGCATTTGCAAATGCGATTAGAAAACTATATTATAATCCAGCTTTATGTAATGAAATGAAAGAAAACAATAAAAAAGCGTCAGATAAATATGATTATAGACTGATATTAGAACAGATGAGAATAATTTATAAGCAATTTAGCATTGAGGAAATGAGATAACGCAATAATGAACGATTTAGTATCGATTATAGTGGCTTGCTACAATGGGGCAAAATATATTGATCAATGCATGGAGTCGTTAGTAAATCAGACATATCAAAATATTGAAATCATTATATGTGATGATTGCTCTACAGATTCAAGTAAGGAAAAAATACAACAATGGGTGGATAAGGATAGTAGAGTCAGAGGAATTTTTTTGTCATCAAACAGGTATGCGGCAGCAGCTCGTAATGAATGCATAAAGTTAGCAAGCGGTAAATACATCGCGGTTCAAGATGTTGATGACATAAGTGAGCTTAATAGAATTGAGATATTGCATGGAAAATTTATGCAAGATGGGAGAATTTCGATTGTAAGCAGTTCTATGAAAGTGTTTTACAATCAACTAGGGGATTCTAACCAGATTATGCAAAGGAAAAAGCGAAAACCAACAAAGTGGACTTTCTTAAATGGAATCCCTTTCTTTCATCCTGCCACAATGTTTACTGCTGAATGTATAAGGGCGGTAGGCGGCTACGCAGAAGGTGAAAATACAAGGCGAATTGAGGATTATGATCTGTTTGCTAGGTTGTATGCAGATGGTTACAAAGGCATTAATATAGACGAACCATTGTATTATTATAGGCAAGATAAAGATTGTATTTCTAGAAGATCATTAAAGTCGAGAGTACAAGGGATATCGGTTATGCACAAAGACTTTAAGCTCTTAAAGGTTTATCCTCTGGGATATATGTTTCTATTCAGACCAATAATAGGATATTTCATACAATGTTTAAAGTATAGGTAAAGACAAGAGTTAGGTGGTAATCTGCGCATCGTGTCAAAGGATAAACTAAATGAGTAGAGTTGCTGTTATAGTAGTTATGTATAATCCAAAAGAGTATATGCTAGATAATCTGATGAACTATAAGGATTTATCTTTAATAATTATTGACAATTCAGATGATTCTAATGATATTAGCAAACATGTTAAAAAAATGGATTGTGTATACAAACCCTTGGGGAAGAATATGGGATTAGCATACGCTTTGAATGAAGGCGTGAATATTGCTTATGAAAAAGGGTGTAAATATGTATTGACTCTTGATCAAGATTCTATAATAGAAAACAGTGACATAAGTAAAATGGTAGATTTTTTAGATATTCACGATGAAATAGCTGTCTTATCACCGACAATAATTCCATATGAAGATATTGATAATATTCCGCGTATGAAAAGCATAGATAACAGTTATTCTTCTGTCAATTTTGTCATCACATCTGGCTGTTTATGTCGTAAAGAAATATATGAAAACGTAGGATATTTTAGGGATGAACTGTTTATTGAATACATTGATGTTGACTTTTGCCTTAGATTGAAGAAACAAGGAATCAAAATTATCAGATTGAATGAGGTCCATCTATATCAACGAGCCGGAAATTCTGTGGAAAAGAGGTTTCTGTGGAAAAAAATACATCCCTTGTTTGATTCTCCGAAACGTGGTTATTACATATTTAGAAATCATAAGTATTTAAAAAAAATATATGGTAGGAATTTATATAAATATGCACCAAGGCTATATAAAGCAATTATAAAGACGCTGTTTTACGAGGATAGAAAAATAGAGAGAGTACGCTTTTACATTGAAGGGTATATTGATGGATGCAGGGGACAAATGGGTGAATATAGAAAATGAAACCAGGCTTTATCATCAGTTAATGGCATTTAGTCAGGATTATTTAGAAATAACAAATACTAGGGTATATAGAAAAAAAAAGTTGGCACACTATGATAAGGGAAAGCCCTTGAAGACGCGTGTTAATGACGTTTTCAAAAGAATAATGTTAGCTCCACTATGGAGAAGAGTTAACTCTACATCGGGTAATACTAACACTTATTGTAGCAATAATAGTTTAAAGTACAAAAGAAAAGATAGAGTTGCGGTATATACATGCATAGTGGGGGAATATGATGATTTAATCGAGCCTATATGTGTAGATTCTTTTGTGGATTATTTTGTATTCACTGACCAGTTTGTTCCATCGTCATCTATATGGAAGAAGGTAGATATAACAGAATTTGATGATTACAATAAGTTAACAGCAGTTGATTTAAATCGTAAGATAAAGATACTTTCGCATAAATATTTAGGAGATTACAAGTACACTGTTTACATTGATGGAGTAGTTAAGCTTATAGTACCCGTTAGGCCATGGCTTGAGGAATTGGGCGGCTTTGGGTTTGCGGTTCATTTTCATAATAAGAGAGATTGCATTTATAATGAAGCACAAGTAGTAAAAAAGCTAAAAAGGGGAAATTATAAGCTTCTTGAAAAACAGATTAGAAAATATGAGAAAGAAGGTTACCCTCATAAGAATGGCATGTACGAGAATACAGTTTTGCTAAGAAACAATGAGGATGGAGAGACAAATGAATTAATGGAGAATTGGTGGGATGAATATAATTTGTTCCCGACCAGGGATCAAATTAGTCTTCCTTATGTTATATGGAAGACGGGCTACAATAGAAAAAAAATATGTATTTTGGGAATGGATATTGACGCTAACCCAAGAATTATTAGGAATCTGAGGCACAAATAATGGCTATATATTGTATCAACCTTACTGTAATATTATTATGTTTTGCATTGACACACTCACAGTGCGGAAACATAGTGTTTAATAAGAAACGTATGTATATTATATGCGTCGGTGTTTTAGTGCTTTGGGTCATGCTGCGTGATTATAGTATTGGAGCGGATACTATTTCATATCTCAGATTGAAAAAGTATATAGTGGATGACATAGATGATTTAAAGAATCTTTTCACGGATTGGAAAATAAACGATTACTGGAAATATGAAAAAGGTTTCTCGGCTTTCTGTTATTTCTTTTTTCGCTACATTTCGGACAGTGATTCAATGTTTATAATTGTAACGGCATTGATAGGCTTATTGCCCGTTTTTATTCTTATATATAATAAGTCAGAGCATATATTTCTGAGTTTGTTTATGTTTGTGGTAATGGGGATGTACAGCTATAGCTTTAATGTCATCAGGCAATTTATGGCTATTGGGTTGACCAGTACATCATACATGATTTTAAAAAATAACGAGAGTAGGGCAAGCAAGAAAATTATAGGGACAGCATTTTTTCTAGCAGCTGTTTCGATTCACACAAGCGCAGTATTATTTGCACTTGTGTTTGTTTATGATATTTTCTTCTCTAAATGGCTGACTCCCCGTAGAATGCTAATCATGTATGGCGCAGAAATAGCTATTCTGATATTGGTTGATGGAATCGTGATGAGATTGGTTGGAAAATTAAATAAATATGCTGATTTCATTGTATCAGGAAACAAGAGTATTTATACTGTGATTATTTTGAATTGCGTATTTGTTTACATTATTGTTGCCGCAAGTAATAGATTGTTCAACGATGATAATGAACTGTTATTTTTGTTATTTTTATATCTATCATTTAACACGCTGGGTTTATTTTTTAGCTTGATTGTACGAGTGGGTTTATATTTTTTGGTTGGTGCGGTTGTAGGAATACCCAATCTGATGTTGAGGGAAAATAGCAAGATATCAGGTCTGGTTATGACTATAGTAATAATGTTTTTTTTGATCCAATATACGAAATCGCTTATCGGAGACGCGTACTTGGTGCCCTATTCAATAAATTTAGAATTTTTTTGAGAATTATTTTGCGATATACGTAGTGTCAGATATGTTTATGGTTAGTTACCATGAATTACCAAGCATGTTTTTTTTTATTATGCTTATGTTATCCTTACACCATACATTAAAGAAGACTAGTGTCGTGAAAAGTTCACAATTAATTTAATCTCCAAGCCTGAGCTTTACTCAAGCTTGGGATACAAGGAAATCAACTTATCTTCAACTGTCGACAAATAACATGGCTGATAGCGAAATGAAGGAGTGTATAGATTTAATAGTGGCTATGTCATGCGTATTAGTGTTTTCTTATGAGAGTGGCTGTGTTTCTAAATATCTAAGGAGACCGACATTAATCAGACTTGGAAGTATTTCTATGTATGTGTTTTTATACCACTTCGTATTTATTAGCTACATAGTTCCAATTTCGGATATGGTGATAACAGATATAGAAGTAAAAAAAACATTTTGTTTACTAGTTGTTGTGATAGGAACAAGTTTAACATCATATATTACGTATAAAGCAAATAGGAAGTTGGGTAAACCGGAATGATTAAAAGCATTATCAAGAAGATAATACCAGATAAGATAGAAGTTAAAAGGCTTTACAAAAAAATAATGGGAAAGCAACTCAATTTAAACAATCCACGAACCTTTAACGAAAAATTGCAATGGTTGAAATTATATGATCGAGATCCAAGATATACGATGATGGTAGATAAGTGTGAGGCAAAAAAATATGTTTCGCAGATAATTGGAGATGAATATATAATTCCTACTTATGGGGTGTGGAACAAATTCGAAGAAATTGATTTTGATAAATTGCCAGATCAATTTGTACTTAAATGCACCCATGACTCTGGAGGGCTCGTAGTAGTACGAGATAAGAGTAAATTTGATAAAAAAGCAGCAAAGCAGAAAATCGAAAGGTGCTTAAAAAACAATTTTTTTTATTGTGCAAGAGAGTGGCCATACAAACATGTGAAACCAAGGATTATTGCTGAGAAATACATGGAAGATAGTTCTGGTGAACTAAATGATTATAAGATAATGTGCTTTAATGGAAGAGCGTATTGTAGCTTTGTGTGTACGGACAGATTTTCAGAGGACGGATTAAAAGTTACGATTTATGATCGGTCGTGGAATAGACTGGCATTTAAAAGACCTTATCCTTCATCTGAGAAAGAAATAGCTAAGCCGATTAATTATGAAAAGATGGTGGAAATCGCAGAAGCGATTAGTAAAGACATATCTTTCGTGAGAATTGACTTTTACGAATGCAATGAGAAATTATATTTTGGAGAAATAACCTTTTACCCGGGAGGTGGCTTTGAAGAATTTGAACCTGAAGCATGGGATGAAAAGCTTGGGAAACTGATTAAGTTGCCTGAAAAGCGTAGAAAAATCGGGGGGCGTGGCTGGTAGACAATGATGATGTCGTTGTCTATATCCATGAAGAAATGGGGCTTGTAGATTACAAGTTATACTGTTTTGAGGGCATGCCAAAGTTCTTATACGCTTCTTGTGGTTTGGAGGATCACAAAACTGCACAAATATCTTTTTTGACAACCGATTGGGAATTTGCTCCTTTTAGAAGAAATGATTTCAAGGGGGTTGACCAACTTCCAACGAAACTAGATCATTTTGATGAGATGATTGATATCGCAAGAAAGTTGTCGGAGGGGATGCACTTTATACGAGTGGATTTGTATGAGATTGAAGGAAGGGTATATTTTTCTGAACTTACTTTCTACCCTAATGGCGGATTTATGAAGTTTGAGCCAGAAGAGTATGACAAAAAAATAGGAGAATTAATTGAGTTAAGTGTAGATGAAGAATAAGAGACTAGCTTTAAATACATATTCTTCGATTGGTAATAAAGTTATAGTAATTATATGTGGGATTATAGTGCCTAGACTAATTCTTAGGGGGTATGGTTCTGAAACAAATGGTCTTATCAACTCGATAACGCAATTTCTTCAGGTAATAAGCTTCTTGGAAATGGGAATAGGCGCAGTAGTTCAGTCGGCGCTATATAAGCCGTTGGCTAATAAAGATCAATTTGTCGCCAGTAAAATAGTTGTTAGTGCACAGAAATACTTTAAGTCCGTTGCAATAATATTTGCAATGTATGTTATTTTTCTCTTGTTTGCATATCCCAAGATATCTAAGAGTGGTTTTTCGGTGCTGTATGTCGATTCGCTTATTATTGTGATGAGTACAAGCCTTCTTGCTCAGTATTTGGCAGGGTTGACAGATACACTTTTATTGATAGCTGACCAAAGAGGTTACGTTGTGTACATAACGCAATCTCTGACTCAGATTGTAAATACTATAGCATGCGCTTTACTTATAGTTAAAGGTAGAGGGATACATACAGTAAGATTGGCTACATCGATCATTTTTTTGCTAAGACCCATAATTATTAGAGGGTACATTAATAGGCAATATAATATTGATAGAAGAATAACTTACGACAAAGAGCCAATTTCACAGAAGTGGAATGGCATTGCTCAACACATTGCAGCTTTTGTTCTTGATGGAACAGATACCATTGTATTGACTATCCTTACGTCTTTTTCTGAGGTATCGGTTTATTCGGTATATAACATGGTGGTGTTTGGAATGAAGCAGGTATTTATTTCTGCAACCGAAGGAGTTCGTGTATTTATTGGTAATTTATGGGCTAAGCAAGATATCAAAAAGCTCCAAGAGGTATTTGAGCAGTTTGAATGGATTTTACATAAAGGAGTTGTATTCGCATTCGGATGCACTGGAATTTTAATAATACCATTTGTAAAGGTGTACACAAATGGTATTAATGATGTTTCTTATGTTGAACCATTGTTTGCAGCTATTATTACATGTGCAAATGCTTTTCATTGTATTAGATTGCCATATAATATTATGATTCTTGCAGCAGGGCACTACAGGCAAACGCAGCGTTGTTACGTCATTGCAGCTGTTTTAAATATACTATTATCTATCATATTGGTAATCCCATGTGGAATTGCTGGAGTTGCTATTGGCACACTTGTTGCAATGTTGTACCAGACAGTTTGGATGGTTTGTTATGATTTTCATAATTTTTGGGGAAGATCTAGGAATGTGTTTGTAAAGCTTATACTTACCGATGTTTTGGAATTGTGTATAGGCATACTGCTTTCAAGGAGAGTGGCTCTAGACAGTACGTCATATTTATCATTCATGATAATGGCTATGAAAGTTTCTGTTATCATGGCCTTTTCGATATTTATAGTAAACAGCCTGTTTTATAGAAGCAGAATTAACAAGCTTTTGCATTTGGATGTTATGTAATATTAAGAAAATTGAGCAATGCTGCAGATAGGCAAAGAAATGTATCCGATTGGGAAGATATACAATCGTACAGAAATGAATGGGGACTTGTTTTTACAGATTGGAATAAATTGATGGAAAAGTAAGCTATTTGACAGAGAATCTATCATAGTTATATTTGCTGAACTACAATTAAGTACTTGACAGAGAATTAAATTTTTTGGGAGTTGGCTATGAGTCCAGAGTATTATTCCAGATGGAAATTCCATCAAAAGCTTGGTATCCTTGTGTTAACAGGGATGCAGGCTTTTTTTTCTTTCTTGTTTTTGAAATTGAATATAGCATCGATAAAAATGATTGCACCGTTGATTTATATTGCTGTGTATATTGCTATGATAGTCAAACTCAGGCTTAATGATTTATACAGCAGGAGATTTCGCGAGTTGATCAGAGCAGAAGCAGTACTTGCAATATCGTTAGGACTTATAGTTGGTATTGTTTTATGTTTAGCAGGTGTTATAGGTGCAGTTTCTTTTATAATAATTGAGATTCTCGCATCTATTATAATTTACATATTATGGCTGTTTTTCATGAAGTTTTGGCTTAAAAGACATTTTTGTCCCCATACATATGTATGTATTGGAGATAATGATTCCGAAATAGGCGGGCTCATGGAAATGGATCAATTGGATGGTAATATTTTTTCTTCGGGGAAATATTTTGAGCCTGGTGATGAACAGGCGTTATTTGAATACATGGAGCTTTTTAAAGTTGGAATTATGGTGCTCTCAGATGTTTCTCAGGATATATACAGAAATATGCTGGGCATCTGCCATAGGCTAAATGCAATGGCATTCATGATTGAAAAGCCACAGCTTCCGGAATATGAGAGTAATATCAGAGAAGTATATATTGGAGATAGAAAGTTATGGCTGTATCTGCCTCTGAAATAGTAAGCATTATCGTCCCTGTTTATAATGCTTCTTTATATATAGAAGAAACAATTGACAGTGTAATCGAGCAGACTTTTACCAATTGGGAACTTATACTGGTTGATGATTGTTCGACTGATAACAGCTACGAGGTTATAAGCAGGAAAATTGCTAATTTTGATGATGAGAAGAAAAGTCAGAATCAGCGGATTGTTCTTCTGAAAAACGAGGCTAATTCCGGGGCGGCTAAAACACGTAACAATGGAATTGATGCTGCTACAGGACGTTTTATAGCATTTCTGGATGCAGATGATATATGGCATCCGGATAAATTGCAGAATGAAATACTGTTCATGCAAAAGCATAAAGCCGCTTTTGTTTTCTCTGGTTATGAATTTGGTGATGAAAATGCGCATCCGACCGGTAAAGTTGTTCACGTGCCAAAGAAGCTGGATTACAATGCCGCCCTGTCACGGACTGTGATCTTTACTTCCACAGTTTTGATTGATACAGACATAATTGATAAAGAACTGTGCCATATGCCTGAGATTGGGAGTGAGGACACGGCAACCTGGTGGAATATTCTGGGAACCGGTGTTGTGGCTTATGGACTTGATCAGGCTCTTGTAACATATAGAAGACCGGCGAAGTCTCTTTCGTCCAATAAGAATACCGCGGTAAAAAGGATATGGAATCTATACAGAAATCATGTAGGACTCACACCTGTATCTGCCTCGATATATTTATTCTTATGGGCATTCAGGGCGACGTATAGAAGGATTGTAACTGACACTATTCACAATCATATCGAGTCTGCCAGGAGATTTACGGTAGTCCAGCTGTCCACATTGGGGCTTATCATAAATACGGCTATATATGCATATACATGGTTTGACAGCTATTATCCTGCAATAAGTGCGATCAGAATCAGCCAGGATGGATATGTATTTGGCGCAGGTCTAAAACTGTATTTCAAAGGCCATATCCTTATATTATTTATCTACTTTGTGCTTTTATTGTTTTGTTCAAAGCAGGTGGGGGCTACCAAAACAGGGTATTTCAAACCTTCCAATATTTTTGTTTCTGAAGCTGCAGCTATCATCATAACTAATGTCATTACATACTTTCAGCTGTCGCTGATGAGGAACTGGCTGTTGCCTGTAAGACCTATATTGAATACGGCGGTTCTGCAGTTTCTGGCTGCTCTGATATGGGCTTTTTTGGCGGATGCTATTTACAGAAGAGTGTTTCCGCCAAGTGAGACACTGATTATCAGTGAAGGAGACCTACAAAGTCTTTGGGAAAAGTTTGGCTCCAGAAAAGACAGGTTTAATATCCTGAAAACAATGAACCTTTCTTCCGGAATCGAGCAGGTAAAAAAAGAGTGCCTTCGGTGGTACGGAAGTATAGTGGTTGGAGAGATGGATCTGGCTTTGAGAAACGAACTTGTAGATTTTTGTTACAGACACTATATCAGGGTATATATACTTCCGGATATTCAGGATATTATTCTTCAGGCATCGGATCAAATGAATCTGTTTGATGCACCGATGCTTGAAATCAAGGAATATAATGTTCGCTGGGACACGAGATGTATAGTGAGAACCATGGACGTTCTGATGTCAGGCTTTTTAATGGTTTTGGCAATTCCACTATGGATCAGCAGATTCATCATTAACAAAGATACAGAAATGGGAACGGTCATAAAAACGCCCAGCATTGGAAAAAATGAGAGAGTCTTTGAACAGTATTCTTTTGGTGGTAAGGCGGATAATGGCTTAAGCCGCGCTAATAAAAAATTTCCGGTATTGTTCAATGTATTTACCGGCACGATGTCTGTCTTTGGCCCAAAATCTGTAACTGTCAATGATGCAGAAATAGCCAGAAAGCAAAATCCCAAGTATTCATATCGATTCAGGGTAAAGCCTGGCATAATAAGCTATGCTGATGTGTATAGTACAGACAAGACAACGGAGGATGAAAAACTCAGGATGGATATATTCTATATACAGAATTATTCCATTTCACTTAATATGAAATTGCTGCTGATGTATATAAAGAAGGTAATGACGGTGTGACTTTTGATTAGTTTTATGCTTGTGTATTACTATGATAAAACCGTATTCCTTTATGATAAATATCCTAAAGGAAGGTTTTACTTTTTCTGCTGCTGCAGTACTCCTCCCTTCACAATACAAGCGATTATGACAATGGAATAAATCATAACGATATGAGTGCTGTGGCAGTTGAAAAGGGTATTATTGCTGTAAAAGTATGTGTCAGATCAACGATTATGATATTCACAAAATGCTATGAAAGCGGTAATATTGACGGATTCAAAGGTGGGTTTCTTAGCGGGACTCACCTTTTTTGTTGTCTATGATTAGTAAAATATTACTTAAAATCTTGTGGAATAAGATGTACAATGTTAGAATATGATTGAAAGTGAGGTGTTTGAAATGGCAGTAATAAGTCCGGTTTCAGATCTTAGGAATTATAATACAGTACTTGAAAAAGTTGAATATGGTTCTCCTGTATATCTTACTGTGAACGGGCGCGGTAAGTATACCATAAGAGATATAGAAGAAGATGAAGAAATAGAGAAGACCAAAGCTATGCTCAGGCTCATGTGTGAGCTTAATAAGGGACGACGTTCCGGAGAGGAAGAGGGATATGTCTCTGCAGCTGATGTCAGGGCACACTTCCGCAACAGACAGAAATGATGACTTATGATATAGACTATTCACCTGAAGCCATCAGAGACATGGATATGATTTTTGATGATGTTTTTATGGTGTCACGTGACCTTGATGTTACACACAGATATCTTGATGATCTGCAGGATAAGATTGAATCTATGATAAATCATCCCAAGACAGGTACGCCTCTTTACTATGAGGAGCTGTTTACCGGGTACTATTCTGTAAGGTTTAAGGAGTATCTGGCATTTTATCGGCTTGACGGAAACATGATGTATGTTGATAGAGTCCTTCAGAGAAAACGTGACTATATGGCTGTTCTTTTTGGCCATGATAGGTAAGGATGAGGAATAGAAGAGTCAAGAAAAAGTGTATAATGAAAACAGAAGCGGATACCTGTGATAATTGCTGTAAGGAGACTTGTTATGTGTAAAATTATTGACGTCAAGGTTGGAAATGGACAAGTTAAAGTTGCTGATATAAAAACTAAATACCTTGCTAACATAGCTGCTTCAGCAAAAGAGTGTCCTTTAATAGATAAGATAGTTTGGAAGTATCAAGAAGATTTCCCGAAAGCACGGAAAAGCAGGAGAATAATGTATAGTTCCTAAGGAGTGATTTACTTATTCCCAGTAGAATTGTTTTTTTATGCTAACTTCATAATGATTTCAGTAAAGAGTCTGGTGCCAATATGGCCTGGGCTCTTTTTTCATGGATATTATTACTATAAGTGTATTTATGAGTGTCGTTCTCCGCCGGAAGTAGCATTATATGCTACTACGCTGTGGTATATAGTTCGATTATTTTTTGACGGATTTAAGAGCAAGGCTGATTATGCAGCATATAAAGAAGCAGTGGAGGAACCTCTTGCAAGGTTTAAATTTAATACAGCTATGATTGCTGATTTTAAAGAAAATCTAATGCCAGAAATATCAAGTCTTATTGGTTAAGGCATATATAGGGGGAAGCGTATGAAAGAATTAACCAAAGAAGATATATTAGAACTACTTAAAAAAAATAAAAAATACAAATTTCATAGTATTGTTCTGTTGATATTTATAGCTACTTTTTTGTTACAACGCTTTTAATGTTTTTCTTAAAACCTGAAACACCGTATTATTCACTTGTTATAAGATTGATAATTTGGGCATTGGGAGTATTTTTTTCTTGGAGATTTCCAAAAGAAACAAGTAAGGTGTGAAGATAAGCTGGGAAATATTAGCGGAATCAAAAATTTAAAGCCACATATGGAGGCCATCAGTACAGTAGATAGTACATTTGATTTTATCGAGTATCATTATTGGTTTAGAAATTATGTATTTGATTGCTATCTTGAGGAAAAAGATAATATAAAGCTCAGTATACTTCATGAAGTTATGATGAAAAATAAGAAAGGAATGCCATATTCTATTCATCATCAAGAGTCCTTTCTGAAATTATTAAAGGAACTAGCACAATCAGATAACGCAGAAAATAACACTGTTAAGAAATTGAAGACTAAAATTCTCACAGGAGAACGAGAGACAAAAAAAGGAACTATACCTTTTATTCATGATCGCTATCTTTTCACAAAGATCATCATGGTAGCGATTTATTTACTTGCAGCGACTATATCTGGGACAAGCATATCATTTAATGCTGGAAGCGATAATAAAATTATAATCAGCAGTTACAATATCAATGCCGCACTTTCCAATCTGTTATTCTATGTACCATTGATAATTCACAATTTGAAAATCAAAGAAGTATCACTGTATTTGTAAGTGCTAAAATACCCAGCTCAGATTATTACCCTAATCATTATGACAGCAAGTATGTCCTTGAGTACGAAAAAGATACAGACACACTGCACTTTGAATACTATCCAAGGTCAAGCAGCACTAACTGCACAAAAGCAGATTTTTCAGGCGATATTTTCTTTGAAATCAGGGATATGATCCTTAAAGGTCAGGTTACTCCATATGAATTCCCAACTGATTCAAATGGAAAGAGAGTTGCTTCAAAAGAAAAACTTCCATACTACATATATTTTCACGATGTCGGCATAAACACACCGGATAATATCGATGAGATTGTTCAAAGATTAGAAGAATTAAGAGAAAGCGCATGATTGACGAAATAAAGAATAATCGCTCATAGTTTATGAGAATGCTCTAATAATGCAGATTAAACAACGTTGACAGGTTACTCTCTTTGAGTAGCCTTTTTTCTATTCACGCTAACCTTTTTCCCACCAAGTGATCCTGTTAGATAGTAGACTTTCAAGTTCTATTGCAAATATAGAATTAAAATAGCACAGAGGTTCTAGGAAATAAGCCAATCACTTTTTATATGTGTAGTAAACCATAAATCCAGAAGTGCCCATACCTTTGGATAGAGCGATTTAGTATGAGCAATAGAGACAGTTAATATAAAATAAAAGCCATGTTTTCTGTTTTGAATAATCATGAAAGAAAACAAGGCGCATTATTTTATATTTACTGTGTCTTTGCGAATACTCCGAGATCTATCCGAAGGTATGGGCACTTCTGGATTTATGGTTTATTACAATTATAAAGATTACTCATAATGCAGCTCCTTGGAGATTTCCCATAGCATCGATATAGACACTTCTGTCGTCAATATACAGATCACAGGTGATCTTCCTGCTGTTGTTTCCATATAGCTCTACTATCTCAGGCAGATTGTCATTGACCGCATCAAAAGACAGACCGTGGTCCTCACACCATCTTGTGGCATCCATCAGCGCCTGCCCCGCACGGCAGGTCCAGAGGATGAGCTTATTCCCGGCAGCTTTTTCTTTAATCAGATATTCTATTAGTGTCTTATTGGGTGCACCCAGATCCGGCCATTTGCTATAGCAAAGCGTTCCATCAAAGTCCACCGCAATGATCTTATAATCTGTTTCCATAGTATTTCCTCATAACAAATATCGAATATATGTTCCGAACAACTGTTTGCGTATTATATATAATACACTTGTCGAACAAATGTTTCAATCGAACAGATTATAAAATTTTTGTGATGAAAGCCTGAAATATCATTTGGATATAGGGAAAGGTGATTATTTAATAATGCTGTAAAGTGCATGACTAATTAGGGTGTTTATACATTTTTAACAAAAGATATAAACGCAATATGGTATATTGGGTTTAAGAATCAATGAGCCAAAATCACGTAAATGCATATTGGAATTGGCATCATGCCATTTTACCTGCTGATATTCGCGGTACTTAATATAAGTATGCTTGAAAGAACTTACGTGGTTTTGAAGAATGAGAAGTGGCGGATATGAGAAAACATTACCTCGACAATATAAGGTGGATCACGGTAGTAATTGTAGTTGTTTACCATGTTATCTATATGTATAATGCGGAAGGCATCCCGGGTGTTGTGGGAAATATTACAGGACTTGAGGTGCAGTATTATGACGTTTTCCAATATCTGACGCATCCGTGGTTTATGTTCCTTCTGTTTATGGTATCGGGTATCAGCTCCAGATATTATCTTTCTAATCATTCGGATAAGGAGTTTTTAAGAAGCAGGACTACCAAGCTGCTTGTTCCCTCAACGATAGGTCTTTTTGCCTTTCAGTTTATTCAGGGATACTTCAATACCAGATCGACAGATGCCATGAATATGATGAAGACAGTGCCCACGTCGGTCGCATTTCTTATCATGGTATTAAGCGGCATAGGAGTTCTGTGGTACATACAACTGCTCTGGGTATTCTCAATTGTACTGATTGCGATACGAAAGATTGAAAGAGACAGGCTCTGGAAACTGGGATCGCGAACAAATATCATAGCAATCATTCTGTTCTCTATTCCGGTATTTGGAGCAGCGCAGATTCTTAATACACCTATCATCTGTGTTTACAGATTCGGTTATCATGGGATGGCTTTTTGGCTGGGATACTTTGTCTTTTCCCATGATGAGGTAATTGAAATCATAAAGAAGTGGTGCCTGCCTTTTATAATAGCTGCGGTTGTTTTGGGGATTGCATTTTCGGTTCGCTACTTTGGGGAAAACTACGCAGATGTACCTGTGAACAGGTATCCGTTATATACGTTCTTTGGATATTTTGCTTCTATTGCATTTCTTTCGGTAGGGGCAAGGTTCCTTGATTTTACCAATGCATTCACATCGTGGATGAGCAGACACAGCTGGGGACTATATATCTTTCACTATCTCGGAATATCAATCATTGCTGTGGAAGTAGGCGCGCGGCATATTCTTCCGCCAGCACTGGTTTATGTATTAAGCTTAGTTTCTGCATTTGTCGTTGCATTTATACTATTTGAGCTGATATCTAAGATTCCATTCTTCAGATGGGCAGTTCTTGGAATCAAAAAGAATAGAACAAAATAGAACAGGAGAGAAGGAGCCACATTCTGGAGCAATAAGACACAAATAAATTAGGAAGGAAGGATTCACTCTATGCAGAATAAAAAGATACTTAAGGTCATGACATGCGTATTGATGGTAGCTTTAATAATGTGCGGCTGCGGATCGAATTCTGAGAAACGCGAGGTGATAGGCGTTATAGGTGCGATGGATGAGGAAGTTTCCAGCCTACAAGAGCAATTGACAGATAAGATAGTTACCACAATTGCAGGGATGGACTTTTACGAAGGCAAACTTGAAGGAAAAAATGTGATCATTGTTAAGTGCGGAGTCGGAAAAGTGAATGCCGGAATCTGCGCACAACTTCTTATACAAAACTTTGACGTAGATAAAGTAATCAATACCGGCGTCGCAGGCTCTTTGGATGCTGATATAGATATAGGCGATATTGTCGTATCATCAGAGGCAGTGCAGCATGATTTTGATTTAACTCCATTAGGGTATGCCCCGGGTGAAACGGAAGTGGATGGTATTGTAGCCTTTCCGGCAGATGAATCAATGGTAAAAGATGCAGTGAATGCAGTAAAAGAGGCTGCGCCCGAGATAAATGTCTTTGAAGGGCGAATATGCACCGGAGATCAGTTTATAGCTTCAAAAGAGAAGAAAGAATATATTATTTCTACTTTTGGAGGACTATGCTGCGAGATGGAAGGCGGGGCTATAGCGCAGGCATGTTATCTGAATAATACGCCTTTTGTCATCATCAGAGCTATTTCAGACAAGGCAGATGATTCGGAGGAAATGTCCTACGAACAGTTCGAGGAAGAGGCCGCTATCCATTGTGCCGCTGTTACAAAGTATATGATTTTACATGAAAGTGACTGATATTTTTTTCTACTGCAGTAGCACGAGGCACGGTTTTTGAGCGTACATTTATCACGACCAATAATAATTTACTTATTCCAGACTATGCTACACGATGTAGCAAAGGATATGAGTACGGAGGTGAAAATGATTTCGCTGATTATTTCGTTTGTTGTGTTAATATTTGGTTACCTCATCTATGGAAGGATAATTGAAAGAGCATTCGACCCGGATGAGCGTAATACACCTGCCTACACGAAACATGATGGTGTGGACTTTATTCCAATGCCGGCCTGGAAAGCTTTTTTGGTGCAGCTGCTTAATATAGCGGGAACCGGACCGATCTTTGGCGCTATCATGGGAGCGTGCTTTGGACCGGTTGTTTTCCTCTGGATTGTTTTTGGA
>NZ_JAGBLU010000126.1 GCF_017635265.1 Butyrivibrio sp.
GATGCAAAAAGAAATGGCCTGAAAGGCAGCGAAGCAAAATTTGCAGAAGTAGAATTATTTTCGATAAGCCTTTAGGCTTTGCCGGTAAAAGGCCCTTATAGGGCCAGAACAAACCACCGGCTAAGCCGGTGGTTCTGATTGTGGATGTGCAGGCTCACGATTACCACTTTATGGGGTGAAATTTTGATTGTTTTTACCCGGAGTTACGGCATTTGGAACGCCGGGATCAGGTGTGGCTGCATTCGGAGAGTTGAAATCCCGAGAGCTAAAATCCGGAGCGTTTTTATCAGGTATTTTGGAATCAGGAGTGTCTGATTCAGGAAGGTCATTATCCTGTGTTTTTTCAAACTGACCGTCTTTTCCATCTGAATTTTCTGCAGGAATTTCACTTTGAGTACTTGGTTCATCTGTTTTAACACTTATTGAATTGTCAGGCACACCATTTTTTTCAGCGATGTCAGAAGTGCTTTCAAGCCCGCAGTAGTCTGATGAATCGCAGGATGGCAGGTTCACGGAAAAGTTAGTTCGTGTATGAGTTGAAGAAAATTCAGCATCTGTCAGGTTAAAATAGTTATATATTACACCGCTGTCCTGGTCATCCCATGTGAGATCAACGTTGTAGTAGCCATCATCAAGTTTTACCATATTCCAAGCGTGATTGCCTGTAGCTGTACCGGCAACAAAATATGTGGGAATCCCCAAGCTTGTCATAATATACTGGAAAGCTCTTGAATAACCGGCACATACTGAATTTCCATTTACAAGTGCACTGTATGCACTTTGGCTCAAGGAACTGTTTTCATCATAGGTACATAGCCTGGCTATTGCATCATGGACATATTTTTCTTTTTCATAATCTGACGAAAGCTCTTTTGCTGAAGCGATTATATTGTTTGCGGCATTTTCAAAAGAGGAAGTGGATGATGAAATGTCATTTATAAGTTCATTGTATTCAAGTGTTATCTGAACGCAGTTCTCTTTTGAGGTATATAGGTATCCATATTTTGTTGAAAGATAATAAAGCTCAGGATGGTCGCTGTATACCGCTTCCATTATTTCTACCACGTCAGATACAGATACTTGTGAAATGGGCACAAAAGAATCCTCATATGCTATTGCATTGGCATAGACTTGTGCATATACTTCCTTTTCAGATGAACTAAGCATTCCATAATAAGGGTAAAAAAGAGTATCAAAGGTATAATCTGATCCATCTATTTCCGAATTACCAAGAGAGTTTACCTCTGAGTCTTCTATCAGGGAACCGCTGCCGGAAAGAATCTCGTAATTGCCGCTATAGGAATATGCGACAGCTTGCGCGTTATTAAAAAAGTTTTCAATTACTGTGAGATAGTCATTAAAATAGCCGTTTCTGTATATGATTGTCAAAGTAATAAACAGTGAAAGAAATAGTATTATTACAGCAAAAAAATTCTGCAATTTTTTCATTGTACAAACCTCCGTTGTCCGATATATAGAATTATTCGAAAATCCTGTTATGAAAAGTCGGGTGGGGGACAAATATTTCGAGACAGATTATTGATACTCATATCAACTAAATTTTGATATACTGAAATAAAAAGGAGTATCCCATGGAGAGCGTATATCTTTTTTCAGAAAGTGTCCTCAGATATATTGTTGAATTTTCCACTCTTATTCTTGAAATGTTTGGAATATGCATATTGGTGTTTACTGCCGTTAAAAGCTTTATATTCTGGATAAAGAAAGATGATTCCATCAGGCTTGAACTGGCACAGGGGATTGCTTTGGCGCTGGAGTTTAAGCTTGGCGGTGAGGTACTTAGAACTGTAGTAGTCAGAGAATGGGCTGAACTTGGAATACTTGGTGCCATAATCGCTCTTAGGGCTGCACTTACATTTCTTATCCATTGGGAAATAAAAAACGAAGAAAAAGCGCTTGAGCCAAAGAGCAAAAACTAAGGGGAAGACAAAATGCCAAAGGGTGCGAATCAGAAGCTAAAACTGTATTATCTGGCAAAGCTGATGGTAAAAGAAACGGATGATGATCATTATCTGACGATGCCGCAAATTAGAGAATTACTTACAGAGCGTTATGGGATTACTGCAGACAGAAAGAGTCTTTATGATGACATGGAAGCGCTGCGCACTCTGGGCATTGATGTGATGATGGAGCAGGTGGGAAAAAACTATTTCTACCATGTAGGAAGTAAGCACTTTGAAATAGCAGAATTAAAGCTCTTGGTAGATGCAATCCAATCCTCTAAATTTATCACAGAGAGAAAATCAAATGAGCTGATCAAAAAGCTTACAGGTCTTGTAAGTGAGTATGAGGCTTCACAGCTAAAAAGACAGGTGGAAGTTCAGGGCCGGATAAAGACCATGAATGAGAGCATCTACTACATTGTAGATGAAATTCATACCGCAATTTCAACCAATAAAAGAATCAGATTTGAATACCTTAAATGGAATTTAAACAAGGAACTGGTTCCCAGAAAAGAAGGATTCTATGAAGTAAGTCCATGGGCTCTTACCTGGGATGATGAGAATTATTATCTTATTGCTTTTGATGCTGAGGCAGACAAAATAAAACATTACAGAGTAGATAAGATGCGCAATATTGATTTACTGGCTGACAAGAGACTTGGAAAAGAACATTTTAAGGCCTTCGATATGGCTGCTTATTCAAAAATGAATTTTGGAATGTTTGGCGGTAAGGAGACAAAAGTAAAGCTTAAATTTAAAAATGAGCTTGTGGGTGTGCTCATTGACAGATTTGGTAAGGATATAAGCATTAGAAGGTCTGATGAAAACGGCTATTCAGTGACTAGTGTTGATGTGGCGCTAAGTGATCAGTTTTTTGGCTGGCTATTTGCTTTATCGGATGGGGTTGTCATAGTTTCTCCTGACGATGTTAAAGAAAAATATAAAGAAGAACTTCAAAGAATAATAAATGGTTATAATTAATATAGATGTAAGATGACGACTTTCATATGAGGGAATGTGAATGAGAGATGAATTCCTGGATACCGGCACAGTAGGCGTTGTTCCCAATAATCTGCCGGGGGGCTTTTTTATTTATGAGGCAGACGAGAGTGAGAAGATTCTTTTTGCTGAGAACAATGTCATAGAGCTTTTTGGATGTACATCCTTTGATGATTTTATTGAATATACAGGTGGAACATTTAAAGGAATGGTTCATCCTGACGATATTCAAAGAATAGAGATTCAGATAAAGGCTCAGACTATATTTGGTGAGAAACGGCACGATTATGTGCGTTACCGTATAATAACTAAAAATGGTGATGTCAGATTTATTGAAGACTTCGGCCATCTTTTACATGCAGATACTCATAAGAGCTATTTTTATGTATTCATAGTTGATGTAGATCAGAATGAGTACTTTAATAATAGTCGTAACTCTTTTGCTGAAGCGGAGCTTCTTTCCAGAAACAAGGAAACAGATAAGCTTACCGGTCTTTTTACAATGTCTTTTTTCTACCACATTGTTCAAAATATTCTAAACTCTCCTGAGGGCTGGAGAAAAGGCGTTGCATTTATACATTTTGATATTCCCAATTTTAAACTTTATAACGAGCGCTTTGGCTTTAAAATGGGTGACGAGCTTCTTGTATATCTGGCACGTACAATAAAAGACGTTTTTGCCGGGGCTACAGTGTCAAGATTTTCTGATGATCATTTCGTTGTGTGTATTTCCGGTGAGCGGGATACTGTGGTTGATAAGGTCGAGACTGTTTTAAAGAGAATGCTATTGTCTGAAGATGTGAATAAAAAGGTCAGAGTAAAAGCAGGCATTTATTTTCTTGATGATGCAAGGGCAGAAGTTGGTCTTGCCTGTGACCACGCAAGACTTGCCTGCAATAGCATAAAGGGAAGGCATGATCTTAACTACTGTATCTATGATGATATGCTCCGTGAAAAGATGAGGCGGCAGCAGTATGTTATCGATAGTATCGATGAAGCGGTAGAAAAAGAATATTTGAAAATTTTTTATCAACCTGTAATAAGGGTAAGAACCGGAGAAATCTGTGGATATGAAGCTCTTGTCCGCTGGGTGGATCCCAATGTCGGAATGCTTAATCCGGGGGATTTCATTGAAACACTTGAACAATTTCATCTGATTCATCTGGTAGATACATTTGTTGTAAAAAAAGTTTGCGAGGATTATGGGCGATTAAAAGCTGCAGGTGAGCCGACAGTTCCTGTTTCAGTAAATATCTCACGTCTTGATTTTGAACTCTGCGATGTATATGAGACACTTGAAGAGGCGAGAAAAAAATATGACATGCCCCGAAATATGATTGATGTTGAGATTACTGAGAGTGCCTTTAATGATGATTCGGGTCTCATTAGACAGGAGTGCAAAAAGATAAGGGATGCGGGATATCAGATTTGGATAGACGACTTTGGAAGTGGTTATTCATCACTTAATACCATTGCAGATTATGAATTCGATGTTCTTAAGCTGGATATGGTCTTTTTAAGAAGTTTTGATACCAATCCTAAGACAGCAGAGCTTATGCGATTTATATTTGAGGGAGCAAGAGTTCTTAAAGTGTTACCTCTTTGTGAAGGCGTTGAGACAAAAGAACACTTTGAATTTCTTAAGGACGCAAATTGTGAAAAGGCACAAGGATACTTTTTTGGTAAACCGATGCCAATGGATGAGAGCAGGGCATTTACCAGAGAAAAAGGTCTTAAATGGGAATGAAAAATTCCCCTAAAGGAGACTTTGGCTATATACATTGTCTGCTTTAGGGGAAATCTTTTTATTGCGTCAGTCCTTATTTTTATAGTAATGCCTGTAAATCCTTAAAGAATGAAGGATAGGAAATACCTACGCAGTTGTCATCCAGAATTCTTGTTGTTCCTTCTGCTGAAAGAGCGGCTATTGCAAAGCTCATGGCAAGGCGATGGTCATTGTGGGAGTTTATATCCGCGCCGTGAAGAGGGTTTCCACCATGAATAATCATTCCATCCTCTGTGGCTTCAATATCACAGCCCATTGCTTTTAGGTTTTCAACAACAGAATCTATTCTGTTGGATTCTTTTACTTTAAGTTCAGATGCATCCTTTATGATGGTGTCAAAGTTGTTGGCAGCAGCAATCGCAGCAACTATTGGAAGCTCATCAATCATGGTAGGGATGTCTTTTCCGCCTATTTCAAATTTGCCGTTCTCGTTGCAGTGAAGAGAACTGTGTTTGACGAGAATATCTGCACTTGGCTCGCTGGAATCATTAACATTTAAAAGAGTTATATCGGCCCCCATCTGCTTTAGAACAGTAAGTATTCCCGATCTTGTCGGATTGATTCCCACATTTCTTATTAAAAGCTCCGAGCCCGGAACAATTAAAGCTGCCGCTATAAAGTATGCAGCAGATGAAATGTCTCCGGGAACATTTATTTTAATACCATGGAGAGGGATCCCGGGGTGAAGAATGGCAACAGCACTGCCGTTTCGCGAAACTTCATTGTGAATGTCTGCTCCGAATGCGCTAAGCATAGTCTCTGTGTGATTTCTTGAAAGTGCAGGCTCGTAAACTACAGAGTCGCCTTCGGCATAAAGACCTGCTAAAAGAATACAGGATTTAACCTGTGCGGAAGCAACAGGATTTCTATAGGTGATTCCTGTCAGATTTTTTCCGCCTCTGATCCTAAGTGGAGCACAGTCATTTCCCATAACTGATGAAACATCAGCCCCCATCTGATTCAGGGGAGTAATTATTCTTTTCATGGGTCTTTTTTCTATAGAGGAATCACCTGTAATAATGCTGTCAAAAGGCTGGGCAGCAAGGATTCCGGACATAAGTCTTGTGGTTGTTCCGCTGTTTCCCGTATATAAAGTGTCTGTTGGAATTTTGAAATTGTGAAGTCCTCTGCCGTGAATAGTAATGGTAGGAACCCCATTTGAAGGACGTATTGTGTGGTCAATCAAAACGCCGAGCTTTCTGAAACAGTCGATGGTAGAAAGGCAGTCAGCACTGTTAAGAAAGCCGGTTACTTCAGTTGTACCTTCGGCAAGAGCTCCAAACATAATACTTCTATGAGAGATTGATTTATCTCCGGGAACAAAAACATCCCCTTTCAATGGGTGAGTGGCTTTTGTTAATGATATCATGTGTAGTATTCCTCCTAAGTCAGCTGTTGCGGATTGGGTATCCGTTCTCTTTAAGTGTATTTATGGCTGCGTCTTTTCCGCTTTGATCATGCAGCTCTATGCGAAGTGTTCCTCGCTCATATTCTCTGTTATGAACAATTCCGATGTTTTTAATATTGATGTTATTGTCAGATAAAAGAGTGGCAACCTTGGCAAGATTACCCGGTTTATCTGCAATGTCAACGTGTATAGTAAAGGTCTGCATTATGGGACCACTGCTGGTTTCGATAAATGACTCCCGGTACTGCTTTGCACTATTAAAGAAATTATAAAGCTTATCCCCATCATGCTCATCGATTGCAAGCTTGATATCAATCAGAGAATCAATGTACTTGCTGAGAAGGTCTGAAATGTTATATGAGTTTGTGGTGCAGATTTGTTGCCACATTACAGGAGATGATGATGATATTCTGGTAATATCCTTAAATCCGCCTGCCGCAATAAGCTTCATAAGCTGATCCTCTGAGTCATTGTCATGAACCAGGTTGACCAGCGAAGCAGATACTACGTGCGGTACATGACTTATTGCAGCTGTAATGTAGTCGTGCTGCATGAAAGGTACAACCAGTGGAATAGCACCCATTTCTTTTACGAGGTCATAATATGGTTTTATTTTCTCCTCGCCTGTGAATTCGGTTTTGGTAAGGATATAATAGGCATTTTCCAAAAGAGAAGCTTTTGAATTGCTAAAACCTATGCGCTCTGTGCCGGCCATAGGGTGCCCGCCGATGAACTGATTTTCAAGTCCAAGTTCTTTTACTTTGTCGTGTATTCCCGTCTTAACGCTTCCTATGTCAGTAATAAGAGTATTTTCATTTATAAATGGAGCCAGCTTATCTAAATTTTCGTTGTTAATCTCAACAGGTGCACATAAAAAAATAATATCGCAGTCAGAAAAATCATTTCCTATTTCATAAAGCGGTTTATCAACGATTCCTTCGCTATGAGCAGAATCGACAGTCTCTTTGTGAGGTGTGTAGGCCACTATATATGAATCCGGTCTGGAGCGCTTTATTGCGCGTGCTATGGAGCCCCCAATCAGTCCAAGACCGATAAATCCGAACTTTTTAAAGCTCATTACTTACTAATCCCCCTAATATCAAGTGTCTTTGAATTTCACTATAACACTTTAATGTACGAAAATCAACACATATATATTGTGCAAAAACCACACAAATACTTGTTATAGTACATTATTTTTAGTAAAATATTCTTATAAATCTTTTGGGGGAATTCAATATTTTTTCACAATTACAAATTAATAATGCTTTGGGATTTCCTCAAAATAATGCGACTGGAGGACAAGATATGAACGTTTACACAACTGACAAGATTAGAAACGTAGTACTGCTTGGACATGGTGGCGCTGGCAAAACAACTTTAGCAGAGGCTATGGGATATCTTGCCGGACTTACATCAAGGATGGGGAAGGTAGAAGATGGAAACACTTTAAGTGATTTCGATAAGGAAGAACAGAAGCGTCACTTCTCAATCAGTACTTCAACTATCCCTCTCGAGTGGGATGGTCACAAGATCAATATTCTGGACACTCCGGGATTTTTTGATTTTGTAGGAGAGGTTGAGGAAGCAATAAGTGTTGCTGATGCTGCAATTATTGTAGTTTCCGGTAAAGCAGGTATCGAAGTTGGTACAGAGAAGGCATGGGAAATATGTGAAAAGTACAAGATTCCCCGTATGTTCTTTGTTGCCGATATGGATATCGATGATGTTTCTTATAGACAGGTTGTTCAGGATCTTACTGATAAATATGGTAAGAAAATGGCTCCGTTTAATCTTCCGATCCGTGAGAACGAAAAGTTTGTCGGATATGTAAACGTTATTCAGGAAAAGGGCTTTAGATGGGAAGGAAAAGAGGTTGTAGAGTGTGAAGTTCCCGATTACAACCAGGCCAACCTTAAGCTCTTTAGAGATACACTTCTTGAGTCTGTTGCTGAGACTTCGGAAGAATTTATGGAAAGATATTTCAATGGAGATACATTCTCGGAAGCTGAGATAAGAGCAGCTGTACGTGGCAATGTATGTGATGGAAGCATTGTTCCTATAGAGATGGGATCAAGCACTCTCTGTCAGGGTATTTACACACTTCTTGACGATATAGTTAAGTATATGCCAAGCCCTGAGAACCGCAAGATGGCAGGTATCAATACTAATACCAATGAGATCTTTGAGGCTGACTTTGATTTTGCAAAGCCTAAGACAGCATTTGTATTTAAGACAATGATCGATCCGTTTATCGGTAAGTATTCACTTATTAAGGTTCGTTCAGGTGTCATCAAGCCTGATGACCTTATGTATGTTGCGGGAAAAGATGTTGAGGTTAAGATCGGTAAGCTTTATGTTCTTCAGGGCAATAAGACAACTGAAGTTCCTGAACTTCACGCAGGAGACCTTGGTGCACTGCAGAAACTTGAGATTGCAACCGGAGATACTCTTTCAACCAAGGCTAATCCGGTGCAGTATGCAAAGATGGATATTTCTACACCTTATACATCTATGAGATATCATGCACAGAATAAGGCTGATATCGACAAGATTTCACAGTCACTTGCAAAGCTTGCTGCTGAGGATCAGACTCTCAGAGTTGTCAATGATGCAGAAAACCGTCAGACACTTCTTTACGGAATCGGTGATATGCATCTTGAAGTTATTCAGAGTAAGCTTCAAAACGTATATAAGGTTGCCATTGATCTCACAAAGCCCAAGGTTGCTTTCAGGGAGACTATCAGAAAGAAATCTGATGTTGAGTACAAATACAAAAAGCAGACCGGAGGTCACGGTCAGTACGGTCATGTTAAGATGCGCTTTGAGCCATCAGGTGATCCTACAACTCCTTATGTATTTGAGCAGGAAGTTGTGGGCGGAGCGGTTCCCAAGAACTACTTCCCGGCTGTAGAAAAAGGTCTTGCTGAGTCAGTCCTTAGAGGACCTCTTGCAGCATATCCGGTAGTCGGAGTTAAGGCAGTTCTTTATGATGGATCTTATCATCCTGTAGACTCTTCGGAAATGGCCTTCAAGGTAGCTGCTTCAGGTGCATTTAAGAAAGGCTTTATGGATGCTTCTCCTGTACTTCTTGAGCCTATCGTATCTTTAAAGGTTACAGTTCCGGATTCATATACCGGTGATGTAATGGGAGACCTCAATAAGAGAAGAGGCAGAGTGCTTGGCATGAATCCGTCCCTTACAGGCAAGCAGGTTATTGAAGCAGAAGTTCCTATGATGGAGCTCTTTGGATATAACACACAGCTTCGCTCCATGACAGGCGGAAGCGGTGAATATGAGTATGAGTTTAACAGATATGAGCAGGCACCATCAGATGTTCAGGCAAAAGAAGTTGCCGACAGAGCAGAGAAGGTTGCAGCCGCAAATTCAGAAGAATAATAAAGATTAATTCAGATGAGGATGAAGAGCTTTTCTTCATCCTCATTTTTGTAAAAAATGTATTCCTGAATTAAATTCAGAAAGACTGGCCTTCACTTTTGTTCTGAATGTATTCACGGGGAGAGTGTCCGTATACTTTTTTGAACACCTTGGAGAAATAGTAGGCAGACTCAAAGCCCAAGGCATCTGCGACTTCATATATCTTCATGTCTCCGGACAGAAGCATTTCTTTGGCTTTATCAATTTTCTTTGTGTAGACATACTCCGAAAATCCGGTATCAGTGGTCTTTTTAAAAAGTACTGACAGATAGGCAGGCGAAAGTCCAAAAACTTCTGCAACTTCATTAAGCTGAAGCTTTCCGTTTAAGTTATTGTCTATATATTCCTGAATTGTGAGGATCAGTTTGTCTTTGCCTGAGCGCCTGTTGCTGCCGACGATATGGCTAAAGAGTCTTATGGGAGCTGCCTGATCAGACTGTGCCTGGGCAGAGCGTGCCTCGTCAAAAGAAACAGCTATATCAAGAGGTGTTGCCACAGCGCTTCCGATACCAAAGGTAAGCGTGGTTTTAAAATAGCTTGTTATCATGGTTCTGGCATTTTCCAAAGCTTCTGTTATAAGGTCCATGGCTGAAGCGACAGGCTTTTCTTCATTAAATAAAAAGCAAATTGCAAAATGCGCGGGATCTATAGACACTATCTGGCATGGAGCATAGCGGGAAATGATTTCTTTTGTCATGCCGATGCTGGATGCATAGATTCCTATGGCTTCATTTGAAGAAACCGGAATTTGCTTTGAATCAGTTTTTATCTCACCATAAACAACTATATATCTGTTATATTCAAACTTAAGGCCAAGAGCATTAGCCTGACTTAAAAGCTCATCATCAGAGGTAATCAGATGATTAAAGAGCTTAAGCATAAGCTTTTGTCTTAAATCCTCCAAAGAATTCTCACCGGGAGAAGATATATTTTTTACAGGCTTAAACTCATCAATTCGTTGTATGGCTTTTTTTAGTGCCAATGAAAGCGTTTCTAAATTCAGTTCTATTTTTACAAGGTAGTCTACAGCTTCACCGATAAGAGCCTGCCTTACCATTTCGAATTCCTCGTAGGCTGTCAGCATGATAAATGCGGGAACATTTCCATATTTTTGATGGCTCTTTTCCAAAAGCTCAAGACCTGTCATTACAGGCATTCGTATGTCTGCAATAACAATGTCAGGGGTATCGCTGCATATTAGTTCCCAGGCTTCCTGACCGTTAGATGCAGTTCCGATAACCTCCATATTATCTGAATGGTCCTTGGAAATCATTGTCTTTAGACCAATCTGTACAAGTGGCTCATCATCAACTATTAGTACTCGGTACATTTCAAAAACTCCTGATTTAATCTTTGTTACTAAGAGGCAGCACGAAGGTGGTAGTGGTAAAGCTGCCCACTTCACTTTTTATATTTATTCCGTATTCTTCGCCAAAAGTATATTTTATGCGTTCATTAACATTACTGATACCGATTTGTTTAAAAAACTCATTGGAGGATTTGGACTTGCCATCAAGGACATCTCTGATAGTCTCCGGCGTCATGCCTATTCCGTTGTCTGTAACATCTATACAGAGTTTCCCGTTATTTTCATATGTATGAATGAGTATCATTCCGGCGCTTCCCTTTGGCTCAATTCCGTGGAATATGGAGTTCTCAACTATAGGCTGAAGTGAGAACCGGTTTATCTTATTGTTTAAAAGAGATTCATCTTCAATATCATATTCCAATTCGATGGTGCCGCCGTATCTGTATTTCATAATGGTAAAATAATCATCTAAAAGAGCAAATTCATCTTTTAGTGTTATCAGGCTTTCTGTGCCTTTGGCGATACTTTTCATAAGTCTGGAGAGAGCAGTGGACATATCGGCTATGCCATCAGAGCCCTGTATCGTCGCCATCCATTTTATGGTTCCCAGAGTGTTATATAAAAAGTGAGGATTGATCTGGGATTGAAGCACCTGATACTCCAGATCATGTTTAGCCTTTTCATCTAAAAGTCTTTTGTCCATAAGCTCTGAGACGTTCTGAGAGAGAGCATTGATACCTCTTCCAATCTCCCCAAGCTCGTTGGGCCATTCTATTGCGGAATCCCTTGAAAAGTCACCCAATCCTATCTGATCAAGTCTTCCGATAAGCTTATTTACAGGCTTTGTAATGATCCTGTGAAGTGAGAAGCTTAAAATAATTCCTGCAAAAAGAATTACTGTAAATACCAGCATTATGAGCAAAAGGTATATCTTCATTCTGGCTTTTAGTGCGCTTGCTGATGGAAGATAGGACAGCCTCCAGCCGGTTTCGGGAAGCGTGTATGTAACAAGATTGGCCGGAAGTGCTTCTTTTACAAAAGATTTACCATCATAGCGATAGGATATACCTTCGGAAAAAGTAAGATACAGAGCATCATCATTTTCAAAAACAAAGCTTTTTAATGAGTCTATGACAACCGAAACCGGAATATCCATATACACCCATCCGAGTACTTCTGATGAATCAGACCTGTATATAGCTCTTATTATTGGAATGATCGGAGGTTGTCCGTTTTTAGACATGGGATTTTTGCATATTCCATGCCAGCTAAAGGTTTGAGATGAAATAAGTGAATCAAAAAAGCCTGATTCCAAAATTTTTGACGGTATATTTGGTCCACCCAAAGCGCTTCCGCCGGCAATTGTCTGAAGAAAGTAATCTCCATCGTTTGTGGAGATTACAACACGGTCAACGTAATTTCTGACTCCCACTATATTAAATTCATTGTTTAAGTGATTCCATGCTGACATTGAAAGCCGTCTTCCTGAAATTTCGTCTTCTGAATAGGTTTTCTCAACAGTTTGAACATAATTGTTTATAGTACTGTCCAGACATATCCAGTTGGAAAAAGTCATTACTGCATGTATTTCTGCGTCGATGCTGTTTCCTAAAACATGGATGTTTGTAAGGGCTGACTGTCTCTGATTTTCTTTTAAGTATCGCATGGAAAGTATATAACTTACGGCAGCAATAAATAGTGCCAGGATAAGAGTCAGTCCCATTGCACATATAACTATTTGAATTCTGATAGAATGATTTTTTTTACGCATAGGTATATATTAATGCAGGTCAAAAATAAAGAAAATACAATTTTATATAAAAAAATTGCATTTTTTTGCCAATAAATGTTAAAGAATGTACATTCTTGGGAATACATTGCTTTGATAAAATTTTCATATAAAGATAGTCTACCAATGGGGGTAGAACAATTCAAAGGGAGGCAAAAAATGAAGAAGAAAATTATCAGTTCTTTACTTGCAGTTTCCATGATAGCAGCAAGCATCGCAGGATGCGGAAGTGCTGAACAGGCACCTGCAGCAGAGGAAACAAAGCAGGAAGAAGCACCTGCAGCAGAAGAGGCATCAGCAGCCGAGGCTGTAGCAGAGACTGCAGAAGCTACATCTGATGAGCCTGTAACACTTAAGTGGGCACTTTGGGATGTATCAAGCACAGTTTACTATCAGCCACTTATTGATGCTTTTACAGCAGAACATCCAAATGTAACAGTTGAGATGGTTGACCTTGGTTCAACAGATTACAGCACAGTTCTTGGAACTCAGCTTTCAGGCGCAGGTTCAGATTTTGACGTAGTAACAGTTAAGGATGTTCCCGGCTACGTATCACTTGTTAATAAGGGCGTTCTTGAACCACTTAACGATCTTATCGCACAGGATGGTGTAGATCTGTCACTTTACAACGGCGTTACAGATCAGGTTACAATTGACGGAAATCTCTATGAACTTCCTTTCCGTTCAGATATCTGGGTTCTTTATTACAACAAGGACATTTTTGATACAGCAGGAGTCGCATATCCTACAAACGATATGACTTGGGAAGAGTATGACAAGCTTGCAAGAAGCGTAACAGATACAACACCGGGTTCAGAAATTTACGGTGCACACTATCACACATGGAGATCAACAATCCAGCTTGATGGTATTCTTGATGGAAAGAACACAATCGTAGATGGCTCATATGAGTTTACAAAGCCTTACTACGAGATGGTTCTTGCACAGCAAAAAGACGGTGTCTGCATGGATTATGCAACACTTAAGACACAGGGACTTCACTATTCAGCAGCATTTGCTCAGGGTAATGTAGCAACAATGAACATGGGTTCATGGTTTATCGCAACACTTATCCAGAAGATCAAAGACGGTGAGTATACAGACTGCACTAACTGGGGTATGGTTAAGTATCCTCATGCAGAAGGTGTAGAGCCCGGTTCAACTCTTTCAACAATCACAGCTCTTGCAATTCCTACATCAGCTCCTAACAAGGATATGGCTTGGGAATTTGTTAAGTTCGTAAGTGGTGAGCAGGGCGCAGAGGTTATGGCTAAAACAGGAAATATTCCGGCTATGACCAATGACAAGATCGTTGACCTTATTGCATCAATGGATGGCTTTCCAACAGACGAAGCTTCAAAAGAAGCTCTTGTAACAAGCCACACATATCTTGAAATGCCTGCAAATGACAAGTCATCTGAAATTGAGACAGTTCTTAACGAGCAGCATGACCTTATCATGAACGAAGAAGTTAGCGTAGATGACGCTATTACAGCTATGAACGAGGGTGTTCAGGCTATTATCGGTCAGTAATTTTTACCGGATTCAAAAAATCGGCACTTGAATTTCAAGGTAGCTTGAGTTCAAGTGCCTTTTATTAAGAGGAAGAGAAAATGGCAGCACAGCTTTCCACTATGGAAAAAAATATGAAAAAAAGACAGCGAAGAAGGAATTTAATAGCATATTCCTTCATAGCTCCTAACTTTCTTGGGTTTGCAATATTTACTTTGGGACCAATTGTACTTGCGCTTCTCATGTCTTTTGCTGAATGGGATGGCAGTAATGCAATGAAATTCATAGGACTTAAGAATTTTGTTGAAATCTTTAAGGATGACAGATTTTTGGCATCTCTCAGAAATACCGTTGTTTACAGTATTTTCACAGTACCTATAACCTTGGTGATTGCTTTGGGACTGGCGATTTTATTAAATCAAAAGATTAAAGGAAGAAATTTCTTCAGGACAGTTACATTTTTCCCTTATGTAGCATCACTTGTTGCTGTTGCAGCTGTATGGAATATGCTTTTTACACCTGCAAAGGGCGGAATCGTTAACCAGTTCCTTATGAATGTACTTCACGTTGCGCCTCTAAAATGGGCGGCTTCATCAAGTACAGTAATGTTGACAATTATCATGTTCTCTGTATGGAAGAACATGGGCTATTATATGGTAATTTATCTGGCAGGACTTCAGGGAATCAGCGAGGATCTGTATGAGGCTGCTTCTCTTGACGGTGCCAATTCCTGGCAAAAGTTCAGACACATCACTGTTCCGCAGCTTAAGCCTACAACATTTTTTGTAACAATTATGCTGACTATCAACTGCTTTAAGGTTTACGACATAGTATATATGTTGGCCGGCGGCTCTAACGGTGTAGTTAATAAGAGTGCAATGGTACTTGTTTACTACATTTACGAGGAAGCTTTCAGAAACTGGAAGCTTGGAAAAGCATCGGCATCAGCACTTGTTCTTTTCGCCATTGTTCTTGTGGTTACCCTTATCCAGTTTAAGGGTGAAAAGAACTATGCAAATGACTGATCGGGAGGAAATATAAGTGAAAAGCAAAAAAAGAAACAGAATAATCGGACAGGTTATTGTCTATGTGCTGCTCATCCTCCTTGCACTTTTAATGCTCGTGCCTTTTGTGTGGATGTTATCAGCATCACTTAAGTTTAATAAAGACGTATTTGTAATTCCGTTTGAGTGGATTCCAAAAGAGCCAAGATGGCAGAACTACATTGATATTTGGACAAAGATCCCTCTTGCAAAGTTTACACTTAATACAGCAAAGCTTACAATCATAGTTACTTTTCTGCAGCTTCTTACATCAAGCTTTGCAGCTTATGCCTTTGCAAAGCTGGAGTTCAAGGGACGTAACACCCTGTTCCTTGCTTACGTTGCAACAATTGCTGTTCCGTGGCAGGTATATATGGTTCCTCAGTTCATGTTTATGAGAAGACTCGGACTTGCGGACACTCATCTTGCTATCATTATTCTTCAGGCGTTTTCAGCCTTTGGTGTATTCATGATGAGGCAGTTTTACGAGGGAATACCTGATTCTCTCTGCGAGGCAGCCAGAATTGACGGAATGACGGAATATGGTATTTATGCCAAGATAATGCTTCCGTTGTCAAAACCTGCTCTTTCAACACTTATCATTTTTACATTTGTTAATACCTGGAACGACTTCCTTGGACCTCTTATCTATTTGACGACAGAATCCAAGAAAACACTTCAGATTGGACTGAAAATGTTTATTTCACAGTACTCGGCTGAGTATGGACTTATTATGGCAGCTTCAGTTCTTTCCCTTATTCCTGTATTTATAGTGTTTATTTCACTTCAGAAATATTTTGTGGCAGGAATTACAACAGGCTCAGTAAAGGGCTGATAGTTTTATTTAAAAGATATATCTCATTCAAAAAGTTTTGGATGGGGTATATTTTTTTTATACTAATTTAATCATTAGTATATTCATTTGTGCTAATATAATTGCATGGGTATGGGATTTTTTGTTGAATATAATTATATAGGTGAAGTGGCAGGGCTCTTTATGTCAGTGCTCCTGCTTTTTGTTATGCTTTATATCAAGCCCAAAAGGACTTATATTTTTAAATATATCTTTTACGGAAATATACTTTCTATAATTGCGGAATGCATCCAGATTTCGATTGTCATAGTAGCTAATAATCCTGAAAAATATTATCACAGAAATCTTTTTATTACGCAGCTTCTGGCTTTTCTGATCGTGTATAATGGCATTCTTTTCTTTATCTTTGCATATGTCAACATGATGTCTATCGTTAGACGAAGTCAGAAAAAAGAATTTATGTACATGTATGTATTTTTTTCAGCTGTGTACGTATTTGGAATTATAGTTGAAATAGCTTCCTACGGTCTGTATACCCTTATGATTGACGGCATAGATTTAAGGCATTTTACCAGATTTTATGCAAGTGCCGGTATCGTATGTGCCGTTGTCAGCTTTATTGCAAGTGTTTTCAACAGAAGAGACATCAGCCGGGTGACATGGCATGCAGTTTGTCTTTTTGTGCCTATTGAACTGATTATTCTGATACTTCAGATGATTTATGTTGTAAGAGGTTTTTCAATTTTTTCTGCCATTACATATGCGCCTATATTCATGTTGGGATTTTTAATGTTTCACAATGTTCCTTTTGATGAAATATCGGGAAGTCAGAATGCATATGCTCTCGAAGCTTATCTGGAAAGAAACATGTGGAAAAAGAAAATATATATTGCCTACGTGATTCTTAAGACACCTGACGTGGAAAGCTTTGTGAACGCCGATTCCGATGCCTATTATTACGGGATAAAAGTATGCAGGGATATTGAAGCAATCAGCCGCAAGCTGCGAATGTACATGGTTGGTGATTCTAAATTCGTAAATGTCATTCAGGAAGATGATGAGAAAAAAGCGATAATTGCAATTCAGAAAATACGTGGAGTAATGGACAAAGCAAGGGTAGAGCTTGATGTTCCCTTTAATTATACTTTGATTGCAGGCAAAGTTAATGATGAATTTGAATCGGTGCTTGAAGTAAGGCAGTTTTTTGAGTTTGTCAGCAGAAAATATGTTAATCAGAACAGCAGTCAGTTTTATATAACCAAATCTGTTGATTATGACAATTTCAATCAGTTTTATGATATTTCCACCACTATCAGGGATATACGTCTTCATGAAGATATGGATGATGAAAGGGTAATTGTCTATGCTCAGCCTATTTACAGTGTTGAAACAGGTACATTCCGGTCTGCTGAAGCCCTGATGAGGCTTAAAGTGGGAGACAGGTTAGTGTCACCTGATGTTTTTATACCTATTGCTGAGATGAGTGGCGCTATACATATGCTTACCTGCATAATCCTCAACAAGGTTTGTAAATCAATCAGCCAGTTTGTTGAATACTATGATTTTGACTCTATATCAATCAATTGTTCGTCAAAAGAACTATCCATGGAGAATCTGAATGCGGATTTCCTTGAAATAATAAACAGATATGATATCGACCCCACCAAAATCAGACTGGAAGTTACAGAAACGGCTATGTTTGATGACTACGAAACAGCCAAAAAAAATATGGAGAACCTTACAAATGAAGGAATACAGTTTTATCTTGATGATTTTGGGACAGGCTATTCTTCACTTGAGAGAGTCATGAATTGTCCGTTTAAGACTATAAAGTTTGACAAGACGCTTTTATACAAGTCTCTTGACGACACCAGAATGAACGATATTTTAAGCTACATGATAGAAGTCTTTAAGAAAAACGGATTTATAACCCTGATCGAAGGAGTAGAGGACGAATCACAGAATCAGTACAGTGTAGATCATGGATTTGATTTTATCCAAGGGTATCTGTATGCTAAGCCCACTCCTATAGAGGAAATAAAAAAATACTTCACAAGAAAATCAGGCTTTTAATAAAAATAATCAACAAATGCCGTTAATTCCTCACCTTGACAGCAATGTGTAAAGGATAGTATGATTGTATACAATTATACGAGTTAATCATTGCGAATAAAGGTGAGGTTATTTTTATGAGTGATACATCAGCATTCCAGAGCAGACCAGTAACCATGAATGAAAAGAATAACTTGCTCAAAATAGAAGAGCATATGTATATTCTTGACGATGTAAAAAAACCAAATGTTTTCAGAAACATGTTTCCTTATGAGGAAGTTCCCAAAATTCCTTTCAATGACAGAATCGTTCCCCACAATATGCCAAAAGAAATATGGATCACAGACACGACTTTTCGTGATGGGCAGCAGTCCAGAGCGCCATACACGACTGAGCAGATAGTAAGAATTTATGACATGCTTCATGAACTTGGTGGTCCCAATGGACTTATCAGGCAAAGTGAGTTCTTTTTATATAGTAAAAGTGACAGAGATGCAGCTTTAAAATGCATGGAAAGAGGATATAGATTTCCGGAGGTTACAAGCTGGATAAGAGCAAGCGAAGAGGATTTCAAGCTTGTAAAAGAGATTGGAATGAAGGAAACAGGAATCCTTGTTTCATGCTCGGATTATCATATTTTCCTTAAGCTTAAAATGACGAGAAAACAGGCTCTTGAGCATTATCTTAGTATCATCCGTTCCTGCCTTGAAGCCGGGATAAGCCCGAGATGTCATTTGGAAGATATTACAAGAGCCGATATATACGGCTTTGTGGTACCTTTCTGTATTGAACTTATGAAGTTAAAGGAAGAATATGGCATTCCGGTTAAAATTCGTGCTTGCGATACCATGGGATATGGAGTAAACTTCTCAGGTGCCGTTATTCCAAGAAGCGTTCAGGGAATCATCTATGCGATAAACACAAACGCCAGTGTTCCCAGTGAGCTTATTGAATGGCACGGACATAATGATTTTTATAAAGCTGTTACAAACTCCACAACTGCGTGGCTATATGGATGTTCTTCAGTTAACACTTCACTTTTCGGAATTGGAGAGAGAACCGGTAATACACCTCTTGAAGCTATGGTATTTGAATATGCTCAGCTTAAGGGAACTTTGGATGGCATGAATACAACGGTTATAACCGATCTTGCTGAGTACTATGAAAAAGAGATTGGATTTACCGTTCCTGCCAACACACCTTTTGTCGGTAAAAACTTCAATGTTACAAGAGCAGGTATCCATGCAGACGGACTTCTTAAGAACGAGGAGATTTACAATATTTTTGATACGGAGAAATTCTTGAGAAGACCTCCGGTAAGCGCTGTTTCCAACACTTCGGGACTTGCCGGAATAGCACATTGGATAAACATTCATTATAAACTTAAGGAAGAGCATGCTCTTTCTAAGACTTCACCACTTGTAACCAAAATCAAAGAGTGGGTAGACAATGAATACGCGAATGGACGAGTTACCGTCATGACTGACAATGAGCTTGTTCGTGAGATAGATAAGGTTTCCAGGGAATTGGGAATTGTTGTGAAAGAGGGAGAGATAGTAGGGGCTTTATAGGCTAATAAGGAGCGACATGGAGAATCAGGACGTAAAACAGGAAGTTACAGACAAATATTCCCTTAGAGGAAGAGTTTTTCACAGAATCAGGGAAGATATTTTAAACGGCAAATATAAGGATCATGAGGAACTTAAGGAAGTTGCCATAGGTCAGGAACTTGGAGTGTCAAGGACACCTGTGCGAGAAGCATTCAGGCAGCTTGAACTTGAGGGACTTATTCAGATTATTCCTAACAGGGGAGCTTATGTTACAGGCATAAAGGTTAAGGATATTCAGGATATATACATGATAAGATCCAAACTGGAAGGCCTTTGCGCCAGATGGGCATGTGAGCATATTACCAAAGAACAGCTTGAGGAAATGGAAGAGAACATATATCTTGCCGAGTTTCATGCTGCACGTGGACACATGGAGCAGATGGCTGAGCTTGATAACAGATTCCACAACATATTATACGAGTCATGTAATTCCAAGATGCTTGAGCATCTTTTAAAAGACTATCATCAGTATGTATGGAGAGTAAGACAGCAGACTCTTTCAAGCAGCAGAGGTGCTGTTTCTAATGTCGAGCACAAGTTTATCATGGAAGCAATTAAGGAGAATAATCCTGATAAGGCTGAAGAACTTGCCAATCAGCACATGATAAATGCCTACGAGAATATGCTTGATAAGGGGCTTTTGGAGCTTTACGAACAGTAAATAATAATGACTTGAAGGAGAAATGGGATATGAGCAAAATTGTAATGACAATTCCCATCGTCGAGATGGATGGGGATGAGATGACCAGAGTTCTTTGGCAGATGATAAAAGATAAGCTTATCCTGCCATATATCGACCTTAATAGCGAGTATTACGACCTTGGGCTTAAGCACAGGGATGAGACTGATGATCAGGTTACTGTAGATAGTGCCAATGCTACTTTGAAGTATGGCGTTGCAGTTAAATGTGCAACCATTACTCCCAATAACGAACGTGTAAAAGAATACAATCTTAAGAAAATGTGGAAGAGCCCTAACGGAACGATCAGGGCGATCCTTGATGGAACAGTTTTCCGTACACCCATCATGGTGAAGGGAATCGAGCCAAATGTAAGAAGCTGGGATAAACCAATTACTCTTGCCCGTCACGCTTACGGAGATGTATACAAAAATGTTGAAATAAGAGTTCCGGGGCCCGGTAAAGCTGAACTTTTATTTACCGGTGAGGATGGAACTAAGATCAGAGAGACCATCCATGAATTTGATGAGCCCGGAATCATTCAGGGAATCCACAACAAGGATTCATCAATTAAGAGCTTTGCAAGAGCCTGCTTTAAATATGCTCTTTCTGAAAAGAAAGAACTATGGCTCGGCACAAAGGATACCATCAGTAAGACCTACGACAGAAGATTTAGAGAAATCTTTGATGAAGTATTTGAAAATGAGTTCAAGGCAGACTTTGAAAAGGCCGGTATCACATATTTTTACACACTTATTGATGACGCAGTTGCCAGAGTCATGAAGTCAAAGGGTGGCTTTATCTGGGCATGCAAGAACTATGATGGTGATGTTATGAGTGATATGGTTTCATCAGCATTTGGTTCACTTGCTATGATGACATCAGTGCTTGTTTCTCCCACAGGAGTTTACGAGTACGAGGCTGCTCACGGAACAGTTCAGAGACACTATTACAAATACCTTAAGGGCGAGCCAACATCCACAAACCCTGTTGCTACAATATTTGCATGGACGGGAGCCCTCAGAAAAAGAGGAGAGCTTGATGGAATCAAGGCTCTTTGTGAATGGGCTGATAAGATGGAGAGGGCAACGCTTTCAGTTATCGAGTCAGGCCGCATGACAGGAGACCTTGCACTTATCACATCACTTCCAAACCCGGTTAAACTTGGCAGCGAAGAGTTCCTTGATGCAATCGCAGAGGAATATACAAAAATGTAAAAAAGAACTGTAATGCTTTAGAGGTTTTATAAAGCCTCTAAGGCATTACAGTTCTTTTGCATATGATAAAGTCAACAAATCACTATGACATAACTGGCAAATAAATGATTCTGAATAATAAATTTAGGTAACAAAAAAGCTCCTTGCCTTCTGCTATTACAGTTGGTCGGAACTTCTTTGTTGCGAAGATAGAAGAGGCTGGGTGGCAATCCAGCATCTCATTTTAAGACCACTAGGGCGTGACGGCTGCCTGTTCCGTCCTCAGCTTCTATCTATTGGTAATTCTATTATAACTTATCCATTTAAATCGTCAACCTGATTTTTAGTCATGCTTTTTGAATATTCCCAAGCAGTGCCATCTTTTAAATACTTATCAAGTTGTGCAGACATTAGAGGATACATTGTTCGGTATGAATAGCGACCTTTATTATTAATCCTGACAACAACGCTTATGTCCTGAGAAAGTCTTTTGATAAAAGAGATGCTACTGTTATCTTTCTTAACACTGATCACATCAGGGTTTTTGATAAAGTCTGGGATAGCCTTAAAGCAATCCTCATACATTATATCGGATATAAAATCATCTTTATGAGCTTCTGTGTGTGCGATACGGTTATCCCAAAAAACTATGTTAGAATCTCTGTTAATATGTAAATTTGGTTTCTTTGATTCTATAAAAACAGCTATTTCTTCCGGTATAGTACCGATAGAAACACATTTTTCCTCGATTATTCTATCAACTGATATTTCATTATATTCGTTCACGTAACATTTTTCCTTGCATTTACAGTATGGATATCATTGTATTTGGTATCATGACATTATGCAACAGAAAGATTGCCATTCTTATTTTTTTCGTCAGCGTTTCCATAATTGGGCACTTATCGGAATATTGCAATGCTTTAAATGAATATTCACTTTTCTCAACCATTGTGCGAAAATATATTCAAGAGATTTTCAAAGGCTGTCGATGATAGAAATGGAGCTGTAAGTATGGCTATTGGCAATTCGGTTAGCGAATGTATTGCAGGGGAATTTTTTATTACTTCTTACTATCATAAAAAGCATCTATGATTCAGATTTTATGGTTCAATATGAGAAGTTTGAGTTTATTAATTAAAAAAGTCCTGATGTTCATCAGGACTCGCTATCTTAACAATTGAGCCGCACAATGCGGGCAAACGAAATCGGCTTAAGCCTTATTTGCACTCACCTTGTTAGATAATAAAATTATATCATTGTAATATGAGATGTCAACGGACAATAGATAAAACTGCATTTGAATGTTACAGTTCAGACCCTAGCTTGAGATAAGAAGACCGGTAGACTACACTTGATTCATCAAGTCGATCTACCGGCCTTTTGTCTATCGAAGATCTTCGATACGCTGTCATATACGCTGGATTCTGGATCCTGTCTTAATGA
>NZ_JAGBLU010000127.1 GCF_017635265.1 Butyrivibrio sp.
GGCACACCAAGAGTGCTGGCTTCAACCACATCCGGTTCACTCACTGTACCGGAAGCAGTCCCACTATCTGCCACTTTGTTGTTTCCACAACCTACAGCGGAAATCACCATAAGCATTGCTATAACAACACATAATCTTTTCATACCTTACTCTTTTGCCTTCTTCCTAACCATCTCAAGTTCCTCAGGATAAATGCAGTTCTTAAACGCATTCTGTCTGACACCATTTATACATTCATCAAGATCCATCCAAAGTACACTGCTTACTTCTTCCACTTGAAGAACAAGATCGTTTTCTTCCACATCTTTCCACAAAAGAAAGACCTTGGTAAACTGCCTGTCATGGTACTCTTCTCCAAAGAACACATCGTCCCAGATAATCTTTCTGTCACCACAGTATACAAGATCAGACTCCGAAGCTGTAATCCCCAGTTCCTCATGAAGTTCTCTTACAGCAGATTCAAGGAAATCCTGTCCTGCTGTAATATGGCCTGCGCTGGAAATGTCATAACATCCAGGAAAAGACTTAGTCTCTGCCCTTTTCTGTAAAAGGACCTGGATCTTATCATCTCTTTTTCTCAAGATCCAAACATGTGCTGTTCTATGTCGAACACCATTCTTATGAGCATATTTCCTCTCCACTTTTTCACCGGTAGGATTCCCATTTTCATCAACAATATCAAGATATTCCATCATCAAACCTCATAATCCAGACAGCTTCTGATTTTTGTATATGGTCTAACTTTAGAATCAGCAACCGCTACATGTTCTGGATGTGTCGCGTAGTTCTTAAGTGCATCTTCATTTTCAAATGTAGAATCCAGCATAAGGTCTGCATTTGAAGAAGCAAGACCATTGATATTCACTTTTATATCAACAATACCTGGAACCTTTCCCTTAAGTGATTCCAAACCCTCCTTGATTCCCTGCTTAATACTGACCTTTTCTTCAGCAGATAACTCATCTTTCAGTGTCCACAAAATCACATGCTTTACCATTCTCCGTTTCCTCCTTAAACATTCAAATGCTGCCTGCTTCCAAATCCTTCCTTTTTCAGATCCGAATCCAGATAGTCATAACTTTTTGCCACAACCTTGATCAGGTTCATTGGCTGCGGGAGCTTCTTCATGGCCTCTACCGGTATCTTCTTGTGCTCCATGATTTTCAGGTACTCCTCAGAAAAAGGCTCTACCATGCTAGCAATACCCTCTACCTGAAGACTTTTCAGATTAGCAAATCCTCCGTAAGGCTCATAGATTGCAAGTCCCACATTTTTGTTTTCTTTAAGGCCCTTAAACTTAAGTCCTCCTTCGGAAAAGAAATAAAAGTTCCCGTCCACGAAGTTGTACTCGATAGGTGTATTCCTCACCATATCTGAAGAAGCTGTAGCCAATGCACAAGTATTATGCCCGGCAATAAAGCCCTCGATTCTCTCTTTTAAATCTGCCTTATCCATTTGGGCAGATTCTTTATCCTTCTCCACCCAATGATTTGCTGCTGATTCATAGTCCATTTCCCACATTTCTATTTCACCTCAACTTCATCTGGCCAATCCGAGCCAACATCTAATCCATTCTCCGTAAGCCAGTCGTCTTCCACTGACACAAGTTTCTCATTACCGGCATCATCAACAAGAGTAATTGATACCTTAGGCTTCTGCCCTGGCTGCAGTTCTTCACAGCCATAATCACCATCAAAGATCTGCTTTATCTTCATAACTTACGCTCCATCTTCACATGAGGAATTCCATCCTCCATGAACACATCTGATACTACTTCAAAGCCTTCCTTGGCGTAATAACCTATAGCATATTCCTGTGCTTCTAGGTAAATCTTCTTTACCTTAAACTGCTCTTTTGCCACTTCAACACCTTTATGAAGGAGTTGGCCACCAATTCCTTTACTATGCTCAAGTGTTACCACTCTACCAATCTGTGCAATACCAGCGCTTTCATCATGATCTTTCCAGAACACTCGAAGGCATCCGGCAACTCTCCCTGCATCATTCCAACAGAAGACATGTATCGCATCCTGATCCTTGTCATCCATATCCTGATAAATACATTCTTGCTCTGTAACAAAAATCTCAGATCTTGTCTTTAATATCTCATAAAGCTCATTGGTACTGAGCTCATTAAAATGCTTAACTATCAATTCCATCATCGCTTAACAACCTCTTTAGAAGTTGCTCCTTATTCTCTATAAACATCTTTGTAATCTGGTAACTATCCGTATCCTCATAATCAATCGGATGAATCTGCCCATCATCAAAGCTTAATATCTCCGCTCCTGGAATTCCTAACAGTATCGGAGAGTGTGTTACCATAATGAACTGAGAATCCTCTTTTGCACAGTTCACAATCTCCAGTAAAAGGATCAGCTGTCTCTGCGGCGACAATGCCGCCTCCGGCTCGTCCAAAAGATATAATCCACCACCTTGGAAATTGGACTGCACAAGTTGCAGGAAGCTTTCTCCATGTGATCTCTCATGAAAATGCTCCTGTCTGCCTCTCGGATCTTCCCTACTGTACATTTCTTCTGCGGTAGCAACATTATAAAAGCTCTCTGCTCTCAGGAAATATCCCCATTTTGGCTTTCCGATTCCTCTGGAAAGCTTAATAGCATCGCACAATTCAGAGTGTGAATCATACGTTGAAAAGCTGTAATTCTTGGTTCCACCTTCAGGATTAAAGCCATAGTTCACAGCAATTGCTTCCAGCAAGGTAGACTTTCCACTACCATTTTCTCCGACAAATATCGTGATCTTCTTGTTAAAAGAAAGATAGTCCAGCCCCTTTATTGCCTCTATCTCATGAAGGTAACTGCCTTCATCTATATTGTCCCAGTCAATGCTTATCCCTTGAATAGGTAAGCTCATTCTCTCATCTAAAAAATCCACGTGCACCTCAAATAATTTTTCACAATTTCATCACAACACTTTAAGCTTCATTTAAAGTTCGTGCCTTAAAATAGAACCATCAAGAAGAACAAAGCTTCTTGATCCCCACACAACATTTTTTCATTCATAACACACATCCCTTCGGTCCCACACACCGGAGGGTCCTCCCTAACACAACGCCGCTGGTCTTTTCTCATCTAAAAAAGGTCAGCGGCTTCATCTATTTTATCCAATCATCTCTTCGAGCATAGCTGCAGCCTCGCCAACTAGGTCATTACAATTCCTTCCGGTACCGGCTCTTTTGGCAATAAGAGTTTTACATTCAAGACTACCATTCTTCTCAAGAAAAGCCTTCTCATACTCTGCAGCTTTATCTATTCCAAGCTTTTCAAGCATGGCAACAACACTCAGATACGTTCCACACTTTCCATCAATGCTCCTCGGCGGAGGAACCATCCTTATCGCCTCAGCCTCTGACATGCCCAATATATCTGCAAACGCCATCGCCAGCGAAGTAGAACAGTTATTTCCATTTCTGTGATTGGCTCTTGCTTTAGCTTCCAAATCTGTCATAGCATTTCTCCATTTCCATGATAAAACGACTATATCCATTATACCCCAAGAGACCTTTATTATCTCAGAAAAAACGAGCCGGAATCTTCAATTCCAGCTCATTAGAAAAGTCCTTCTCTATTACATATAACAGCAGCAACCACATTAACTGTTTTCATTATTTCTCTGTTACACTTTCCAAGAATATCTTCTTATCGAATCCGCCCCTCTTATCAGCCTTCTGCTTGCGGAGGTTTTCCAGCTCTTCTATGCTATACCCTCTGGCCTTAGCCGCTGCGTATACAACTTCAAGGATATCAGCAAGTTCTTCAAGGTTTTGATCCTTATGGTACTCTGCCAGCTCCTCATCGAGTTTAGCATCTATCATCGCAAGATATTCAGCATCATCAAGGATTCTGATATCGCACCTCTTATTGTCATTCTCAATAATCTCAGGAATCCTGTCCCTTACAAGCTTGTTATAAGTTATTACTGACATACTTTTTCCTCGTATCTCCATTCTTTAAAACCATTATTTCTGGCTGCATCATATACAGGTCTTATTATGTTGTGAAGCCTAATGCCGAACTCATCCTCTGACAAACCATCACAATAAAGTGCCTGGTTCACCTCATCATTGTTAATATGGTACTTTGACACTTTTGAGAAAGCGTCTGCCACTTTGTCATTATCTTTAGATAAGGTATATGATAAAAACTCGAGTTTGTATAACGGCTCAAAATACATATCCCAATCTGGGAGTCCATTACTCTTACTGCTATTTATGGATTTCGTTGTAGGATGCAGATTCCATAATTCGTCATGGGCCACATACTGCCATGGAACAAAATGGTCTACCGAAATACTCTCACCTACAAGGTCCACATGACCATATATATCCTTAATCTCTGGTTTGATATCAATTATCAGTTTCCAATACTTCCTAACTCGTTCAATATCACGTGATTGCGGCATGATGAGTTTGTCAGCAATACCTGGAACACTAGGATTTCTCTTTTGTAGATAATGTATCAGATTTAACTGTAGCCAACCTTGCAGTATTTCTCTGTTACATATCAAATATGGAACCCAGTCCTCATTTATCCGTATTGATGTAGCCAACTGCATAAATGCTTCATAGTAATATAAAAGTCGTCGCTGCTGATTAATCTTATGTGACAGCTCTTCAGGTCGGTACCATTCTCTTTTATCTATTCTTATCTCATCCAAAAATGGCGACTGTATCCTATATGGAACATTTTTAATCAGTTCTTTCTTGTAGTTTATGAGTAATCTGTCATCACTATTCTCGAGATAGGAAATAATGACTTCTCTTTTCTCAGAAGCAGCAAAATGTTTGGTCTGACCAATATACTTCACAGCCTCCTCAAGGTTATCCGTTACCCCAGTTGGTCCCAACCGCAAATGGTACTCTATGACCATGTACCAAGCATCTGCAATCATCTCATTTATGAGTTCATCATAGGAAAACCTGGTCTTATCCTCTGATAGCCTTCCAAGAATGGCCTGAAACCAGAAAAACTTATAGCAGTTGCTCGTATCATCGAACAATCTACTTAGATAGCCAATATTCAGTTCTTCATCATATGGCAATAGGCTCATAGCTATCCTCTTTAGCACCTTCCATTAGAACATGTCAGTTTTACAATTCCGTATATTTTTTACTGCTTCCATAGCTTTTTTCAACTGGATATTTCTCAGCATTTTTGCTTATCTTTTCCATAATTGCACCTTCAATACTGATGTTAAGTTTATCTGCCATTTGTATGCAGTAATTCATCACATCAGCAAGTTCTTCCTTAACTGCCTGTTCATCGTAGTTTGGCGACCATTGAAAACACTCCAATAACTCTCCAGCCTCAATAGCTATACTTTTAGCAAGGTTCTCCGGTGTATGATACTGATCCCAGTTTCTATCAGTTGAAAATTTTATCACTTCCTTTTTCACTTCATCAAAAGTCATTTATCTGCCCCCAATACCCTTAATAGAACGCAGATCCTTTTCTGTGAATACTTTGACATATCTTTCCACATAGTCCCTGAGTTCTTTATTGCATACATAAACATAAGTGCCCTTTATTCCCCTTGACAAAAGGACATAATAAATATTACGTATGTATCTTTCTAATTCCAGGCGTGATGCCTGTTTCTTTCCGTACACGTCCTTATAGCATTCTGGATCCACAAAAATACTATTTGTAGAATTATTGTACTTAAGATCTTCTCCGATAATTACAAATCCATAGTTTAGGTCATAGCCCTGAACGGAGTGAATGCACCCTACTTCTTTAGTCGCATCATCACTATAAACCCAGTCCTCCAGAACAGAATTCCATCTGAGTTCATGATTTTGTATCTGAAAATCAGTTATTGTTCTTGTCTTGTCACCCTTGCTTTTCCAATCCCACGCATATCCTGCAATCATGCGTGTTAGACCTTCTTTTTCCTCTTTGGTCTTATAAAGCTCAGAAAAAACATCAAAATCATTTACTAACCGTATTTCATAATTGTCTTCTCTAACGCTATGATCCAATTTTCCATACAGCAAAGAGAAAATATCTCCCAAATAGTTACTACCGCCCTTACAACGCATCTGTGAGAACAGGTTATAGTACGCCATCATCCTTGTGTTAAAAGAATCTTTCTGAATAATCTGCGCCACATCCAAGCCTGCTGGAAAGACTATCTGATCTTTATCAAAGAAAAAGACTGAGCATTTTGACTGTTCTAATATCCAATCAACCTGCGTTGATGTGGTCGGCAGCCCAATTCTTTTGCATGCATCATCATAGGCTCCATAACTGCTTAAGTTTTTGCGCTGCTTCAATCTATGTGACTCATCCACGATAAGGATATCGAATTTTCTAGTGGTAACATCATTCGGCCCCAGTACATCCTTAGCAGAAAGGTTATTTATCCCCTTAAATACCCTCTTCATGGTTTTTCTTAGCGAAGATGGTGGTACAACATAGCCAATTTCCAACTCACTAAAAACCTTTGATTCCTTAAGAAGTTTAAATAAATATACAGCCAGTATCGTCTTTCCGCTTCCCGGAGCTCCACTTACAATAATCCTTCTATTCAGACTACTTCTAAGATTGTTAACTATCTCCGAGACAGTATTCCTTTGTTCATCGTTAAGTGTTTTATACGGCGAATACTTGAAAAGATCAGATTGTTCCAGCTCTTCAATAGTATTCTTTGTGAGCTTTCTCTTCTGAAGCTCGCCCCATAATTCTACAAACTCTTCATCATAAGACGGTTTATCATAGTAATTCACCCCTGATAATCCTGCATTTTGATTTGTGAGGATAAAGCGACGATCAGCTGACATCAAACTTATCAGCCTTGATTCGTAATCAAATGTTGCAGACTGGTTAAATCTATCGCTATAAATGAAATGCGCCCTAGTGAAAAACTTTTTCGAATCATTTTCTTTGTGCTGGTTCATTCGCTTATTGATCGAATATGTTTGACCTACGTAAGCCTTTTTTCCATCTTCTAAGATGTATATCATAGGCCAATTATTCAAATAAGGTTCAACTCCGTATTCATCACTATGAAATTCAACGTCTTTTATAGTAAACATAGTTGCTCCTTGCCTATACCTATTAAATAGCTACGCTCTTATTCGCCCTTTGGATTATATTTGCGGGAATTGGCTCATTCAATTTCCATACAAAGCTAATAGGTTTATTCCCTTTATGGCTTACGTACTTGGCATTTCCCAAAAACATGAACGAAGAAGTATGACCATGTGTTTTTTTATATTCTCTCACGAACAAAGACACATTTGTACCCTTTGTACTGTGACTAATATATCTTTTTGCAGTTGGGCTACTATCCGAAACAATA
>NZ_JAGBLU010000128.1 GCF_017635265.1 Butyrivibrio sp.
GGCAACGCAGAAGGAGGGATTTGAACCCTCGCGCCGCTATTAACGACCTGCACCCTTTCCAGGGGTGTCTCTTCAACCACTTGAGTACTTCTGCAAAATAGTTGATTAACAATAAATATGTTATTGTTTGTAAAGCAGCGTGTTCATAATTAAGCGGAGCGAAAGGGATTCGAACCCTTGTGGCGTTGCCGCCAAACGGTTTTCAAGACCGCCTCGTTATGACCGCTTCGATATCGCTCCGAATATTTACAACTCTGCGGAAGATTTGTTTTGTTCTCGCCGCAGCGCAAGAATTATATTAACAAAGGCCGCCCACTATGTCAAGCATATTTTTCAATTTTTTTTAAAAATTTTCTCCACGTGAACTTTTATACTCTTTTTTGAATAACTTTTTCACCTTCAGAAACCTCTCCTTTAATCACGCAGCCCGCACCAATCACGGCGTTGGCTCCAATTTTGGTTCCTCGAAGGATAGTTACATTGGCTCCAATCCAGGTTCCATTCCCAATTTCAATTTTTGAGCTGATAAACTCATTTTCACCATCGTTTTTGAAGTTATGATCATGGTCAACTATAACAACATTATTTCCGATTTTGCAATTATCACCAATAATAATCTGCTCAGTAGAAGAAATACAGGTTCCTGTATTAAAAAAGCAATGATTGCCTATTATAATCTCTCCTCCGTCAGCCACAAGGTAAAGATTACCCCTATTCTGATTATAGCTTCCAAGCTTTACTTTTCCGCTTCCATGGATTTCAACATGCAGTTTATCAAAAGTTTGAATTATGCCTGCCGAAAATTTTGACATATATCTTATCTTTTTTAATCCTACTACAAAAACATTTTTTAAATACAGTAACGGTGAACGCATTTTTATCCCTCATATCCCAAAACCAAATCGTATACTTTGAACAATTTTTCCAAATGTGCATCAAAGCTGTAGTTTTGCCCTGCAATCCTGTAACTTTCTCTTGAAGCAGAAATATACCTGTCTCTGTCTGACAAAAGTTCTTTTATACGTTCTCCCAGAGCTTTTGTATCTCCCGGCTCACACAGAAAACCATTCTTTCCGTTTTCCACAAGCTGCGGTATTCCGCCGACATTTGTAGATACCACCGGCAGACCATAGGCCATTGCATCAAGAATAGACATGGGTAGTCCCTCATCATAGGACGGAAGCATAAACACGGCAGACTCCCTGAGAATGTTATCCTTTTCATTTCCTCTCACCCATCCCGGGAAAAGAGCTTTCTCTTTGGAAGTCACCTTATAAACAGCTTCTTTTATCTCGTTAACTTCAGAATCTGTCCCACTTCCGCACAATGCAAATTTTATATCTATATCACCCTTATGTGCATTATCTATGATACCGGCAAAATCAAATCCACCTTTTCTTTTACCAAGTTCCCCAAGAAAAAGAACCTGCTTTCTTTCAAAACGCTCCGAAAACAGCTTCTCAATCAATTCTTCATTCTTTGGTTTACAGTAGTTCTCAATAACTACCATCTTATCGTCAGGAAGAACCTCTCCCATTTTTTTCTTCCATTCATCAGAAAGAACAATAACTTTATCGAAATCGTTATATACTTTACGAATACGTTTTTTCTTTTTGTCTGATGCATTTACGTAAAAGGTGTTAAAATCAGCGCCATGGCAATGATCTATTACCGGTATATTCTTCTTTTTTGCCATGTAAAGAAATGGCTGCATTCTGTAAAAGCTTGGCCCAAATGAGGAATGAACATGAACCAATTCAGGCTTAAAACCTCTGAGACATTTATAAAATTGTATATATGATTTTAACGCTTTAACAGCTTTTTTTATCTTACTCCCGTCACAATATGACTCTATATAACAAAGTTTGTATTCTTTTTCCAGTCTACTGTCGTAATAACCATTTGTAACTGCAGCAATTCCGCCCTTAACGTCAGGTTGCTGGACAATCATACAAATTCGGGGATTTCTGCTACCTTTTTCCATATATTTTCACCCGGTTTTCAAAATCAAATATTTTTCAAAATTGCCTCTGCAGCCGGAATATCCTCCGGTGTTGTAATTTTGATATTGTTGTAAGACCCTTCAATTAACTTGACTTTTTTATCCGAGAAATACTCTACAACCATGGCATCATCAGTGATATTCACACCTTTCGCCATAAGTTCTCCCTCTTCTCTGTCAAGTCTTTGGTACAATTCCAGAATCAGTTTATATGAAAAGACCTGCGGAGTCTGGATCATCCATGTTTTGGCCCTGTCAGGTGTTTCCTTGGCAAACCCATTTTCGTCTGCAATCTTTATGGTATCCTTTACGGGCATACCAACCACGCAGGCTCCAAACTCTTTAACTCCATGAAGAGCCCTCATGATAATATCGTTATCCACAAAAGGTCTCGCCCCATCGTGGATAAAAGCATAGTCGCAGTCACTATCTGCTGCCTGAAGTCCCAGTCTTACACTGTGATATCTGTAAAGTCCCCCTTCAACAACAGCTTTAACCTTATCAAACCCGTATTTATCCACAATTTCCGTTCTCACATAGTCAATGTCTCCGCGTGAGACCACCAAAACTATGTCATCTATAACACTTTCTTCAAAAGCCTTCAGAGAATAATATATAAGGGGTTTTCCGCCTATCTCCATATACTGCTTTTTGACATCGCTTTTCATCCTGCTGCCACTTCCGGCAGCAAGTACCACTGCAACTGTCTTCATACCTCAACACCTCATCCCCTTGTAAAACGTTATTAACATAAGTAACGCAGCTATAGACGCTGTTTTTCATATGCATTCAGCATATTTATCGCCTTCCGTGGAATCTCCGCTCACGGTCTCCCAAAGGCAAATTAGGCACAGCATTCATATCAAGCCCAAAGCGAACACCTTTCTTGTATTCATAGTAAGCTGCTGCCCCGATCATCGCCGCATTGTCCGTACAAAGAACCGGTGAAGGCCTATAGAAACTGATATTTTCCTTTGCGCACTCTTTTTCCATAAGCTCACGAAGTCCTGAATTAGAGGCAACACCTCCTGCAATTGCAAGCTTATCGTGGCCATATTCTTTGCAGGCTTTTATGGCATGAGAAACAAGTACTTCAACCACTGCCTTTTGGAATGAAGCGGCAACATCAGCCTGATCAAGGTCATGCCCCTGCATCTTGGCCTGATTTATATAATTCAGCACTGAAGATTTTAATCCACTAAAAGAGAAATCGTATTCCGCATCAGCTATCTGAGCCTTGGGAAAAGTAAAGGCATCAGGATTTCCCTCTTTTGCTGCCTTATCAATTTTAGGTCCCCCCGGATAGCCGAGCCCAATAGCCCTTGCCACCTTGTCAAAAGCTTCTCCTGCCGCATCATCTCTGGTCTGTCCGATAATCTCATACTCGCCATAATCCTTAACAACTACCAGATGGGAATGTCCGCCGGAAACCACAAGACACACAAAGGGCGGCTTTAGATCTTTATTTTCGATGAAATTTGCACTGATATGACCTTCGATATGATGAACTCCGATAAGTGGTTTTCCTGTAGCAAAAGAAATCGCTTTAGCTTCGGAAACCCCAACAAGAAGTGCCCCTACAAGTCCCGGACCGTAGGTCACTGCAACAGCATCAATATCCTCCAGTGTCAGATTAGCTTCAGATAAAGCCGCCCTTATGCACCCATTCATCTTTTCAACATGTTTTCTTGATGCAATTTCAGGAACAACTCCGCCATATATCGTATGAAGCGCAATCTGGGAAGAAATAATATTGGAAAGGACCTCCCTGCCGTTTCTCACAACTGCTGCCGCCGTCTCATCACAGCTGCTCTCAATAGCAAGAATTGTCACATCTGAGTCCACCGCCCCCTGCTGCTCATTATTTTTCCCCTCTTTTATCGACATGAAGATAACACCGTCATCCTCAATATTCTTGTTTATTTCCATATCTGTATTACCTTTATCTCTTAAGATTACCGCCGAATTTCTTTAGAGCCTGTGCCTCTTTAAACCTGTTCTCACTTGTAAGGAAATTATAGTCATCCTTGCTGGTCAAAAGAGCTATATCTGCATCGTTTGAAACATCTCCGGGATGGAATAAAATTTCCATTTCACTTTTTCCTCTGTCCGCAAGAATATCTCCGGCTATTGGAAGGCACGCCTTTACATTGTCGTAGAACATATGTCCCGACATCATAACACCCATGAAAAGCTTGTCTTCTACCTTTAAAATCTCAAGTTCATTTCTGTACTTTCTTATATTTCTTTTTGAAAGAAAATTAAGAATAAGAACCTTTAAGACATTAACAAACGAAATACCGCTTAATTTCGAAGCTGCCTTCTGATAAATTGATATCTCTTCTTTAGGAAATCTGATATAGGAAACATTAAGATTCTTTTCTTTAATAACTTCCATAACAGAGTCAAAAATAACAGGCAACATGTGATAATGCACATGGCCGTCAATTCTGAAAATTCCGTCGTTCATATAAGGTCTGCAGGCTTCAATCTGAGCCTCAACCTCTTTTTTTATCTGCTTTTTGTAAAGAAGCCTTAAAACAGGCAGATAACTTATAACCAATAACTTAATAAATCCAATATTAAAATTACCATCAGAATTTATAAGTCTCGAAGCCTTGCTTCCTGTAAGTGGTTTTCCCTCTACAAAATTAAGGTGAACAGTAACAAAAAGCTCCTTTTGTATATCCTTTATCTGCTCCATGCACTCTTTAAGGTACGGACTGTTTGGCATAATACTTATGCCATTAAGAGCCCCGTTATGATAACAATCTATAATATGACGACTTTGCTCGGGAAAAAGACCATAATCGTCTGCATGGTACTCAACCAAAATACTTTCCTCCTAAACTCAATTAGATACTTCCGACCACCCAAGAATCTTCCATTTGCCGGAATCATCCTGTCTCAAAATAAACATGTAATAAAGCCCCTGACTTGACGTTCCCTTCCTTAGGTTAAAATAACAGTCAACATTGCACATTTTCCTGCCATCGACTGTAACGACTTCAGGTTCCCTGCTTTGAACCTGATATGAAGGAATGGAGTAATCCTCATCACGTTTTGTCTTTACCTCATTTTTCATGGACTGATAAAAATTGGACTGATTGGCTAAAAGCTCATCATCCATTATACCCGCAAGAACTTCCAGCATTTTTTGTTGCTGATCATCAGTATAAGTCTCCTTGTACAGAACCTTCATGATGTTGGCATACATATCCACAACCTTCCTGGGATTGGCAGGATAATTCTTTTCAAGGTTGGTTGTTGTAATCTGATCTACAACCGTCAGATCATACTTTTCCTCATTGGATGTCTTATTTCTGGTAAAAAGAAGAAATAATCCCAAAACCACAAGTGCGCCAAAAACTACAAGTAATACTGACTTAATTACTGCTGATTTAGTGTTTTCCATAGCCCCCTCGCTTTCTTAAGCTCTTTTAATCTTCAAACTTAAGTGTGACACTTCTGCCGTCTTTTGCTGCAACTACATTTTGGAAAATCTTTTTTGTTTCAGGTAAATACTCAGCAGGGTTGACCAGTGAAGGGCTGTAGTGAGTAAGCCACATCTCTTTTACCTCTGCTCTTTTCGCCATCTTGGCTGCTTCATAAAATGTCATATGCTTGTATTCCTTGGCCTTTACAATTTTGTCAGGCTCGCCATACATCCCCTCGCATATGAAAAGATCTGAATCTTTCGCATTTTCCACGATACTCTCCGTCGGGCGGGAGTCCGTAGTATATGTAAGTTTCAGCCCCTTTCTGGTCTCTCCAAGAACCATCTGAGGGGTGAATACTCTTCCATCCTCAAGCTCTATTATATTACCCTTTTGAAGTCTGTTCCAATACTGTCTGTCAATACCTGCTGCCATGGCAGCTTCTACATTAAATTTCCCTTGCCGCTTAAGTTCTAAAGTATACCCATAACAGGTTATATTGTGATTAACTTTGAATGCTTTGATAGTAAACTCAGGAAATCCATCCAAAGAAAATATGGTCTCATTTTCAGTTAATTCTTTAAAAATAATCTTAAATGGCAATTCAGGTGCAATCACACGAAGTGAATTGACTACTTTCTCAAGCCCCTTTGGTCCTACCATCAGCAACGGTTCCGTGCGCTCTGCGTTTCCCATTGTTAAAAGAAGTCCCGGCAGACCACTGATGTGGTCGGCGTGATAATGGGTAAAACAGATAACATCAATTGGTTTAGCGCTGATTCCCTTCTTTTTCATGGCAATCTGAGTTGCTTCACCCGAATCAATCAAAACACATTTTCCGTTGTATCTCACAAGAAGCGACGTGAGATAGCGGTTTGGAAGCGGCATCATTCCGCCGGTTCCAAGTAAACAAACATCTATCATATATTATTTCCTTTTCCAATAAATAACGGCATCCTCTTTGGGTTCCTCGTAAAATCCGGGTCTTTTCCCCTCCGAGACAAATCCCAATCGCTCATATAGGCCTATCGCAGGTGCGTTACCTGCTCTGACTTCCAGAGTATATGCCTCGATTCCAAGTCCACGTCCCCTTTCAAGGAGCTGGCGCATCATCTTATATGCAACACCTTCCCTTCTGGTATCCATGGACACAGAAACGTTAGTAATCTCTCCATCACCAGATATATTCTGAACGCCGCACAATCCAACAATCCTGCCGGCCTTTTCAGCCACAAGATAAATAGTGTCATCCCTTGTCATAGCATCAAGAAGCTGCTTTCTGGTCCATGCCTCTTTTCCCAGATTCATCTCTTCCAGTTTATAGGCATCATCCACATCCTCAGCTGTCATCTCCCTGACTCTGATAATTCCGGGAGCCTTTGGATTGTTATCCTTTTTAGGTGCTGCCCCGCCATTTTCCGCAGCTTCGCGCTCTGCCTGTGAAAGTCTCAAGTAATCAGGTGCAAACTCATCCGCACTTACAAACCTGTTCTCTGCAGCATAGACGTTGGCAAGGGCGCAAAGAGCCGCCGCATTCTGCCTGCTCTGATGAAACGGCGCAATAGAGTATGGAACAGTTAACAGTCCCTCAAGTTTATCCCTGTAAACAGGTACACCATCGCCCAAAAGGACTACCGGCTTGCCAATCTTGTTAATCTCTTCCGCAATATTATCCACAGAAGTAGCAAATTGCTCATGAATAACCTGCATGTCAAAAGTCTGCTCGCGAACTTTCCCCTCCTGCCTGTTTGGCACAAAGGTATAAAGACCTGTATAAACTTGATTTCTCCTGGCATCCATAATAGGACATATTATCTTTTCAACACCATAGAGATTGTAGGCAATTCCATCAACCGTAGGAATTGCGACTATAGGCTTATTCAGCGCAAGAGCAAGTCCCTTGGCCGTTGCGCTTCCTATCCTAAGTCCTGTAAAAGATCCGGGCCCTTTAGCCACAGCAATAGCATCAATCGTGGATAAATCCAAGTGAATCTTTTTGCATATGTCATCAAGCATAGGCATTAGGATCTCTGAGTGTGTAGTTTTGTACTGAATAAGGAACTGTGAAAGCAACATGTCACCATCTGAAACAGCAACAGCCCCCACAAGTCCCGATGTATCAATTGCTAAAATCTTCATGTATATCTCCGGGTTATTTCTTTGTCATTGTTATAAGGCGATAATCAAAGCCTTTCTCTAAATTTTTTTCTATAACAATCTCTGTGTAATGTTCAGGTAAAATTTCCTCAATAAGATTGGCCCATTCAACAAAGCAGATTCCATCGCCATAGAAATAATCCTCATAGCCAATCTCATCCATCTCACTGACATCGCCAATTCTATATACGTCAAAATGATAAAACGGAATTCTTCCCTCATCATAAACCTGCAGGATTGTAAAAGTCGGGCTGCTGACAGGTCCACTAATCCCAAGGCCTGCCGCAACTCCCTGGGTAAGAACCGTCTTGCCAACTCCAAGGTCACCAATTAGTGTGTAAACCATCCCGGGAGCAGCGCTTTCACCTATTCTTTTTCCTATTTCGAAGGTTTCCTTCGCACTATTTGTCTCAAGTTTGGTTACTATATCCATATAAAACCTCACAAATATCACATTCTAATTAATAGTATAGCATATTAACCAAGGCACAAAAAGAGCCGCACTTTTACATGCGGCTCCTATACCATGAATCATTTCTGATATGAAATGTGAAACGCCCTCATAATAAACGGCGTTTACCATCACGCGTCAGCTTCGACAGTTTTCTTTTTGGCTACAATCATAGGCTCTGCCTTTAAAATCGGACTAATCTGCTTGTAGATAAGGAATGTCACTGCACTGTGAACTACACCCTTAATCAGGTTAAATGGTGCTACACAAAACAGACAGAATGTAAAAAGATTATCGACAAATGGATAAATCTCTGTTCCTGCTTTTAAAATATTCTCAATGCCGCCAAACATAAGAGCATATGCCGGTATCATAAAGAATGCATTTAATGATGCTCCGATAATAGCAATGCAAAGTGTTGCGAGAATACATCCGATAAGAGCAGTAGTCCTTGTTCTCTTAAATCTGTAGACAATAGAGGCAACCATTACAAAAGACGCTCCGATCACAAAGTTTGCTATCTCTCCGACAAAAGCAGATGTTGTTCCCTGAATAAGAACATTGAGTGTGACCTTGATAAATTCTACCATAACGCCGGCAAACGGACCTGCCGCAAATCCAACTATAAGAGCCGGAATATCGCTGAAGTCAAACTTGTAAAAGCCAGGTGCAATTGGAAGCGGAAACTCTATAAGCATCAGCACAAAAGAGATTGCTGAAAAAACACCGATAATTGCCATCTTTCTGGGTGTTAAGATTCCCTCCGTTTTTCTTCCTTCCTTCAAATCTTTCTTCGCCGCTATCTTTTCAGCCAGATAAGCCAGTGCAAATGCAAGTACTATTAACAGCACCAACCCTATAAATCTGCCTGAATTCCCCGCAATGATCTGAAGTAAACTTTGTTCCTGTTTCATTTCTTCCTCCTTTTGTTCGGGGGAGGAGTCCTATACACAGCTGTTGTCAAAAAAACCCAAGTACACAGTACTTGGGGTATGCAAACAAAACTATGCATTCTTCTCTCATCCAGACTTTACTGTCGGTTTTGGAATCTCACCAAATCAGCCGCTTGCATAAGCAAACGGGTCGCGGACTATACCGCCGGTTGGGAATTACACCCTACCCCGAAGAACTATATTTTTTCTATAGCTCATACTATTATGGTTTACCTCATATGTCAAGGTGTTTGACAATAAAATTTTGCACAACTATAATTTTAATATATTTAGTATGATACATAAATGTGTGCATTTACGCTTATCAAAATCCACGAGGTTATCATGAAAAAAATTGACCGTAAGAGCCTGAAGCCCGGAATGGTTCTGGCCGAAGACGTCTATGTTAATACACAAAAAGTTGTTCTTTTGAATAAAGGAGATGTAATCAGCAGAAAAGATTTAGCAAAGCTTGCTTTCTACTCCATTGATGAAGTTCTGGTAGATGACAAAAAAGCTATAGACACTGATGACTACTCAAATGATTTTAAACAGAATCCAACCCGTTCCGAACGCATACAATCGTCCTTGGAATTTCGGGAGTTCAAAAAAGATTTTGAAGAATGTTCATTAGCCTTCGAACATTCTATAAATGACATCATACTAAAAAACAAAGAATTCAAAATTGATGAGCTTATGGCTCCCATATATAGCCTTATTGAAAAGGGCGGCAGCACAAATGAAATTTTTGATATGCTTCACAACTTAAGGCTTTACGACGACGCAACTTATGCACACTGCATCAATGTAGCCCTCATCTCCAACATCCTGGCAAAATGGCTTAAGATGGATGATACAGAAATAGATATCGCCACACAGTCAGGTCTTTTCCACGACATAGGTAAGATAATGATTCCTGACAGCATAATAAAGAAACGTGGAAAACTGACAGCCAAGGAATATGAAGAAATAAAAAAACACCCTCAGATAGGATACGATGTTTTAAGCAGGCAGTCCATCAATAATCATATAAAAAACGCCGCTCTTATGCACCATGAAAGATGTGACGGTTCAGGTTATCCACAAGGTCTTTTGGCTCCACAGATTGATCGATATGCAAAGCTGGTTTCGATTGCCGATGTTTATGACGCAATGACAAGTGCAAGATACTACCGTGAACCACTTTGTCCTTTTATTGCAATTGAACTTTTTGAAGAAAATGGATTTACCAAATATGACTCCGAAATGATAATGACTTTCCTAAAGCATATTGTGGAAACCTACATTGCAAGTACCGTCCAGCTAAACTCAGGTGAAATCGGAGAAATAATATTCATAAATCAGGATACTCTGTCAAAACCAACAGTTAAGATTGGTGATGATTATATAGACCTTTCCAAGTGTCCCAAAATATTTATCGAAAAGATTCTTTGATTATTATAACCGTAAAAAATAAAAGGAAAGCTGTCAGCCCCTTTGGGAGACTTACGGCTTTCCTTTTTTTTAGGCATTTTTCAATTTAAATTTCTGCATATCGTAATCCGAATCTACTTTTTCAATGTGAGCTCCCAGTTCTCTAAGCTTCTTATCAAAGTCCTCATATCCTCTTTCTATGTACATAATGTCCTCGACAGATGAGAAACCTTCAGCTGTGAGAGCTGCAATTACAAGGGCTGCTCCCGCCCTAAGATCCGGAGCAGATACTGTAGCTCCGGTGTACTTATCAACACCTTCAATAATAGCAGTGCTACCTTCTACCTTAATACATGCCCCCATCCTTGTGAGCTCATCCACATATTTAAATCTATTTTCAAAAATACTCTCTGTAACAATACTGATTCCGCTTGCAAGTCCAAGTGCAACCGTTATCTGAGGCTGCATATCGGTAGGGAATCCCGGATATGGAAGAGTCTTGACATGAGTGTTTGTAAGACGTTTAGTAGCAACTACTCTTACAGCATCATCTGATTCATGTATCTGGCATCCCATTTCTATAAGCTTGGCGCTGATGGACTCCAAATGCTTGGGAATAACATTTTTGATAGTGATATCACCTTTGGTGGCAGCTGCTGCCATCATAAATGTTCCGGCTTCAATCTGATCAGGTATGATGGTATATTCTGTTCCGTGAAGCTTCTCAACGCCCTTGATTCTGATAACATCAGTACCTGCGCCTTTAATATTAGCACCCATACTATTGAGAAAGTTTGCAAAATCAACTACATGCGGTTCCTTGGCTGCATTCTCGATTATAGTCTTACCATCAGCCATAGTCGCTGCCATCATGATATTGATAGTAGCTCCTACACTCACAACATCCAGATATATATGGCTTCCTATAAGCTTATCTGCGTGAGCGTCAATAATTCCATGTTCGATACTCACCTGTGCACCGAGGGCTGTAAAGCCCTTGATATGCTGATCGATAGGACGAAGTCCGATATTACATCCGCTTGGTAAAACAACTCCGGCCTTTTTATACTTGCCAAGAAAAGCTCCAAGTAAATAATATGAAGCGCGAATTTTCTTAATGTAATCCTCTATTGTAAATGTGTGGATCTGCGAAGCATTGATCTTAACTGAATGTCTGCCTGTTCTCTCCACAAAAGCACCTGTAGAACTTATGGCCTGAAGCATAGCATTAGTATCTGACTCATCAGGCATATTGTCTATATATACGGTTTCGTCCGTCATTGTAGCAGCGGCCAAAATGGCAAGAGCAGCGTTTTTTGCGCCGCCTATTTCAACCTCTCCCACAAGAGGAACGCCACCCTTTATTACATATTTATCCATAGGAATCCCATCCCAAATAACCAAAATTTAATATTTTTAACACTTTTGCCAAATAATATTAATAGCACAATATGATACATGTGTCAAAAAGCCTCAGTTTAGATAGTTCAGTGGATTAACCTGAGAGCCACCTATAAGTATCTCAAAATGCAAATGAGGTCCGGTTGAGACACCTGTATTACCCGAAAGAGCAATCTTCTGTCCCTGAGATACTGACTGGCCTACAGATACAAGCACTTTAGAAAGATGTCCGTACCTTGTTTCTCTTCCATCCGAATGTCTGATATATACGCAATATCCGTATCCGCTTCCCCAACCGGCTCTTGTAACAACACCGGATGATGATGCAACAACCGCCGTACCAACAGGAGTAGCCCAGTCAACCCCCTTATGGTAGGAGCTTGCTCCCTTAGTCGGGCTGGTTCTTTTTCCAAATCCCGATGTTAAACGACCGCCGGAAATAGGCTTAATATAAGTAGGAGGAACAATGGTGCCTTTCTCTACAATTTTTGGAACAGCCTGATAAGTGATCTCCTCTTTTTGAATTTCACTTGAAACTTCAGTGTCGTCATTGTAAGTGACAAGAGCCACCACCTTTCTGTGCCCTGCAGACGGCTCCTGAATAACTTTGCTCTGAGTCGTGTACCATGAATCATTGTAGACATACTCAACCTCAGCCTCGTAATCCTCTTCATAGTACTCCTGAACAGTATAAACTACTGAAAGTTCCGGTTCAGGAACTGTAACTATAAGTTCATCCCCTGTTCTGATGGTTGTATTCTCACTTTCAAGAAATCCATTCATGGCAACGATGTCCGCAACTGTCAGATCATACTTAAGCGCAATTGAGCCCAGCACATCACCTTCCTGAACTTCATAAATCTGGTTAGTTTCTTTATCCTTGGTGACCTCGTCAATAGCAGCAGAAATATCCGTTATCTCTTCTTCAGGAAGGTAACTCTCCACGATTTCAACCTTATCGGCAAATTCTATGGACATAAGCCCAAGCTCATAATCCGAAAAATCTTTATCATAAGAAAGAGGTGTAGCTTCCTTAACTGTCTCAGTAAGCATAGCTGAAAATCCTGCTTCAGGCATGCCTGTCTGAGCGCTTTCCTCTTCTTTTTTTACTTCTTCCTTGCTCATTACAACAGGTGTCAAAACGTTAACTTCTCTTGTAGGATCAAGTTTTAAAGTGACATCATATTGATCCTCCGTATCATAGTTTGAAAGGGCTGTTTCAAGAAGAGTCATCACATCATCAATTGATGAAAGATTAACCGAAAACTCATTTATTTTAATGGAATAAGCTCTGTTTAACGTACTTTTTCTGCTACCTGTCAACACATCAACCATGGCAGATGTCACATCAGATATAGAACTTACAACACCAAAAACTTCATTGCTGCCCTCGACAGTAAGGTCAGCTCCTGCCAACGTCAGTTCATCGTTACTTTCTGATATCTCTTTTCTTGCAGATCTGTATGCTTCATATGCATCTTTTTTGGCTGCAACTGTACCTACAATCTGTCCATTAAGAGTAATGGTAAAAAGATTACTGCCTCCCCTTTGAAATTTCACAAATGTGGGCATAAACAGTATCCAAAATGCTATCACTATCAAAGTAGAGTGTAAAAACCATATTTTAATTCTATTTCTAAAAATTGTATTTCTAAAATTCATGCTTTAAATCTTTCTATGGAACATTTTTCTCGCAATATCAAAGTATGCCGATTATTTTGAGAATATTTATAACAAGATCAGCTCCTGCAACCAAGAGGGTAACAATCAGAAGTGGAAGAAGTGCAGTATTCTTTGTTTCAACAGCAACCTGAACCTCCTCAAATCTCTTTTGGATTTCCTTGTACTCTTCCTGATGTTTTTCTTCCTGTTTGTTCAATACTGCCTGAATATTTCGATAGGTCTGAACCCCGACATCATGAGTTTTTGTGCTGTTTTCATCAAACTTCTTGTTAAAGCTCTCTTCCATTTTCCTGGAGACAGCTTCAACCGATTCACTGATAGCAGATTCAACCTCAGCCTGAGTGTTAGCTTTAATCATATCCTGGGCACTGATCTTTTCAGCAAGTTTATCCATAATGTTATCCAAAATATTCCCTCCCAACATCGTTTGTTCTTCCTCTATTCTGCATACAATATAGATTATCATCCATTGTGCAAATTAGACAAGACAATATTTATAAAAAGTGATTTGTTGTTCACTTTTACCATTTATTTACGTTTTGTTCATAATTTATTAATATTTGAATTGTATATTAATACCATAGCCGATGGAAATACGGCAACCCAATTTAGAAAGATAGATTTTTTCATAATAGGCCAGGTGCGGGAAACCGTGTCTGGCCACTCCTCATTAATTATCAGTTTACATATTCAACAGTAAAGCAATTCGTTCTTCTCTCGACCGATTCCTATTCTTTCTTTTCTCCTACGGCCTGAATTTCTTCATTAAGCGAAAGCATACGTGCATCAAGATCCGCAACCATCTGTGCGCACTGTGTAAGTTCCGAATTAATGTGACTCGGAGCCTTACCTTCAAATTTGTACTGAATTTTATGCTCAAGAGACGCCCAGAAATCCATAGCTACAGTCCTGATCTGAATTTCAACCTTTACATTTACAATTCTGTCTGACAAGTAAACAGGAAGGGAAACTATCATGTGATAGCTTCTGTAGCCACTGTTTTTGGGATTCATGATGTAGTCCTTGACTGTTAAGACCTGAATATCCTTCTGATTGCTTATCATCTCGGCAATTCTATAAATATCCGAAGTAAAAGAACAGATAATACGGATTCCGGCAATATCATTGACATAACGGACCATATTACCAATAGTGGACTCATAACCGTTTCTCTTAAGTTTTTTTACAATACTCTCAGGAGCCTTAACCCTAGCCTTAACATGCTCTATAGGATTGTACCTGTGAACCTCCTGAAATTCCTCGTTGAGGATTTCAATCTTGGTTGTAATCTGTTTAAGCGCAGCATTATAAAGGAGGCTTACTTCCTCCCATGTATTAATATCATCTGAAATCTTGATGCCGGTTCCGGCTAAATCCAATTCCATATCAGCCCCTCGTTTTCCAATAGTCCTTGTTCAGACTACAAGCTTTCACTATGCACATCGGAAGCTTCCGATAATTTCTTCCAAGTTTGTAGCCCATCCATCTAAAGCCACACATTACTATATATCCGGGTATAAGATATGCCTTACCTATATGTCTGAAATGATCTATAGTCTGGCGCACCATCTTTTTACCTTCAGACTCTGACTTGAGCCTGCCAAAAATCTCAGGATGATCAGTCTGTGAAACTCCCAGATCAAAGTTCCTGTGGAACTGTTGCATGCAGGTGTAATTGTGTGAGTGAATAACTCCGGCCTCCGGAACATACATAATAGCATATCCTCTCTGACAGGCATTACCCGCATAGACCATATCCTCGTTGAAAATAGTTCTATGAGTAAATCCACCAATTACATTATATACATCTCGCCTATACATCGCACACACATTTGAACAAAAATATGTTTTTATACCAAGCTTATCCACATCAGCCTGTGTCTTTTTCATAGGTTCGTTTGGATAATTGAACTTTCTTGAATATCTCTCCGCAAGATTGCAGTCGGTCTTGGGATACTGTCTTGCATATGCTGCAGCCACATCCGGAGAGAGTGCCTTTGAAAGACTGCTGATAAGCATCTTATCCCTCGGGAACGCATCCTGTGTCATCATCAAAAAGAAATCCGCATCAGATAATGCAACACCCTGATTTCTGGTCTCGCCGTGATCAAATTCTGCCTTGGTCACATGCCTTAAAATAATATTGTCATATTTCTCCAATGGGTTCTCATTTGAACTGTCTAATAGTTTATCCCAATACTTTTTTTCCGTATTCATGATAATGATATGACTTGGTCTAAGTGACTGTCTCTCAAGATCATCAATAAGTCTGAATAATGAAATATCCGGTTTGTATGTTGGTATTATTACATCAACTGTATTCATGTGTTTCCTCATCAATGTAAAGAGTCGCTTTTATATCATAGAAAATTTCCCATGATGTTAAAAATGGTATGTGCAGTTTTGTGCAAGCACAATACGCACATACCATCTAAGTGTTTATGCATTTAATTCAAATATGGATCAGTATCTGACTTGATTTTGTCGCTGTACTTCTGAACATCAGAAGAAATTGTATAATCTGCATCATCAAACAGGAACTCGTGAAGCCACATAACATTGCTTGCAAGATCAACCGGAATTACGCAACTTCCTTTCTTACCGATAGTACCTGTTGCTCTCATGCTCTCCTCAGGGAATCCACCATTATCTACTACATTGTAGTTGGCAACATTCTTAAGAAGCTCAAGAATCTCTGAAATATCAAGAGAAGTATATGTTTCATCAAATGCCTTGTTTGCAATTGTTTCAAGATCTGAATAGTTTTTGGTCTTAGCTTTTTCAAGACAAGCCATCAGGACCGTTCTTTGTCTCTCGGCACGCTTAAAGTCATCTCCTGCTGTGTATCTGATACGGCAGTAAGCAGTTGCCTGAAGTCCGTTTAGAGTCTGAAGTCCTGTGCTTGTTACAGGCACATATTCAAGTCCAAGCTCTGTAGCCATTGTAGCCTGATAGTTGTTAAGATGCGAAATCTCAGCCTCTGTAACTTCAATATCAACGCCGCCCAGAGCATTAACTACATCAGTAAGTCCCTTAAATCCTATAGTGATAAAGTCCTCAATATCCATATCAAGGTTCATGTTAAGCATTGAAATTGCCTGTTCAGGACCGCCTTCAGCATAAGCTGCGTTACACTTTGTATATTCATCATTACTAAGGTTAAGGTAAGTATCACGATATACTGAGCAAAGCTTAACCTCACCGTTTTCATTGTTAATAGAAGCAATAATAATCGTATCTGTTCTGGTGTTTTTCTTGATAGCACCCTGATTCTTGGCTTCGTCTCTGGTATCAACACCAAACAGAGCAATATTGGTATATCCCTTCATCTGCTCATTTTCAGCAGCTGTCTCACTGATACTGTTAGAGATAACTTCCTCATTCATGTTGACCTTGCCAACCTTTGTGACATCCACCTTAAAGAATACATGGTAAGCAACAAGTACGAGAATACATGCTACCAAAACCTCTGCAATAAGAATGATAATTGCTTTCTTATTATTTTTCTTTTTACCTGATCCGCCATGCGAACCACTTTTTCTGGAAGAATGGCTTCTGGAAGAATTTGTATGACTCCTTGTTCCACTCTTCGAAGACGAATGACTCTTAGATGAACTACCTGAGCTTCTCCTTACAGGTCTGTCTTCATAGTCATCGTAATCATCATAGTCCTCATAATCATCACGGTATCTATCATCTCTGGAAGACTTTCTTATTTCATTATTATTTCTATGAGAAGAACGTCTTTCATCTCTGTCATAGTATTCATCATCACGCTTTGACATTTTCTATCTCCTTGTCCCAACAAAAAAATTATAATTTTCATAAACAGAAAACCACATTATACTATGCCACAAAACAAAAAAATATACAAGCACAGGATTGAGACATCACTCTGCGCTTGTATATGTATTTTTAGTAAGCATTCTTATTGACAAAACCGTAACGGATAGTTCCAAGCATTATCTTGAAATCAAAAGTCATGGTCCAATTTTCGATGTAATAAATATCGTATTCAATTCTTTTCCTGATAGAAGTATCACCGCGATAACCATTTATCTGAGCCCAGCCGGTAAGTCCCGGTCTAACCTGATGCTTCACCATATAACGTGGGATCTGCTCTTTAAACTTTTCAACAAATTGCGGTCTCTCTGGGCGAGGTCCAACCAGAGACATTTGACCGATAAATATGTTAAAAAACTGCGGCATCTCATCAATACTGGTCTTTCTAAGAATTGCTCCAACCTTGGTAACTCTCGGATCCCCCTTTGTCGTCCAGCCCTTCTTTTCCTCCGCCTCAGTCTGAACCTTCATGGTTCTGAACTTATACATCTTAAAAGGAACACCGCCAAGGCCGATTCTCTCCTGCTTATATATAATAGGCCCCTTACTTGTAGCCTTAACTGCAATAGCCGCAGCCAGCATGACAGGTGAAAAGAGAATAATAGCAAATAAAGATCCCACAATATCCACCAGTCTTTTTGCTACCTTGTTGAATGAATTGGAAAGGGGCACATATCTTATGTTGATGACCGGCATTCCCTGAACATCCTCTGTGTAAGGATTACTCGGAAAAAGAGATGAATAATCCGGAATGAACTTGGTATGAACACCTGATTTTTCACACTGTGCCACAAGCTCTTCCAATCTGTCATAATCATCCAAAGGAAGTGTTATCGTTATCTCATCATAATTGTTATTTTCAAGGTAAAGCCCCAGCTGCTCGATTTTGCCTACAACCTTAACTCCGTGGTAATTGGTTCCAAGAGGTACAAAATCATCCAAAACGCCTGCAATCTCATAGCCCCATTGCGGATTGTCAAGAATACGACTGATATAACCTTCTGCTGCCCTTGAGTAGCCAACCAGCAAAACGTGTTTTAAATTGTATCCCTTTTTCCTGATATATCTGAGAAACTTTCTAAGCACAATTCTGAAGGCAGTTGCAAATGTTACATTGAGCACTGCAAATATAATCATCATTGATCGCGAAAAGTCGTTGTGCTTTAAAAGGAAAAGAATTACCCAAAAGCCGAGGATTCCAGCCACATTGGCCTTGACCACATCCATGAACTCATCCCACATTCTGAGGGCTCGCCTGGGTGTGTAAAGCTGAACCATATAGTAAAGAACAAGGTACGCAGGCACCAAAAAATAAAGCGCTCTGAAGTAGATTTCCATAGGCAAATGACCACCCGGAAGTCTCTTACTAAATAATTCAAACTTTATAAAATAAGACGCAATGTAAGAACCGGCTACAATGAGCCCGTCCGCAACCACGTGCGCCCTGTTTAAATGAACCTGATTGTCTTTTATCATAAAAATACAGCCCCAAACTTCCTGGCACAGTTAATCCACAGCTCCAGCTGCATCCTAAAACTGTTAAAAATTTCTTTTCTCCCAAATGCCACTTTTTTGTCGGCATTATTTATAATCTTGGAAAAGCCTATAGACAGCCCCTTTAGATGTGCTCCTCCAAGTCCCCTCTTTGTATAGAAAACATGCTTTATCAATATGCCTGCTATAATAAGCGGCAGATTTATCACTATTTGCCAAAGCAACATATTTTTATAGATAAAGTATAAATTATTTCCAGCCGTAAGTTCAACCTTAAATCTGTTATATCTTGAGCCGCTTGTTCCGCTCCCTGCATGATAAACAACAGCCTTGGGCTCACAAACATTTATATAACCTTTGAGCCTTGCCCTGTAGCCGATATCCACATCCTCAAGGTAACAAAAATGTACCTCATCAAACAGCCCCACCTCTGAAAAGAGCTCTCTTCTGTAAATTGCAGCTCCGGCACAGGCGCTGGTCACAGGCTCTAAGCCCGAAAAATACTTATTGTCCTTATCTCTTCCCGGTGAAAAAGCCCATCCAAGAGCGCAGTACAAATCACCCGAATCATCAATAAGATGCGGCTCTTTAAACTGAAGCATTTTTGCCTGAGCACTGAATATCTTCTTTTTTCTGTCCATTGTTGCAACGAGCTTTTCCAAGACATCTTCGCAGCAGACAGTATCATCATTTAATAAAAAAACATATTCCGCATCACAGGATTTTATTCCCACATTCACAGCGTGGGCAAATCCCGTATTCTCCGGAAGAGCAACCAGTGTCACCCTCGGATAATTATGCGCTATAAACTCCTGACTTCCATCAGTTGAGCCATTGTCAATTATATACACTCTGAAATCCCTAAAAGTCTGTTTTTTTAAACTTTCAAGGCAATCAGTCAAAAACTTTTTTCCATTGTAATTAGGTATAATAACGCCTACTTTATCCATAAGCGATGTCCTCATATATTCCTTATGATCTGCGGATCCCACATAACTCTAAGTCCACGCCTTTTCATCTCTTCACCGATTTTCAGGTTAATCCTAAGGATTTCTTCCTCTGTCAAAGTATCAATCTTTTCACGATAAGATTTTAATGATTCAGTATTACCTGTAGATTCATCCACGTAATCAAAACCTGCAATTTCATTAAACACTTTCGCAAGTTCCGGTCTTAAGTTCATGCACCTTATATCTACTGCAAAACAATCCTGCTGTACTACAGCCTTGTGCTGAAGACCGCCACTATAGTAGACTCGCATTCCCTTATAGAGAGAAGTGCCATCCTTCTTATAAATACCACCTGCGATTCTGCCTTTCTTGTTAACGAGCTTACCTCCGACACATCCTATATCCTTCCTCTGAGAAAAGATATCCTGTGTATAATTAATGCGATAGAAACCAAGATGAGGTAGCCCTACTACTTCGCAGTCTATGCCAAAGCTTTTCATATTGTCTCGTACAGCATCTTGCCCTGCCTGATAAGCATACATCTTACTGGTCGGATTGGCCGCAGTAGATCCCTTGTGACATCTCCAATGATAAAGAACTTTATCTATATGCGCTATCTGATCCTGTGCCATAGGCATAGACAAAGTTGCCTCTAAAGTAGCCCTAAGAAATAAATCAAAATCCTGAGCTCCGTCGTATTTTTTTCTGAATTTAAGCCTCTTTATAACATCTGCTCTCATTACAGTAAAATGGCAGATATAATTATTGGACAAAAGATAATCCAGATTAAAAGAAGGCTTTGCATGATGCTCATAGTATAAATTCTTATTGTCATCAAATTTGTCTTCATCAGAATAGATAAGCCTTATGGGGCATGCCTGAAACTGAGACAGGCGGTTTCTTTTCATGCTCTTTATGATAACTCTGGACATTTCAAACAAGGCATCGGGAGTAAGGATATCATCGTGATCCAAAAGACCTATGTAATCGCCCTTAGCTTTCTCAATACCTCTGTTGGTATTCTCTGAAATTCCATCATTGGAATCAAGATGATAATACTTGATTCTGGGATCCTCCTTCACATATTCTTTTACCAGATCTGATTCTTCCAAGGATGCATCTGCAAGTACCAGTTCCCAGTTCCCATATGTTTGGTTAATTACAGAATCAATCATCTGGCGAAGGTAATTTTCAGGAGTATTAAAAAGAGGCACTACGATGCTAAAACGCACAGCGCCTCCTGTTTCTGCCAAAGACTTGTATTCCTGTTTCTGTTCTGCAAGTACAGCTTCGGACAGATTATTATAAGTATATTTTTCATTGAAATTATTGGAGATTCTCTCAAGAGCAGCAAAGAATGCGGGCTTTAAGCCATTGCGTTTTGCATATGCTATTGTTTTCTTTGCCGCATTCTTTATGCTCATGTGAAATAATTCTCCATTTTTTATAAGGAAGTTTTGCTCTCAGCTAATGCTTCGCCAAAACACGTTCACACCAGACTCGAAATTACCTCGTCAAGTGTTCTCAGCCTATTACAGCCTTTACAGCGTTAGTAAGTTCATCCTGAAGCTTGTCTGCATCAGCAAGGTCTTTACCCTTAACTCCCATATAGAATTTAATCTTAGGCTCAGTTCCTGAAGGTCTTGCGCAACACCAAGCGTCATTATCCAGTGCAAAGTAAAGAACATTTGATGTAGGAAGTCCTGTCTCGCCTTCTTTACCTGTAGCCATTTCAAGAGTCTTACCTGTCTTGTAATCTCTGAACTCTTCAACCTTCCACTGACCAAATTCCTTAGGTGGATTGCTGCGGAGCTTATCCATAAGTGCTGCGATCTGCTCTGCGCCTTCCTTGCCCTTCATTGTGATTGAGTACTGGCCTTCCTTGTAATAACCGTACTCCTCGTACATATCGATCATAGCGTCCCATACGCTCTTGCCCTGCTTTTTGTAGAAAGCAGCAAGCTCGCAGAGACACATAACTGCAACAACAGCATCCTTATCTCTTGCGTGTGTTCCTGCAAGACATCCATAGGACTCCTCAAGACCAAATACATAGTTGTGAGACTGACCGTTCTGTTCAAAGAGCTTGATCTGCTCGCCGATGTACTTAAATCCAGTAAGAACTTCAATGTAGTGGCAGCCGTACTTCTTAGCAACAGCCTTAGCCATGTTTGTAGTAACGATTGTAGTAACAAATGCAGGGTTAGCCGGCATTGTGTTTGTCTTTGTGCGCTCTCTTAAAATATAGTCACCAATGAGCATACCTGACATATTTCCTGTAAATCCAACATACTCGCCTGTCTTTGTATCTTTTGCATAGATTCCAAGACGATCTGCATCAGGGTCAGTAGCAAGAACGATATCTGCATCTTTTTCTTTTGCAAGCTCAAGAGCCAGCTTAAATGCCTTAGGATCCTCGGGGTTAGGATACTCAAGTGTTGTGAAATCAGGATCCGGAAGCTCCTGTTCAGGAACTACAAATACATTCTTAAATCCAAGCTCTTTAAGAACTCGTCTGACAGGAAGATTTCCTGTTCCATGGAATGGTGTATAAACAATTGTAAACTTATCAGCCATCTCATCAATAACATCCTGATGAATGATCTGCTTTTTAAGTTCAACCATGTACTTGTCATCAAGTTCTTCGCCAAAAGACTCATAAAGACCTGCCTTTACAGCTTCTTCCTTTGGCATTGTCTTTACTTCATTGTAATCAGTAATTGCCATAACTTCACTGATGATTCCGGTATCGTGAGGAGGTGTAATCTGTGCGCCATCCTCCCAGTAAACCTTGTATCCGTTATATTCAGGCGGGTTGTGTGAAGCTGTAACCATTACACCTGCGATACATCCAAACTCTCTAAGTGCAAAAGAAAGCTCCGGTGTAGGACGAAGAATATCACTAACGTAAGCCTTGATTCCATTAGCAGCAAGGCAAAGAGCTGTTTCCTCTGCAAACTCTGGAGAAAACCTTCTGCAGTCATAAGAAATTGCAACACCCTTTTTAGCTGCATCAGCGCCGCCATGCTTCTTGATATAGTTGGCAAGTCCCTGTGTAGCCTTTCTTACAGTATATTTATTCATTCTGTTGGTGCCGGCACCGATTACTCCGCGAAGTCCGCCTGTACCAAATTCAAGCTCTCTATAAAAACGATCCTCAACCTCATCTTCATTATTTCTGATTGCAAGGAGTTCATCTTTGGTCTCCTGATCGAAATAATCATTGTTAAGCCAATACTCAAATTGTTCTGTAGCTTTGCTCATCTCTCTTTCCTCCTGGTATTTATCTGTGGACGCTACATATCCATTTCAGGGACGTTTTCACTCTATCTCGCACGCAACGGTACTAATGCATCAAAAAACAATGCATAAGTACCGGCGTGCTCAAAAGCCCTAAAATGAATATGTAGCTTTCCACAGTTTAATATTCTGAAACACTTATAATATTATAGCATATAAAGCCGCTTACTGCGTTCTTAAGCTGGAATACCCTTCAACATTCAAACTGAAATCACTTCTGTCAAGTGAGAAGTTTGGATTGTAGTATGGATCTCCTTTATCAAGAACTTCTTTCCATTTAGTCCTGAAGTGCTCTGACTCTGCCTCGTAGCGCCTTGCATTTTCTCCCTCAAGGTCAAGGCCTCTGGAAAGTGACTCAAAGTGGAAAAGCTCTGCAAACGGTGTAAATACGTTCAGGTATCCCTTGTCACGAAGCTTTAAGCAAAAGTCCACATCATTAAGACTAACCTGGAAACTCTCGTCAAAGCCACCGACTTCGTCATATTTAGCTCTGCTTACCATAAGGCATGCACCTGTAACTGCGCTGACATCCTGAGCGTAGCAAAGTCGGCCCATATATCCCAGATTCATTCCTGCCTGTCCGTAATGGGAATGTCCTGCTGTCCTGTGCGCTCCAAGCTTTAGAACCACTCCGGCATGCTGGATCTTCCTGTCAGGGAAGTAAAGCTTGGCACCAACTGCGCCGACATCCTTACGCTGAGCGTACATCAAAAGCTCTTCCATCCAATTTACCGTAATAACCTGTGTATCATTGTTCAAAAGAACTACATACTCACCTGTAGACTTTGAAACACCGTAGTTAACAACTGCCGAATAATTGAAAGATGGCTTTGAACCATCAGCATTTAAATGAATACCACCTTCATAATAGTCAACAACCTTAACTATATCCTTTAAGGCGCCGTTTCCTAGTTCCTCGTAATAGCCCTTAATCTCCGATCCTGTGCTTCCATTCTCAACAACAATTATCTCGTAGTTGTCATAAACCGATTTCTCATAAATAGAATCAATGCATCTCTTAAGATCCTGTGCGTGCTCACAGTTTGGGATCACTATACTGATTTTTGGAGTGCCCACAACTTCATATGAAATCTTAAAGATAGTTTCAAAAGCTCTGGTACTTGTAATCTTAAAGTGGTCATAACCATGACGGCGAAGATGATCTGCCACCGCCCCCTTTGCCGCTTCGATAGCATAGGGCTTGGCATTAATATCAGATGCCACAGAGCCTGCATGACTTCTCCAGTAATACAAAAGCTTTGGAATATGTACTATATGCTCAGCCCTATCTGTAAGACGAAGAATCATATCATGATCCTGACTTCCGTCAAATTTCGTCCTAAAGAGTTCTGTTCCATCCAAAAGAGTTCTCTTGAATACACTAAAGTGGCAAATGTAGTTATTGGCTCTTAAGTTATCAATTGCATAATCAGGCTTAAAATGCATTGTTATCATCTTATTGATGTCATCACCTTTAAAGGTAGTCTCATCACAGTAAAGATAATCAGCCTTTTCCTCATTTATAGCCTTAACATACCAGTAGAGAACTTCAGGATGCAGAATATCATCATGGTCAAAAAGACCTATATATTCCCCTTTTGCAAGTTCAAGACAATGGTTGGTATTTCCTGAAATACCTTCATTTTTTTCAAGCTTCATGTAGCTGATACGATTTTTCCCATCTTTGTCCCGGTACTCTTTTACAATTCTTGAAACCGATTCAATATGCTCAGCATCTGATCCGTCAGCAAGGCAAAGCTGCCAGTTTTTGTAAGTCTGAGCCAAAACGGACTCCACCATATCTCTCAAAAACTTCTCGGGAGTATTGTACAAAGGCACAAGGATTGAAATTAGCGGTTCATACTCAAATACAGTATTCTCCTGCTGCTTTCTGGTATCTTCACTTGGGAAGCTTTCAGTTCCATAGTGAGTCATGGCTTTTTTTTCAATCTGCTTATACTTAATCTTGGCAATAACACCTTTTAAAGAACCCTGATTTCTTATCCTATCCCTCTGCCTGATAACCCAGTGCATGGTATTTCGGGCAGGTGTAGAAGCCTTCCAGATAGGATTGTTTTTGATTCTGTCCAGTTTAAACTGAAGCTCCTGGTTTTTATCTTCAAGCTCTGCTATACGACTTGCAAGATCCGCAGTTTTCAGCTTTTCTCTCTCATAAGCAGCCTTATAATCTAAATCACTCATTTAAATCTCCAAATCAAATGCTGTTTCACATAATACAGCTCATAAAATAATTGCCGGCCTTACTTAATATTCAGGATATTGGGTACCCAGTTAACCAACTTAAGATGACTTGTCTTATCAACAGCCAGCATTCCAATCTGATAATACCCGGGCGCAAGATCTCCTTTTTTAATCTTGGCTTTATAACCTGTAAGATCGACATTTACCTGATCCTGAAGTCTTATACGTATGTCAGGTCTGTACCAGGTATAAAACGGCACGACATACACCCTTGAATCAGCCGGTCCTGCGCCATCCTCATGCCGCTCCACAAGGCGAAGCAAAAGCTTTTTCTCAAAGATGGCATTGTCCGAACCAATTACAAAGCTGTATCCTTTGAGATAATATCCTTCATCATTGCCCTCAGCAGTAACGCCGTAAAGCCAGTTGTCCAAAGTGCCGTTATATTCACACCCAATCCTAAGGCACTGATCCTCTCTGGCGTCAACAATTCCTTTATCCTGGGCTGTTATCTTGCTGTAAGGAATATCCTCTACAGGCAGATAATCTTCCTTGGGTATGATAGCCGAAATAGTCTCATCATCAGTGAGGTGTGGACTATAAAATGGATCAAAATTATACAAATGGGAATGACGCCTCATAAGAGCATCTCCCTCACGGGCAAGTCGCTCCATCTTTTTGGGATCAAGATTATCAAGCCCTCTGGTAAGAGACTCATGATGATACAAATAGATATGATTACAGCATACATTGTAGTATCCGGCCTCTATTACTGAATAGCAAAAATCCACATCATTAAAGGCAACCTTAAGCTCCTCCGAAAGACCGCCCACGTCATTGTATTTCTTGCGGCTTATAAGAAGGCAGGCTGCTGTAACGCCAATATGATTGTGAACCCCTCTGTTATAGCCAAAATAGTGATTCTTGCCATCATGCATCTTTTGAAGCTTATGAACAGGACCTCTCCTTACATTGGCAATTCCTGCATGCTGAATAAGATCAGAATCCGGGTAAAGAAGCTTTGCCCCGACTGCCCCAACATGTCCAAGCTGAGCCTGGGAAAGCATCTCGCGAAGCCATCCTTCCTTTTTTGCCTCAATGTCATCATTAAGGAAAAGAAGGTAATCCCCGCTTGAATTTCTCACCCCTTGGTTACACATGGCAGAGAAATTAAACTCCTGAAGCTTATAAATATAATTGATATTGGTAAGACCGTTCTTTCTGGGTGCACGGCTGCAATAAACGCCATACTTTACCCTGTTGGCCGCAGAAGAACCATTATCAATAATGATTATTTCGTATTTTATATTGTCATCACGCGTGGTCTCAATAACAGAATTAATACACTGTTGAAGTACCTCGGGGTGATCTTTTGACGGGATTATGATACTGACTGTCGCAGGTCTTAAAAGCATATGTCTTGAATTGTGGAACGACCTTCCGTAAAAAACATCCTGCTCAGCGCTTCGATGAAACAAAACCTCCCTTATATGACCAATCGGGAGCTCCATACCGGTTCTTTTAGCAAAAGCTCTTTCATGAATTGCCAGCATGCAAAACAAAACATCTGCAGAAAGAAGGGACGCCTCAAGCCCCATCTGCTCAGGTGAATTCTTTTTATTAGAGACTCCTCCCAGCATCCTGACAGCATTGTCATACTCAGGTGCTGAATCGTGCATTATTTCAGATCTGCAGGCAAAAAAACTGCCTATATAAAAAGCATTTAAATATGAATCCGGGGACCAGTCAGGCTTAAAATACGGATGTATATACTTGCCACCGTTTCCTACTTCATCCTCATCTCCATATACAACGTTATGCTCCGGATGAGCAATAAAATACTGTTTGATGACATCAGCTGCCCTCTTTGTAAGCCTCCCTTTAGGACTTACAAAGATATATATAGTATTCTCATCGTCCTTGACACCCGAAGCTTCCCAGACCTTGGCATAAGGTATGATTTTAATCTGAGGCTCCGGCTTTTTGTGAGGTACAACCTCACCTGTTTCCAAAGTCTCCATGATCACAGGAGCTTCTGCCTTTCTAACAGTCTCCTTCTCAATAGCTTTCTGCCACTTGTCATAAGCTGAAGACTTAGCATTAACTGTTCTGTTGTATTTAGCTACACATATGTTTATTAGAGCACTTTTTGCCAGGTCTTTAAGCATTTCCCCTTTATTTACTCCTCATCGTCTTTGTAGTAACGTTCTTCACGCTTACTGATTATCTTTTTTCCAATCTTTTTTATTATATTTTCCTTGGGTTCAAAAATATTTTCAAGCTCAGGAATAGAATTTACCACTGCATCAGCAGCATTCTTTGGAATAAGCGTAGTCAATAAAGTCACACATAAATGGTTTCGTTCCTGAATACTGAGCTTGTTACTTGTCAGCTTAAATTCTATACCGGGGTCGTCACTGTTGAAAACAAAGGAATCATCAGATATCCACTGTCCGTTAACAGGATTTATATTTACATCAGCTCCGCCATCAGAAATAGATATGCCATTCCATGTAGCCTCAACAATGGTAACAATACATGGTGCAAACGCAGGATCAATCCTTGCTACTTTGCAATCGGAATCTACCCTGATATCCAGACTCACAGTATTTTTCTCATCGTACTGTTCCTCCGGATAAATTGATTCATCCTCTGAATAGCCTTCGCCCTCATCAAGATAAATCTGAATAACATCTGCAGGCCTTGCTGCGGTTGTTGTCCCTGAAGCAACTTCTTTGGGCACAATGACCTTGCGACCTATTTCCTTCCAGATCTCAACCATTGACTTTCTATTTCCTGTCACATATTTCTGGAACGCATATTCCTCTTCAAGAAGAATCCTGATTTCCTTCTCGGTAAGGCCAAGCCTGTTAAATAAGAGCTTTGGATCAAACTTTTCTCTTTTCCTATCTTCCAACCTGTAGCAGTATAGTGCTCTCCACATCTGTTCTTTGGCAGGAATACACTTACCATAGGTCCACTCATAATCTATTATAGTCCAAATAGGACCATTAACCATAATATTTGAAAAAATAAGGTCATAATCCGATACAGGATAATCCTCTTTATATCTGATTCTCCGATAATACTCATTTATAAGAGCATTAAATCCTTCAATGTCATCCTTATCTATACACTCATCGAGAAGTGATGACAACGGAACACCGTTAACAAATGAAAAGATGGCGCATCCGGACTTTTCGTCAAGCTGACAATCATTGATTTCAAGATCTCCGCCCCTGAACTTCTCCACAAGACCAAGGTAAGCATCTCTCATACCATAGACATGCTCTTTTGCCGCCTCTGTCAAAGGATACTTCTTTATTATTTTTCTACCTGCCCTGTCTATTGCAATATCAGTACGGATTTTGAACTCATCCACCCTGTCATTACTGTACTTACTATATATTGTATCAAATCCGGGACCTAAAATTACCAAAAAAGAGTTGGCAAAATCCTGATACATTCCGTCTTTAATGAGATCTTCATAAGCATGTTTTTCATTAAAGAGCACCAATCTGTCCCTGTCATAATTTCTGACATTATCCTGTAGCTCCCCGAATTTGGGGAGATATGAATCCGAGTGCAAAAGAGTCATAAGCTTATAGTCAGGATATGGATAGTAGAAATGGTAATCATTCATCCCACACTTTTTGAAAATGTTAATGAGACCGTTTCTGGTGAAGGTTTTAGCCACACTGTCCGGTGAATAGCCTTCAATTCCGGTAAAATAGCTTCCAAGATGATCCTCGGCACATCCGGCGAAGTACTTAAGCCCCAGACGATTCTCAATGGCAATTACAATCCTTCCGCCCTTTTTAAGATGCCTTGAGAGCATTCTCAAAAACTTCTCGTAAGGATTATCAGTTCCAATATAGCCCTGACCGTATTCGAAAACACCGATCAGAAAAATATAATCAAAATCATTGTCAAGATCAGGCTCAATGTCTCTAAAGTTACCAACGTGAATAGTAACATTTGAACACTCCTGATTTCTGGTGGCATTAATCTCAGAGCGCCTTCTTGAAAGGTCACAGGCAACAACCTGCCCGGCTTTACTTGATAGCATTCCTGTGATTGCTCCGCAGCCTGCCCCTACTTCCAAGACCTTTGCCTTGGGATCCATTGGAATCCACTCTACAATATTGGCCCTTTGATCCGATAAATGATAGAGAATAGGCCAATTTGCTCTCTCTTCAATTATCTGCTGATATTCTTCTTTTTTATGCTTTTTTACAATTTCGAGAAGATCGTTCTCAATAGCTCCGTCGCTGTAAAGATCAACCCCTGAATAATGTCTGAAGTTAAGGGTAACTTCTCCAATCTTAATTTCTTCTTGCATTCTGCATGTACCTCGCAAGTGTTATAATGCCAACAAAATCCTCTTTAAGTAACAATATTCTAACACTTGTTTAATATTTTTAAGTCTCTTTAGCGTCACTAACCTTGCATATTGTATTCATGTCGTAGTATCCAACAGTATTTTTATCGGAAACAACAGATACACTAAGTGCATCATAAAGCCTGTGATATACTGTAAAATCGTTTTGCTCAAAGCCTGTTACTCCAAAGCTCAAAAGATAATCCCCGCCTTGAAGGGACATGTTCTGAGTAAATGTAATGTCTTTTTCGGCACCTGCTTTTACAGGTTCCAGAAAAGCCTTCTCAACCATGGAATTAGTTCCGGTTATCTCAATACCCATAACATTTTTAAAGGTCATGGCAAAAATAGGAGCTGAAACATCTCTGTTGAACTTAACTCTCATATGAACTGTAAAGTCTGTCCCCTTTATAATCGAATTGGTGCGAACATTCTTGTTGTCAGTAATGTAATACTCCGTGATAACAGCAGCTCCATCTCCGTACTCAAGCGCATCAACTTCAGATACCGTTTCCGAATTTTCAGAGTTATTTCCTGTTCTGTCAACTTTAGATGCCTTCTTATCCTCTTTAATCTTGGAATCTGCTTTTCTGTCAGCAGTTGCAGCTGCCTCTCTGATAGACTCATCATCTAAAAGATTCTCAACATCGCTACTCGGAAGTGGGTACTGTCCGACTAAAACCTGTTTGTAAATATCAATCATTTTTTTGGGAGTTCCCTCACCAAGCAATACCCCCTGATTTAATAAAACTGCTCTGTCACAGTATTTACTTATGCTGGACAAATCATGAGATACAAAAAGAATTGTCTTACCTTTCTTTTTAAATTCCTCAAACTTGTGATAACACTTGGCCTGGAAGAATACGTCTCCTACCGATAAAGCCTCATCAACGATAAGAATCTCCGGATCTATGTTTATGGCTACTGCAAAGGCAAGTCGCACAAACATACCGCTTGAATATGTTTTCACCGGCTGATAAACATAGTCACCAATATCAGCAAACTCTAGAATCGCATCCATCCTCTTTTCTATCTCTTCCTCAGAAAAGCCAATCATCATACCGTTTAGATAAATGTTGTCGATTCCGTTGTATTCCATGTTAAATCCGGCTCCCAATTCCAAAAGAGCTGAAATATGACCATCTACATTAACTTCGCCCTCAGTAGGAGAAAGAACTCCTGTGATGATCTTAAGAATTGTAGACTTTCCTGATCCGTTTGTTCCAATGATACCGACAGTCTCGCCTTTTTTTACAGAAAGACTTACGTTGTTAAGTGCCCTGTGCTCCTTGAACTTCCCCCTTTTAGCAAGTCCAAGAGAATCTTTTAGCCTGTCAATCGGCTTATCGTAGAGCTTATATATTTTAGTCAGATTTTTGACTTCGATAGCTATATCTTTATCCATTTAAATCTCCGATCATAGTTAGTTATGATACTACGGATTGCTTCACTTCGTTCCCGCAATCCTACAAGCATTCGGAATTCGGCAAATATACCTTCTTCCTCATGTTTGTTCGGTATCATAATACATCTGCAAAATGTGGTTTGGAGCGTTTGAATATCAGCGAGCCGATACAGAATACCGATACAACAAAAATCCAAAAATATGTGGAAGAATAAAAATGTTCAAAGAACCACGTATCACCATAGATTGCATTTCTGTACCCCTCAACAATGTATGTCATGGGATTCAGCTTAAAAATCCATTTAAATTTATCAGGGATGATCTCAAGATTCCAAAGAATAGGAGTCGCCCACTGAAAAAGCTGAAGACCAATGTTGATAATCTGCAAAAGATCTCTGAAGAACACAACTATTGCACAGGTAGCGTAGCTTATGGATAAAACCAGTATAAACTCGCATCCCACGTAGTAAATAAGCTGAAGCCAATAAATACTTGGATAATAACCATATACACAGGCAATGACCAAAAGTACACAGATAAAAAACACGTGGATAAACATAGCTGCTATTATCTTTATAATAGGCAGGATACTTATCTTAAAAAGCACCTTTTTTACAAGATAGTTATACTCCAGAAGAGATGTGGTTCCGTTAGTTAAAGCCTCTGAAAAGAAGAACCACGGCACAAGGCCTGCTGTCAAAAAAAGAACGTATGGAACTTCAACACCTTCAGATACAGCCTGAGCTCTTGACTGAAAAACCTTATCAAAAACAATGTAGTACATCACAACAGTAACTACAGGCTGAGCCAATGCCCACACGATTCCCATATATGATCCGGCATATCTTTTCTTGAAATCATTTATAGAAAGTCTTTTTATAAGCTTTCTTGAGTTGTACAATTCTACAGGCAAAACCAAAAGCCTGTCATACCAAAAGAAGACCAGAACACAGCTGATGCCTATCAAGATACATCCACATATCTTTTTAAGCATCTCTGTGTGCGGGTCTGCAAGAGTGTTTGTATGAAAAATAACTAGAAGTGCCAGTGAAACTGCCAGCACGTAGAAAAGTCCCAAGCCTGCACGCTTGGGAAGTTTCTTAAGCCCCCTGATCAATACTCTTTAATTCCTTTCCACTTTGTGTCCTTGTCTGAAAGGTCTATTTCTACGCCGTCAAGAAGCGGCCACTCTACTCCGATATCCGGATCATTCCAAATAAGACCGCCCTCATCATTAGGATGGTAGAAGTCAGAACATTTATATGCAAATTCAGCATAATCGGATAAAACATAGAATCCATGAGCAAATCCCTTAGGAATAAAAAACTGCTTTTTATTCTCTGCTGAAAGAGTAACACCGTACCATTTTCCAAAAGTTTTAGAATCTCTTCTAAGGTCTACAGCCACATCAAATACTTCACCGTTGATGCATCTTACAAGCTTATCCTGTGGAAACTGTTTCTGGAAATGAAGACCTCTAAGTACTCCCTTATGACTGGCTGACTGGTTGTCTTGAACAAACTCCACATCAATTCCGGCTTCCACAAAATCATTTTTATTGTAAGTCTCAACAAAATAGCCCCTTGAATCTCCAAAAACTGTAGGTGTTATCACTTTAAGTCCTTCGATTTCACATGTCTCTACTGTTATCTTACCCATTTTTAAACTATCTCCATTATATATATTTATTCTTTAAAAACTCATTTGTCCCTTGTGCACAAAATACACGATTATTTTTATTTTTATGTTCGATCAATTTCCCGGCACTGTACCGACAGGCGTTCCGGGTGCTGGCCCTGCAGGAGGCGGTGTCTGCGGCATTTCTCCATTATACTGAAAAAGGCTCACATCAAGAGTGCTGGGATCAACTCCCTGACCATTTGGATTTATGAGTTCTCCCACAACTGCCATTCCTGTACCCGTCTGTTCCTGAGAATTCCCCAGTGTAGAGCTCTCGGAAGACTCCACTGAAGACGAACTCTTTTTTATGACTACAGCAGAAGAAACTTTCTCGGTCTTATCAAAAAACTCCTGATCAGCCAAAAATCCGTCAAGGTCATCGCCTATCTGCTGTCCATACTCAGATAAATCTCCGCTATAATAGGAGGCCGCAACTTCTGCAGTATCATCTGCTGCATTCTGCCCCCATCCAAATAGTTCGTTTATCTTTTCAGTATTAGCGGCATACACTATAACAAGTACCAGCAAAAAAGCACTGATAATAGTGAGTATCGCCATGCGAAAAACTCTCTTATCCATACATAAGCCCCCTCAGTAAGTGATTAGAAAAAACCCGGTAAGTGCTCACAGCCCCTCTGCTACTTCTTTAAGATACTTACCGTAATCTGTTTTCATTAATGGCTCAGCAAGTTTTAGAAGCTGCTCCTTATCAATGAAACCTCTCTTATATGCAATTTCCTCTATGCAGGAAATGTACAGTCCCTGTCTCTTTTGGAATGCACATACAAAATCTGAAGCATCAAGAAGTGAATCGTGATTACCTGTATCAAGCCAGGCAAAGCCTCTGCCCATTGTCTCTACGCGAAGCTCACCTCTTCTTAAGTACTCATTATTGATACTTGTGATTTCAATTTCGCCTCTGGCTGATGGTTGCACATTAGCTGCTATATCAACTACCTGATTGTCATAGAAATAAAGACCCGGCACTGCATAATTACTCTTTGGATGTTCAGGTTTCTCTTCGATGCTGATAGCCTTGCCATTTTTATCAAACTCAACAACACCGTAAGCTCTTGGATCTCTTACATAGTAGCCAAATATTGTTGCTCCCTTATCTCTTGCTGCAACTTCTCTAAGAAGCTTTGAAAAACTCTGACCGTAAAAAATATTATCTCCAAGTACAAGTGCAACCGAATCGTTTCCAATAAACCCAGCACCGATAATAAATGCATCTGCAAGTCCACGGGGCTTGTCCTGAACGGCATACTCAAACTTCATTCCAAGTTGTGATCCATCTCCAAATAGTTCCTCAAACATAGGAAGATCTCTGGGAGTTGAAATAATGAGAACTTCTCTGATTCCTGCGAGCATAAGTGTTGAAAGCGGATAATAAATCATTGGCTTGTCGTAAACAGGCATCATCTGCTTAGACATTGCTCGTGTAAGTGGATAAAGTCTTGTTCCTGATCCACCTGCTAATATGATTCCTTTCATAAATCCTCCTTAAAAGGACGGCAAAAGCCTTGTGGCCTTGGCTGGGAATTGCTCGTGTACATACCAATTTCGGGACGCTTTCGCTCTATCTCAGACGTAGCAGTACTAAGTTGCTAAAAAACAGCAACTAAGTACTGACGTCCTCAAAAGCCCTCAATTGATATATACACTTAGCAATTCCTAATTAAATTCAAATATGCTTTTGCCTGTTTATTTGTATTCTTGATTATTTATTTTTGTACATTTTCTCATAGTACTTCTCGTAGTCACCGGATGTCACGTTGTTCATCCAGTCCATATTATCAAAGTACCATCTGATAGTTTTCTTGATTCCCTCAGCAAACATTGTCTCAGGCTCCCAGCCAACTTCAGATTTAATCTTATCTGGAGCGATAGCATATCTGCGATCATGACCTTTTCTATCAGTAACATATTTGATAAGGTCGTAAGAAAGATGTGCTTTACGTGGATCACTGTCATCCAAAACTTCTTTTAATGTGTCGATAATTGTCTTAACAATCTCAATGTTCTGCTTCTCGTTGTGTCCTCCGACGTTATATGTCTCAAAAAGACGTCCTTTTTCCTGAACCATATCGATGGCCTTAGCGTGATCCTCAACATAGAGCCAATCACGAACATTCTTACCATCACCGTATACCGGAAGTGTCTTACCTGCAAGAGCATTATTGATGATAAGCGGAATAAGCTTTTCAGGGAACTGGTAAGGTCCATAGTTGTTAGAGCAGTTTGTGATATTTGCAGGGAACTTATATGTATCCATATAAGCCTTTACAAGCATATCTGAACTTGCCTTACTGGCTGAATATGGGCTGTGAGGTGAATATGGAGTTGTCTCATAGAAGAAAGCTGTAGGGTCATCATCAAGCGAACCATAGACTTCATCTGTTGAAACATGAAGAAACTTCTTGCCCTCTTTAAATGTTCCATCAGGATTTTCCCAAGCTTTTTTGGCAGCATTGAGCATTGTTGCTGTTCCCAAAACATTGGTCTGAACAAAGATCTCAGGATTGACAATCGATCTGTCTACATGACTCTCTGCTGCAAAATGAACTACTCTGTCGATGTCGTTTTCCTCAAAGATTTTGTTAATAGCATCTCTGTCGCAGATATCAGCCTTTACAAATGTATAATTATCTCTGCCTTCGATATCCTTTAGATTCTCAAGATTACCTGCATATGTAAGAGCATCAACATTGATGATTCTGATTTCATTGTCATACTTTTTGAACATGTAGTGAATGTAATTTGAACCAATGAAACCTGCTCCGCCTGTTACAAGATAAGTTCTCATTTATTTTTCCTCTTTTCATTAAATTACATAATTAATCAAGTTAGAGTATATCACAAGTTGCCATTAAGTAGAAGAGCCCCATTGAGTAACACATATATCTTGGCTGAGGAAATATCATTGAGCCCGTAACCACGCTGTTTATACATATTCCTGCCAGCACAATAAAAGACATTAAAACAAAATCTTTTCTCTTTTGAAGCACTCCCATTCTGAACATCAAAGTCAGATACAAAATATAAATTACTAAAGAAGCAGTTATTAAGATTCTTGGAGAAATGTTGGCTACAGAAATAACAAAAGCCTTAAGCACATTAGCCTTAAGTACATAAGTAAACGCTTTAGACTGCCCCTTAAACATTCCCAATAAATCGTTTTTTAAAAGTTCTGTCAAAAGAACTTTCTCAACCGCATCCTCTTTTAGCTGAGCTGAAACCTCATCAAGTTCAGGGAAGTTCTCTGCCACATACTCCTCACATAGAGGAAGTACCACATCAAAACCTATAATATCATAACAGTCAGCATAGTGAGCTGCCATAGATACCCAGTCAGAATTCGAAATTGCAGACTCATCACCAAGTTCATAACCTGACGGAGCAAAGTCAATTGTAAGTTCCTTCTCTATAAGTACATTATATATATCAGTATACAACCGGCTTAAGTCTGGATAATCTTCAGAATCGTCATATTTCTCATATAGAGCTGAATCTGAAGGTTCTGCAGTATAAAGAACTGTATCAAGACCTCCCTTACTGTTTCCTGTATGTTCTGCAAAAACACCTCTGACACAGTAGTTGTATCCTCTGTCCACAAGGCTGATACAAATAACCGCAATTACAATAAGGATGCAGTTTTTCACAAATTTTCCAAAATCTCTGGTTCTTTTCCACAAAAGGTGCAGAACAAAAGACACAAATCCCCATATAAGAAGTGTTATAAGCATCTGTTTTCTGATACCGGATATAAAAACGCATAATAGAAATAGAATAGCATTATTTTTCAACGAATAATCCTTCAGAGCCATAAACAGCCTTATGTTAAAAAGTACAAACAGAGGCATTGCAAGGCTTTCAGTCATGATACATTCAGAGTACATGGAACCTCTTGCAGCCACAAAACGATTCAGCACGCATACAGCAATCTGAAAAAAAACTGCCATAAAGCCTATAAGTCTGGCCTTACCCTCATATGTATTGTCCAATGCAACCTTGTACATAAAAAATCCAAGTCTCGCCGTAACATACACCCAAAGAAGACTCTGCATGATCACTGCACAAAACAAATACGAAGGCTGTCCATACATTTCTCCTGTAAAGTCAAAAAATTCAAATATCTTTCTTATCCCCAAAAGAAACAATGGATAAACCGGCTCTCTCGAAAAGTCCATACTTGTGTAACTTGGAGAATCCACACACCACACTGTCCCATCAAAAACAGCCATTCCTGCAAAAAACAGGAATGGCAATAATACATACATAAAAATCAAATTTTTAGAATACTTATTTTTTAACATAACCATTAGTAGTAGATATTCATATCTACATTTCCCGAAATTCCACTTACAGTGCCCTTTGAGGTATACTGCCACATATTAACCTTTGAAGCAGAATAATCCATAGCTGACTTGTACTGAGCAAGCCATATATTGTAGCTTCCGAGCTGAGAAACATTCATCTTCTCAGTAAACCAAGTCTTGTTTGAGTAAACACCAACTGAATATCCCGCATTGGCAACAGTTCCGCAAAAAGCTTTGATATTGGCTGTTCTCTGATCATTGCTGATACTATCGCCTCGGCCATTACTTTTTTCTATATCAAGATAAACCGGGTAAGAGAGGCTATATCCCTTTATGAGACTTATTACCATGGATGCCTCTTCTACTGCCTCAACCTCGTTGACTGCCTGCGAAAAGAAATATACTCCGACCTTAAGCCCTGCTGCCTGAGCACCCTTTATATTGGATTTAAACTTAGAATCCTCAATAAGTGCACCCTCTGAAGAGCCTCTGTATCCGCATCTTATGATAACAAAGTTTACACCTGAATTTTTAACTGCTGCCCAATCAATGTTGCCATTCCACTTGCTGACATCAATACCCATAACATTGGAAGAACCTGCAATAGCACCATCACTTCCAAATGTGTACTTTGCTCCCTGAATGACCTGCTCTCCGGTAACAGGGTTACCATTTTTATCAAAATAGTAAGTCTTGCCGTCTATTGTCTGCCATCCTGTGTACTTATAAGTCGCAGCACCGTTTCTGAGATAGAATGCCGACTCAATATAATAGTCTCCGTAATCAGCTTCTATATAGTTTCCTTCGCTATCCTTGATGTAAACCTGCTTACCATCTTTGGTCTGAAGTTTTTCAGCATTGCTCTTAACAGTAACTGTAACTTCTGTCTCAGTATAGCCATCTGCTGATACTGTTACAGTCGTCTCACCTGCATCTTCTCCTTTTATGGTAGTACCGTCAACAGAAACCTTACCTGTATCTGCTGAAGAGACCTTTAAAGATATATCAGAGCTCTTAGGCTCAATCTTAAAGGTTCTTCCTTTAACAAGTGTGACCTTTGTGATACTGATCGGTGCGCTCTTATCAGCAGAGGAACTACTTGAACTTGAGCTTGATGAAGTGCTGCTTGAACTTGAGGAGGAGCTACTTGAGGAACTACCGGAGCTTGCGCTTGAAGATGAACTGCTTGACGAACTTTCAGAGTTCGAGCTCTCTTCTTTCTTAACAGTTACCTTAACAATTTCTTTCTGATATCCTTCAGCCGTAATTGTAATATATTCAACACCTTCGCCAAGTGCTGAGATTGTTCCGTCATCAGATACTTTAACAAGCTCCGAATCAGATGAAGAATAGTTAAACTCTGAAGGGCCGTCCTCAATTTCAATCTTGAACGTCTCGCCTATTTTCAAAGTAACATCATAACTGTTTACCTTAAACTCTTTATCTTCCTCTTCATCAGAATCGCTGTTGTCACCCTGATCTGTCGTAAGTGCCAGGAACATAAATCGTGAAACACCATTCATGGCACTGCTTGATGGATCTACAATATTGCTCTTATCCACCGCCTCATATGTATATCCGCCATCCCCACTGTCAGTTCCTTCACTAACAGCCGTCTTAGTGCTTTCAACCCACTCAACAGTATCCGTCAAGGCTGATTCAACCTTGTCAGCAACAGCCGTATCTTCTTTTGCGACGTTTACTTCGGATTCCTTTTTTACTTCGTTTGTGACATCAACGACTTTCATCTCAACAGTATTTTTAACAGTAACAGACTTGGCTGTTGTATCAAGCTTAATCTTTGCGTAGTCTCCCGAAAGGGCATTGGGAGTTACTGTATACTTACCGGCCGTTAAATCTTTTTTATAAATGATACCGTCCTGATCATGGTCATCGTATGTTACGCTGCTTCCGTCAGGATTGACAACAGAAACCGTAAATGGAGTACTTGCTATAAGTTTTCCGGTTTTTGAGTTAGTAAATTTAATCTTTAAGTCACTCTTAATAGTAGTAACAGACATGGAAACACTGATAGTTTCGCTCTCATCTTCCTTCTCACTACTTTCTTCAGCTTCCTCATCCTCAGAAATAAGCTGTGCAGCTTCAAGCTTTGCTCTTTGGGCATCAGCAATGGCTATAAGTCCGCTCTCGCCCACAATCTCTGTTTCTCCGTAGTTTTTTCCCACATCGGTAAAAGAACTGATCTCATTGTTTTTGTCCATGGCTTTCTTGTAAAATACACCTGTTGCCACAGCTCCAACTATAAGAAACACGAATATCAGAGCAGCTACCCTCTCAACAGCAGAAGACTCAGTGATGATGCTAAGAAAGCCGGCTTCTGAACCTTCTCTTTGCACACTTCTTTTGTCATGCCAATCATCTAAGGCTCTGTCCCTTCTTGATTGTCCATCATCATACTGCCGATCATTTCTACGATTATATCTTCTATCTTCTACTTCAGATCTTCCACGGCGTTCATCAGACACATAGTCATCATAAACATCGTCATCGTCTTCATCATCCTCGTAGTAGTCGTCTTCCTCATAATTCCTACGATCGTCAATTTCCTCTACACTTCTGTAATTTTCATCGCCTTCATAGTACTCATCATCTTCGTCATCATAATCATCTTCGTAGTAATCACGGTCATCTTCATAGTCCCGGTCATATTCATCATCTGATATTCCGTCTGTCTCCCGTTCATACTCCTGATCATCTGATTCATAATCACTGTCATAATCATCAGTATCATCATAATCACGATCATCTTCATAATAATCATCATCTTCTACGTTTCCATAGCCGTCATGATTATCTTCCGGATAATCCTCGTACTCATCATCATATTGCTCTCTGTAATCTATGTCCTCGTCATGGCGTTTTTTACGCGAACTTTTCCCAGCAAGTCCCAAACCTCTTTTTGAACTTCTTCTCATACGTTACTCCCTTTAATCACCATCGGTAAAATCCTTTGGCTTAAATCCCTCTTTAATTGTATCCCCAATCAGTTCTGTCCTATTCATCATATCGTGATAACAGGTATTTGGGTAGTAGTAATAACTATTAACCTCTTCATCTGTGGAATTGTAAACTATAGCCCCATCCATTTCACAGATATCAGTTTCAGCATTTTCAAAAGGAATTGGCCAAAATACATACCCATCAAAAGCATAATTCTGAATAAATTCTATATCATCGCCTATATAATTTACAGTCCATGTTCCAAATAATACTACACCAGCAACTACTATCGTAATTAAACGAATCTGCCATCTATGGAACATTTCGCCAAAGTAATCTCCCAGTGCACACATGGGAAAAAGAAAAAGATAAACCAGCCCATACCTGATAAAAGGCGCTGTCAAAAACCATAAAGCAACTCCGGCAAACAAAGTAATATAGAACATAAGCATATCGTTTCTAATTCTATGCTTTCTATCTACTCTTCTAAGAAATATAAAAGTCACAAGCCCCATAGCAACAGCCTGAGATAAAATCAAAAACTTCCCATATACCTGTTGTCCTTCCCACCATATTGGAAGCCACTCTGAAAGTGGCAGGTCAAGCTTTGTTATATCATAAAGAGCTCTCCCCCAGGCTGTAATCTGATCAGAATCAACTTTCACATATTCAGCGGGGATTTTCCAAACCACATTGAATAAATCTATGGCTGTTACAGGGTAAATAAGATAGCCTGATATAATAACATTTCTTATCAGAAATGGAAGAAATGATAAAAATCCAACTAATACATATGTCCCTATCATATGATATTTCTTTTGTTTTATCAAAAGAGCCAGCGGAACAATTGCAAGCAACACTATGGCTGAAGCAGAAAGTTTCATGCTCACAGAAAAAATTGCCAGAATAGAAAGATATCCATATACTGCCAAATCTTCAGACTTATCCTTTTTCTCCTCAGCATGGATTATCCATGCTGAAAAAATGTACATGGTCATGTATAGAGTTCCATAATCCGTTGCCGGAGACTGTAGCCCGCTAAGAACAGTTACAGAGTACATTATTATAGATACTCTTGCCATATCTGAGCCTTTCCAGCCATGGCCTCTTGATTTTATAAGGCCAAGGATTGCATAGCTCGTAAAGAGTACCATAAAAAAGCCGGTCATGGTATGCAAAGCTTCGGGCAAAATAAAGCTCAGGGTAAAAAGCGCACACAAAGCCAAATAAGAACTATTATAAGCAAAGTGAAGCTGAAAATTGCCTAGTCCTTTAAGACACCCATATTCCTCTATAAGACGGATAGCCTGAGCATGATAAATACCTGTATCTGTATGGAATTGACCTCGGGAAGCATAAAAAGATGCGATAACGCTTATGACAGACAATATAATAATCTTTGTTTTGTTATCTGAATTTAAAATTTTTTTGAAAATAGAAACTATTTCTTTTCTATATATAACGAAACTGATTATAGCGGCTATAATCATAATACCATGACATAGCCCACCAACCTTATAAAATATACTAAAATACTCAGCATATACAGTCATACTGACAAGCCCTGTCACCACAATACCTGTAATGCCAAAAGTCTCAATAGACGGCATCGGAATAATCCCGGATAAAAGTTTCAACATAACATATCCAAGAATCAAACTCAAAACAAAAATATATCCCCAACTGATTATTGTTACTATCATTGCTAATTCACCTCTTTTTTCTCATACCTCCATAAAAACATAATAATCCCCCCAAAACATTCTAGCATTTATAAAAAACATCAGCAAGTTTAGGGACTGTAGCAAAATGTTCAAGTTATTCCGCTACAGTTTCTAAGTACTACTACCTCTCCCACAAGGTATAATCCTGATCAAGAACATATATAGTAAATTTTCCGACCGTGGCAGTATCAACAATCTCAGGTTCATAGGTTTCCAAAAAAGTATTAAAGTCCTCTGCCATAGCTTCTGAAACAATATAACATGTTGCTCCATCCTGTGACTTAACAGGCGGATACCATGTTTCATCCGAAAGCCACCTGCACCCTGCCATCTCTGACATATTGTTTACCGCACGAACCTTAACGGTATTATTACCCATAACAGTAATGTAATTGGCATAGTCAAAAGTCGTATATCCGTAAGCATAGCCATTTTCAACCATCCAACTGTAAACTTTGTAGGCATCCGTATCTTTTGCGTTGTCATTTTTGATTAGATCTTTATAAAAGACAGCAGATGAAAACATGCCATAGAAAGTAATCATCAAAAGAAGAACAGTAATAGCAACTCCTCTTACTACACCATAATCCTGAAACTTTTCTTTCAATCGATGGATCAAAAGACAAAATCCCGTTCCAACAGTAAATAAAAGCATAAGGAAATATCTCCCCGCCACATCTGCTGTAGTGAAAGTCTCAAGAAGGACGCATAGAACAAATCCAAAAGGAAACACCATCATGCTCCAAAATTGATAAGTTTTGTCCAAAGAATTAAGTTTAGAATCCGATAAAGCCGCCCTGTAATTGTAAAACAGATCTTCGTCAAATTTTTTTCCTGCAAATTTAATAAGCTTAATTACATAAATTACGTATCCAAATATGGCCGCGCATAAAACTGTAATAACCAATACAGGCAATCTGTTAAAGCTAAGAGTCTGTCCAATAGTAGGGCAAACCTCACCAATAAATTTTTCAAAGGCATGCCTTATATTTCTATTTGCTCCAAAGTTATTTGAAGCAAAAACCTTAGTTGTTCCAAATGAAACTGCAAATAAAACAAACACCCAAATTAAGATTAGGATATTACTCTGCTTTTTACCTCTTATCAAGAACACAACGCGTCGTAAAACTTCAACAGCCACCAGCGGAATATAACAAAAAAGACATGCATGCATTCCCTGCAAACCATTTAGAATCGCAATAGCAGCTGAAATGACAAAAGTCCACCATGACATCTTGTTTTCTTTTAACCACTTGTTATAAAAGATAAGGATTAGAAATAATGTTATAGCGTGACTGACATAATATGACGCATACAAAAACAGCATTCTCTGAAATTCATCTGCAGCGTTGGTAAAAGCCATCGTTATAGCAAGTACAGCCAGAATCTGTTCACCTGAAAATCCAATCTGCCTAAAATACACCGTCATAACAATAAGAAGTAAAACCATCATTATGACGCAGGCTATTCCTGCAGATAAATTTGCATTCTGCAAAACAAACGGATATATTAATGCAGCAAGATTAGGAACAGAAATCACTCTCACAGCCGTAGATGCATACCATGTAGGTGGCTGCACAAATCCATTATCATAAATTACTGTTCCTAAAAGAGTTTCCGACGCTATATCCGCCTCCATTCTGGCTGTGTAATGGAAAAGATTGGCATAGGCAAACACAAATAAAAGCGCAAGAACCACCGCAGCCAATAAAACTGTGATAATCCTTGCGATAATTAAGTTAATCTGTTGCTTTTTCTTCGTTTTCAATTTATCACCCCAATGCGTAGAATACTGCTATTCCCGCAATAATAAATATCATTCCAATAAGCTTTCTGTTAGTAATCTTTTCTCTGAAAAAGAATCTGGACATGAACATAACAATAATATAGCCCACAGGCTCCATTACTACTACCCCCATGTATCCCAGACCGTCATAGCAAAAAATTGAAATGACCATAGACAATACTAATAGTCCATATCCCCCAATAACAAGTCCGTTTAGATACTCCCTGATAAAGGACGGGTATTTTCTTCCGGCGCTCTGTTTTAGAAGCATCTGAGAAGTTGATGCAATAAATTCCGCAATTATCATGAGGAAAAAGTAAATATTAATCATCTTCACCTTCTCCCTTCACTGCACCTGTATTCATAATCACAACCCCCACTACTACCAAGAGCACTCCTACAACTTTAAAAGGCGTTATGCCCTGACTGAATATAATAAAATTCCAAAGCATTGACCACATTAAAGTCATAGCCTTATTGGCATATGCAACAGAGAGCTGAAACTTTTTTATCATCTGCTGCCAGATAAGAGCGTAGGCCGCAAGAATTAAAAATTCAAGACCAAAAAACAGAATATATCCCATGGATAAAAAATCATATTTTGATGCCAGATTAGCAGCAACTGTAGACAGGGAATATACAATAACAGCGCTCTGCAACAGCAGAATATCTGTCAGCTTTATTCTTCTTTTCATTGATAAATCACCCTCACAAAATGATCCGCCATATATGCATTGCATTCGGCGTTTACATGTATGTTATCCAGTAGCCATGTGGAACTGTTATCCTCATCTATTGTTCCATAATAGTTATCCACAAAAGAAACACCTGTCGCTCCGGACACATCAATCATAAACTGAAGATAGGTTGTTAGCTTACCATTTCCAAAATCGTATCTGTCACCGCTCACAAGCTGCCCCGATGAATCATAGGCGTAACACATAGGGAATGACATACACACAATTCTTATGAATGGATACTTCTCCTGAATCAGTTTAATACCTGCATTAAGAGCACCGCTAAAAGTGACAGGATCACTGTCATTGTCCGGATTCATACCAACTCTTAAATTAAGATAATCCTGTGCGTTGTAAAAAATAACCAGAGTATCTACAGTATTAAAATCAAGATTTTCCAAAAGTTCCGCACTCTTGTCGTACATTGAGTCCTCAAAGAGAGTTGCTTTTTCAATTAGCTGATCAAAATCCTCATCATATATGCACCTGGCAACGTTATAAAAACTAAATGCATCAAGAGCATAGTCATCTGTGTATGCAGCATTTTTCATAGCTACTGTAGAAGCCGGAAAACCGGCATTTAAACAGTTTGAGTTTTCAAGTTTAGACTGAACCTGACTTACAACACCGTTTTCAGAAGTGTCATACGTAAGCGCGTCATTTCCAAGGAAAAGAATTGTCTCAGTATCATCTACCTCATGTCCAGCCTTTTTATCCTCTGATAAAAGAAAAATCTGATCAAGAACTTCAATCTCATAGCTCTCGCCCGTAACTCCTTCAGTCTTGGCAGTTCCCTGATTCCATCTCCAGAGTTTAAAGCCTGAAAAAGCAAGGACACCTACAATTATGGCTATTAGAAGAATATGTACCCACATGGGAATTTTAATTGAATTTTTATTTGTATCTGACATAATAAACCTCTGTTATTCCGATTGTTTTAATTTGCTTATGATATCAATACTAATAGCAAAGTATGCAGCCAAATATATTACTGACACAGCTACAAATGGTACTCCATTTATTATATCAAAGTCAAACAGATAATAATTATACACAAGCATAGAGCACAAATTAATGGCTATAACTGCAGGTATCATTTTCCGGTTAAACATTATTGTTGCCGCCGTCATAATGATCACTCCCGCATAGTCGTATCTTTCATGCATTGCCGGCAAAAACAGGTAACAGGTCAAAATTGACCATCCTGCTAAAATAAAAGCTTTTTCATTTGTGATATTTTCTCTGTGCTCAAATACATATATAAGTGCAAAAGCAAAAACAGAAATTGCCAAAAGAATGGCCGGAATTCCAAAAACATCATAGCTTGTAAAGCCTAATCTATAAAGCGAGTTTGAAAGCCAGGTCATCTCATTGTATCCACTATTCTGCCTTAAATAAACTGAATAGGTCTCCCTTATTCCTCTTTGTGCCATAACGCAAGGTATACCGGCAACAACATACATAACAGGTATCCACACAAACTGAAGAACGCTATAGTTCTTTTTTACAAAGTACATAATAATGAAAAAAGGAATAATGAAGATAATCTGCAATTTAAAAGTAAAACCTATAGCTATAAGGATCAACGCACGTCTGGTTCTATCAGAAAAATAGTAATAAAGCCCCGCTATAATAAATGCTGTGTAAATAGCGTCGCACTGTTTCCACAATGCACCATTCATAATTGCTACAGGTAAAAATAGTACGCTTACAGAAACAACTACAGCCTTTTTTTGAGTCTGGCTATCATTGATTCCTGCAACAAGCATAAGCAACTTATATAAATAATATGCACCAATATACTCCGCTGCACATGAAGTAATTGCTATCCAAAGCCATGGCTCTCCGGGAATTCTGGCAACGAAGTCAAGGAATATATTGTAAGGAACATAGTAATTGCCAATAGTTCGCTCCAAACCGCCCCAAAAACTGAGACTTTTGTATTCGTTGATCCACGAAAGAAGCGTCACATTGTAATCGCCTGAAATAGTTTGCGGTGCAAGACAAACTCTCATCAGCACTGAAAACAGCAAAAGCGCCCCGATACATATCTGAAACATATATTTTTGAAAAAAGTCCGTTATAACTTCATCTATCCTATAGCGTTTCATTTCACTTCCCCAATTACTCTTCTCTGATATTTGTTATAGAATTAAGGCCATATGCCCAAGCAACTCCTTGATTTATCCTTCCGTCTGCCTCTTCCAGTAAAAAGAATGAATAATAGTTTTCAATTCCATCAGGATTTAAAGCTACATCTACCACAATATCTTCTCCCTGATGATTTGAGAAATCCTCTATCATTGCCCTTGTCTCATTGTAATGATCCTGAAATTCATGCCTATAAAGTTGAGCTACCTGACGATAAGCTTTATAACTCTTTACATTAAATCCTGAAAGAGCATTAGCAAGAACACAGATAAAAACCAATAACACTAAAACAGCCTTTCTGTTTTCTTTATTTATACCCTTATTCATAGCTACTCCAAGCATAATGCCAAGATTGGCTGAAGAATATATAAATGCAAACAATCCGACAAAAACACACCTTGGTGGCATCCATGGAACATTATATCCTGTAGTTACAGGGAAAATCACAGCAAATGGTGAAAAAATCGCAAATAATCCTGAAATAATCCATGCTTTTGCATTGGCTGTCATCTTATCAGCAACTAAAAATCCACATATAACAAACAGAATGAATACAGCTAAATAGTTTGTTCTTTCATCATGTCCAAACAACCAGTTCACATTGGACCACCAAACATTAAATGTATCTCCCAGCGATTTTAAAATATCAAGTTCTCCTTCGCTCGACTGTCTGACAAAATTTCCGGGAGCAACAGCATTTATAAGGGCTCCAATAAAAGAAACGCCAAACATTATCATATTGCTTTTTGATACTTTTCCATTCTTCACTGAATAATAAATGAAAAGGCTAAGTAACAAATAGCACGCAGTACCTGTTATTGCCAGGGATGCTCCAACTGCACAGAATCCGGAAACACAGGATATTATCACCCATTTGTTTCCTTTCGCATTTTCTCTGTTTGCCATCATGAATGCTGTAGCTGATATAAGCATAAGCGAAAATGGGAATGTATAAACTGATGCTCCAACCCACCACTCATATATCTCAGCAAATGACTCATATTGAGTCATTGCAAATACTACGCCAGCCATTACTAATGTTTTTACATAAAGCGGAATCTTTCCAATTCCATCCAAAAAAGTATTGATAAACCACAGAAGCGTTGCAAAAACAAGGGCTGAATTCAAAACCATCCAAAAGCGAAGCATTGGAAATCCGCCATGTGTCACAGGTGTAAAAAAGACACCAAAAAATTCTGAAAAATATGTTCCCTGATGGGTCATATAAACCCATGCAGCATATTTACATGACAAAACAAAATTTTCAAGAAGAGATACTCCTTTTACTCCGGCATCCTGAGCATACCAATAATCATCAGATACAAAAACCGAAAACCAGGAAACGGTTATAACAATTCCTGCCATAAAAACAATCCCTAGAATTGCCAATCCCAAAATCAGTCTTTTTACAAAACTTTCCGCATTTTCCCTATTAATCCCACTTTTATTCATAACACACCAAATCCTTCTACCACTCCTTATTTAATAATTCATTAAAATCAAATGAATCTATCATATCCCACATCTTATTTAATTCACTCTCCATTTCATCTAAAGAATGAATTTCATAATTACCATCACTAAAGCATTTTACCATAAATCTATTAATGTCGGGTTTATAATGTGTATAGTCCGCATAGTTATTGAGGTCTAAGGTCTCCGGCATAGTTTGAAAATAAAACAAATGAACATTGTCATACTCAAGGAGTCTTTCCGCAACATATTGATACTGACTAAATGTTGCGGAAAGGGTATTTTCCTGCATTACGTTATGCCAATACAATATACTGTATGGTGGGAAAAAGAAATAGAACTGTGTATTCGGATTATTTTCCACAAATGGAAGTATATTTACTTCAAGATTCTCTTTTGTCTGAGGTAAAAGAGCATCTGCTGCCGTTTCTTCATCCACATACTCCGGTTCATCATAGTTATGCATAACCCATTGAATATTGTAATAATCAGGTGTCCACCAGCTGGCATAGATCTCCGATAAGTCAGATCCCTGTCCCTGTATCATAGGGCGCATTATGTACTGAAGAAGAACATCCTTGTTAAGCAGATATTTAACATCGTTAAGATAGTTATTATCATACAGATATTCCGGAAGCGGATACTTTGTGGTCTCTGTATCTGCAGTCATTGTTGGAATATCCATGGCAAAAAAGACTGCTTTTACATCGCTGTTTTTTCTGGCATTGGTATTCTTATCAAAAACAATTGACAAAATGTTATAATCATCTTTGGGATACGCTCCGCTATAACTGAGTTTAATAGTATCCACGTCAAGCAACTCTTTAAAATCATCGGTATCAAAATTAACTGTCATGGATGAGCCTATGATGCATCCCTCGTACTTCATATTTTTTGCCATACCGGGATTTTGACTGAGCTGATTGTCCACCACATAAGGGAATCCTTCTAAAGGTGCATGGTAATGGAAAAATGGATCCACATATATCACTATTCCTCCGCATATAATAAACACAGTCACTATCAGCCCAATTAAAATTATAAATTGATTTCTATATTTCTTTTCATCCTTCATCTATTTAAATCGTCCTCAAATACGGCAACAAACTGCCACTTGTTACACATTTAATATATGAATCAAAAATCAGAAGTTCATGTACAGGAACGTACTTACGCCACCAAAGCTAAGAACACACCATACCAGCAATATTGCTGTAAAAAATGTTGTCAATAAGCTTATCCTACACTCTTTGGCAAAATAGATTGCTTTCTTAGAAAAAAATACAATCACAATTGCCACGGCCAGAAACAGCCACATACAAAGATCCCATGAAAAATTGTAATTAACAATAGGCGTAAGCTTAAACACATACCATATCTCATCAAGCCTGAAATAGTTGGCAAAGTCACTGTAATAGGGCCTGATACCACCGCTGAACATACGCTCAAATAAAAGAAGCGCATCAGAAACAGTGTTTGCTCTAAAGAATACCCAGGCGACTGTTACATAAATAAATGTGAAAAGTTGTTTTCCACAATTTGTCAGACAAATAAGTGTTTTATCCACAGTGGTATGATTTTCATTGTGTTTATTGCTTTCACCGGTAGGTAGTTCATTCTTTTGCCTTCTAACAATCAAATCCTCTTTTACCCTTGTCATCACATTTAAAGCACCATGCATCACGCCCCAAATAATAAAAGTCCAGCCACTTCCATGCCATAATCCGCTCACAAGAAAAACTATCATTATGTTGACATAGGTTCTGACAGTTCCTTTTCTGCTGCCCCCAAGGGGAATATAAATGTATTTGGTAAAAAACTTTGTAAGTGTAATATGCCACCTATTCCAAAAATCAATTATGTTAACCGCCTTGTACGGAGAGTCAAAGTTAATACTAAGCTCAAATCCCATAATCATGCAAATTCCACCAGCTACATCACAATAACCACTAAAGTCAAAATAAATCTGAAAAGAGTAGAATATAGCAACCAGCACAGCCTCCCACCAGCCAAGTGTTGCTAACGAGTTGTATCCATAATCTACAGCCTGACCTATAGTATCAGCCAATATCACCTTCTTAAATAGTCCAATAGATATGAGCAGAAGTCCTCTCATAACAATTTCCCAATCAAATTTGTGTCGTGATGACTCTTGTAATTGATCGTTATAATCACCATAGCTCATCAGCGGTCCCTGGAGAAGTTTCGGAAAAAAAAGAATATAAGAAAGATACTCTAACAGTTCAAACTTCCTGATTTCCCCACGATAAGACTCCACCAAGTATGATATCTGGTTAAAAGTATAAAAACTGATAGCAATTGGAAAGAATATGCCACTAAACTTAAAAAAAAGCAGAGTAAGTACATTAAATCCTATCCCTACCGCCAACAATATTATTACTTTTTGCTTTCCTTTTTTTGTGAAAAAGCTGTCTGAAACTGCCTTATCTCCATAATTTTCAGACTTCAATCCCCGGATAAAGAACAAATTAACCGCAATGCTTAGTGCAAGAACTAATAGATTTTTAATTCCAAAAAGAGCATAAAAAACTAATGAGCCTGCAATTATCCACAAATTGCACAGTCTCATTAGTCTATCACCAGTTCTAAAAAAATGCCTTATTATAAAATACCCAATGACAAATACCGGCAAAAATGCCAGCATAAACTCATATGAATTAAATAACATAACTCCCCTTACTTAAGCCACTCGCTTCTCTTACTTATAAGTAGCGCCTTAAAAATATCAATGTCATCTACTGTTGTGAGCTTAATATTCTTTTCAGATCCTTGTGAAAAGTACACCTTTTTTCCCATTTCAATCATAAGCGTGCAGGACGCTACAGATGCTGTTATTCCTTTTTCAAGTGCCTGTCTGTGAAGATCACAAATTTCTCCAAGTTTGAACCCTTGAGGAGTCTGAGTTCTTTTTAGTTTATCTCTGGAGTATGTTTCTTCCGAAACTATTCCGTCTTCAGTTGTGAGCATGGCTTCAGCACACGGAATTGCAGTAATGGCATTTCCATACTGTTTAGTCTTCATGATGCAATCTGATATTATCTCAGCTGAAACCATAGGCCTTATGGCATCATGAATCAGAACTATGGTGTCCCTGTCAAAAAACTTTTCCAGTTCATATACTCCGTTTCGTATGGACCCCTGTCCATTATCGCCGCCATTAACAACATGTTCAAGTTTTGTTATGTTGAACTGTTTAGCGTAAGCTAAAAGCATCTGCTCCCAGCCCTCAACACACACAACCGCAATTGAATCTATTTCAGGATGGTTCTGAAAAGCCTCCAGAGTGTACACGATAACCGGTTTTTCATTAACCGTTAAAAACTGTTTTGGAATATCCTGATGCATTCTTGCGCCAGTGCCGCCGGCTATAATCAGTGCTACAGTCTTCATAATCTATCCTCTTTTCAATACTAATATTTCATTTTCCACGAACATAAATCACTCTTTGATTATATTAACGTGCATGGGTATTCTATTTTCTTCCGGTGGAAGTGACATATAATCCCCATAAGTCTTTGTAAGCCATTTATCATGAAGCTTGGGGATGGGAAATGCTTTCCCATGGATATAAGCTGTATCAGGACCGTTAACCAAATGTTCAGAGTCAAAATCAAGGCCCCAGTATCTTGGATCCGGCTGTTCATTGGAAATAAACAACATATTCCCCTCACCTGCATTGGAATCGCCATTCTCATCAATGTCAGATGCAAGCTTGGCAATTCCTCCCTTGACCTGAAGTTTCATATATTTAGTAGCTATTTTTTGAAATGGTATACATTTCCCAATACTTGCAAGTATAAATGCCACAGCCTTCATTCCGCCCTTAAACTTGCCATAATCCACATATGGCCTGTGTCCCATGGCAAGGGCATAGAGTAGCTTCATCATTGTAAGTTGCATCTTGTGGTCATCTGCCTCAATATCAAAAACAAACATATCCAAAGTAGGATGTGAATATCTGTTTTCATAGAAGTCCTCAGCACCAAATGTTGTTCCTTCATAAGTCAGATTCATATCTGCGACCTTGGTAATAAAATCAAAAAACTGAGGATATCTCTCAAATCTTAAAAGCTTAAACCTTGAATTCGCCTCTTTTTCAAAAACTTCCAAAAACTTCTCGTAATCTTTTCGTAAAAATAAAATATCAACGTCATCATCCCAAGGTATGAAATCCTGATGTCTTATTGCCCCAAGGAAAGTGCCTCCATGAAGATAATACTGTATCCCATGCTTTTTGCAAATTCTGTCCACTTCAGAGAGCATGGCAAAATCTGACTCATGCACCCTTTTTAAATATTCCTGTACTTCTTTTTCCATAAAACTTATTATTTCTTTCTAAAAAACTTATTTTTTCTAAACACAAATACATAGATATGCTCATCTCTCAATTCCAAGGTGATCATACATATAACTTACAATATACCCTGTCCTGTCCCTAAAAAATGCATCAAGAATTTCTATATCTTTTTCATAATCATCTTGATCATATGGCGCCTCATATCCTTCAAATCCGGGATATTCATCAAGCCAAAACTCTCCTCTGAATCTGTTATTGGACTTTATTACTGCTACTTTGTATTTATCAGCCATAGCCCACAACTTTGCAGATACATCTTCATAATTAAAGTTATTCTCTGCAACTTCCATAAAAGCACTTGCAAAACGTTCTCTAAACTCTTCATTGGCGCAAAGAGCTGTAAAAAGTTCATCACCATTTAATGGATTGTTACCATACCAGTTTCCATCCACAAAAGAGTCTATATCAGCGGTATTAGCTCCAAGATTCATACTGCAAGAATCATCAAGGTCAAATAATAACCATCTCCACCTGCAATCCTCATATTCTGAAATTCCCGGATTTCGACTACGCCAAACAGCATAATTGTTTTTATACGCATCTGAATTTCCAACATAAGTCTCAATAGCGTAATAATCTATAAGGCTTTGTATATCCACCATTTTTTCAAACTTACGATAGTTTTCTTCCAGAGACATGTCATTTTCAGCAACGAAAGCCACAACCTCATCATAGAGTAAAACGTCATCAGGATCATCGGTCCTGCTCTCACCATTTTTAATGATTACTACATTATCCTGTGGGACGTCATAGTATTCTTCAATGTAACTTGCCCCTATTGTTTCCTGAAGATTATACAGCCCCCAATACTCACCATTTAAAAATACCACGCATGGCTCTGCTTTCTGTGTTCCAACAGCTCTGTCAGTTACCATTGACTGTACAAACACATCTCTTATTTTAGTAACAAATATATCAGTCGATCCACCTCCACGAAGCATGAGTTTATTATATATCTGTCCATTGCCAAAAAAGTCATAATTAAAAATACTATTTCCATCATATTCATCACGAGCATACAATTGGAAATTTTTCTGATTCTGCTCTCTGGTCCAGCCACCGTGAATACGGATTCCTGCTTTCTGCTCATGTATCTTCTCATGATCTGATGAGAAAAATTCGATATTCACTTCACGTTCCCAACCGCGTCCTTTTTTTCCAAAATGAGCATACTCTGTATCGTCAATACCAACAGTTTCCATATCATATTTTGCATATAGGAGATCATGAACCTTGCCATATACATAGATTCCCCTATCATAGCCAAAAAAATCATCCGGATCAAAAGAAATAGAAACTATCGACATTCCTTCATAATCATCCCTGGAAAGTCCAACAAAATATGATTCAGAAACAACATCACTAATTCCATCTTCTGAAATGGCAACCGCCTTTAAAACAGTACATTTATCCACATTATAGTCAGGCAAATAACCATTTTCAGAAGAAATTCCCCCAATATTGGAATATATATTGGGTTCATCTGTTCGATTGTCTATAACTACAGGTTCTGTGTATTTATAGGAATTCTCATCCGGAACTGAACCATCCAATGTGTAATAAATTTCTCCCTCTTTCGCAGAAAGCTCAACTATTATAGTATCATCAAACCATCCGCCCTCTACTGAATAAACCGGAGCATCAATGTTTCTTTTCTCTTCCGCAAGTGTTTCTTCCAAATAATAAGGAGAAGGTACCGAAACATAGTATTTATCGCCAATCAAAGAAACAGTCTCATCATCTGCAATTCCTGAATCAATTGTGGTAATGCAGGCAACATTTCCATCAGGATCTGTTAAAATACACTCTTCGCCTTCAGATAGGTGAAAAGAAACGCCGTGAACATCAACAGGCACATAGTCCTTTTTATAAAAATCTGTATCATCAATGTTTTCGTTGCACCAGGCAATAATACACTGTCCGGGATCAACAGTAATGTCTCCAAAATCATATTTGCTTAAATTATCAGCACTATCTGTCAGTCCCCATCCCTTAAGATTAACACTTGAATCTGATCTGTTATAAAGCTCTATATAATCTGCGCCATAATCACCATTGTCATCATAAGCTGCCGTAACATTATGTGGACACACTTCAGATATAACAATCGGAGACTTTTGTATATCTTCTGACAAAAAAGCTTTACCTGCACCAAAAGCAAAAGTCAACCCCAGTATCGCGCAGATATAAATTAACTGCTTATCTTTTTTCATCCAACAAACCTTTTAATTACTACTAATTCATTTTGCAACTTCCGGATCTTCATAAATGGTATAGCCATCAATATTTGCTATTGCATCCAGTCCTAAGTCTGATAAACTGCCATCAATTTCCCTGGTATCCGCCAAAACTATATAATGACACTTCGTCTGCCTGGTAGCTTCTAAAAGCGCCTTGGCATCTATAACTTCCGGTTTTTCCATAACCTCATAGACAACATTGTAGTAATCCCACTGTGTTACAACCATCTCGCGACCATAGGGCATCAGTATATCCGTATCATACTGCCTGACAAAATGTACCAATTCTGATGGAAATGCTGCCCTTACTCTGGGCTCTCCATCCTCAGGCGCAATTACATCGCAAATATCAATTACATTCTGCGGAATATGATAAATATTTTCTGCTACTGACATATACTGATTGGCATAGACAAAAGAACCTGTTACAGCAATTATAAGAACTATCAGCGCCAATATTCCTCTTCTGACATTATCCTTTCTGATGTTCATAAGAGCCTTGCAGGCACTATATCCGATAACTACATACATCGGAATAATCCATAATATTCTGTAATAGGTATCACTTCCATCATCAAAAAGCGCCACATACACAATTTTAGTAACAGGGAAAAGAAAACCAATCAAAATCAGTAATGGCAATATTCCAAGAACAATCTTTTTCCTTATGTCTTTTTCACTGACAACAATATAAACGCTTGCCACAATAAATAACGGAAGAAGCGCGCCATTTCCGCCATATAGTTTAAGTGCTACCCAGCACTCCATAAATATTCCGTACATATAGGCACCTCACATCCCACTTGTCCAGATTGAAAAATAAAGAGCCAGATAAACAAGATTAGGAACCAAACACAAAACTGTTCCGACAATAACTTTCCAGCTTCTGCTAAATATAAGAAGCAACAGTGATAAAAGTGCAATTATCCCGCTTCCAAAAATAACTCCCATAGCGCTGCACATTCCTGAAAGCATGTTTACAAGAGCAAGCATTATCCAAGGAGATATCCTGTTTATTCTGCTACTGCTTGTACTGTTACTCTTTTTTTCAATTTCGACCAAATTGTACATTTCCAGGAAAATCCAAAAAATCATAGGGAACACAAGATTTCCCACAAGTGCTTTTCCCTGCCAGGTTCTCATAAGAAAAAAAGTAGCCGGCGTGTAATGAGATACATTTCCAAACATCATAAGAAAACTTACAATGATCATAAATACCGGAAGCATTTCTTTTTTTTCTTTAAAAAGCATCTTTCCAATTTCAGCATAAACCAGATAAACGAGCGGAATAAATAAAAGCGGAATAACCGAATGTGACACAATTGTTGCATGAACGCCGCTCACCTTTGCAATAAATGCAATCCACATTGTTATAACCGCAAGCGCATGTCTTATATCCAGCGATGTAGAATTACCTGTATACGGAAGGATGGTATTCATAACATCCGCCTGCTGAGCAAGAAGAGACTCCACCACGTAATAGGCATCATCACCATCAAAGCTTGCCATAACAACAGACATAACAAGCTGGAATACCAGTAGAACACAAAAGATAAGCCAGTAAATTTTTGTCTCTGTAGCTTTCTTTTCAGCAACAGACTTCAGGACAATACTCCTGTCCTTCTTTACAAAAATACAATAGCAAACCCTTCCTATCCCAAACAATATCATTATCCATGCTGCTATAAGAAAATATTTCACACAATATGCAAATGCACTATACATGATAGTAGTCATGCAGTATATTGCAATAACTTCAAAAACCGCCAAATAAACTAAAAATCCCAGAAGAAATGTCACTCCTATGCTGCGCTTATTTTTCGGTAATAAAAAATTAAACAGCATGCCAATTATCATAGGTGCACTTAACATCCAGAATATTAACTTTATAACCTCACCAACAATATGTATCAATCCCAATCACCCCTGCATCATTAGTTTTAAGTGTTCCTGAAGAATGCTTATGCCTGTAAGATTCTCACCGCCACGAGGAATAATAATATCGGCATATTTCTTGCTTGGCTCCACAAACTGCTCATGCATAGGCTTAACTGTTTCTGTGTATTGCTTAAGAATCGAATCAATGCTTCTGGCTCTCTCCACCATATCACGGCGAATCCTCCTCATAAGCCTCTCGTCAGCATCTGTCTCCACAAAGACCTTAATATCCATAAGATCCCTTAATTCTTTGTTCTCAAGTATCAGGATTCCTTCAACTATAATAACTTTTTTAGGGACAACATGAACTGTCGCATCTGCCCTGTTGTGAACTGTGTAGTCATATACAGGCACATCAATAGCTATGTTATTCTTAAGCTTTTTTACATCCTCTATCAGAAGATCTGTATCAAAAGATTCCGGATGATCATAGTTAAGTCGGCTCCTGTCCTCATATGACAGGTCATTATGTGCTTTGTAATATGAGTCGTGATTTATTACAACAATATCATCCCCAAATTTCTCTTTTATCATACGAACAATTGTCGTCTTGCCCGACGCTGTTCCTCCTGCAATTCCTACGATACATACCTTATCGTTCATAAAAAACCTCCATTTAATCATTAAAACAAGTGCACAGTTCAAGTGATATGTCAAATTGCATCAGCGCACATAATTACCACCATTTGACTTATAATAATCATGCTCTACAATCTCGCCGTCATCATTATATATGATAAGCTGAATATCCTCCAGATAATGGCTCTCATCATACAGATAGTTAGTATCAGGATCCTCATCAGAATAAAGAAGTCTGAAATACTGCTCTACAGGGCGATAATTAAGTGTTCCCAACGCCGTACTCATGGAATAGATTTCCTCACTCTCACATGCCTCATATATTTGCCGAGTAGAATTATCCTTGATAAGAATATAGGGGCCGCTTGTACTCTCTACCTTATCGGACATTGAAGAATTGACTATCATTCTCTTTAAAAAGCTGTCAAGGAATACCGGTGAATTTCCATTTACATACAGCACGAAATTGTAGTCTTCCAGATTCAGAAGGTCAAGCTTGATATATAAATTATCCTCATCAAACAGCACATCATCAAGCTCCTTATTAAAATTCTCCACACACTCCTGCCAATATGCATAGTCGTCATCGCCACGATGATCTGCAAAATCACCTGCTTCACTAAGCCACTGTCCCATGTAATCCGTAACTTTTTTTGAACCGACAACATTTAAATGTCCGTGATCATTCAAATCGGAATACAGGTCTATAACATCAAGATTCAACATATTGATATAAGGCACATCATAGTTTTCAGCTATTTCACCAGCTCTTATAGCAGCCGCCTGGTCTTTGGTATCTGCAGAAAAAGGATAATATGTCAGAACTACAGGAATTCCTCTCTCCTGACACAATTCAATGATCTTTTCAAGATATTCAGTTCCAACGGTATCCTCTGTTAAAAGATCTGACTCTGTCACATCCGGATACAGTTCAGGATCAAGTTCAACATCATATCTCATTTCAGCGCCAAAAAGCCTGTTTCTATTTGCAGTCCCGGTAATAGTCTTAAAATCGTCCTCATTCAGATATTTCCATCTGTTGTGATAAATAATGAATTCGTATAGGAATTCATTTTTTACACTTTCATCCTGAATGAGATCATCAATTGCAGCTCTTTTCAGGTCATTTAATGGCCACGCATCCATATTAAGATGAAGCTGCTCAACCGAAGTATTCACCTCATCCTCATCATCGAACTCTTCTCTGTTATCAAGATAGCGAATATTCTTCTCAAGCATATATGTATCAACAACAACCCACTTAGGAGTACAGTATTCAAGCGCCTCTCTAAGTTCCCAATAGGTCGCCTGAAGCATGGCACCATGTCCACCCATGTTGTATGAAGTTATACCATACTCCTCAAAAAGAAATACCGGATTAATAGCATTTATTACGTGAGAAGAGCCCATAAAAAGCACATCAATGTGATCTTTTTTTGCTTCGTTAAAAAAGTCTGTGTATTTATAATCGCTTTCTTTTCGTTTGAGAATCACTATAGATGTCGCAATTGCAAGACCAAGCAGACACAAAAAAATTATTGATTTGAAAACATTGGCTAACGTTTTTTTCATGACTTTGTTTCCTCGAATTATTTTTTGATGATATACGGATTCCATGCAAGCATGGATTCACGCGGTCTTTAATCCATTTATCATCAAAACTGCTGGTAAATGAAGGCGGCACTATCATAGCCGGGTCCCCAGATGCCAAAGACCAAGATAGCAACAATAGCTGCAATTCCTATAATATATCTGATCCAAATTCCCTGCTTTAAAATTCTTTCTCTTATAATGAAACCATTGTAACTTACCAGATCCGTTGCAATTACTATGATAAGTCCAACAATAGCCACAAAGAAATCCGCACTATCCAGACCATATTTAAATAAACTTCCATCAGCCAGCATCCATGGAGTAAACACAAAGCTATTTTTAATAATCACCAACGCTTGACCAAGAGATGATGCTCTAAAGAATACCCACGCAAAATTAACCAGCAAAAAAGTGACCATGATTTTAAGTGTTCTATGAGAAAATGCATTTCTCTCAACCTTAAACACATCGACCAGTTTGTCTCGTAAAGGTCTTAAAACATATCCAATCACCTGGAAAAAACCATGAAGGACTCCCCAAACCACAAAAGTCCAGTCTGCGCCGTGCCAAAGGCCACTCACTGCAAAGACAATCATAATGTTAATGTACTTTCTTGCCGTTCCTTTTCTGTTGCCTCCAAGGGGAATGTAAAGGTAATCTCTAAGCCAGGTTGATAGTGAAATATGCCATCTGCGCCAGAATCCTGCGATACTTCCGGATAAATAAGGACAATTAAAGTTGTCCATAACATCAATTCCAAGAATCCTTGAAATGCCGATTGCAATGTGTGAGTATCCTGCAAAATCTGTATAAATTTCAAATGTATAAAATAATGTCGCCACAAGTGTTGTAAATCCAACTGCAACTTCAGGATCACTGTAAACATTGTTCACATATATGGCGAGTCTGTCCGCCACAACAAGTTTTAAGAAATATCCCCATATTATCTCAAGAAGACCATTCCTTAACATATCAAAGTCCACAGTTAATGGAAAGTTAAACTGAGGAAGCATATTTTTGGCTCTTTCAATTGGTCCCTGAGTTATCTGTGGGAAGAAAGAAACATATAATCCAAGCTTTATTGGATTTTTTTCAGCAATAATATCACCTCTGTAAACATCTATCAGGTATCCTATGATTTTAAGCATATAAAAAGATACGCCTAATGTAGCAAGGAGATTGAGACCTATAGCATCTTCACCTCTTCCGGCAATAGAAAGAACAGTCTTTTCAATGAAATTCAGGTATTTGCAGGCAATAAGTATAGCTATATGAACAGTTATTGCCAGAATCAGTATGCCTTTGCCATTCTTATTGTTTTCTGAAGCCTTATTTTTCTCAAGCATGATTCCAAAGCCGTAGGCAAGTGCTATTGACGCAACCAACACCACCGCACTTTTAACATCAACACTTACATAGAAAAATAAACTGGTTATAAAAAGCCAGATATATTTGAATTTTCTGGGTATTATATAGTTAATAGCCACCACCACAGGCAGGAATATTAAAAACTCTTTGGATACAAACTGCATAAAATATTCTCCACTATTGCAAATATTTCACTCGCAAAAACTACAATTACCTTAGAAATTAATCCTTTTCTCCTCAACCACAATAGGTCTGTTGATAACACGTGTATTAATATTGAGAATATACTCGCCCATAAGGCCAATGAAAAAGAGCTGAATAGCCCCTATAAGGAACATTCCTATTATCATAGGAGCATATCCTGCATGGAAACTATACCAGTGAGTCAATTTTAAAACCAAATAAACAAAGGCAACTATTAAATCCACAAGAGCACATATGAATCCTGCAATTGTACACAGTCTTAATCCAACCTTTGTGTATGAAGTAATGCTAAGCATCGCTGCATCGTACAATGTATAAAAATTGTTGTGGGTCTTACCTGCTCGTCGCTGTGGCTGCACATATTCTACAGTAATCATATTAAAGCCTTCACCATACTCCGCGACAATTCCTCTGATAAAAGGGATTGGATCGCCAAGCTGCCTAAGAAGCTGAATAAATGTCTTGTCATAAAGTCCAAAGCCGGTGAAATGCTCAATCATGCGAACACTTGACATATTCTTTATAAGCTTGTAATAGCAACTTCTAAGAAAATAGATAAATCCATTTTCCTTGCTTGAAGACTTAACACCACTTACAATCTTATGCCCCTCTTCCCATTTTCTCACGAAAACAGGTATAAGCTCAACCGGATCCTGAAAATCTGCACAAATTGGAATTACGCAGTCACCATCCAATGAACACATTCCATGAAATGGTGAATTAAACTGTCCAAAATTAGTAACATTAAATATTGCCTTTATCTTCTTGTTCTCAGCACATAATTTCTCAATTATATCTCTCGTTCCGTCAGTAGATGCATTATCAATAAACGCAATCTCATAGTCATACTGCGGCAGTTCTTTAACCAGAACCTCTTCAACTGCCTTGCTGATGGCTTCAACATTTTCTACTTCATTAAAACATGGAATCATAATACTAATCTTTTTCACAATTAAACCTCTTAAAATCTTTTATTTGCAAGCTTGACTAAGCTCGAAAGAACCTCACTAAGTCAACTTGCATGGCTCGCACTAAGCTCGTGAAATACCTCGCTAAGTGCTCTGCTCAAAACAAAGGGATGTGACACTCTTGCCACACCCCATAATTCTTAATCTACCTCAACTTCTTCCTCAGGTGCAGAATCAGCTTCGTGGTATTCCTTCTCTGTGTTGACATTCCATATGTTGCTACGGTCTGTCTCCCCACTAAGAATATTCTTAACCGTCTCAAAAGAAGTGCACATTGAATGGTCAATGTTATTGTATCTGTGTTGTCCGTTTCGACCAACACAGTATAGATTATCAATGGTATTAAGATAATCCACCAGTTTATCCATCTCTTCATATGTATCAAAATAAGCAGGATAAGCCTTCTTTACTCTCTCCATATGATAATCCAAAACCTCATCAGCGCTGCTTATAAGATTGAGGGTAACCATCTCTCCAATTGCCATTTTGGCAAATTCATCTTCAGACATGTTCCACATTGAATCACCTTCAAAGCAGAAATACTCAAGTCCAACCCAAACTGTATTTTCAAGGTCCTTAACAAGATATGGTGACCAGTTGTTATAAATCTGGAAGCGTCCCATCTTAACAGTCCTGTCCTGAACATAAACCCAGTTGTCAGGAACAATATTACCAATAGTCTTAATCTTGGTCTTATTTTCAAGGTTAAGTTTTGGAACTAAAACTCCAAGAGTCATATAGTCTCTGTACGGAAGTCCCTTGGCAATTCTAAGTGGCTCATCAGGAACATCATTCATTCCCTCTACGAGGTCTTTAACAGGCATAGAACTAATGACTATATCTCCCTCAATTTCCATCTCTTTTCCATCAAAGAGATATGTTATTCCCTTTATATGATTGCCATTTTTTCTTATCTTTGTAACCTTGGCATTACATACAATTGTTCCTCCGAGATTTTTTATCTCAGCAGCTGTAACATCCCAAAGCTGACCAGGACCAAGTTTAGGATAGCTAAACTCTTCAATCAGTGAAGTTTCAACCTTCCCATCCGTTTTGCCGGATTTTTTCCTGAAAGCGTTCTTAAGAACTGCCATTATAGACACGCCCTTAACTCTCTGAGCTCCCCAGGACGGATCAATTTCTGATGGGTGCCTTCCCCAAAGATTCTCAGTATAATATTCAAAAAACATTGAGTATAGCTTTTTCCCAAATCTGTTTACATAAAAATCCTCCAAAGACTTCTCTTTTCTTTTAAAGATCAAAGCCCAAAGATATGAAAAACCACAGGCGATAGTCTTTTTAATTCCCATGTTCTTAAAGGTTTCTAGCTTAAGAGAAATAGGATAATCATAAAACTTCTTATCAAAGAATATCCTAGATACCCTGTTCCTTCTGAGCATAACCCTGTCTGTTTTTTCAGGATTCGGGCCACCCTCAGCCAATGGCATAGGTCTGTCCAAAACTATATCATCGTATGTTGGTGCACCTTGAAGAGGCAACATTTTCTGCCACCACTCATTAACCTCAGGAACCTTGGAAAAGAACCTGTGTCCTCCCATATCCATGCGATTGCCTTTATAATTAACTGTTTTGGAAATACCACCAAACTGATTTGTTTCCTCAAAAACAACAACCTGATAATCCTTTGACTTGGTCAAAAGCTCATACGCTGCTGTAAGACCCGCAGGTCCCGCCCCAATAATAAGTACTTTTTTCATCTAACTTTTCCCTCTTTAGTTAGTGTTTTAACAATAAGAGTAGTATACAACAACGCAGGTTTTTCTTCAATAAAATTGAAAAAGGCCCTCTTTAGCTAAGAAGGCCTAAAACAGCACTATTAAAATTATTATTCTGAATCCGGTTTTGCAAGCCTGTACTCACCATTTATCAGCTTTTCATAGTAATCCGGATAATACTCTTTCAACATATCATCACGATACTTATAATACTCGTTTGGATCAAATTCAGATATTTTAACGTAATCCGTATCGTAATAGACTGATGGCTCATATTTCTCCATATAGTTTGGTAAATGTGCCAAAAGCCTTGCAAAAATCTGTCTTCCTGTGAGTGTAAGATGGACTCCGTCAATCAGATACTGATCAGCTGTATCTATATATAGATCACAATGGGTACCAAACATTGCATCAAAGGATTCAATATCTTCATCTTCGGCAACATTTTGTGACTTTCTTGCATAATTGGCCAAAGTATCAAAGTAATTGCTTACAACATAGGTATCCCCTATCAGATTGTTATCACTATCATAATACACACCATAAAAAGGAGTTAAAAGAATGATTGTGGCATCTGGGCTCAACTCCTTTAACTTATCAATTCCTGTACACATGGCATCGTAGAAACAATGCATCGAATCACCGTCATACTGCGTATGGTCAAGCGGAAGTCCCAAAAAGAAATCATTGGTGCCATAAGAAAGAAAATAGTAATCAACCTCTTTAGGATCAACCTTATTCATAGTTTCAAGAATTTCCGGATACTCTGATAAAACACTATTCCTATCAGCCTGTCCGGATAAAGCATATGTCATGCCCAAAAAGCTTGTTGAAACAAGACTTTCAGGACTTACATCAGAAGTTGTCATCTCGATGGCTCCTGTTGTACCTCCAATCCCCAAATTGTAGACTACTGAATCAGGGACTCTCTCTCCAATTAAATGTGGAATATCTGTGCCGTCGCTTCTACCGTTGGCAAACTGGCTGTCTCCTAAAAACACCATAACAGTCTTATCCGGCTCTTTAACTTCCTCTGATGTGGCAACAGTAGCTGCAGCAGAAGTCTCAACTATAGATGTAGATACTGACGCACTCGCCTCTTCCAAAACAGGCTCCATCAGACCATCAACTACAATCGTAGAAGAACTCTCAGAAGCAAAATCTACCGCACTCATGGCTGTAGAAGCATCAGTGCTTTCTGTCTCATCATTTATATACTCTGTTGCCTTCTGAGTATCATCCTCTTGAAGACCACATCCTGTAATAACAGTAACAAAAGTCATGACAGTTGCAATTGTCGTCAAATATCTTTTTTTCATATCAACATCCTTCCTGTATTTCTCATAAATCTTCTTACGATATGATTGTATCACTTTGATTTTTCTTGTGAATAGAAAGACTTCAATCTTAAGAATATCTACCGCAAATCTTAAGAAAGTCTTAAGAAATAAACGTTAATCTGATAACTTTTTAATTCCAATAAAAGCAGTCAAAATAAATCTAATAAAACTTATAATAACAAGTCCATAAGCAATTCCATTTATTCCGAGTGCCATAGTCATTGGGATAACTACAAGACAAAAGCATGCACCATAAACACCATTTATGGCAAGCTGCATTTTTTCTTTTGAAAAGCTCATTATCACAACCATAAGAGAACCGGAAATAAAATAGAGTATCTGCCCAAGATTAGCCAGAAAAAAGAATCTTTTAGCTTCCTCAAATATGTCAGGGTACATAATCTTAACAAATATGTATGATACTCCGGTGCAGGCAAGAGCGCCGACAGCAGTTAACACCAAAAGAAATATACTGATGAGTCCAAATTTCTTTCGATTAAGTTCGATCTTATAGTTGGTAAGATAGCTGATGATAACCCCATTAAGCGGAGTTGTAAGCATAGCAACGATTTTGCCTATAAGACTTGCCGCATAAAACACCGTAACTTCTCTTCCACCAACTACAAGTCGAAGAAGAATTCTGTCTGAATGGAGTATAAGCGCCGCAAGGAGATTGCTTGCTGAAATATACCACAAAGACTTCATGTTTTCTTTGAAGCTATCGGAAAGTCCGGTATATGGACTTCTAAAGATATGCCCTCTTAAAAAAGTGTAGGTGATACCAAAAGCTTCACCTATAAAGAGAGTTGCTGCCCAGCTCTTTGTTACAGGATATAACCAAAGGCCTATAACATATCCAAGAGAAACCATTCCAAAGAAGATAAAATAATCTTTGAACCGGATGGTCATTCGCCACTCAACATCAGCATAGTATCTGACTACAGTTATGATCATCAAAAGAAGGACCTGAATATATATATGTCCCTCAAGGTTTCCCAAGACAAAAAGAGCTACCAATGACACTACAACTGATATCCCTGCTACTATCAAAAGAAATAAGTTGTAATCTCCGTTACTTTCTACCCTGTCTTTTTTGGCAACCATTCTGGAATAGCTGGCTGCTGTACCAAACCCGGCTCCCATAATAGATACGGCAGAAATCAAATAAAGAACGGTGCCAAAAGCATCCGCTCCAACCCTGAACTCAAGTCCGGGATAGATAAGCAGCTGAAGGACACCGTTATATATTACCAGCGCCAAAACACTGAATATAAAATCTTTAGAAGCACTAAATAAAAGCTTCTTACTATTATTTTTCATTACTAACATCTCATTTCATCAGATCTGTTTCTTTATGTCTCTGAAGCATGTTGAGCTGCATTTCAAACTCACGCCTGTTGTTGATAGCCATTGTCGATAATATAACTCCCGCAAAAAAGCTCTGAACAGCCGCAAGTAATACAAAACAGCACACAATAAGCGTAGGAAATCTTGGAACCATATGTGTGATCCAATATTCCTGAATGATTGGAACTAAGAATATCAAAGAAAGTATCGTTAACAGAACTGCAAATATAGTAAAGAAACCAAATGGCTTGTAGCTTCTGTAAAGCCTTGCTATTGTCTTAAGAACCTTAAATCCATCAGCATATGTGTTGAGCTTACTCTCTGACCCCTCAGGACGATCTCTGTAATCGATGATGACATTGTCTATCTGCATGTTATTGTAAACAGCATGAATAGTCATCTCTGTTTCAATTTCAAATCCCTTGGACAGAACCGGAAATGTTTTAACAAATTCATAACTGAATGCTCTGAATCCTGTCATAATATCTCTTATGTTGCAATTAAAGAGCCTATTAATACTGCCTCTCACAAGGTTGTTACCAAAATTATGGAACGGCCTTTTATTTTCCTCATAGTAAGTACTTGATAATCTGTCGCCTACTACCATATCCGAGTTGTGATTGAGCACGAGATCAACCATTTCAGGCGCTGACTCCATTGGATATGTATCATCACCATCAACCATTACATAAACAAGGGCATCAATTTCACGAAACATTCTCCTTATTACATTGCCCTTTCCCTGCATATATTCATTTCTTACAACAGCGCCCTCAGCTTTAGCTATTTCCGCTGTGCGATCCTTGGAGTTATTGTTATAAACATAAATTGTAGCATCAGGCAGTGCTGCCTTGGCATCACGAATAACTTTTCCTATTGTCTTTTCCTCGTTGTAACAAGGAATCAAAACTGCTATCTTGTCCATTCTTTCCCCTTTGTTATCTTATATGCAAGGTACACTATGAATACTTTCGTACACTTGCATGTAACATTGTAAACTGATAATGAATTAATATCAAATCTTTCGATAATCTTCAACGCAAAGTATATACATATATAGTATACGGTGACGAATCATCATTATAACTCTTTAATAACTCAATTCCCACTTCGTCAGCATTTGATATATCTATCCTTGAAAAGATATATTTGCAGCCGAGATTTTTAAGTGCCTCTGCATTAATGTAAATATCATTGTCTGAAACACCACTCATACTTTTTGTTGCCATTACAATAGACAAATCCGTACCTGAATACAGATAACACCTTGCTCCCCATTCATCAAAATAAAGCCTGGTTGGCTCCATACGATCAAGAGCCGGAGCGATCACTTCTCTAAATTCCTCTTTATAGCTTTGGGGGTAAAAGCCAAGATAACCATCAAGTGTATAGATTCCATTATACTCAAGAATTGCCGGATGCATCCCATAAGCAACACTATACTCACCTGACTTATAATCAAGGTCCTCTTTTATCTCATCAAAAAGATCTGTTGAATAAAACTCTCTGAAATTCAACGCATCATTATCATGTCCAAAAATCCTGCTGCGAACTGTAAGCTTTGCAGTATGATATAGGTCGTTATACTTGGTTGGTGATACAAGAACTATAAAAACAGCTACCAAGACTATCATATAAGGCATACTGATAAATACCTTCTTGATAAATAATTTCTTTCCCGGCTCTGAATTCACTTTTCCACTTATCCACATGTATAAGCGATATACAAGAATAAATAACATCATGCACCACAGAAATGGATTAAAAAAGATTGTCCTGTTGTACTGAAATCCTGTAAGTGGCGGAACTAGTGTTTCAATAACATTCTCCACAGCCTGTGAATAATACAGTCCATATACTACGCAGTTAAAGACTATGATAATAAAACATAAATTATAGTAATCTTTAAAGATATCTCTGACACTGTTCTTCACAATATATCCAATATTCAAAATTACCAGATAAGCCAGGCATAATGGCATAACAAAATACTTATGAAGATCATCGGCGTGCATCATGCCATTTACAAAAATATCAAAACTCTCTCCAACAATCTCATTAAATGACAAATATGTCTGAACCATAGTTTCTCTGATAGTTTCTGTATCAGAAAACAGCATCATGTTAAAAAGCCTGTATTCAAACACAACATTTCCTATGCCAAGCACCACGAGTGCAATTACAAGATTCAGATTAAGTTTCCTATCTCTTATCCACAACCAGATAATTGCAATGAACAAATATCCAAGAATAAAGAAACCCAAATATGAAAAGTATGAAATAAACGGGTAACAAAAAATAAGTAAAATATGCCCAGGAAATGATGTCCCCCTATTATACCTGTACACTTTTCTCAAAAGATATATAATAAGCGGTATCGATGCAAACGGAATTCCAAAAGCCGGAAAAAGATTAAGGACACCATACAATAAGCCAACCAAAGTAGCAAGATTCAAAACATGCAGATCAAGTTCTCTCCCGGGATTTTTTTGTGATACAACATCAATAAACAATAGCCTGCATGAGAAAACTGCTATCACCACTTTAAGAATATATCCAATTACATAGGCTGCAAATGGTGAAAAAAACATGTATAGAACAGTATACAAAGATAACTCACTTGGCAGTACATCTCTTGAAACGCCATTAAGAAATGGTGCAGCTGCGCCATGCGAGAAAAAAATCCCTTCATTTTTAAGCATGGCAAACTGTGCCATAAACAAATCCAGATTATCCTGAACTGCAATATAGCTGTTTTCCCCAATCACAGCATAAATCACAGTCACCATCAACAAAAACAGACCGACAACACAAACTCCAAATAATCCGCCTTTAGTTTGAATTTTTGTCTTCATACCACAACCTCTACAAAACAACTAAAAAAATATCATCTACCTTTTTCTTTAAGCCATTTCACTTCTATAAAATCTAACAATCTCTTAATTCCATAAGCTGCAAAAGGAATCCAATAAACATAGTATCTCATGGCATATCTGGATGAACCCTCCCAAAACTCATGAAAAACCATCCCACCAAAAATCAGGATTAAAAGCAGCATCTCAGAGTCAGAAACATGTTTTTTTCTAAGCACCCCAACCAGATAAATCACAACTCCAAGATAACATACCGTCATGTATACATTCATAACCCATTGCATTATAGTGGAACCAAAACCTGAAACCAGAAAGCCTGCCAGCCATGTCGGATTGTCATGATGCCTGTTTACAAGATCAAGGTTATGAGTTGATATACATACCGAATCCGCCCATTGAGTGAGGAATTTCCTCAAAAAAAACTTACATGCATGAAGCGGTCTTTTAGCAAAATCATTTAGGGTTTCTTTAATATTTTCTATAGCTGCCGCTTTGGTTGCCTCAGTATCATAATTATTTTCCGCAAAAACATGATAATTATATCCATTGTACCAACCATCTTCAAGTTCACTTTCCTGAAGTCCCATGGCAATATGTGAAACAGCAGGACTTCCGGATGGAATCTTATCAAGTCCTGTCACATTACAGTAATACGCATTAACTAAGCCCTTAACACCAAAAGTCAAAATAACCATGACCAATGCTACACTCAGACCCAATGTAGCTCTTTTAATCCAAGCGAAGCTTCCTTCATTACTTTTTTTAACTGCAAATTCACTTTCAGAAGCATCCTTCCTTTGTATCAGATCCAAAAAAAGCACCATTACCAACGCAATCATCGCAATCTCGCAATTGGTTTTTAACATTATAGCAAGCGCAATAGCTACTCCGGACCATATTCCATAGCGAAGCTTTTTTCTCTTCATATACAGAATTTCAAAAAAAAGAGCGATAGTCTGAGGTGCCATGCTTAGGATGTCTCCATAGATATAGGTCACATAATTGTAAAAGAAAAGCATTCCTGCAGAAAGAACTGCCATAATTCCGCAAACTTCTCTATCACCAAATAGCTCCCATGTCACTTGATACAAGAGATAAACTGTAATAAGAATTGATATAAGCTGCACCAAATCCCAGACAATGTAATTCCCGGTTCCAAATATAGTACACATCACCTGCCCAAAAGCAACATATCCAAGCTGAAATGGCCAAATGTAAAGATATCCTTCTTTACCGGTCAGCGATGAATAATCTCCAACCATAAAAGAATTAATAATATCGTCCAATGTTTTTGAATCATTTACCGGAAGAGGTCTTATGGCAAAAATCAATACAAGGCAATATGCAATACAAAATCCCAAAGCAAATATTAAAGGTCCTCTTTTTTGCTTAAACACACTACGTTTTTTTAAAACCATAAACACAAAAACTACTCCTACGAAAAAAAGCAGGAGTAGCAATATATTCTCTCTTCCATAATGTGGCCAATCGTTATCACAACCATAGTCATAATAAATCGTAGTTACTGTACTTGTCCCAAGCACCAAAACAGCCGCCACCAAAAGGCAAAAAACTATTATTAAATTAAATACTTTTTTTATCTTAAACAATCAATTATCCCTCAGCTCACCTGATGGTTCTCATCATTTAAAAGCTTAACAACATCAATCAAAGTATAAAGATAAGCTCCAACGTAAAACAGCGAAACCACAGTCATATTAACAATATCCCTCGCTCCAAAAAGAGCATAGGCATATGTCGCAAGCGAGCAAACATTAGCTATAAACATAGGCCACACAATGTTCTTTCTAACCAGAACAGCAAAAGGTGTTAGTATAAGCAACATAGCATAGTCATATCTCTCATGCATTCCCGGAAGCAGAATCACGCAGGTCCAAGCGGTCCAAATAGCAATGTAAACTACAGTTTTCCTATCTATGTTATCCTTTCGCCTATAACAAAAAAACGCAATTATGACCAATACTACAAAAAGAGTCATTATAGCTGCTCCTGACAAGAGCTTATCAAAATCATCAAATCCAAGGTTATAGAGATTGGGAAAAAATGAAACCATTCCATACCCTTCAGAATCCAATTCCTGAGTCTGATACAGGTATGAAAGATATGTTTTCTTTAATCCATTTTGACAAAAAACTTCCGGAAGACCTGCAATCAGATAAACAGCCGGAATCCATAAAAACTCTAAAATACTGAAGGTATTTCTTTTACCGGAGTCCTTTAAAACCCTATCGTAGCTGTGAAAACCTTCTGTAATGTATAAAATCAGATAAACAGGTAAAAAAAATATCGCCTGAAGCTTAATCGCAAAAGCCACACCATACCAGATAAATGAAACTCTGTATTCCTGTTTTAAAAGCTTATACAACGAAATCACCAAAAAACATGAATAAAGAGCATCAACCTGTTTCCACAGTGCACCGTTAAAAGCAACAAACGGAAGAAATAATGTGGCAACACCGGCAAACATTGAATGATGTTTTCTTCCTGTCAAAAGATAAAAAATCTTGCAAATAAAAACAGCAGATACAAGCTCACAGACAAATGCAACAATACTAAGCGGAAGCCAAGGCTCCACCGGAAAGAGCGAGCAAATCGCATACATCACATTAAGCGGAACATAATAATCACCGATAGCATTACCAAGTCCTTTTATGATGCCGTTCTCTCTATAATAATCTACCCACACCTTATAGTAATCGTTATAATCAGGAGAAAGTGTAGTTTCAGAAGCAAACTTAATGCGTATGAAAAAGGCCGCCAGCAAAAGAAGACATAAACAGATTTCATACATATACTTACTGATTATATTTTTCAGGAATCTATCTATTGCCATTTCTTTTTTCATTCTTTTCCCCTTATTTAGCTGTTAATGCGATCATCGTAATCATCCTTTTATCATGAACATATCTGCATCAACCAAGCCATTTTAAATCGACTTCGTCGATGAGGCTTGGTTGACTCTTCACTCATATTCTCACGAAATCCGCAGTATATGCGGATTTCTGAAATTCAGTTCAAGAAGTCATACTTCAGGAAAATCGTACTTTGTCTTATCCTCAACGCTTATCTCATCACCAATCTGAACTTCATTGATAACAAGCTCAGTTTTAGCGATAACAGTGTGTTTCTGACCAGCCTTTATTGACACTACTGAACCGGGTTTTATCTCAGTCTTCACGCCATCAAGGATGACAGTTCCTTCACCGTTCATAACAGTCCATACCTCATCCCTGTGGTCATGACTATGGTAGTGAAGCTTGTGCTCCGGTAAAAGAACTATCCTTATTACCATGGCTTTATCCTGAATATCTACAATAGTAAAGCTTCCCCAAGACTTTTCAGCATAGCGCACCTTATTATCAAGTTTCTCCACAAAAGGTTTGATATAACTTGACTGAGCCTTGTCAGCAACCAAAATCCCGTCATTTGATGCGGCAACAATCATGTCTTTTAGTCCCATTGCTATAATGGGAATATTCAATTCATTAACTATGTTGCTGTTCTCACAAGTATCATCCATGTCAGCCTTGCCGATAATCTTCTCATGCATTTCTTCGGCAAATGTATTCCATGATCCGATATCTTTCCATGAGCCTGAAAATCTTACAACACCAATAGACTTCTCATGTTCACCAACCGCATAGTCAAAACTGATTTTCCTGCAATCACCATAGTGATCATAAAGATCCTGATAATCCTTAAAATCAATAAGTTCATGAGCCCTGTCTAAAATGTAACCAAGCTTAAATGCAAACACTCCGCAGTTCCAAAGAGCACCCTCGTCAATGTACTTCTGCGCTGTAGTAACGTCAGGTTTTTCTTTAAATGCAGATACTTTACTGATATGGTCTTTGGTCTCAGGCTGGATATATCCATATTTCTCACTTGGATATGTTGGCTCAACCCCCATGAGATTAAGCTTATAGTCACCGGACTTAACCATCTTATCAAGTTCTTTAAAACACTCAAAATAGCTATCATCTACATATGGATCAACCGGGCAGATAATAACAGCATCATCTCTGTCAATACCAAGCTTATCAGAAAGGTATGCGGCAGCAAGGGCAATAGCAGGAAATGTATCTCGTCTTGTAGGCTCCACACAAACCGAAACCTTATCACCGAGCTGGTTATGAATTGATGAAACCTGAGTTTTACTGGTTGCTATTGTAATGTTTGCATCAGAATCTATTTTCTTTATCTGACTGTAAACACGCTGAACCATTGATTCAAGATTATGTCCGTCCTTACGTGCTATTTCACCCTTATCAAAATTATCAGTTGTCTGCTCATTCTCAGGGTGAAAAATTTTGATAAACTGTTTTGACCTTACATCATTTGAAAGTGGCCATAATCTCTTTCCGCTGCCACCTGATAATAAAACTATATTCATTTAAAACCTCTTTATATCTTCTATATTTTACAAAATCAGCCCATCCAGGCATTTACACATTCAATCACTCTCTGCTGTTCTTCCTTAGTCATCCCTGTGTATATCGGAAGAGACACAACTTCGTTTGCATACTTTTCAGTTATAGAAAGGCTTCCAACAGGAAGTTCAAGATACTCATAAGCCTGTGATCTGTGAGGCGGAATCGGATAATGTATCAGCGTCATGATACCATTCTCCTCAAGATACTGTCTGAAAGCATCACGTGCTTTGCTCTGCTCCTCACCTTCCTTGGCAGGTATTCTTAAAACATACTGATGCCATACACAGGTAGAACCTTCAGCAACAGTCGGCTTGATAACCAAAGGATTAGTGATGCCTTCTGCGTAACGCTGACCAAGCTCATATCTCTCGTTAGTGATATCTTCCATATGTGTTAACTTAACTCTAAGGAGCCCGGCTTGAAGTTCATCAAGCCTTGAGTTAGCACCAACAACCATGTTGTGATATCTCTTTTCACTGCCATAATTTCTGTAAATCTTCATTAATCGGGCAAGTTCAGGATCATTGGTTGTGACTGCACCTGCGTCACCATAGGCTCCCATATTCTTGGATGGATAAAAAGAAAAACATCCAAAATCGCCAAAGCTTCCTGTCATCTGTCCATTGTGACACGCGCCATGTGATTGAGCGCAGTCCTCAACAAGTTTAAGGTTATGCCTCTTGCAGATATCCACAATTTTAGTCATATTGGCAGCCTGCCCATAAAGGTGAACTACCAGTATCGCCTTAGTCTTATCCGTAATCTTCTCTTCTATCTTGTCAGCATCAATCTGATAATGCTCATCAGGTTCCACAAAAACAGGAGTTGCATCATTGATTGTGATTCCCATTACACTTGCAATATAAGTATTGCCCTGAACAATTACTTCGTCACCCTTGCCGATTCCAATAACTCTAAAGGCAAGCCACAGAGCATCAAGTCCACTGGCAAGTCCAACCGAGTACTTTGTTCCGACATAGTCGGCAAACTCTGTTTCAAAATTCTCAACTTCTTTTCCGAGAATATACCAACCTGAACGAAGAACTTCTAACGCTTTATCCTCATATTCCTTCTGATATCTTTCAAAGCCTCTGTCCATGCGGCCCTGCATTATCTTTTCCATATTTTTCCCTCTAATTTAACTATAAACAAACAGCTGAATTACGTCATCACTCATTATATCAGCCGGTCTTCTTTCATTTTATCAATCACTTATCGTCATGTCTTTTCACTTCATCAATAATAAAAGGAGGTCTCTTCCTTGCTTCTTCCAAAGCCCTCCAAATATACTCGCCAAGTATTGACAGCATGATGAATATTGCACCAAAGCCAAACAACACAACAGACATTATCGACGCATATCCTAAAATCGGAGTACCTACTGTAAACTTTTCATGAATTACCATAATTATTCCAATAAGAGAACAGATTGCAAAGAAAAATCCCATTGTTGCCATACATCTGATTGGAAAATATGAAAAACTCATCATAGAATCCACAACAAGCTTAATTTTTTTGCCCAGTGTCCACCTGGACTCTCCTACTTCTCTGTCTTTTCTGTGGAAATAAACCTTTTCAGTCTTAAAGCCAATCCACATAACCTGAAGTGTAAGAGAAGAGTTTTTCTCATCCATAAGCTTTAAAACTTCAATAGCTTTCCTGTCCACAAGATAGCAATCACATCCACCCTGTGGCATATCCTTATTTATAGTCTTTCTGACAAGCCAGTAATAGCAACCTGCAAAAAACTTTTTCACAGCACTCTCATCTCTGGATTCTCGAATGGCAAGAACCACCTTATTACCACGTTTCCAACTCTCATACATATCAAGAATGAGTGTTGAATCCTCCTGAAGATCTGCCTGTTTGGTCACAGCACAGTCTCCGGTACATACTGAAAGACCGGCAAGTATTGCAGCATGTTCACCAAAATTTCTTGAAAGCCTTGTACACACTACATTTTTATCCATAGCTGCAATTTTTTGGATTACATCCCAGGAATTATCTCCTGAACCGTCATCTACGAATACAATCTCGTAGTCTCCAAGCTTTCCAAGAATTTTCTCCTTCATATCTGCATACAAAAGTTCCAGTGTATCAGAGTTATAGTACACAGGAATTACAATTGAAATCTTTGACATATTATCCTCTTTAACCCACCTTTTATCTGAACGGCTAAGTATAAAATACATTCAACTGTCAGTTCTCTTCATTAACCTCTTTTATAAAATCATCATAATCTCTTATATATTCACTATCAATATAGTGTTCGCTGGCAAGAACCAAAAGAACTGAATCAGGCGAAAAATCATACATTTCTTTCCACACCATAGGAGCAAGATAAAGGCCCATTCTAGGTTTATCAAGAACAACTACTTCTTTCTTTTTTCCATCATCAACAAGAACCTTACTGCTACCACTCACATTGATAAGTACAAACTGTGTATATCTGTTGGCGTGATTGCCTCTCCTTATATCAGGGTCTGATCCTGACATATAAAAAACTCTCCTGATATCAAAAGGAATATCAAATCCCGAGCCTTCAGCAACTACAAGATTTCCTCTTTCATCGCCATATTCCTTAAATTCCAGTACTTTGTAATTTTCTTTTATTTCTTTCATCGCAGTACTCCAATATATAATAATTACTTATATTTTTATCATTTCTAAAAAATCATATTTTCCAAATTAAACTACTATCACCTCGGCAAAAGAACTGTAGATTCTTTGTCATAATATGTAGCCGTTGCCTGATTTATCCATTCACTACTGTCAGGCGTAACATCCATATAGAAAAGCATTTCCGGATGAACTGAGTATTCAGTAAGTTCGGCGTTCTTTATGGAATCATCGCGGAGTATGCCAAGTCTCTCCGCATTTTCCTGTTTGTAAGTTGCCGCTCTTCCACTGATAATATCATAAAGCGCCGATGTACAGGAGTAATACTCGGGTTCAGGCTTTATTGAAAGAACCGATCCAACTGCAAGAATAGCTATGCAGCCTGCTATGATTATTGAAGGTACAGAATAAAAAAAGTCATTACTGTTTTCGCTGACATTAGCATCAACTATAGCTTCACTTATATCATTATATTTTTCAACAACAACACACACATATGTCTCTTCAAAATATTGTCTTGCCACAGCAGTCAAATAAAACAATACAAGCACCAGCATAAAGACAAATTCCATAAATGCTAATGCCTTAAGTCTTCCGGCATCAATATTTGCAGTAGCAAAAATAGGTGGAGTCATATTGGATGACACTAATAAAAATGAGAACAATGTAAATAAAATAGGGTGCTCAAGTTTCACCCTAAGCCCTTCCGCCATCTTCCAAAAAACAGGAACAAGCATGACAAGAATTACCAACACTTCCCATCTGGTCATATCATTGAAAAGCATATCAAAAGTATTATACAGAGACACAAACACCGCTTTCACGGGGCTCATCTGCGTTGTCTCGGCAAATCTGTTTGAATTGCCGGGCCCAAAACATGAAAAAGAAAAACCAATCAGATTGATAACCAGAGGAATCCAAATATAACCGAATGATTTTCTTTGTGAAGCATCAATTCCTTGAATATCGAACTTTCCAAGCTTGACCATCACAAAAACAAACAATAATAATACTGAACAAATGGCAAGTTCAAGAGCTGACAGATAGTTGGCACCTCCCATGAAGAATGCCCAAATTGAAGCCCATATCAGTTTTCTGCATCTTGTCTTTTCATCTACATCATAAACCGACCTGATAAGAAGTCCCAGCCAAAAGAATGCCATTCCAAAGGTAAAAGTATAATTGATGGCTCCGCTGTACCAGTAAAAAGCCTCAACTCTAGTACCTGCACCATTAAGACAATTAACCATCATGAACAAAGTCAGCATTCTGACAACATTTGTAAGGTCTTTATCAAGGTGCAGCGCCCGCAGAAAGAGAGCATCAAAAAAGTAGCACACACCAAACGTTAACATTCCCAAAACAAGAAAAGGTGTCAAGAAATAAAAAACCTCTCCAAAAACACTCGGGCAAATGCAAGTCAGAATTATTGAAAAAAAATAACCTTCGTACTGACTGTACACCACCCATGATTTTTGAAGCGAAGCAATAATCGTTCCAAAAATATCCCCATTCTGTACGAAATACTGTCTGGTTTCAAGAGCCATAGAGAAATCATCAGCTGACGGGAAATCATAAAATCCTAAAAGGAGCATCGGAATCAATCCAATTACATAAATAACTGTAAAAAAGATGCTAAGTTTTCTTGTATTAAGTTTTATATTGAATTTAGGCGTCTTATAACTAAACATCAGTATCCTTTATCTGCTACACTTCGTCTTATCAATTACTTGTATAGGCAAATAATTAACTATTAGCAATAGTAGTCCTTGTACCACTTGGCAAAAGACCTAAGTCCGTCGCGAAGAGGAGTTTCCGGCTTAAATCCGAAATCATTCTGAAGTGCAGTAACATCGGCATAGGTTATCTCAACATCTCCGGGCTGCATTGGAACCAGTTCTTTGTGCGACTCAAAGTCATAATCCTTTGGAAGCACCCCTGCACCTATAAGCTCCTGTTGTAAAATATCCACAAAATCCAATAGGTTTATGGGATCATTATTACCTATATTGTAAATCCTGTATTTTACCCCATTTTCATTTTCTGACGGAGCAACCTGCATAACATTCACAACGCCTTTAACTATATCATCAATAAAAGTAAAATCTCTCTTACAGTTACCATAGTTAAAAATCTTAATCTTGTCACCATTTACAAGCTTGTTGGTAAATCCAAAATATGCCATATCCGGCCGTCCTGCAGGACCGTAAACAGTAAAGAAACGAAGTCCTGTTGAAGGAATCCCGTAGAGCTTTGAATATGAATGGGCCAAAAGTTCATTGGACTTTTTAGTTGCAGCATATAAAGAAACAGGATTATCAACCTTATCTTCTACGCTATATGGAATCTTTTTGTTGGAGCCATATACACTTGAACTTGATGCATAAACAAGATGCTGAACCCCTGCATAATTATCATCTGTTTCATTTATTGGACTTTGATCATCCGACACTTTTCTATATCCATCATATGAATGTCTGCAAGCCTCAAGAATATTGTAAAATCCGATAATATTAGACTCAATATATGCATCAGGATTCTCAATTGAATACCTAACTCCCGCCTGCGCAGCAAGGTTAACAACTACCTCCGGTTTAAACTCTTCAAATACAGAGTTCACAAGCTCTTTATCAGCAATGCTTCCACGTACAAAATCAAATTTGCCCGTATCAGTTACAACATCCTTACTCATTTTATCAGTACTGCCAGATTCATCTTCAGAACAAGCCAGCTCATAAATCTCACGCAGTCTGTCATTTTTAATCTTAGGATCATAATAATCATTCATATTATCAATTCCGTAAATATGAATATCTCTATATGATCTCAATAGTTCTTTACACAAATTGGCACCGATGAACCCAGCTGCCCCTGTTACAAGTATTCTTTTGCCATTTAAAGCTATATTTTTCTCTAACATATCATGTCTCTTTCATACCTAAATAACATTGTGATACTCCACAACCATTATTTTGCGCCTTTGCCAAAAAGCACGACATAAACAGTCTTAAGAAGTATCCTTATATCCTCGGTAAGACTCCAGTTATCAATATACTGAAGGTCTAGTTTTACAACTTCATCAAAATCCTGAATATCACTTCTGCCGCTAATCTGCCAAAGCCCGGTAAGTCCCGGAGTCATAGACAGACGCCTTCTGTAATGCTCGTTGTACTGCTCAAACTCAGACTCTGTCGGTGGCCTAGTTCCAACCAATGACATATCGCCCTTAAGCACATTCAAAAACTGTGGAAACTCATCAAGGCTGGTCTTTCGAATAAATGCTCCGACCTTTGTAATACGTGGATCGTTCTCCATTTTGAACATAAGACCATTCATTTCGTTCTGATCCTGAAGATCTTTTAACCTCTCCTCAGCATCAATATACATGGATCTGAACTTATAGATTTTAAATCTACGCCCATTTTTCCCAATACGAGTCTGAGAAAAGAAAACAGGTCCCGGAGAATCAAGTTTAATTGCCGGAGCAAGGAAAAGCGTGATGATTCCTGTAAGAACTAATCCAACAAAGCCGCCAATTATGTCCATAAGTCTCTTAATGGATAATCTCTTATAACTATTGCGATTCATGCAATATGTAATGACTGAATATCCCATGTATTCATCGAACTGCGTATGTGCCTTACTTATTCCCGGAAGTTCCAGATTGTAATGGGTTGTAATACCCATTTCCTCAAATCCAAGGATAATCTTCTCCATGCTGTTTTGAGGTATGTTAGGAGTATTTATAAATACCTCGTCAAATGGATCTGTCAAAAGTCTCTCTGTCAGATTATGAATTCCTTCATGCACATGCACATCGCCAATGTACCATGGTTCGTTTTCAGAAGTTACACTTTCAGATTTTTTATCAAAAACAATTCTATTGTCTGTTTTTACCGGATTATTTTTGGAATTTGGGGCATCTACAGCATATGCACGAACAACCTTATATCCGACAGAATCTCTTCTATTCATAAGGTTATTGATTGTCTCTTCAACCAATGGCTTTTCTGCAACGACAACAACATTGATGACATTTTTTTCAGAGGATAAATGCTTTTTAAAAATCTCCTTAAAAGTCAATCTGACAACCAAAGTAAGCAAAGTCTCAATCCAAACAAAATTTATAATTACAAGTCTGGAAAGAATTTCATACCACTGAATAAAAAATACTGTAACTAAAGACACAAGTGATATAACTGCCACAAATCTTAATACATTTAAAAATTCCTGAAACCAGCCTCTTACAATAAAATCCCTGTTCCAGTCAGCCATAAAAGTATAGACTGTCGCCACCAGCAAAAATATTACAGAAACCAGATAATGAAGTGTCTTGTCACCATAGTCAGCTTTCGAATTGTATCTAATAAAGCTGGCTATCATATAACTAACTATAACGCAGGCCATATCAAGAGCCCACAGAATATATACTTGCAATGTCCTATATTTTGCGTTCATACGCTCTCCCCATCAAAGCTTAAACTTATCCCCAATTATCACCTTGATAGTAACAATTATATTTTAGATGCTGCCAATTTTATGCCTGTTTTGCTCTATCCACTCCTGAAGTTGCGGAATACTCATCCATTCCTTATTATTGTCCGAAGTATAGCTAAAGCCTTCAGGAACCTTTACTCCGCCTTTGATCATATCCTCAAAGTTACCCCATTCACATATCTGAGGCAATATTTTGTAATGCTCAGGATACTCATATGTAAAATGTGAATCCTCTACACCGATCATCTGCTCATGGAGCTTCTCACCCGGCCTTATTCCAATCTCGACCTGCTCGGCATTTGCATCAACTGCAGTTGCTATGTCACAGATATTCATAGATGGAATCTTTTTAACGTATATCTCTCCGCCTTCCATATCATCAAATGCATGCCAAACGAGCTCAACGCCCTGCTCAAGAGAAATCATGAATCTTGTCATGCGCTTATCTGTAATAGTAAGCTTTCCGGTTCTGGCTGTTTCGATAAAGAACGGAATAACAGAGCCACGTGAGCCCATAACATTACCATAACGAACTACTGCGAATTTAGTCTTGCCACCCGTATAGGAATTGCCCGCGATAAAGAGCTTATCTGAGCAAAGCTTGGTTGCACCATAAAGATTAACCGGAGAACTTGCCTTGTCTGTTGAAAGAGCAACAAGCCTTTTAACACCTGTATCTATGCAGGCATCAATAAGGTTCATGGCACCGTTGACATTAGTCTTTATACATTCAAAAGGGTTGTACTCAGCCGTTGGAACAATCTTGGTTGCTGCAGCATGTACAACATAGTCTACTCCATTAAGAGCTCTGTAAAGTCTATCCTTATCCCTTACATCACCAATGAAAAATCTTACCCTGCTATCTCCCTGGAATTTTTTAGCCATATTCCACTGCTTCATCTCATCACGAGAATAAATGATAATCTTCTTAGGGTTATATTTTGCAAGAGTCATGGGTACAAATGTATTGCCAAAAGAACCTGTTCCTCCTGTTACCAAAATGGTCTTATTTGTAAGCATTAAAAAAGCCTCCTAAAACAAATTTACTTACCTTGTGAAATACGCAATGATTGCATTGTAATTCAAATTAACATTATACATCATACATCATAGATTCATCAATGATTCAGATGTGAAATGTCCAAATATTTAGGCAGTCCATCTTCGTAATTATGTTCTACTTCGCCTCTGATGAGAGGTCTTAAGTAATCTACCAGTTCTTTCCTGACATCATTGCCGGATTCACTTATCCACTCCCCGGGAACAGATTTTGCTTCATTAGCTATTTCCTTGATCTGTGCATAGCCGTACTCAACCATATAAGGATTGTTGCTGATTCTGTTAAGTACAACCATACAGCCTGTCTGTCCTTCTTCTGCCAAATCAACTGCCTTTTTTCCCTGAGCAAACGCCTCCTCCAAATCAACCGCGCTGGCCATATGTGCAGCACATCTCTGAAGAACATTTATCTCTACGGAACGAACCTTAACATCAATGTTTTCTTTTACCAAAAACTCCAGTGCCTTTCCTGCGCCTGAAAGCTGCTGGTGTCCAAAAGTGTCAGCCATTGCTTTGCTGGATGTGATATAGTTTCCATCCTTATCTCTTATTCCTTCAGATACAGCTATTATCACGTTATTCCGTTTAGATAATTCGCCTCTTACATCTGCAAGGAACTGCTCCCTATCAAAGGCTACTTCAGGAAGATAAATAAGGTGAGGTGCTGATGAATAGCTATTTCTTGCAAGAGCTGCTGCCGCTGTAAGCCATCCTGCATCGCGCCCCATAATTTCAACAATAGTCACAGACTTAACCGCATAGATAAATGTGTCATGTGCAATCTCAAGTATTGAACTTGCTATATACTTTGCAGCGGATCCAAATCCCGGAGTGTGATCTGTATGGCATAAATCATTGTCTATTGTTTTAGGCACTCCGATTATCTTTATGTCAGAGCCAATCTCTCTTGCATAATTTGATAGTTTCAGCACAGTATCCATGCTGTCGTTTCCCCCAATATAGAAAAATGCTCCAATATTAAGTTTTTTAAACTGTGAAAAAATAAAAGAATATGAAGAATCATCATCTCTGTATTCAGGAAGCTTGAATCTGCAGCTTCCCAGATACATGGCGGGTGTATGAGTTAAGAGTTTTATAAAGTCTGAATCTTTCTGCGCTTTATCCGTTAAATCCAAGTAGTTCTCCGATAAGACACCTAAAATGCCGTTGATTGCTCCAAAGCATCGGTCAAACTCACCAGAATCAATAGTAGCTTTCAACACTCCTGCCAGACTGGCATTAATAGCAGAAGTTGGTCCCCCCGACTGTGCAACAAGTACATTTTTGATGTTCATCAATAAGACTCTCCTTAACAATTTAAAATTTTGGCAGTCCTATTGTAACAGAAGATGGAGGGAATGACAAAAATAAAACCTCTTTTCAATAAAAATCAGGCTTCCTCAATAACGCAGCAATGATGTTTGAAATCCGGATTATCACTTTGAACATTCTTATCATAATTGCAGATTAATCCTATCAATAAACGAACGCAAAAGCGAACGTATTTTTTTGCGTTCGTTTTGCGTTCATTCTAATCTCATTATCTTAACTTCCAGTGATTATACCACTCAATAACTGATATCCTAACTTCCAGTCATTTTACCACTCAAAATCAAAGCCCTGCTGAAATGCTTTCGGCAAGCAACTCAGTAGGGCTTATTTTTATCCGAATAAAAACTCATCAAGATCCTCAAGCGCTTCCCTTAGCTCTGGATTCCTTTTATGAAAAGTATCCATCACATCTATTCACTAATAACAAGCCCCTTGCTTGCTGCTTGTTGTTCATTTATAACCAACACTTTAGGATGCCATAATAAGCATAGTGTTCTATGTTCTTTCAAGATTTGCTCCAGTCCCTCCTTAATAGGAACCAACCACTCTTTATTAAAACCATTAATCACCAATAAAAATATAATTTCACATGACTGTACTTCTATTCTATCAAATATCCCACCAATTTCACGCTCCAGCCAAACTCTTTCAAAAATTTCGAAAGAATCCTCAAATTTTATGTTTATTTCTTGCAGAAACTCTTCAAACCTCTGTTCACTATCCGGATTATTAGGATTAGGTGCAGAATTTTTGGCTTCAACAAACATAATTTTCTTATTCTTCCAATGCAATACAAATTCTACAGAAGAAACTCCTTTGGACTTTATTTCGCTATATTTCTTAGATTTTTCAATAGGATAAACATCATTCTCATCATAATCTCCGAATATGATTCCTGACTCTTGTATTGTCATTACTTATAGCACCCCATCTACTTCTTCTTCATATAATCTAACTGATTCCTCAATAATTGGATTATTAGGCATTCCATCCCTAAAATCATGCAACACAAAGCTTTTGTTATTTGGCATGATACACTTTATATAATCGATTTTCCCCTGCCTCATCGCTAGTAAATTCATCTTTTTTATAACAAAGTATGAATGACTTGATATAAAAAACTGTAAATTTGTTTTCTCAACCAACTCATCTATTACCTCAATAAGCTTTACTATTGCTGATGGATGCAAGCCTGCTTCAATTTCATCAATAAAAACAATAGAGTCAGAAGAAATATAGTGATTATCTATAAGCCTTTCCAACATTCCAAGCTTTCTGATTCCTTCAGAAGCCGTTCCAATCGTAAATGCTATACCATTATTTATATATTGCCACTTATTGGTATTAGCATCTAATTCTATAGTTCCATTCATCATATCCTGTAATTGCTTTTTAGAGGAGTTCAGCACATCGCCATCATCAACTGATGGCATTAACTGCAATGCTTTAGCTAGATCATATTGAGAATCGTCAAAGCCGAAAACTTTATCTATATCACGGCTCCTCAAGATAATCTTCTGTATAGAAAGTATTTCTCTTGCAGGAATAAATACAGAATTATAGTCCAATCTCCCAATATCATTATTTACATCATTAATTGCTACTGTAGCTTTTTTACCAAATCTCATACTGAAACTAGAATGATCATCCACCAAGCTAATACTGCAAGTATTTCCCGCTGTATGATTAACTAATTCTCCTAAGGCGTCTGCCTGAAATGTCCACCTGAGTTTATCGGCTATAATTTCATTTACTTTCCTAATGTCATCGCCTTTTCCAAATTCCTCAATACTTTTATGTACAGAGTAGAGAGCTTTAAGCAAAAAAGACTTTCCGGAGCTATTTTCACCAATAATCAAATTAATATTCCCCAACTGGTTAATTTTTGCTGATTCTATTGGGCCTAAGTTTTCTATTGTAAATTCATTAATCATTCTATTTTTCTCCACTCTACATTCTGATTATTGCAATCATAATAAACCGTATGTAAACAAATCATATCATTGCTCTGTCAATTTTTATCTCACAAAAGCTACTGCTCTCACACAAATCTAATCACTTTCTCATTCTTCTGAAGTAACACACCCGGAGCTTCAGGATATCCCAGTGCAATTGTAGCCCAAACCACATGATTTTCAGGCACTCCAAATTCATCAAGTAACTCCTTTACCGGAGAAGCATCCCTTAATGTCATAAGTGGGTTCAACCAAACACTTCCAATTCCATATACACAAATTGTAGCTTCAGGTAAAACTCTCTTGAAATCCGTAACTACGTTCTCTATTGTTTTACTTTCATTGTAACAAGGAATAAGAATTACAATTTTGTCAATTTTTTCTTCTCTTTTTTTTCATTCAATTTTTTTAATAAAAAAATCAGCTGATTGAAACAATTTCATTTATTATGTATGATTTTTGAAATTGTTCCTTTTCATAAACAAGAATCTTGTCATAATAAAAGCCCTTAAGTTTCTCGAGCCCAAATACAGCAAAGTCTCCCTTTCCTCTATTGGCTTTAGCTATAGCAATCTTGTCTCTAGTCTCTATTTTTCTCACTTCACCATTATATACTAAAACCAAAATCACACTGTTTCTAATGCAATTAACATCTTTCTTCATTATTCCACTTAGTACAAAGGCACTGTCCTTGGCCTTTTTAGTTATGTCTTTACTGCTAAAATCACCATTTTTAAATTCTATCAGATAAAATTTATTCTTATCTGCAGTAAAGCATAACGAATCTGCAGAATCAGCATACTCTTCTGACTTACCTAAATCATTACAGTAATTTGTTTTAGCTTGATCAAAATCTATAACTCTTTTTTCGCAGTCCGTCATATATGCATCACCCTTGCTATCCCAGGATGTTTCCTTTAGAGTTTTAATAGAATGATTACCACCAAATTCAATATCATTTATTTTCATTTATACAATCTAACTCCTCACTGATTCTCAAAAAAGATCTGCTTAGATTAGAATAAATAACCTCTAATTTATCACTAACATCCTCTATATCTGTAACCAAACTATCTTTTTCATTTTGTTTTAGCCAATAATACTTTGCTTTACTATCAACGTTATATTTCCTTGTAAAGAACTCAATGAAGCTTAAAAACTCTGAATTATGAGTGCTAATCAAGAAATTGATTCCAAATAATTCATGTAAGCTTACAACTATTTCGGCATAGATCAACATCCAATCCGGGTTAAGGTGTGTCTCTGGTTCATCTAAAATCACTATTCCGTTCTCTTCAAGATAACCATTTTGAAGTAGTGTTTTAAGAATAACAAATGACTTTATTCCCGTGGAAATATTTACTATAGACATATCTTCTTTCAGACCACTGTCTGAATATGAAAATCCTTTTTCGGAATTGTTGATTAGATTACCAACTGAAATAGAATCAAATCTTGCATAAATACTTTTTAGTCTATTATCTGTAATAACATCATCAACTGCAGATGTTTCCTTCAATTCTATTTTTCTAAGCTTATTTACAAGATTATTAACATGCCCCATATTTCGATCAAAAAAATATCCATTTTGCATATTATCTAAAATATAAGGATCATCTATGTATATTACATCTTTAATCAATCTGATTTTTTCTGAAATATTAATACTTTCATCAGCTTTGAATGAATAGGATATCTTTTCATTCTTTAATTCAAGTTCTATTCGAGATTCATTATCTCTATAGTTCACGTGTCCAAGTTGCGAACCAAATTCTGCCTCAATACTTCTAGAAAGAATAGCTTTTAATATCTCAGTATCATCTGCATTTAAGACACCTCTGATTCTTGAAAAAAGCTCACCTTCCAAATCTTCTTTGGTTGCTCCAACAACATCGAGTAAATACTCTCTTATCTTATCATCATTTTTTTCAAAACTATATGTGTCTATCAATTCACGTATACTTTTCCTTAAATTCTGTATACCTAATCTTGTAATCGTCCTATTAGAACTGATTATTCTAACCAATCTAAAAATAGAGTTTTCTCGTTCTTTTACTATCTTTTCATCATAATCATGAAAAGAATTAAAAGTACAATACAACGCCTTTCCTATTGTACTCTTACCTGTTCCATTTTTTCCAGCTAATACCGTTATTCCATTAATGTCGATTTCAGCTTCAGTTATAATTCTACCTACATTTTTTAGTCTTAACTTCATAAGTTTAAAATCTCCAATTTAATTAAGCAAATAAAATCACTAATTCTATCACATTACAGTACGTACATAATAGTACCATTAATCTCATGAGGGTCTCTCAACTGGTTTCTATATTTCTCAAAGCAACTTTCCACTTTTCTATGCGCAATCTCTCTAGTCCTTGATTTATCTTTATTATAAACCTTTCTGCCAGTTTCTCTGTCAATCTTCTCCAATGGTCTAATAACATCAAAAAGCTATTTAATCTTCTTGAAGAAAAATCTTAATTTTGTTATCAATTCGCAAATTCATGAAATCAACGTCAAAATGGAAGTTTCTTCTTTATGTCGTACTTATGATTGAGTGCTTACACTTTCTATTTTTACCTGATCCATCAGTATTATTGCTTTATTTACAACATTCTTTCCTTCTTCTGTTACAAAGAACAAACCGTCTTGACCACAATCGATGAGCTCATATGCTCGTAAGAGATTCACAAGTTCTTGTACTGCATTTTTCTCAAGCATCCCCGGAGCAGCATTCACTAAAGTCGCATATCTCCAATACATATCTTTATCAGTTTTGTTCTCAAGTGCCCTCTTTGACATTTCAGCAGCAATCCCAATAAAATCACTCTTACCATAATTGCTCTCCATAAAGAGTTTGAGAAGATCTAATGCACTATAATTAACCTCAATCACAGAACCATTTGGGTTTGACAGCTTTGCTTTCCTTTCCCTAAGTACTGCTTCTAAAATCCGTGAAACACCTTGATGTTCATTTTCATTTACCATCATTCCCATCTCCTCAACTTTCTCTAACAGGATCTATGAATTGCTTATTTTATACTCAACAACCGGATGATTTTTCAGCCGATTGTGAACTTCCTATCTTTTTACGCCTAAAAAGTATTTCTTGATGTTTTTTAACCTGATTGCTGCCAAGTTATCCTCTGATTATTATAGCGCCAAGCCATGCTTGGCGCTACCTCTTTGTGTAACATCTTTTAGTAACCTCATGCTCTGCTGGGGGGGGACAACAGATGCTTTAACTTCTCCGTTTGAACGAGTCGCTGGTAATGACTTGCTGGTGGTTCCGGCAACGAGATTTCTTATCCTTCGTTGCCAATAGTAGTATTGTTTTTCATTGATCCCGTTTTCATCCAGCCATTTCTTGGCTGATTGACCTGCGGGGCGTTCGTGACAACTGCGAACAATTTCAGCCCATTGGGCTGTGCGAACATCCTGTGTGATCGGATCCATACCTGGTTTCCTAAAAAAACTAGTTAGTTTTTTCAATTTTTTAAAGTAAACCATAGTAGCGGATTAAATCATAGGCGGATTATTTAGACGCTTACGTTAAAACTCTCATTTGTATCCTTTTGCGTAGTATCATTATTCACCCCAAAGTTGATTCTCTCCGATAAGTAAATAAATTATCTGTCTTTTATAAGGAGAATCAACATGAAATCATTAAAAACAATTATAATTGAATATTTAAATTGCTGTCAGTATCAAAAGCAACTTTCCCCAAAAACCATTACCGCGTATCAAAGAGATTTAATTCAATATAAAAAATACATAGAAAATAGCTGTCATAATAAAAAAATGTTTTATGAAAAACATAGTCTTGAAGATTATTTAAGGTACTGTCATTCTCAATACCAACCCAAAACAGTCAAGCGAAAAATTGCTTCGTTAAAAGCTTTTTTCAAATATATGATTATAAATGACATTATTGATAAAAATCCATGGGATAAAATTCAGTACCATTTCAAAGAAGCTTTTATAATTCCCAAAACCATTCCACTACATATTGTAGAAGAGTTATATACCATCATGTATAGTCTTAAAAACACTTCTATTTCCAAATTTAAATACATGCAAATAACTAGAGATATCGCAGTGTGTGAACTACTTTTTTCAACTGGCATTCGCATATCAGAACTAATCGGCATCAATACATCAGATGTTGATTTTTTTACGCATGATATCCTTATTCATGGCAAAGGTTCGAAGGAAAGAATTGTCCACGTTGGCTGCAATGATTCATTTAACGCCATAGTAGACTACTACACGCTATACTCTTCAGTAATCACTACCTCCGGTCCGTTCTTTGTTAATACTTCCGGAAATCGAATCTCTGACCAATCCGTCAGACGTATGCTTCAAAAGTACGCCAAATCACTTCCATCATCTCCCCATATTACTCCCCATATGTTCAGACATACATTTGCTACAGAGCTAATAGAAGCCGACGTTGATATACGCTATATTCAAAAAATGTTGGGGCATAGTTCTATACATACTACCGAAATATATACTCATGTTTCTTTGGCAAAACAACGAGAAATATTGGAAAGCAAACATCCTAGAAATAATCTAAAAATCATAAGTGATAGATAATTGTAGATTATCGGTTAATAAAGAAAGGACTATGACAAAAATGTTTGTTATGAAACGCTTCCTAGGCGATGAGTATGATAAATATAATTCTATTATAGACAAGTACAATTTAGAACAAAACTCTTATATCAATCTTACAGCCTGTACCAGTTATCCGTTCCAAGAAGTTCTTGAGGTACAATCCATGCCATTATCAACAATCCCAACCGAAGGTGTTCGAGGTAATAGATATTTTCCAAATGTAGAATCCATTGATGAAATTGAAGATTATGCTGAACAATTAGCACTTGATTTGTTTAACATACCCGACGCATCTTACAAAGTAAATATACAGCCAAATTCAGGAACTCAGGCAAATCAAATAGTCTATAATGCTATTTTAAACGATGGAGATACAGTTTTATCATTAAATCCTAAAGATGGTGGGCATATCTCACATACGAAACTAGGCTCACGGAATATTAACGTAGCTTATTATTCGTTAGACGATGACTTGAATTTAGACTATTCTAATTTAGTGCGTGCTCAACAATTAATAACCACTGATATTTACTGACTTTGTGGGCACTCCGTGAGATAATAGATGCAAGGAAATCATTACTTTTGCATTAAAAACCTTGCACCTTCGCGGAGAATCCTATGTATAAAAAGAA
>NZ_JAGBLU010000129.1 GCF_017635265.1 Butyrivibrio sp.
ACAGAGAGGACTTTACAGGCACTACGATGGTACAATAACAAATGCAGACATAAATGGAGCTGCAAATATCTTGAGGAAAGTATTCCCAAAGGTAAGCCAATGGGATAGGGGCATAGTGGACATGCCCTGTTCTGCAGGATGCATAGAGCATCCTACAGGTTCATGCCGCTTTGCGGCATAACAGAAACCCTTTCCGACGTGGAGTCGGTGAGGGCAGTTCATAAATTCATGTATTCCGAGCAAAAGAGATATGAAAAGCAGCTGTCTAAACTTGGACTTAAAAGTAAGGACAGTTTTTCGTGTGCCTGCTACTTTGATGAGCAGGGCAACAGGCCAAAGAAAGGCGATATTCTTAGCTGGGCTGAGTCCTCGGCAGTTGTATATGCCAATTCTGTTTTGGGAGCAAGATGCAACAGAAATTCAGGAATCATAGAACTTTTTGGATCAATTCTTGGATGTGTTCCAAAGTTTGGGCTTCTTACAGACGAAGGCAGAAAGGCCACCTGGAAGGTGGAAGTTAAGACAACTAAGCTTCCGCCCGCGCAGGTTCTGGGTTCTGCCATAGGCATGAAAGTCATGGAAGATGTGCCATATGTCTACGGGTTATCAGATTTTCTGGGAAAAGAACTTTCTCCAAGCGTTTGCGATTATTTGAAAAACTTCGGGGCTGCTACAGCGTCCAATGGCGCAGTAGGTCTTTATCATATCGACGAGCTTACTCCGGAAGCCGTTGAGCTGGGAGAGAGTCTTATAGCAGATAACGCCAGGACTTATGTAATAGACGATGCAGAAATCCAAAGAGTAATAGATAGTTATCCGATCATTTGGAAGAACAAAGATGCAAAGCCTAAAATGTGTTTCATTGGCTGTCCTCATCTTTCAAAATCTGAGCTTAAAGGCTGGATTCACGACATATATGAGGGAGTTAAAGAAAGTGGGAAAAAGACTACAATGATTCCCACCGTACTTACTGCTGCACCCGGAGTATTGGACGCAATCAGGGGAAGCAAAGAAGAGAGCATGGCAGAGGAAATCCATCTGACACTTAGTTATATTTGTCCTTTGATATATTGTGATAATCCGCTTGTTCACTCCGTTCCAATAATCACCAATTCCAATAAACTGAGGACTTACACCTCATGCAGATTCTATGAAGACAAAAAGATCTTACAAATGATCACTGGGAAGGGGAGGATGTAATCATGAAAGAGTTTAAGGGTAGAGTAGTGATACCGGGACAATGCAGTGCAACAGCGCTTGTTTCTCATGGCGGTTTTAATACACTTGCAAGTTATCAGACGAGTTTTCTTACAGGAGACAAAAAGGCAACTTGTTCAGATCAGAACAATCCTGACATATACAAAAAACCTATGGCAGGAGTAGCGCTCTGTCTTCCCCAGACCATCGGTTCAACCACTGGTGGCATGATCTTATTTACAGCTGCTGATTACGGAAGGCAGCCCGCCTGCATGCTTTTTGCAAACCCAATTGATTCTATTGGCGCTGCGGGAGTTCTTTTAGCAGATATCTGGACAGAGGCTAAAATGCCAACCATTGATAGCCTTGGAGAAGAATTCCTGTCATATGTGAAGAACGGCATGACTGTTAATGTAAAGGATGGCGGCATTGTTGAAGTAGATGACTGAAGCTGATCATAAAGTAAGGTAAAGAGCCGTTGCTAGGGGAGGAAAATCCTTTGGGCTGCGGCTTTTTTCTGTGATTTTTTGTGTTCCAAAAGAAAAGGCCCAGATAGTTGCTTTTGCTCCACAAAATACATCAATACATGGCAAAGAGGCTTGCAGAGTAAAGCTGATTCTTCTTGGAAATCGATATAATGGGTTTGGACAGCTTCATCTCATTGGCGATGATATGGTCTGGCTTGGACCGGATTCATTTAGAAGTTGTGGAGACTCATTTACAAGTACCTACAATGTAATTTCAATGGGGATAATGAGCGAGCCAGTAATAATACTTTGAATTTATAATTAAGGGGCTGTCGCACTAATCTGGGCGAGGCCCCTTCGTCTTATGTGAACAATCATCGTCATTGAGCAGATTTTAATATATTGCCAAAAACGTCTGAATTGTCGATAGATCTGTTAGCGTTCTGTACTAACATAACGTAATTGTTCTTGTGAGTATTCTCGTTATTAAAAACAGCAATATATCCAGATACTTCATAGTTTTGCAATGCGGCAAAGCCTTTATTAAGATACCCGGTCACTTCGCAGAGGTAACCGGGGTACCCGGCTACTGTTGTTGCGGTATAGGAAGTAATGGAAGCTTCATTAAGGAATCTTGATGCAAAATCTTTGGCGTTGTTCTTAACTTCAGATTCTTTTGGCAGTGACCCTAATGCTCTGTAAAACAGAACAGAAGAAACATAGTCAGCCTGGGCATCTTCATCAACGAAGGCTGACCAGTCATCCTGGTTATCTGCTTCATCATTAAAATCTATAAATGATTTTGGAAGTGTATAGCTGATCCCGTCAAGCTGATAAGTAATTGTTCCATCTTTGTTTAGCGTGGCATTTGGATCATAGGTTGAGAGTGCTTTAGTAAGATACTGTTCAGGCTCTACGTCAAGGCGAGTAAACAGCTCAGTGTTCCAATTGGTGCTGTCTGACTTAAAGAGAAGTTCTTTTTCATCAATCTTTGCTGTAACTATGCAATGCAGCCGGGAGAGTTCAATATAGACTAAGTCGTCCTTGATAGACCAGGGACATTCAAGCTCTGTAAATGAGATTTCGGTGCAGTAGTAATAAGCAAGCCCATCTGAATTAAGCACGAGGATTTCATGGTCGTCACCGCTATACACACCACTTACGTCTATATCTGCTGTAGGCGCGACTGATGTGGCTGTATCGTCCTGTGTTTTTACGGCTTCTGGAAATATCTCTTCAAGTGACTCCGCATTTTCTGCGTGTTTTTCCAGTTCTTTCTTGTTGCGGGATGCTATGCCCAATATAAGGATGATTGCCAGTATTGTGACACATGCGCAGGCAATCAGCAGGACTGGCATCTTTTTCTTATTATTGGAAGTGGTTCTTTTTTCAAAGTATTGTCTGATCTCAAAACCGCATTCCGGGCATTTTTCAATATCTGCTGAGCACCTGGCTCCACAAACAGGACAGTTGACTAGTTTCATATTGTTCACCAATTTTTTATATTATTCCCACTGTGGCGGTGGGAGTATAGTTTTTTATTGTTGCTATAATGTACCTATAAGGAGGGAATTCATTAGAGCTTCTCAAGAGCAGTCTTTAATAGTGAGGCTGACTGGTACCGATCTTTTGGATTCATTTCAAGACATTTGCTAATTATTGATACCAGTTTTGGCGAAACCTTCATGGACGGGTTCTTATCAAGACCAATAAGCGCTTTAATTAGATTACCTACAGCATATATGTCAGTCTGACATGATGAGTTGCCAAAACCAAACTGCTCCGGAGCAGCATAACCTTCAGTACCAATGAGCCTTGTGTCGCGGTCTTTTTCACCAAGACATTGACGGGCGGCATTCAGATCGATGAGGATGATCCTTTCATCTTCTGTAAGGATGACATTGGATGGCTTGATATCACGGTGGATCAGTACAGGAGTCTGTGAATGAAGCTCTATGAGGATAGCGCAAAGCTTAATCGAGTATGATACAGCGTCAGCTTCAGAAACGGGTCCGCATAGATCTATCACTTCCTGGAGAGTATCACCTGAGATGTACTCTTCAATGATAGTAAGAAGATCATCGTGCTCATAAAGGGCATATAGGCGAGGAGTGTTTTTTACGTGGTACTTGAACAGCTGTTCATATACAGGTAGATTGTAGACTTTAAGGGTCTTCTTTAAATAAACCTTTTTAGTCTCTATATGCTGGACAATATATATTTGATGCTCTTCACTGAGCGGAGCGAGCTCTTTATAAAAAGAAATCGGTAATGAACTGTCAAACATATTAGCACCTCACCTGTTATTTATTAAAGTATAGCACAGCAAAGGGGATATCAATGTATAAAAAGAATACTAAAGAACTGGAAGAGATACTCGAGCATACACATCCTGAGAATATTGGCGATTTTGTAGATTCCAATGAAGAGGATCTTCTGGATGGCAATAGAGATTTTATGAGATATATGAACGAGAGGTTCAAAGAGAAAGGAGTCCTTAAACAGGACGTACTTCTTAAGGCTGATATTTCTCAGGGATATGGATACAAGCTACTTTCTGAGGAGAAGGTCACCAAGCAGAGGGACATTATATTAAGGATATGCTATGCTGCAGATTTCACACTAAAAGAGACTCAGCAGGCACTTAAGATTTACCACATGGACACCCTGTATGCTCGGGATCCAAGGGATGCGCTGTTAATGTCTTTTTTTAATACGCATCCGGGAAGCATTATCGATATTAATGAAATGCTTCTGGCAAACAAGATGAAACCGCTAAGATCAAGTGGTACACAGGATTAACACTTTAAAGAGAGGGATAATTTATGAACAAAAGATTGAGAAGTATCGCAAGCATGTTGATGATAGCAATGTTAATGCTTACCGGCTGCGGAAGCGCATCAACAGTATTGGATTATGGTGATGCGGAATCCTTTGAGGCAGCTCTTAACGCTGGGGAAAACCTGGAAGGTAAGACAGTAAGATTCTACGCATCAGAACTGCACCCTGATTCAGCAATGGGTTACAACGTGTGGGCAGGGGAGCATCTTAATTTTATATCTTCCAGAAACCCTGATATTAAAGAGGGGGATATTGTTGATGTTAAGGCAACAGAGATTACAAGTACTATGGGCTCATGGTTTATCAAATATGAGAAGATAGGCGATGCCGTTATTGGTGACAATACAATAACAATAGGAGCTAAGTCTTCAGATACAACAGATGTTGCAGGTAGTAAGGAAGAGGCTACTACGCAAACTGATGATTCAGATAAGGAATTAAAAACAAGTGCAGATTTAAGTGAGAAGGCAGAAAAGAAAGAAACCAGCGCTACAACTGATGTGAAAGCTGAACTTGATAAGATTGAAGCGGTTGACGCTGGGATAGAAGTATTTGACCAGTCCTATGGTGGCAAGCGCGTGAGCGCATATATGGCTATCAAGAATAACAGTAGCATTAATTTAAGGTTTTCAGATATGCGCTTTGAATATGTTGATAACGATGGGAATCTTCTATCTGTAGACGATATGCTGACATGCATTCCGGAAGCTATAAAGCCAGGTCAAATAGGGTATATATATTCCTACTATCACGATATTGAAGACGTTGATCTGTCTAATGGAATATCCTTCCAGCCGGATGGCAAGACGATGGAGGCAGAGAAGTTCTATGAAATTGACGTTAGCGATGAAAGCTTCAGCGTCGGGTCATTCATGGATATCAAGGTTATCGGTAGAGGTGCAAATAATACATCCGATTCGCATACGTTTGCTAAGCCAGGCGCAATATTTTTTGATAGCGAAGATAATGTTATGGGATTCTGCTATGGTCTTGAGTCCTTTGATGCAGGTCAAACTAAAGCATTTGAGATTCAAGGGGATCTTTTATCAGCAGACTATAATCCTAAAAATGTCAGTAGAGTAGAGGTATATATTCAAGGAAACGAGTGGTGATAATACAAGACTAAGTGAGGTACGAGGGTATGATGATAATAGGAATTCTTTTAGTAATATGGGGTGTCATTGGAATCGCAATGGGAATGATGATGTTTGGAGACATAGGGATAGCCTGTATTGTCGGAGCAGTTACAGCCATTCTCTGTGGTGTTGGTTTTATTATGGCAAATAAAAAGATGAGCGAAACAGTTACCACTAATAGCTGAATAAATCTTAAAATGCCATTAAGAATGTGTAAAAGTGAGCATATTTTGACGGAATTTACTATAATTAATGTGCAGTTGCATCAATGATGAGCTGGTGAGGAGACTGGCATGATTTGTCCAAAATGTGGTAAAGAAATTGAAGATGGAAATCTTTTTTGCCCTATGTGTGGAACTAAACTGGCAAACGTCGAGCAAGTAATTGCCCAACCAGAAAAGAAAGCTCCTAAGATAAATAAGAAGATAGTCATTGGCGCAGCCATTGCTGTCTGCTTGATTGGAGTTGTTATTGGTATTTCCGAATACAATGCACAGCCGTCTACAAAATATAAAAAAGCCGAAGCAGCGTTTGCTTCTGGCGAATATGAAAAAGCGCTAAAGCTTTATACTGCTGCAGGAGCATATGAAGATTCTCCTCAAAAAGCTGGTCAGGCACAGGTCTGCATACACTATGAAAAAGCCAAAGAGTATATGAGTCAGGGGGAATATGATACTGCCATATCTGAATTAGAGGCAACAAAAGGATATGAGGATACTGCACAGCTAATCCAGCAATGCCATTACGAAAAGGGAGTGGCGTTATTAGACGCTTCCGAATATGAAGTTGCTGCGGAAGAATTTGCGGCATCTGAGAAGTATATGGATGCAGATGACAAGATCATAGAAATGGGCGAAGCACTTACACAAAATGGTGAGTATGAGCTAGCTGTATCAGTATTTGAAAAGACAAGTATTTCAAAGAATAATCAATACTTAGACTATTCAAAAGCTTCAATCGATTATCAAGAGAAGAAATATGCAGATGCAGCCAAATTATTTAAAGCTGCTGATAAGGTCCTTGACTCAGAAGAAAAATTTAAGGAATGCGAATATGAGGCTGGGAAGATCGATCTGGATAATACCAGATATAGTTCCGCAAAAGGTCATTTTCAAAAAGTAACTGAGTACAAAGATTCAAAGGATCTTATAACTGCTTGTGAACTATTAATGGCACGTGGCTACATAAATGAAGGGAAGATAAATACAGCGAAAGATGCTTTAGAGAAGCTTCCAGAGGATTTCGTGTATAAGGAAGCCAGTGTAGCTGCTTTAAAAGAAAGATTGGTTGTATGTGATAAATGGTTGGCTGTATCAGGTAAATGGACGTCAACGGGCGGAAAGATGCAAACAAAGGAAGACAATAGTTATCGAGATCATTGGTGGTACAAGGAGCTTGATAATGTAGCATTAGATATTACTGTCACATGTGTTCCGAGGGAAGATGGATCTGCGAAAGTAACTGTAACTGGTCAAATACCAATCTTTACAAACTATTCTGCGTGGAAGGAGTATTTGACTGCGGACGCAAAGAATATATCTGCTTCTGAAGTCATGAATGATTATGGAACAATTACAGTTGATAGTAATACAACCGTAAAAATAGCAAAAGACGGCGTTACAGTTAATTACAAATATGTAGATAATGGCTATATCTATAATAAGTATATATACACTACTGATGTAAAGTATGGGAAGCGATCAGTTGAATACTGATAAGGAGATGTCTAGAGGCATAAAAAAGCCAACAAGCAAATGCATATATTACACAAGCTTGTTGGCTTTATGAATTATAAATCATAGTGAGCGATGAGTTTACCTTTCGCATCAAAGACATCCCCAGTATTGGAAATGGTCATGACTTTCTTTTTGGTGTTTGGATCTCTAAACTCTGTCATGGCTGTCGTGTAAGGGTAGCCATTTTTAGATGCAAAATCAATTGTATAATTTGCACGGCCGATTCCCCAAGCAACGGTACCTATCCACTGATAAGAATTTTGCTCTCGCTCTGTTTGTATTTTTTTTGCAGTTTCATAGTAGGTGATATTTACAGGGATTCCGTCACTGTTAAAGAAAACTTCTGATTTTGACGTGGATGCTGCGATTGCTGCGATAAAATTCTGTTGCTGTTCTGCAGCAGCTTTAGCAGCCACTTGGGGATCGAATGTTACTTCTTCTCCGGGTTGAGCCCCGGCGTATGCAAGACGGCCTTCTGCTTTTCCGCTATTTTGGTAATGGTTGAATAAAACTTGAGCATCATTTCCTAAGGCAGCTACTACATCGGGGTTAGATGTTGCATAGAAATTAGGATCAAATTCGGCAGCAAAGGCAGTAATACCAATAGACATGCTCAACACACAAATCATTAGTAATGAGACTAAAAACTCACGCATAACAATCCCTCCTTGGATAAGCTAATTTGATAACGTCGTGTAAATAATATAGCAGACACTTATAAATCTTAATCAAAGTATGTATTAAAGATTTATTAATTTGGGAAATAGAAAAGTGGAGGTGCAATATGAGATTTTGTACAAATTGTGGAAATCAGTTACCTGATGATGTTAAATTTTGCGGAAAGTGTGGAACTCCTGTCCAGTTGAGTAACGAGACCCCCACAGAATCTGTCGTCATGTCTCAAGAAAATAGTGGGGAACCCACTGTAGAGGATAGCGTTACTGTAACAAATACTCCGCAATCCACTGTATCTCCTGAAATCCCTAATACGATAAATGAAGGACCTGTTGCTCAACCCAAGGCTATTCCGTGGGTTTGGCTTGGTATTGGTGCAATTGTTCTTTCTGCTCTGGCATGGATTGTAAAATCTGCAGTAGCTACCATTGTTATTGCAATAGGCGCAATAGCGTTAGCTATATTTCTTTTGGTCAAAAAAGCTAAGCCTAAGGCTCTACCAATCGTAGCTATCGTGATTTCCGGAATATTGCTTATCGCTTGGTGCGTACAATGGACAGTTTTCGACAGAGAAGATGATAAAGAAGTGACTTATCAAAAGGTTACCTTCAGAGACTTAGAGTTTACTATCCCCAATTATTATGAACTTGGTGAGAGTAGTACTTCAGATATGGATGTTTATAATGCAGGAAAAGGAAAAAAGTTTGCTTTTCTGGATATTGGCTATGGCGATGCATACAATGATGGTGGTGCTACAGCGGCCCAATTATCGTCTTATTCATTTTTACTGGAAGACTACCAAGATGAAATTGATGCATATGTAGATCAGGGCCTTGATGAAGCTATTAAGGCAGGAATCAGTGGTATCAATGGTTACAACGTAGAATATGTTAAAGACCTATATTTGGCAGGAACAAAGGCCAAGGAGTACAGGTGCACATGTGATTATGAGGGATATACAGTTAATACTTTGATGGTAGGCTCGATAGATATCATGACGGGTGATTTTTATTATATTATTTTGGGAGAATCTACCGAGGCTGGAAACAAGTATTTATCAGAGTTTGATGGAATTATTACATCAGCAAAATACATTGATGAGACAAGGCATAATGACAGCGTGGCAAAAAGCAATTCTCAAAAGAGTTCCAACAATAATCAAAGCGCTAGCGGAGTAAGCTCAGATTTCAAAGAAACCATGGATTCCTATGAGGAATTCTTTAATGAATACATTGATTTCATGAAGAAGTATACTGATGAAGGCAGTTCAGCTAATGCGTTTTCAATGCTTGCTGATTATTCGGAGTTTATGACCAAATATGCTGATATGATGACTAAGATGAACGAAATAGATACCAGCAATCTTTCTCCGGCAGATTCTGCATATTATCTTGAAGTGACTGCAAGAATCTACCAGAAGTTAGCAGAATTGCAATAATAAATCATTATTCGATGTGAGGATCTTCCTATGGATAATAAAGCTTCAGGGAAACGAATTATTTTGATTATTGTAGGCATGATATTTGCCTTGATAGTGGGAATAATCATTTATAACAGAATATTATTTAATAAATATGTAAACTCAGTAAGTGACTTAAATAAGGCAATTGACACATATAATGTTGCTATAGATGATTACAATAATAAGGCTCAGGAAGCAACAGATAATATTAAAGCATTAATGGAAGAGATTAGTGCTTCTCAGTATGTCATAGACAAAGGTGGAAATGCTTACGATGAATCATATCGATCTGCGCTGGAGGATGAAATAATTGATGCTATCCAAGGTGTTAAGTTTCCGGTGCTATATTCAAAGAAGGATCCTATTCAAAAGGATACGCTATTCTCATTCAAGGAAATAGCTGATGCTACAGAGAGTATCGAAGAACGTAGTAAGGACCTACTCGAAGAAACAAATACAGTTAATGATGCTTTCAATAATTTGGAAGTAGTTGATTATTCGGCCCATATTGATTCAATTAGTATTGCTAAAACAGATCTTATACACAGTTGCTCAATAAGACGTCAAATAACAAATCCTAATAAAGATTTCTTGGTCGAAAGGCTTCAGAGTGTCGCCAATGTGATCAATATCGCTGCCTCCACAGCAGATAATGATCCTAATAATGGAATGTCTGCGGAAAGAGGATATACTGTCCAGATATACTTTTCAGCAGATTATTTTAACAATGCAGAGCTGAAGGGCGATCCGTTAATAAGAGAAGGAACATCCGCAGGTGGAAGTCTGGAAACATATAGGAATGATGACGATGCATTTCAAAGAAATCAGTATTTGACTGCGCTTGAAGGAAACAAAGGATTTAATCCTGGTAAACACAGGCAAGTAGGGACGATAGTACTGCGTGCATCTAATGAGTTGCCGGATGATAAAGCTGAAGAATTGCTTGATAATATAGAGGCAGCACTGCTTGTACCTGATCAGTCCACATATGATGACGTTGTAGAGAGTCAGGTTATTCTTGCAAGGCCAATCAATTATACTCCTAAGGCAGGTATCATCGATTATGTTATTCCAGATGAGTTTGAGAATGTTTGCGAAAACTATGGTGGAACTGCGTTTATCAGTTATATAGGAGATATTGAGAACGTTATGGGCAATGATGATATGGCGGTGTTTTTTGCGATAAATTCAAGCCTTAGCGCGGTAGACAATCTGGAATTATGGGCAACCTATAAAGATGAAATTGACAAGGTAATGATGGAAGGTATCTTTAATTCAATGAAGATACAGACTAAGGAAAACAGAAGTTATCTTGGTCAGGATATAACAATAAATCAGGGTAGTTGTTTATACAAAGGACAAGATGCAAACTTTATATATGCAACATATTTTAATCCATATACCAATGATTTAAATGCGAACTATATTATTTATACATATTCTAATGCTTCAAACTTCAGCTTTCCAGAGCTGTATTATAGCATCTTGGATAGTGCAAGCATTCCTAGCAAAGGGTTGACATCAGAGACATCTGAAAGGTTTCGGTCTGCAGAAGTATCTCCTGACTTTAAAGAAATGATGGATCAATATGAGGCATTTTTTGATAGCTATATTGCTTTTTTAAATCAAATAGAGAATAGCGGAAATGTTGTAAGTTTGTACGCTGATTATTTTGATATGTTAAATAAATATGCTGAAACTATGGAAAAAATGGAAGGCATTGATGCTAATTCCTTATCAGCAGCTGATCAGGCCTATTACATAGAAGTAACTTCTCGAATTACTGAAAAGCTTTTAAAAGCATCATCATAACTAAGAATTGTCCATTGTGGTTCGTGTATTACTTTAAAATAATTCAATAATCAGGATTTCAAATACGGAAACATCCCATATAAGATCCGGAAAACTCAATACAGAGAACCCTCAGATCAGAAAAGTCTGAGGGTCATTTTGAGAGAGCGCACTTTAATACATTACTTCATTAAATCTTCATTTGATGCTATGTACTGATTCAAGTAGGCAAGTAGGGCTTCATCATCATCTACGTATATAATTTAAGTTATGCACGTAAGTATTGCAAAACTTGATCTATATTTCATATACCAGAGAAGTCTCAACAAGATTTGTCATGGATTTATTTGCATATAAACAAATGAATGCTGTTTACTATACATTTCATACTCAAGACCCTAAATGGTGTATTGCAAGTTTGCTGGATATCAGTGGGTTAGATGAAAATTTTTTTGACAACAATTTCCGCCTCAAAGAGGCAATAAAAGAAAAGGGCACATACTAGAAACTTGTATGTATAAAATGTACAAACAAGTTTTATAAAAAAATCTTATAAGCTGTGGACGTTGCAAGAATTTTACATTGACATCTAAGGATGCTATGCTAAAACTGTTTTTAATAAAATATATTTTAATAAAGAGTCCTATTATATAGCAGCAAAATCAGGCTTTTCTCAGTGGGTTGCTGAGAATGCTGATACTGAGAAGGTGTCATTGTTGACATTAGATGATTTGTATAGCTAAATGCGAAAATGGCAATATATGCCAGAGCTTTTTTGGTGGTTGTAAAAAGTGTTAATTGAACTGGAGGAAAGCAGGATGATAAAGACCGCAGTTATCGGTGTAGGAAATATGGGAAGTAAATATGCAGCAATCCTGCAGGATAAGCTTATAGACGGAATGGAATTGGCTGCATTAACAAGGGTAAGAGATCCATATCGAAGTTTGCTTCAAAACTCGATTGACAGCGGGGTTTCTGTATTTGAAAGCGCAGATGCCCTCTTTGATGCTGTGGAACGGGGACATATTAAGATTGACGCGGTCATTATTGCTACCCCACATTATGCCCATGAAAAGTTTGCAGTAAGAGCATTTAAAAATGGACTTCATGTTCTTTGTGATAAACCATCAGGTGTTTATTCCAGGCAGGCAAGGCTTATGGAAGAAGCGGCTGACAATTCAGGCAAGGTTTTTTCAATGGTTTTTAATCAGAGAACATTACCTGTTTACAAGCAGTTAAAAGCGATTGTATCTGGCGGAAGATATGGGGCTCTCAAGAGGGTTAACTGGGTAGTTACCGATTGGTATCGCCCGGAACAGTACTATAAATCCAGCTCTTGGCACGCAACCTGGGATAAAGATGGCGGTGGAGTTCTTTTAAATCAGTGTCCTCACAATCTTGATCTTCTTCAGTGGATATGCGGTAATCCTGCAAGGGTGCAAGGCTTTTGCCACGAAGGAAGATTCCATGACATTGAGGTTGAAGATGATGTAACTGCATATCTGGAGTGGAAAAATGGTGCTACAGGAACATTCATCACTTCTACAGGAGATGCTCCGGGCATGAGCAGACTTGAGATATCCCTTGAGGTAGCCCTGCTGGTCTGTGAAAATGGCAAGATCAGAATTGGAGAACTGGCACAGGAAATGGGCGGCAAAGAAGCAGATTACCGCAGTACATCCACAGATTTTTTCCGTAAGATAAAGGGAACATGGACTGAGATAGAGCCGGAAAAAGAAGAACATCAATATGAAAGAGTCATTCAGGGGTTTTCAGATGAAATAAGTGGATCAGGAAAAAGCATAGCCGACGGCAGAGAAGGAAGAAAAAGCCTTCTATTGACCAATGCTATTTACTTGTCATCTTGGGAGAAAAAGATGGTGGATATTCCACAGATAGGAAGTGCAGAAGAGATTGACTTTGAACAGCGATTTGAAGGTGCTCTTGAGAAAAAAATCAGATAATTTTTGCCACAAATTTTTTTCGCTCGTATAAATAATCAGAAATCAAAAATAACTGATGCATTTGAGGTGGCGAAGGCTTCACCAAGGAATAGCAAAAAGTTATGAGCGGAATTATAGAAGTTACAGCAAAGATGCTTACAGTTCATCAGCGCCGGGGACTTTTAACCAGCGATTTCTTATGAGGGATAGAGCAGTTTACGTAGCGTAAGCTTTACGAAAGACGAGCTCACAAGATTGAGATATTCCGGTAATGATGGCTTTTGCTTCATCTAAACTTAGGAGAATCTCATAAAAATCAAAATAAGGGTGTCACGGTAGATGATGAAAGCTTTCATCGTTTACTGTGGCACCCTTATTTTAACGTACGTACGTTTAGCTTATTGCAGATAGTTATATGCGAGTATGTAAACGTATATACTGGTTTTAGAAGTATATAAGATGTGATGGAAATAGTTAATCAGGGCGAGGAGTTCTATGCTGAGATCAAGCGCAGTACCAATGGTGGTGGAGAGAACTCCCCGGACCTGGATTATGAGAATGATGAATAATTCTTAAATTTTTAATTTAAGAATGTATCATTTCTTTTTAGTCTGAATAATCATAAAAATGTGGTTTAAACAACATACTCATCAAAACCAGTATATTATACTGACACCATCAAAACAAGGAATAAAGAGAGGATTAGAGATGGTAAGAAAGATAATAAAGATCGATGAAGAAAAGTGCAATGGTTGTGGAATATGTGCAAATGCCTGTCATGAGGGTGCTATTGATATTGTAGGTGGAAAAGCAAAACTTGTCAGAGAAAATTTCTGTGATGGATTCGGCGATTGCCTGCCGGGCTGCCCTATGGGAGCAATCTCTTTTGAAGAAAGGGAAGCACCTGCTTACGACGAAGCAGCAGTAAAAGCAATGCAGGAGAAGAAAGATTTGGTAAAAGATATGCATCAGTGTGAAAACAAAATGAATGAAATGCAGCATGCAGAGGGACATGGATGCCCGGGCTCCAGGTTTATGCAGTTAAGGGGAAGTGCCATAGTGGATAATGATCCCGGGCAGGATATGATATCACGAATGAGTTCACACCCGTCAAGGCTGATGCAATGGCCTTGCCAGATAAAACTTTTGCCAACACAGGCAGATTTTTATAATGGTGCTAAGCTCCTTATTGCAGCAGACTGCACAGCATATGCTTATGCAAACATGCATGAGGAATTTATGAAGGGCAAGGTTACAATGATCGGTTGTCCAAAGCTTGATGAAGGCGATTATACTGAGAAACTGACTGAGATTATCGCAAATAACGATATTGCAGGCGTGACAATAGTGAGAATGGAAGTACCATGCTGCGGAGGGCTTCAAAGAGCTGCAGAGAATGCTATAAGAAACAGTGGAAAATTCCTTCCATGGCAGGTTGTGACAATTTCACGAAAAGGTGAGGTTATTGAGTAAATTACTCAATAAGCAGATATTTTCTGGGAGTTTGAAAATAGAAAGCTTATAATTAAATAAAGAGAGAAATAAAAGGAGGCACATTATGGCAGCACTTAATGAAAGAAAAGTAGCAGTAGTAGGTTGTGGATTTGTCGGCTCAGCATCAGCTTTCGCTCTTATGGAGAGCGGGCTTTTTTCCGAAATGGTGCTGATTGATGTGAACAA
>NZ_JAGBLU010000130.1 GCF_017635265.1 Butyrivibrio sp.
CTCTATGACCACAAGAATAACTTAGAGAGCCAGATTGATGATCAGACCAGAGTCTTAAAGAAGCAGTTCATCTACCTGAAAAAACAGGAAGAGAAGCTTAAAAACAGCAATGAAAAAGTAATAGACACCATTGCGACCATTGTGGAATTCAGAAGCATGGAGTCCAGTTATCATTTAAAGAGGATAAAGGGATTTGTCAGAATCCTTGCCCTCACAGCAATGAATAACTATCCGGAACTGGGCCTGACGCCTCACCTTGTAGATGTTATTACTCAGGCTTCGGCAATGCATGATATCGGTAAGATATCCGTTCCCGACTCAATCCTTCTTAAGCCCGGTAAGCTCACGAATGAAGAATTTGAACTGATGAAATCTCATACCACCCGTGGAAGTGAGATCATTGAGCTTTTAAAAGACGTTCAGGACAAAGAATACTATGAGATGAGCCTGGATATCTGCAGGCATCATCACGAGAGGTATGACGGAAGAGGCTATCCTGATGGACTTAAAGGAGATGAAAACTCCATTGGAGCTCAGCTTACAGCATTGGCAGATGTATATGATGCGCTGGTGAGTGACCGTGTTTACAAGGCTGCGTTCCCTATGGATAAGGCCTATGAGATGATCAAGGACGGAGAGTGCGGAGTTTTCAATGAAAAGCTCCTTGCCTGCTTTGAGTTTGCAAGGCCTGATATGGAAAAACTGGTTCTTGATACCAAGGCTGCAGAGGCGGCAGACAGGGGTGCTTAAGTAAAAAAATAGATTTCACAACAAAACGCCATTCTGAAAAGTGGAAGTTATTCTTTCGGAAGGGCGTTTTTTATTCAGATTTTTAAAATATCGAGGATAAATACGAAGTTAATATGATAAAAACGTGGCTGATTGATGCACTGAGAAATATCAAAAAAAGAATAGTGTCCTGGCTTTCTATAGTGACAATTGTTTTTATAGGTACAACTCTGATATTGGGTCTATACTTTGGGTCATCTACAGTAAGACAGGCTGGTACGACCTACATCACCGGGCAGAATTTCAGAGACTTTGATGTGTCCTGCAGTTTGGGAATCAAAGAGTCTGAGATCAGTGAATTTAAGGAACTTGATGGGATAAAAGATGCAGAGGGCCTGATTTCAAGCGCAGCTGTGGCAACTTTGGGAGAAAACAGCACAGGAGTAAGTGTTATTTCCGCTACTGAGAGGGTCAGTGTCCCTGTTGCCGCCCAGGGAGTGATGCCAACAGAGGAAAATGAGTGCGCCATCTCTTTAAGTGCCATGAACAAGCTTGGGGCTGGCATAGGCGATAATATCGAGATAGTTATTTCTTCAGCCCGTTTTGAGAATGTGCTTCCAAACAGCAGATATAAGATAACAGCGATTGTTTCTCACCCGGATTATATGGTCAACATATCGACGGACTATATTGTTCTGCCTCTTTCATGCTTTGATACTTCTGAACTTTCATTTGATTATTCTAATGTTCTTGTAGATGCTGATATTTCAGAGAAGACCTTTTCAGAGGGATATAAGAAGGTGAGTTCGCAATTGAAAGAACTTATCAAGGCTGAAACGGATTCTATGTCTTTGGTAAGAAACATTCAGAAGAACGAAGAGTTGGATGAAGAATACAATAATGCCAAAAAGAAGTCAGAAGAAGAGATAGACAAGGGCAGGCAGGAGCTGGAAAAGGCAAAAAAACTCTACGATGACACTATTGGCGAAGCCTTGCAGAAGCTTGAGGAGGGTCAGACAAATCTTGAGGACCTGAAATCCTCTGCTGAGAAAGAAATAAATGAGGCAAAAAGAAAAATAAAAGAAGGGGAAGAGGAATATAATAAGTCTCTGGCAGATGGACAAACGCAGCTTGAAACGTCCGAAAAAGATATGGAGAAAGAGCTTGAATTAGCGAGGTTTCAGCTCTTTGATGCTTTCCTTCAGATAGATAAAAATGAAAAGCTTTTGCAGGAAAAAGAGGAAGAATACAGTAAGGCCAGTGAAAAATACAATGAGTCCAAGAAACAGTATCATGAATTGGAAGGCCAGGTTAATACTTATTTTGGAGCTGACAAGCTCAGTGCAATTGCCAAAACATACAGGGTATATGCGGATATACAGGATGAAGAAACAAAGCAAAAGTATTATGAGTATGCTGATGAGCTCGATAATGCAGCCGGTGAGGATGCAGTCGGTAGAGTGAGAACTGTTCTTGCTGTCTCTGATAAGGATGGAACCGGTCTGATAAAACGCATGTTTTTAGACTTTGGATTCGATTTAGATGAGCACAGATCTGACATTGACAAGTTTATAAGTGCTCCCGAGCAGCTTAAAAACGCCCAAGAGGAGCTTGAAGAGGCCAGAAAACTTCTTGATCAGGGGTGGTTTGACCTGGAGAAGGCGAAAATACAGCTTGCTGACGGTGAAGCCGAGTTTGCAAGAAAAGAGCCGGAGGCCAGAAAACAGCTTGAAGACGCAAAGAAAGAGTTTGAGCAAAAGAAAGCAGAAGGTGCTCAGGAGCTTGAGGAGGCTAGAAAAACACTTGCTTCAAAGCAGGAAGAGGCAAAAGAGGCCATAGCAAAGATTGAAGAAGAACTCCTCACAGCAGAAGGAGAGTTCAACTCCCAAAAAGAAGATGGGGAAAAAGAGCTAAGTGATGCTGAGGCAGAGTTTGAAGATGCGAAAAAACAAGCCGATGACAAGCTTGCAGAGATTAAGCAGCAGATCGATACTTTAAAAGAATCTCCCTGCAGTTATCTTATCCAGACCAGAGATGTGAATTTTCCTTATGTACAGACTGTTTCATACATTAAAGCAATCAATGGCTTTTTTGGAGCTTTCACTCCTTTATATGCATGCATAGTGGCAATTGTATGTTTTTTCACCATGACAATAATCATAGAGGAGCAGACAAGTCAGATTGGAACCTGCAAAGCCTTTGGAATGTATGAATCAGAGATCATGCGAAAATACATGGTCTTTGGAGTTTCGGCAGCTTTGTTCGGAGCCGTAACAGGTGTTGCAGGCGGATTTGCCGTAGAAACAATATTAAAGGATACCATGAAAAACACGCTGGCATTTTCCCTGGATGGAGTGAGCCGAAATGTCTTTATGATAGTACTTCTTCCAACGGTGGAAGTGCTGATAACCGCTGCTGCTGTAATATGGTCCTGCCACAGATATATCAGATGCTCGGCTGTCGGGCTTATAAACGGAAATGAGCCGGTCAGAAAGTACAGAAATAGGTCCGGTAAGTCATTACCTGGAAGTTTGTATATCAATCTTATCATCAATAATTTGCGCACAGACATAGGCAGGGAAGTGGTTTCTGTTGTGACAATAGTTTTATGTGTGTTCATTGTTGGTTTTGGAATTGATATCAAACTTGCCTATGAAGGCGCTTTGAGACATCAGATGAAGGATATCTGGAAATATGATATTACCCTTACTGAATCCGGAAAGATAACGGATGAGGAAAGAGAAATTGTTCAAAAAGAGCTTGCGGATTTAAATACGCTTTATATTCCTGTCAGTGCAGGTGTGATAAGTATAGGTGATTCTCAAATTCTGACAAATATAATCTGCGTCCATGATCAGGAGGAATTTGCTGAGTTTTACACCCTTAAGGATGATAGGGGGATAGATGTGACAATTCCCCCAAATGGTGTTTTAGTTACAAAGGAGATGGAAGACAAAAATGGAATACATCCCGGAGACACCATAAATCTGGTGGGTGCGAATCTTGACTATTCCCAGGTTGATGTGGCTGGTCTGTTTTTGCTGTATGCAGGGAAAACCATGATCATGACTGAGGATTACTACAAAGAATGCTTTGGAAATGACCCTGTATCAAACACTTATTACATAAAGACTGATTCAGAATCTGATGAAGAGCTGGCTGAGAGGCTGTCACTGCTTCCCGGAGTTTCAAAAGTGGAGCTTACCAAAAATCTTAGGGACGGAAATATGGCAGTGGTCAATCTCTACAATGCAGTTGTTGTCATAGTTATCCTGTTTTCCGTTATATTGTCTTTTATGATCCTTTTGAACCTGAGCAATATACTGGTGGCACACAGGATGAGGGAGCTTCTTACTATGAGGGTAAACGGCTTTTCAAAGTCCCATGTTATTGGATATCTCATAAGGGAAGTGGTTATTACCGGACTTTTGTCTGTGGTTATTGCTCTTTCCTTTGGGGTACCACTTACGAGCGTAATAATAAAAAACCTTGAGACTGATGCATTCATGTTTGAAAGGCACCCCTTTGCCCTGGCATGGATGGCGTCAGTTATGATCAATATACTGTTTTCAGTAATTATCAATTCTATTGCGTTTAGAAATGTAAATAAGGTCCCGCTTACAGATATCAATAAGTATTGATGTACCGCGAAACTATTAATGGAGATATGGGTATGGCAAACAAAACCGAAAACATTCAGATCATGTGGAAGATAATGCAGATGCTGGAAGGAGAGCAAATTGAGACGGCTCTTTCCGATGCATTTGAATTGCTTATAAAAAATGTTGAGGCAGACACAGGCGCTATATGGCTATTAAATCCGGACACAAAAAAGGTTACCAGCGCTATCTCTGTAGGAAAAGCTGCAATAGCAGGCTTTTCCATAGAAGCCGGCAAGGGGCTGATTGGAGAAGCCATGAATTTAACTGATCCCACAGTGATCACTGATACGGCTTCTGATTCGAGATTTCCGGGAGGAAAGGATGAAATTACAGGAGAAAGTGTAAAAAATGTGCTGCTCATGCCAATGATCCTGCATAAAGAGGCAATAGGATGTGTGGAAATCATTGATAAAAAAGGTGAGAAATACTCTGAGGATGAGGTGTTTCTGATCCACTCCTTTGCAGGTCTCGTTGCTATGGTCATGGAGGAAAGAGGTTATTCCAACTCCATTGGCGGTGACAAAAAGATCATAATGTCGCTTAGGAACATTGTTAAGGATTATCCTTCGGGGCAGGAAATTTCCCATATATTAAAGGGAGTGGATCTTGATGTGTATGAAAACGAGCTGCTCGTCATTCTCGGTGAGAGTGGATGTGGCAAGACTACTCTTTTAAACATAATAGGTGGGATGGACCGTGCTACAGATGGTGAGATTATTTTTGACGGAGAGGATTTTTCAAATCCCACCGAAAAGCAGCTTACAAACTACAGAAGAGATGATGTGGGATATATTTTCCAGTCTTATAATCTTATGCCTAATCTTACAGCGCTGGAAAATGTAAAGTTTATTGCTGAGATTTGTAAAAATGCGGCTGACCCTGAAAAGGCCATCGAGATGGTGGGGCTTTCTGACAGAGCGGGAAATTACCCTTCCATGATGAGTGGCGGCCAGCAGCAGAGAGTGTCAATTGCGAGAGCCATAGTAAAAAATCCAAGGATCATCCTGGCTGATGAGCCAACTGCAGCGCTGGATTTTTCCACAGGACAGGAGGTGCTGGAACTCATCGAAGACCTTATCAGTAAAAAGATAACTACTGTTATAATGGTCACCCATAACGTGGAAATTGCCAAGATGGCCAATAGAGTGGTGAGGGTCAGGGATGGAAGAATATCCAGCATTAGAGTCAACGCATGGCCTGTGCATGCTTCAGAGCTTTCATGGTGATTGGACGGATGACCGGAGAAAAGTAAATAAAATTTCTTGACAAAGCCTGTCGGCATGAATATAATATTATTTGTTGCCGATATGGCTCATGTGCGTGTAGCTCAGCTGGATAGAGCGTCTGGCTACGGACCAGAAGGTCGTGGGTTCGAATCCTGTCACGCACACTTTAATGAAGCGATTACATCTTTGATGTGATCGCTTTTTTCGTTCTTAAAATCTTAAATTGTGTATCCCCCAAAAGAGGCATGGAAACTGGAAATTATTAAAATGTTCTAAAGTAGTTTGAATTTTCAGAACATTTTATGAAACCGCTAACACTAAAAAATGCACAATTATTTTCCTGAAATTTTGTTTATTAATTAGGCAATATGGTGAAAATTTCTTTCGTTTTCCCCTTGTTTTAGTCAAAGTGACTATGTTAAGATAAGGTCACGTTCTGAAAATAATGTAAGCGTTTACATTATTAAAAAACTATAAACAAAGTTTTATGGGGAACAAACGGGAGGAACAATATGTCAAAAAAGAGAAGAAAGGGCGGAATCGGAGCGAAGTTTTTTGCTGCAGTTCTTACTGCTGCACTGACGTTTTCAAATGTTTCGATGGCTCTGCCCGGAGGAATGACACTGGCGGAGGAGGAGACTCTTTTGCAGGCGCAGACTTCTGCTGAAACAGAGGAGAAGACTGAAACAGGTGAAAAGACTGAAGCTGTGGAAGCTGCAACAGATGCTGCAACTATGGCGACCACAGAAACTTTGGAAGTTTCTGAAACAGAGGGTGAAAAGTCTACATCTGACGTTGTTGAAGAAGAGACCATAACAGATGCTGCAACCGGAGAATTAACCGGTGAGAATGTAGTAGAAGTAGTGGAAGAGAGTGCTGTTAAGACATTAACTATGGCAGCAGCCTCTGAAACTGAGTCTGAAATTGACAAGCTTGTAGATTTTTCAAAAGAGACTTCAGAAAATGATGGGATCAAGACCACTAACAGCAAGTGGAATTTTGCAACTTTACAAAATACAGGACTTACAACTGCTTCAGGCGATTCTATTTGCGGAATTATTGTTGGAGGAAACAGTGGAAGAGTCATCCTTGACTCAGGAAAAGACCTCAACGTGAAGAATAATTCAACATCTGATACAACAGGCGTTATCTATCTTCCGATTTCAGATGATACAAATGTTGTTACAATCACAATCAGTCCTATTGACTCTGATGCATCAAGGTACGTGTCTGTTGGAAGCTTTGATTCAGATGTTACTCTGATTGATAACAAGGCTGACGCTGAGCATCAGACAGTTACATTTAAGGCTGACCTTGCAGACTATGTTGTTAACAGTGCCGGAAGTGTTCAGGGGCGTTTTATCCCTTTGTATTCTCATGGCAACTTTAAGACAGCAAGCATTGAACTTACAGAGACCGATGCAGTGACGATAGTTGATGTATCCGGAAGTCTTTTGGGAGATGGTGCTGAATTTGTTACAGGGCTTAAGTTTAAAAACACACAGACTGATGAGATGGTAGAGTGTGATGCAATTGATGGCAAATACTCTGTAAGCCTGCCCAATGGATTTGAGTATCAGGTTTCGGTATCTGGAACTTTCGATTATGCAATTGAAACAGCAGATGACGGCAATATCCTTGATCTTACAACAGGTAATGATAAAACCAGGGAAAAAGATTTTGTGATTGTCTCACAGGATACAATCGTGATTGAAGGTAAGCTCACTATCGAAGAGCTTGACAATGCAAATCCGGTTTCAAAAGACAGTTTTAGCGTAAAGCTCGTACCTTCAAAGAGCACCCTTGATAAGGTAGATGTAACACTGAAAGCGGAGGACGATTACAACTATACTTATAGGGCTGTTATCATTCCTGATGAAAAGTATTCGGTTGAGCTGACCGGTGCTAATGATTATGAGTGCACTCAGGTAATTGCTGAATCAGAAAATGCAGAGATTGAGATTGGTGTAACGCCCAAGGAACTCCATGAGGTAACACTTGAAGCTGTTACACATAATCTTGAAGCTGTTTCCGGAGTTTCTGCTATTACCGTTAAGAATCTGGATGATGACTACACTTACTCATTTGATGGGATAAACGGAAGCGAATTTTCAATCAAAGTTCGTGATGGTATCTACGAGGTAACAGATGTTACTACCACCGGAAATTATGTGCCCTATGAGCACTTTGAGGTGGATGGTAAGGATGTAAAAGAGCAGATGTATCTTAAAGATACATCCGAAAAGCCTGCTGTAAGTTATAAAGAAACTGTATCGGTAGGTAAAGCGGGAAGCGACTATACTACAATTTATGATGCACTGGATGCAATTGGGCGTATGGAACGTGCTTCAGGTCAGGGCGTAACTATTCTCCTCAATGATGAGTATTATCAGGAGCAGGTTGTTGTTGATGTGCCTGACATTACTTTGAAGAGCGGACTTGATTCGGGTTCTACCATCAGCTGGTATTATGGCCTTGGCGGAGATTCATATTACAGTGCATATCTTGATACAAGCATAGATAAGAACCATCTGTTTTATGATGAGGCTCACGCAGTTGACAGATATGAGAGCATGACAATAGGTCAGACTCCCGGAAACTGGGGATCAACTGTAAATCTTAAGAGCACTGCTACAGGATTCAAGGCTGAGAATATAACTTTTGAAAACTCTTTTAACTACTATATAAGCGATGTGGAAAGACAGGATATTGCTTCATCAGGCAGCCTTCTTGACAGAACTGCAAGCGGCGCAGATCCTAAGCTCTACAAGTCAAAAGAGAGAGCTTGCACCCTGTACAACAGAGGTGCCGGAAACATTGAGTTTTACAAGTGCAATTTTATCAGTGGTCAGGATACTCTTTATACCGGTGATGCTGATGAGTACTCATATTATTATGACTGTACAATAGAGGGAACGACAGATTTTATCTGTGGTGACGGCAATGCTATATTTGACAATTGCAGCCTTGTTCTTTATGGATTTTCGGATAAGGCAGCGAGCGATCTTGTAATTGTTGCAAGCAAAGGCTCAGCTAAAAAAGGATATCTCTTTAATCATTGCAAGATAATGACTGATAAAAGAGATGACATTATGACTGCTACAGGTACTTATCTTGGAAGACCTTGGGGCACCAGCAATGAGAAGGTTGCCTTTATAAATACTGTAGTTGAGAGCAATCTCATAAATGAAAAGGGATGGACAACTATGAATACTGTTCCGTCTCTTAACGAGGGATTGCATGAGTTTGGCACAGTTCTTACTGACGGTACAGCAGTCGACCTGAGCGGAAGAGTTGCCATTAATATTGGAACTGATAAACAGGGAACTGCTGCGAATTATGTTCTTAAAAGCGCAGAAGGATATGCAGTAAAAGACTATTTGAGCAGCTCCTGGATTCCTTCATACTACGATGGTGAAAGACCTGATACGGAATATCAGAATGATGATCCTGCAACCGGTGGAGAAACAACTACAGGTGGCACTTATGTGTTTGAGTCATCTGCTCTTACTGCTTTTGCAGCA
>NZ_JAGBLU010000131.1 GCF_017635265.1 Butyrivibrio sp.
ATATCTTTCGGTGAAAGACCTCTTTGCCTCTCTCGCCGAAAAATATAATGATTCTAACGGAAATAATTAACAAATCTCAATTAAGCAGAAATGCTCTCATTTCCAACATCTAACATTGGCACGCATGATATAACTTGCTCCCTGAATTCACGTAGCACCACTGGACCATTTAATTGCGAGATAATTGGTTTGAACAATTCGGGTACAATTAACAACTCATCCTATTCCTGCGTATTATTCTCAGAAATTGTTTGACTATATTTCGTATAGTCAAAGAGTATTATTATAACATCTTTGAACTCTAAGATTCTTCTTTTCCTTTGGTTATTACCAATAACCCGCCCATCATCCACAAATTTCCGATACTTATCCATGCCGCAGCAAGGGCATTCGTAATTGGGTAGTCTCCAATTATTCTCATCAAGATAATCCAGGGTATTCCAATAAGAATATTGAAAATCCAGCACCACTTAGGTAATGGCGTATTTCCTTTAGCAATTGCTCTTATCTGAACTACTGCTGCAAACATAAAGAAAACCAGAAAGATTACAGCTGCAGGTAGCAGAAACCAGATAAGAAAAGGTTTCATGTTATTCACTACTGCATCTGGATTCAGCTCATAGAATCTTTTTAAAAGAAAAGCCGCCATGCAGCAAGGAACATGAACACCGCATCCGCCAAATGCAAGGCATCCGATTATTCCTGCCCTGTAATCATGCGCATCTTTTTCGGAAAATGGCTTGATCATGCGGTAAACAGCAAACCAGCACAAGCATTCCAGTGGAATCCCTATAAGTCCCAAAATTGCTGATGCAATTATTCTCCCATCTGAAACCAGCAGAAACCTCGCCCACATTGGAGGTAGTCCGGGCACGCCATCATAAAATGTTCCCCATCCCAGGATCATATCTGCTGTTAGCACTATTAGTGCCGCAAAACACCCAAGTTTTAATAAATGTCTGATTCTTCCCCATTCAATGGTCATTGAATAAATCTCTCCATCTCTTCTACATACTCTTTTGTATGCGCTGCCATGTATCCACAATGGGGATACCCTTTTCTGATAACCACCTTAACTTCAGGCAGATACTTGGGAAAAGACTTTTTTGAAAGCTTCAGGTCAAAATCTTTTTCACCATATTCCAGATGGAGCTTTTTCTGCTGTTCTTTGGTCAACAGTTTCATATCGTAGTTACAGCAAGCATGGCAGATGGCCTTAATATCAGTTTCATCTATTCTTTCAAAATTCTTTGTCATCATCTTTGCAAAATCATATCCATACCAGTCAACAAGGCTTTGAGATGCTTCAACATGAGTCTTATTAAGCATCTTTTTTCTCTTTTTAAAAAGATTTGCCACAAGTACTTCTGCAAACCACGAGCTCTTTGCCAATGCCACACCGTCAAACCAGGCATATTCTACATTAAACGCTTCATCCATGAATAGCCGCCATCCAACGGCAACACCCATAGAAGCTCCATAAACAAGCTTTATATCTTTATAGTTCTTTTCACGCAAATATCTCTTGAGCTCGCTATACTCCATGTCTGCACTAACGTAATTGCTGGCCTTTCCATGTCCGCCCTGATCCGGAGCTATTATGAAGTACTCTCCTTTAAGATGCGGACTCACCAATTCATAAATGTTTTCTCCCGAGATCATCATTGGAGCCAGCAAAATAAGCTTGGGATTTCCCGGATTGCCATATTCATTTATATACATATCATGCTGTCTCCCTGATTAGATCATACATGTGGAATTTCTCTCCACAATTTCTTGTTTTATCCAATGTCATTCCCAGGTGCTTATAACGAAGAGCTTTATTCTTATCGTCTGTATCAAGAATAACAGGGACGTTTTTCTCTTTAGCCAAAGCATATGTGTATTCCAACATCTGCTTCATAAAGCCTTTTCCCTGATACTCTTTATTCACAACAAGCATTTCTATCCTTATAAAATCACGTTTTGCCTTCCGCATTCTTGTTTCTATGGTTCCGCCCTCGCTAAAACATGCACCTATAAATTTCTTCATGTTAGAAAAACCTCCGAGAGCTCTTTTTTCAGCAGCTATCATCTTAAGTCCATCAAAAAACCTGACTGAGCCACATTCTTTTCCTGATAATACTAAGAATCCTTCATGATTCTCACTTGTTGTATATAGCATTCCTGAATTGTACGCTGCTTTGACAATCGCATGCATATACGTAAACATGTTCTCTCTGGATGAAATGTATTTCACAAGCCCGATGTCTTCAGAGCTATACTGATAATCGTAGAAAGCATCTGCTATCTGCCAGGATATTTCCTTGATATCATCTTCATTTAGTCCTGTTAGTCTTATCATTGTAAAAGCCCTCATTCTAAAAACCGTCATTTTTCAAGTTTGAATATTTTTGCTGTGACATTTGAGATTGCCACAGAAATAATAACTCCCACAATAACCACCAAGGCAAATGCCCAGGTTGGACTCACAGCCATAAGTGTGTCTGCATATCCGGCCGGCATTTCCTCGACTGCGCATTCATATGTATAATCTCTGTTAAACCATATCTGACCATAATATCCAAAACTGGAAAACGACATAATTACTGTTCCAATCAGATCTCCAGCCCAGCTATATTTTGTTAATGCTCTTACCACTTCAGCAATAACAGCAATAACGATAACAGGAACAACATGCCATGCTACAGCATCACCTATAATAACAAACAAAAGCAACAATCCTGCTGCAAGGCACAAGGCAACACCAGGAGCCTTCAGCTTCCTAAATGCAGTAATAACTACTCCTGATACCAACACAGCTGCAGTTACCTGATAGCAGACGAACAACACTGGATGTATCGCTCCAAACACGCATACAATGGCTGTCATAACTGCATATAACACAGCATATAGCGCAGTCCGCAGTCCTTTTTTCTTGTTCCATTCTTGCATTACAAACTCCTCCTCTTTCAATATTTCTTTTTTATTTCTGAGCAAGCACTGTTATCCATGGCTTAGATGCATGATGATTCGTCTTTACCTTCGAAAAGCCTGCACTTTTTAAGGCTTTTTCTATCTCGTCAGGAGTATGGCACTTCATTCCATCGATTATCTTTTCAAAACTAAGGCTTGCTCTATCTGTGCCGTCTGACTCGTTTACAATCATGAATGTTCCGCCCGGTTTAAGAACTCTAGCAACTTCGGAAAAGCATTTTTCAAGTCCAGGCCAGAAATATATAGTTTCAAAAGCTGTAGCAAGATCATACTTTTCTTCAGGAAGTGTAAGGTTGGATACATCTCCCTGCTGAACCTGGCATCTTCCTTTATCGATCATTGCCTTGTTATACTCCGTAGCCTTTTCTACAGATAGCGGTGAATAGTCAATAGCCGTCATATTTGCTGAGGAATATTTCTTCATCAGAGCTCCGGCATTTCTGCCTCCACCGCATCCAAGTTCCACCACTTCCTTTGGCGTGCTGACCTCAAGATGCGATATTCCCCAGTCTGCCATCTTTGCATGACCACTGTTCATACCATTGATCATCATTTTCCCCAAAACACCTTCCGGCTTTCTTGTCTGGCTTACATAGTTCTTAAAAAGTCCCATCGCTGCATCCTCCTCATCAATTGTTTTATTTTCTGCCCATAAGTATTGTAGATCCGCTAAGTCCCATCCAGGTAGCTTCAAACTTACTCATGAACATCCCGCTGGTAGTATCAATAAGCTTCACATCCTCATATCCCATGTCTTTGAGTTTCTGCGCAAAGCTCTGCATATCTCCGTATTTACTCTTTGACATGATGTCATGAATTGCAAATGTTCCGCCCTTCTTGAGAGTCCTCAGAGTTTCCAGGAGAATAGCCTGTCTGTCCCTGCTGGGGATGTTGTGATATACATAGTTACTTGTTACAGCATCAAAAGTCTCCTCCTCAAATTCAAGCTTTGTGGCATCTCCCTGATCAAAAGAAACATTTGTGGCACCTTCAGCTTTTGCGTTACTTTCACAAAGAGTCTTGCTAAATGACGCATACTCTTTTCCCCATCTGTCTATTCCAACCATCTGGGCATGGGGATTTTTCTTGGCACATGCAATTGTAAGCGCACCGCTACCACACCCGACATCAAGACCTTTTCCGCCATCGGGGATCTTCACGTAAGACGAAACACCCTCTATTATCTGCTTTGACATCTGTCTTGAGCCATTGTAGGAAAATGCCCTGTACATCAAAAACATCCATATTGTTATGATTGCAAGAAATATGCCTATTACCAACAATATCTTCCCAATAAATCCTGCCATTCCAAAAACTAATGACATCAAAAGCGCTACACCGGTAGCTGCCAAGAACCCAAACACCATGCCCTTTGGCATCCAGTTTTTATAATCCGGTTTCATGACTCATTCTCCTCCTTATGAACTTCAATATAATAAAAACAATGTTAGCCGCAGCTAACTTATTAACAATATATAAACCAAGAATTAGAACTTTGTCAATCAATGTATTCTAATTAGAGGTTCAATAATTATGTCTCTTTCTACAGCATCGTGCATATCCATGCAATAAATGCCGAAACTATTGGGAAAATGATGAATAGCTTTAACAATTGACTCTTGATATTAAATCCGTATTTTCTGCCCTTAAATACATTTTCGATTTCAGGATAATAATGCTGAAAGAAATGGAACCTCATAAGCAAAAAGTAGTCGAAAAAAATCATGTCATAGACCTTATATAGAGTGAACATGATCACAATCCTCATGAAATACTGCCAGAATGTAAATCCACTCCTGAAGCCATCCAGAATTGCAATTGTCAAAGAACCAAGGATCATCGCAAAACTGAATATTGCAAGTACCCATCCTATTGTCCTTGCACCGTAGAACAACTCTTTGTCTCTTGGAATCAGTACCTCCCGTGCTTCCTTAGGTGCTGATGAGAACATTCTTATATCCTGAATAAATGCTATGCCTGATATCATCATAAGCGACACAGCTCCGCAAACTACTAAAGAAAGAAAAATCGTCAAAATCATTTTGTTTTTCTCCTTACAGTTTCCTTAGATAAAAATCACACCTATCCGCACCGGTTCCCAGTGTACCAGATCTTTTAAACTCGATGCCGGGAAGATTTCCATAGCATCTGTCATCGTTTGCACAAAATATCTTCGTAAGTTCCGGACAGCCAAGCTCCGTAAAATACTTATTGTATGGACACGCAACAACATCCATCTTGTATTCGCCTTTTTCGTTTTGGTAAAACACATTTTTAAATCCGCTATCAGCGCCAAACATCTTCTTTGTCAGAGGATTCCAAATCTTAATAAAGAGGCTCTTCATTCCCGGTACACCCATCATCTTTGCCAATTTTCTTCCGGTTTCCATAGAATGATCTATAGCAGCATTTTCCACTATCTCATATGCAATTCCCTGACTTGTCACCTCTTTGAGCGTAAGATAAATAGCAGCAGACGGGAATATAAAATTGTCTGTGTGCATATGTACGCCCTTGGGAAGATCATGATACTTTTCCATGATAGAGGACAGTTTTGTTTCCGCATTTCCCCAAAGTTCATTGCTATTACTGAACTTCTTATCAATCTCTGCTTTTATAAACGCCTTTTTTTCCAGTATTTCCTTCGCAGTTTTCATTGTCTGTCTCCCTCTATTTGTATGTTTTATAAATAAGCCCTGCAAATATACTGCATAGTAATCCTCCGGCAATCATAATCCATATAAGAAGCAGTTCTGTTTCGCCAATACAAGCTCCATATATAAGCGTAACTATACTTATTACAGCACCGGCCGTGCCACCAAGCGTTAGAAATCCAAATCCCCTTTGCAGCCTTGTCTTTGGAAGCCTTCTATCAAGTCTTTCTATTCTTTCTGATATAAGCTCGATAACTCCTATTGCCATCATAACAGCAGGTATTACAGCCGGAGCCACAATTCCAAACAGTCCCCAAGATGCTATAAATGGCTTATTTACAAAGCTTTTGGCAAGGCAGACAATATAAATGATCCATCCTATGTTTCCTGGAATGTCGTATGCCATCCACCTTGCAGTAGAAATCTCTGTTACATACATTCTGTCTTCTGACGGTTTCCATGGAATACACCTGTTTACTTTTGTTTTGTATTCAGCATACTCTTCACCATATAGATTAAGCAGCCATTTTTCTTCCGTATTTATCAATGTGATTGTCATGATAAGCCAGTTGACTACAGGAAGAGCAAGCATCAATACATTTCCCCATAATAACGTTATTCCAGTCATAGCAATCCACCAGCCGCTATACATCGGATTTCTAACCCATGCATAGATACCGCTTGTCTTTAGCTTATTATTTTCTATATGATTGTCCATATCTGAGCGGACTGCTCCGATAAACCAAACTGCGATTCCTGTAAATATGAGCAGTGTTCCTATAATCCTAAACATCAGAATCCAGGGTTCTGTTAGTTCTCTGATTTTAAGCACATATCCTATTAGAATTACCCCAATGAGTGAAAACACTCCCATTCCCCAGACTATATACGGGCCAACGCCAAACAAAGGAAGCTTTTGTCCTTCCTTGTTATAGTTTTTTAGCACTGTTTCAGACCTCCTCATTTGAATCCATCATGCACGGAGCGCATATCATCTCTCCGATATTATTTTTACTTGAAGGTTATCTTTATAATCTGCATATTTACAAAGCTATCGCAGAATCTGATCATCAGTTTATGAAATAGTCCTACCTCTTTATAGATATCACGGTATCCTCGCATATAGCTCTTTGCTGAAACAGAGGCAAAATCATCAGACCAGCTCTCAAGCTCTGTCTTATCCTCTAATGAGAAGAACGCTCCAACATCAGAAATCCCTGCTTCTTTAAGCCAGGTCTTTGTCATCATCTTTGCGCCCCTTTGGTTACAACTGTCAAATACGATAGCTGCACCTGGAAATCTTTTTGCCATTTTTTGAAATAGCACTTTTAAATCTTCTGTCTTGAAATAGTAAAACACGCCGGAAGCAAAAAATACTGTGCCATTACTTCCATCTATCTCATTCATCCAACTGTCGTCATTTAGGTCATAGGAAAGATTTCTTTCCCTATCGCTTTCAGGTAGAAGTTCATTTCTGACGGCTATTACATCCGGCATATCTATGTTATAGCCTTTGCATTTCCCGTTATCGCATTTGCGGAATGTATCATCGAGCCCACACCCAAGATTTACCACAGAAGCATCAGGATGATTTTTAAGATACTCTTTAACTTCATAGGCAAGATCGTATTGCCTTTGCGCTACTTCCAGTGCCCCAAATAATCCAACAGCGCTTTCCATCTTTTTCCCTTTTTCGGCAAAATCATAATCCAGCATGCTGCATATGCGCTCTGCCTCAGGGTCTTTAAACAGCTTTGGGAAATGTTCTGAGCAAACTTTTCTTCCATACAAAGGTATTATCAGTGTCTCCTGCACTGTGTTTTTCTCAATGTGATACATAAGATCCCCTTCTATCGCTTTTTATATCCGCAATCACAATATGGTCCGCCTGATGCAAGTGTATATTCCCTTATAAAGATAGACACTCCACCAAACTCACTCATCGTATAATCCAGATGACACATGGCAGGAACGAGGTCATAAAAGCCATATTCTTTCATTAGTGTGCATATACCGCAAGACAGAAACCTTGCTTCATAACCACTTCCATCACTATAGAGAATAAAATCCATGTTCCAGGAATATTTATTTCTGTCCCCGGCTCGAAGAACTGCGGTTGCTTTTAACCCTGCCACATCTTTATCCGTAAATTTCGTTTTTCCTCCGAGTCTGCAAAAAATCTTTGTAGCCGTAGTAGACATAGCATCTTCATAGTATTTTGTCAGCTCTTCTACTGTCGGTCTTTTGTCCATACATAGAAGAAACGAGATCAAAAGAGCACAGTTCACAATATTCGTCTTAAACCTGTCTTCTTTATCAAATTCAGGTAGCTTTTCGACAATCTCTCTATATCTGGGCTTAGCTCGTTTTGCAATTAAAGCTGCTTCATTCTCGCTATAATTTAGATCTGTTATAAGCTGTCTTTTAAAGGATTTACTAAAAATCATCCACATGCCTGATGGCATACCTGCATATTTCATACAATCTCCATTCATTATAAGCTCAAGCCAATAAACCAATAGATTCCTCCCGCAAATGCTGCAATCGGAATTGAAAATGGTATAAGTTTTACAAACTTCCATTTCTTTACATTGACGTTATGCCAGGTGTCATTCAAATCTTCAGTCCCTGGAATCAGCCACCAGTCTGACAAAGCAACCCATATTGTATCTATGAAAAGCCAGTCATAAAATTCCGCTCCTAAAAACAAGACATAGAATTGCAAGCTACAATCAAAAAAACTACGAGTTCCATTTATACAGATAATCATTATTCCCGGAATTATCAACATCCATGCTATTATCAATGCATATGCAAAAGTCTTCCTTCTCATTAACTCTCTTCTTGTGATAAGGCCAAGTTCAATTGTACGTTCCTGCATCACCTTCGGGTAAAAGAAAATACCACCTATTGGCCCTCTCTTATAGACAATGATTATCATGTATAACGCGTAACAGAGCCACATGACAAATATTTCAACAGCTATTCTCAACACTTTATCGACTCCTTAAGTTTAAACTGAGCTTTTCCTTACATCGTCATTATAAACCCATTTTGTTAGTTTATGCTAACTTTAACAAAAAATAAAACACCGAATCCACATCCTCTATAGGATAGAGTTTTCGGCGTTATCAAATAATTGCAACAATTTATTATTAATACTTTGCGTTATTGCGTTTAACTGTAAGTGAACTAAGTCGCTGCGCGACGGCCTGCCAAGGCTGTGGCGCAGCGTTTCTTTTACTTAAAAAGCAGTAGATAGTGACGCCCTGATGATGTATTGTTTAAGTTACCACACAAAAACTAAATACTACCAAAAGGCACTACTA
>NZ_JAGBLU010000132.1 GCF_017635265.1 Butyrivibrio sp.
GTGCAGTCCTTTCCAATGGAAGCACCAATAGCTTTAAAACTAAGGGATGCATCCAATCCGTGCTGTATGTCATAACGATCATCTAATACAAGGTGTTTGTTCTTATTTGTTGATTCCATAGTTCCTCCTTTATGCCGGAGTAGCATATGTGGATGAACTATTGGATGGTACCATTATGAATTAGTAAATTCCACCACAATGTTTGGAATTAGTAACTTCCATGGCTGCCTTAAGAGGGGTGGAAGTTAGTATTACAATTCACTCAAGTAATGTTGCAGAAGAGGATAAAAAAGAAACACTTTAATATTTTACCAATATATGGTATACTAGGTCGATGTAAAAACTCGAAAGTGGAACAGTTCACATTTCAAGTAGGAGGCAAGTTTATGAAGCACGTAAAGTCATTAGTAACAAGAAATCTTAAAGAATCAATGAAAAAGGGCGGATGCGGTGAATGCCAGACATCATGCCAGTCAGCATGCAAGACATCTTGCACTGTAGGAAACCAGAGTTGTGAGCAGCTTAGCAAGTAATCTATCTGAATCGATATTGGTTTTGAAAGTTTAAGTTATCGGGCAGCGGCCGAGGCCGCTGCCTAGTTTTTGCATAGCTCAAAAAGTTTGTTTTATTTATTTAGGAGATTTTATGATTCACGCTTATAAGAACAACGGCTATAACATTGTTCTGGATGTCAACAGCGGTTCAGTACATGTTGTTGATGATATTGTTTTTGATTTGGTTAACATCGTAGAGGAAAAGCTCAGCGCCAGATATGGTACTGCAGCTGTTTCGGATGGACAGGAAGAGGCATCTAGAGAAGATTTTGGATGGATTTTCGAAGAAATTAAAAAGCTTTCGGAGATTACAGATAAGTACTCTTTAGACGATATCAAAGAGGCAGTAGAGGAACTTTTGGAGCTTCGTGCTTCACAGGTTCTTTACACAGATGATGTTTATGAGAATTATGTTGAGGAATTCCAAAACAGAGAGACAGTAATCAAGGCTCTTTGCCTTAATATAGCTCATGACTGTAATTTGAGATGTAAATATTGCTTTGCTGATGAAGGTGAGTATCACGGAAGACGTGCGCTCATGACAGAAGAGGTCGGTAAGGCAGCACTTGATTTCCTTGTTAAGAATTCCGGAAATCGTAGAAATCTCGAAGTGGATTTCTTTGGTGGAGAACCACTTATGAACTGGGAGGTCGTTAAGAAAATCGTAGAGTACGGCCGTCAGATTGAAAAAGAACATAACAAGAATTTCCGTTTCACTATTACTACAAACGGAACTCTTTTAAATGATGAGATTCTTGAGTATGTAAACAAGGAAATGGGCAATATTGTCCTTTCTATTGATGGACGTAAGGAAGTTCACGATGCAATGCGTCCAAGACGAGGTGGACAGGGAAGCTATGAGACAATAGTTCCTAAGTTCCAAAAGGTTGCAGAGAGCCGTCATCAGCTCAGATATTTTGTAAGAGGAACATTCACACATAACAACCTTGATTTTTCAGAGGATGTTAAGCATCTGGCTGACCTTGGATTCAAGCAGATTTCTGTGGAGCCTGTAGTAGCTAAGCCGGAGGATTGGTATGCTCTTAAAGACGAGGATATTCCTAAGCTTTGCGAAGAGTATGACAAACTGGCCAAGTTTTATCTTGAGAGACAGAAAGAAGGAAGAGGATTTAATTTCTTCCATTTCAATATAGATCTTGAAGGCGGTCCATGTGTTGCTAAGAGACTTTCCGGATGCGGTTCGGGATGTGAATACCTTGGAGTTACTCCATGGGGTGATCTTTATCCTTGTCATCAGTTCGTTGGAAATGAAGATTTTATCATGGGCAACGTGTTTGAAGGTATTAAGAGAACAGACATTCAGGATATGTTCAAAAAGAGCAATGTATATTCAAGACCTGAATGTGAAAAATGCTTTGCCAGATATTATTGCAGTGGTGGATGCGCTGCAAATGCTTATAATTTCAACGGCAATATCAATACGACATATAAGCACGGTTGTGAGCTTCAGAGAAAGCGTATCGAGTGTGCGATTATGATAAAAGCGGCTATGGCCGAAGAGTAATTATTGCTATTACGAAGCGAGTGCTTTTGATGGCAAGATATGGGAGGATGTATTACAATGAAACGCTTAAAGTCAGTTTTAGCGCTCATCATCGTTCTGTTGCTGCTGGGGGGAGTTGGATATTCAGCAGTATACGGACTCGGTGAAGACAAGTCAGGTTCCTTATCAAGTATCAATTTAGGACTTGATCTTGCAGGTGGTGTCAGCATCACTTATGAAGTAGTTGGAGAAGAGAATCCTGATAAGGAGGATATGGCTGATACTATTTACAAGCTTCAACAGCGTGTAGAGCAGTATAGTACAGAGGCTCTTGTTTATCAGGAGGGATCAAACAGAATCAACATTGAGATTCCGGGAGTTTCGGATGCCAATGCAATCTTAGAGGATCTCGGACAGCCGGGTAATCTGTACTTTATTGCACAGACAGATTCTGAAGGCAATGAGAACTATACTTATCACTCAGGAATAACAGCAGAAGGTAGTCTTGAGACTGATGAAGAAGGAAATATTCTTTTCGGATACGTTCTTAACAAGACTCTTGAAGAGCTTCAGGAAGATGGCTCAATTGTTCTTTCAGGTGATCAGGTATCTGTGGCTCAGGCTGCAGCTCAGCAGGATTCATACGGTTCACAGGAGCCTGTTGTTTCTCTTGAGTTTACTGAGGAAGGAAAAACAGCTTTTGCTGAAGCAACCAAGAAAGCTTATGCAGACGGCGAAACAATCGGTATCTATTATGACGGACAGTTTATTTCAGTTCCTAAGGTTCAGGCAGAGATTACAGATGGCAAAGCTGTTATTACAGGTATGAGTTCATATGAAGAAGCTCAGAATCTGGCTTCTATGATTAGAATCGGTGGACTTAAGCTTCAGCTTAACGAACTTAGATCCAATGTAGTAGGAGCACAGCTTGGTAGTGATGCTATCAGAACTTCACTTATTGCAGCAGCTGTAGGTTTTGCGCTTATCGCAGTTTTGATGATTGTGTTCTTCAGATTGCTTGGCTTTTCAGCAACAGTTGCACTTGCATTCTATTGCGGACTAATGGTATTCCTTCTGTCTGCATTTGAAATGACACTTACTCTTCCTGGTATTGCAGGTATTATTCTTTCAATCGGTATGGCGGTTGACGCGAACGTGCTTGTATTCTCCAGAATAAAAGAGGAAATTGCAGTCGGCAAGTCTGTTGATGAAGCAAGAAAAAATGGTTATAACAAAGCGCTCTCATCAATCCTTGATGGTAATATTACAACTCTTATAGTTGCTATCGTTCTTAGAGTTGGTGGAACAGGATCTATCAAAGGTTTTGCTGAGACACTTATGCTTGGTATCATCCTTTCAATGTTTACTGCCCTTGTAGTTACAAGAGTTGTTACTTCTATCCTTTACGGACTTGGACTTGAGAATCCGGTTCTTTATGGTAAAGCAAAGAAAGTCAAGAATTTTGATTTCGTTGGAAAGAGAAGAATTTTCTACCTGATTTCATGTGCTGTACTTGTTGTCGGTATCATAACAATGGCAGTTAATGCTTCAAGTGGAAAGGGTGCATTTAACTACAGTCTTGACTTTGTAGGAGGAACATCTACAACAGTTACTTTTGACAAGGCTTATGAGCTTTCAGAACTTGAAAGTACTGTAGCATCTGATATCAAGAATGCAGCCGGAGTAAATGAAATTCAGATTCAGACCGTTGCCGGAACAAATCAGGTAATATTTAAGACAAATACACTTGATGTTTCACAGAGAGAAGCGGTTGAAGAGGTTCTTGAGACCAACTACGGTGTATCTGCTGAAAATATTGCAGCTGAGACAATCAGTTCAACAATTAGTGGTGAGATGAGATCCAGTGCTGTAAAAGCTCTCCTTGTAGCCCTTATCCTTATGCTTATATACATATGGATCAGATTCAAGGACATCAAGTTTGGTGCCGCAGCTATTATAGCTCTTGCACATGACGCTTTAGTGGTTGTTACAGCATACGCACTTACCAGACTGTCAGTAGGCAGCACATTTATAGCTGTAATACTTACAATTGTTGGTTACTCAATCAACGATACTATCGTTACTTTTGATAGAATCCGTGAGAACCTTCACAGTGCAACCAATAGAAAAGAGGAAGCAGAACTTGTTAATACAAGTGTTTCACAGACAGTTACAAGAAGTTTGTTCACATCAGCAACAACATTCTTTACTGTATTTGCTCTTTATATCTTTGGAGTAGCAGATATTAAGGCATTTGCACTTCCACTTATGGTTGGTGTTATCTGTGGTACATATTCATCAATCTTTATCGCATCACCAATGTGGTACGATCTTAAAACAAAGTTTAAGACATTTTTTGCAAAGTGATTGGACTGTGAGAATATTTCAGTAAAATAAATTACCAGATAGTTAAAAATATACAAGAATAAAAAAACATCGTCTCCGTTAATGATAATGGCAGGCGATGTTTTTTGTTATGTCTGTTACAAGGTCATTTTGTTAGTAATATTCATAGTGATTTTGATATAATGGTAATTGATTTCTTAAAGACACTTAATACTTGGCAGATATTATTTAAATCTGTAGGAAGGAGATTTTATTGATGAAGGTACTTATAATAAATGGAAGCCCAAGAGTGGATGGCAACACAACAATAGCTTCAAGCCAATATTGAGAAAAGGGAGAAGCAAATAAGGACCTTGAGGGACTTCAGACTATGAGAGTTCTTGCACGAAATATGTCTTTTTTGTTGAAGAGCATTGCTTTGGGAAAAGAAAAGTATGGGTTACCAAAGACAGAAGAGCATCAGTGGACTCATTTAATTTGATGGGACTGACGAACCTACACAGACTTTTTATGAATAAAATTACCGGTGCGGGCATAGTTCTTTTGGTGTAAAATAAATACTATTCGGCCGATAGGAAACTGCGCTGCCGGATACGTTAGAAAGTAATACAAGTGGCAATTTTGCAAATATTACAATATGCTGCGCACTTAATGATATGTAATAACGAGGAGTAACATGGCAAAATGGATGATAGCAAATAAGAAAGCTGATTTTGACGGAATAGCCGCAAAGTATGGAATATCCAACATTACAGCAAGACTTATTGCTAATAGACTGATAAATTCCAGAGAGACAGAAAAGGAGGATTGTTCAAAGGAAAAGGTAGACGCGTATCTTAATGGTAATGTTTCGATGCTACACGATCCATTCAAGATGGCAGATATGGAAAAGGGCGCAAGGATCATGCTTTCCAGAATAGCTGCAGGTGCCAGAATACGTGTTATTGGTGATTATGATGTTGATGGTATATGTTCATCTTACATTCTTGTAGACGGGCTTAGGATGTTTGGCGCTGATGTTGACTGCGTTCTCCCGGACAGAATCAAGGATGGGTATGGACTTAGCGTAAAGCTTGTTGATGCTGCAATTGAAGATGGTATTGATACTATCATTACCTGTGATAACGGCATTGCTGCATATGATCAGATCAAACATGCCAAAGAAAAGGGCATGACCGTCGTAGTGACGGATCATCATGAGGTACCGTTTGAAGAGCTTGGAAGCGATGACGAATCGGATGATATAAAAAAGTCTGATCACGTGGATTCTAAATCAAGCCGCAAAGAAATTCTTCCTCCGGCAGATGCTGTAATTGATCCCAAAAGATCAGAGGGGGCTTATCCTTTTAAAGAAATATGCGGAGCCGTTGTGGCCTATAAGTTTCTGCAGGTAATGGCACAGCTTAAGAGAAGCGGTGAAGAAAAAGACGGAGCTTGTGCTGATATTGGAAAAGACTTTAAAGAAAGCAGTGATTTGCAAATATCTGAGTTTGAAGAGCTGTCATCCGGATTTTTCAGCGAAAAAATAATTTTTGCAGGAATAGCAACCGTATGTGATGTTATGGAACTTAAGGATGAGAACAGGATTATAGTTAAAGAGTCGCTAAAGCGGATTCCATATTCTGAAAACAAAGGCCTAAAAGCACTCATAAACGTTAATAATATTGATCCGAGAGCCATGACAAGCTATCATTACGGCTTTGTCATAGGGCCTTGTCTTAATGCAACGGGAAGACTTGACCTTGCATCAAGGGCTTTATCTCTTTTTCTTTCTGAAGATGATGCAGAAGCAGCTATCATTGCAACAGACCTTAAGAATTTAAATGATAGCAGAAAAGATATGACCAAAGAAGGTGTAGATGAAGCAATAGAAATGGTTGAAGAAAAAAAAGAAGATGGAAATCTGCCCAAAGTAATAGTTTTGTATCTTCCGGATGTACACGAGTCTATAGCAGGAATTATCGCCGGCAAAGTAAAAGAAAAGTACTACAGACCGACAATAATTTTGACAAAAGCTTCTGATGGCGGAGCCAAGGGTTCGGGAAGATCAATAGAGAGCTATGACATGTATGAGCATCTTACAAAATGTAAGGATCTTTTTACCAAATTTGGCGGACATAAAATGGCAGCCGGGCTTTCTCTTCCGGAGGCCAACATAGAAATACTTGACAAAAGACTTAATGATGAATGTGAACTCTCGGATAAGGATTATGAGAGAATAGTTCATCTTGACATGGTCATGCCTCTTAAGTATGCAAGCATGGAACTTGTAAGGGAATTTTCAAAATTGGAACCCTTTGGAAATGGAAATATCAAGCCATCTTTTGCCCAAAAAGATGTAACTCTTTTATCGGGACGAATAATGGGTAAAAACAGAAATTGCGGAAAATACAGGGTATCTGACGGGGATAATAACACATATGATATGATGTATTTTGGAGATATGGATAAGTGGCACGAATTTCTTAGAGAGAAATATGGCAAGAATGCGGTTGATGATCTATATGGCGGTTACTGTGGCAATATGAAGGTCAGTATCGCATATTATCCGGATATCAACAGCTATCAGGGGAGAGAATCTATTCAGATAGTTATGAATGATTACACATGAGCATGAAAACAAAGTGGAGCATTTTTGTTTGATAGAAATTTTTCTATCAAATAAAAAACTCCCCCTAAAACCACAAAAACACACGCGAGGCGTGTGTCTGCGGTTTCTTATGAGGGGGAGATAGTGAGCCTTAGCTCATATCTTTAAAATATATACTACTCCTAAATTGTGAATAAAATGTGACGAAAAAATAAAAAATAGGGAGGCTAATATGAAGCTCACAAATTTACTGGAAAATCTTGAATTTACTATTACAAAAGGAAACTCTTCGGAAGAACTTGACCCACAGACAATCGAAATAAAAGACGTGGTCAATGATAACAGAAAGATTTCTGAAGGCTCTCTTTTTATATGTATAAAGGGTGCCAATTTCGATGGACATAGCTGTGCAGCGGAAGCTGCAGAAAAGAAGGCTGCGGCAATTGTTGTAAGTAAGGAAGTAGAGCTTCCGGAAAATTCTGACATAGCAGTAATAAGGGTTGAAGATACCAGATATGCAATGGCATTTATTTCAGCAGCATATTTTGATCATCCTGCCAGAAAGCTTAAGACAATTGGTATTACAGGAACAAAGGGGAAGACCACTACAACATACCTTATTCGCAGTATGCTTGAAAATGCCGGACACAAAGTTGGGCTTATAGGGACAATTGAAGTCATAATTGGTGATGAACATATTCATTCTGAAAATACGACACCGGAGTCATATAATCTTCAGGAATACATGGCAAAAATGGTTAAAGCAGGTTGCGATAGCGTTGTAATGGAGGTTTCTTCGCAGGGACTTATGCTTCACAGAACTCAGGGATTTACTTTTGATATAGGTATTTTCACAAATATTGAGCCTGATCATATCGGTCCTAATGAGCACAAGGATTTTGATGATTATATGCACTGCAAAGGATTATTATTCAAACAGTGTAAGGTTGGTATATGCAATGGAGATGATATTCATACAGAGGATATTTTGGAAGGTCATACCTGCGAAGTAGAGACATATGGCTTTGCTGAAGGAAACGACCTTCGTGCCATTAATCTTGCATATATTCACAAGCCCGGTCAGCTTGGAGTGTTTTTTGATACCGATGGACTTATTAATGTTCATGCAGAGGTTGAAACTCCCGGTAAATTCAGTGTACTCAACGCACTTTGTGCAATTGCTGTTGCAAGGCATTTTGGCTGCAGCGAAGCTGAGATAGCACCTGCACTTAAGGGCGCCAGGGTTAAAGGACGAATAGAGATGGTCAAGGTTTCTGACGACTTTACCCTTATGATCGACTATGCTCACAATGCTATGGCACTTAAAAGTCTTCTTACAACTCTTAGAGATTATCATCCAAACAGACTTATCTGCCTCTTTGGCTGTGGAGGAAACAGAAGTAAACTTCGCAGATTTGAGATGGGTGAAGTCAGTGGCAAGTACGCGGATTTTACTATTATTACATCTGATAACCCAAGATTTGAAGAGCCTTTGGATATCATGGATGATATTGAGACAGGCATGAAAAAGACAGATGGAAAATATATCAAGATTGCCGATAGAAAAGAGGCAATTGCTTATGCCATAGATCATGGCGAACAGGGCGATATTATTGTCCTTGCCGGTAAAGGCCATGAGGATTATCAGGAGATAAAGGGTGTAAAATATCATATGGATGAGAGAGAACTTATCCGGGAAATTCTTGAAGAGAGAAAAAAGTGAAAGCCAAAATATGTACGCTAACATTATCATAGATATTTCTCACGAAAAAGTTGATAGAACATTTCAATATCGCGTTCCGGACAGGCTCATTGATGCTGTATCTGAAGGAGTGCCTGTTAAGATACCTTTTGGTCGTGGAGATACGCTGCGAACAGGTTATGTCATTGAGCTGACAGACAAGCCTAATTGGAATCCGGATAAGATAAAAGAAATAATAGATGTGGAACAGGGACTTATTTCTGCCGGGGATATTTCCATAAGACTTGCTGCATGGATGAAAAGGCAATACGGTTCCACCATGATTGCCGCTCTTAAAACCGTTTTGCCTGCATCAAAGAAACAAAACAGACAGGTTCATAAGTTTATTTCTTTAAGGCTCCCTGAACGTGAGGTGAGGGATTTTTACAATGAGTGCGTAAGAAAAAAACAAAAAGCAAGAGAAAGACTGTTAAAGGAATTTTTGGATAATCCTGATGATAGGATTCCTTATGAATTTGTCACCGGGAAACTAAATGTTTCAGCGCAGGCAATCAAAGCTCTTGGCGATAAGGGAATAATTAAAATCGAAAGCGAAGAGTACTATAGAAAACCTATAGCTGCTTCTTCCGATCGCTATGGAAAAAAGGTTTTAAGTTCTGAACAGCAGCACATAGTCGATAGCATAAAAAGCGACTATGACGCCGGAAAAAGAGATACTTACCTGATTCACGGGATTACAGGAAGCGGAAAAACAGAAGTTTATATAGCCCTTATTGATGATGTGATAAAAAGGGGAAAACAGGCTATTGTTTTAATACCTGAGATTGCTCTTACATATCAGACACTTATGAGGTTCTACAGGCATTTCGGAGACAGGGTTTCGGTAATGAATTCGACTCTTTCTCCGGGAGAAAAATTTGATCAGATGGAAAGAGCCAGAAATGGGGATATAGACATTATTATCGGACCAAGATCAGCTCTTTTCACACCATTTCCCAACACCGGGATAATAATAATAGATGAAGAGCATGAAGCAACCTATAAAAGCGAGACAATGCCCAAATACCATGCAAGAGAAGTGGCAATACAGTTATCAAAGCTTCTTCCTGACGGGGCGGCAGTCGTGCTTGGGTCTGCAACGCCGTCTCTTGAAGCATATTATAGAGCAGAGACAGGTGAGATAAAGCTCTTTGAACTTAACAAAAGGCTTACAGGAGGAACATTACCTGAGGTTGAGATTGCAGATCTTCGTAAGGAGCTAAGAGAAGGCAACAGATCTATATTTTCCAGAAGACTCTTTGAACTGATGGAAGACAGATTAAATCGCGACGAGCAGGTAATGCTTTTCATTAACAGAAGGGGACTTGCAGGTTTTATTTCATGCAGGTCCTGTGGTCATGTTTTCAAATGCCCCCACTGCGATGTGTCATTATCGGAGCATCGAGGCGGGAAGCTTATCTGTCACTACTGCGGATATGAGGAGCCAAGACCTAAGATATGTCCTAAATGCGGCTCTAAATATGTTTCCTCTTTTAGAGCAGGAACCCAGCAGATAGAGGATGAGGTAAAAAAATATTTCCCTGATGCCAAAGTACTCAGGATGGACGCAGATACCACAAAGACTAAAGGAAGCTATGAAAAGATTCTGGGAGCTTTTGCCAACAAAGAGGCAAATGTACTTGTTGGAACCCAGATGATTGTTAAGGGACATGATTTCCCTGATGTTACGCTGGTTGGAATTCTGGCGGCCGATATGTCCTTGTATGCCAGTGATTACAGAGCAAGTGAGCGTACATTCCAGCTTCTTACCCAGGCAGCCGGAAGAGCAGGACGCGGAGAAAGAAAAGGCAATGTTGTAATACAGAGTTATCAGCCTGATCATTACAGCATTTTGGCGGCAGCAAATCAGGACTATAAGGGATTTTATGAGGAGGAGATAGCGTATAGGGATTTACTCAGATATCCTCCTGTTTCTCATATGATGTCCGTACAGATTCAGGGAAAAAATGAAGATGAGGCGCTTGCCTTTGCCACTAAACTGCGAGCGGTAATGGAACAGCAAAAACTTCAAAATGTTGTCTTTATCGGACCTGCTTCAGCTTCTATCGGAAAGATAAATGATATTTATCGCATGGCAATCTACGTCAAGGCAGATGATATGAATATTCTTATAAGGTTAAAAGACCTGGTTGAAAAATATGTCAGAATGCTTGAAGATAAAGGCTATTTGAAGTATTTGACCACCCAGTTTGATTTTGATCCGGTAAATGGATTCTGATATGTGACTTGACTTTTTTGATTAAAAAGATATCATATAAAATAAAATTGTACAAAACCCATTACAGCTCATATTTTATTTTATGTGAGATTATATGCTATCATATTAAAAAAACTATTTGATTTATAAAAAGGAGGCCGTTATGGCACTTAGAACAATTAGAGAATATGGCGATGAGGTACTTACACGCCGTTGTAAAGAAGTAAAAGAAGTAACACCAAGAATAAGAGAACTTGTAAATGATATGCTTGAGACAATGTATGAGGCAAACGGCGTTGGTCTTGCAGCACCACAGGTTGGAATACTTAAGCGAATCGTTGTAATTGATATTTCACCGGAGGCTGATGATCCTATAGTTATGATCAATCCTGAAATCCTTGAGACAGATGGTGAGCAGACAGGATATGAAGGCTGCCTTTCAATTCCCGGTAAGTCCGGTGTGGTTACAAGACCTAACTATGTTAAGGCAAAAGCCTACGATCTTGACATGAACGAGTATGTAATTGAGGGTGAGGAACTCCTTGCAAGAGCTATATGCCATGAGCTTGATCACCTTGACGGACATATGTATGTCGAGAAGGTTGAGGGTGAGCTTGTAAATAACGAAGATCTTATTCAGGATGAAAATTCAGAGGACGAAGAATAATAATACATGTTTAATGCACAGACACTGGAGCTTCTTATCAGCTCTTTTCCCAAGATATTAGTATATGGACTTAAGGTGTCTCTGCCTCTTGCACTAACAGCGTTTGTGCTGTCAACGTTTATCGCTGTTTTGGTTGCGACGGTGCAGTACGCAGAGGTTCCTGTTTTCAGACAGATATGCAGATTCTATATCTGGATCATTAGAGGAACACCGCTTTTGGTTCAGCTTATGGTAGCTTTCTACGGATTACCGTTATTCGGAATTAATGCCAATCCTTTTCTGGTGGCAATCATTGTATTTTCAATATGTGAGGGAGCCTATAGTGCTGAAACGATGAGAGCGGCAATGGAAGCGGTTCCGGCAGGACAGCTTGAGGCCGGCTACTGCGTTGGGATGAGCTATATTCAGATTATGTGGCATATCATTCTTCCGCAGGCTTTCAGAACAGCTTTTCCATCACTTTTTAATGCTCTTATCAGTATGGTAAAAGACACATCTCTTGCATCAAGTATTACTGTAGTTGAGATGTTTACCAGAACCAAGCAGATTGCGGGACAGTCTTATAACTATTTTCCTTTATACATAGAGGTCGCTGCAATATATCTTATATTTTGTACGGTTCTTACCTTTGTTCAAAAGCGCGGTGAGAAGCGCCTTGGGAACTATGGAATACGTAAGTGATAAAAAAGGACAATATGACATTATTAGAAATTAGTAACCTGAAAAAATCTTTTGATAACAATGAGGTTTTGAAGGGAATAGATTTAAAAGTAAATAAGGGTGATGTGGTTTCAATTTTGGGGCCTTCAGGTTCCGGAAAGACGACGCTTCTTAGATGCATAAATTTTTTGGAAAAACCTGATGGTGGGCATCTTTCTTTTGAAGGAAAAGAGTATGATCTTTCAAAAATTTCAAAAAGTGATATATCATCAATCAGAAAAGATACAGGCTTTGTTTTTCAGGGATACAATCTTTTCGCCAATAAAAATGTGCTTGAGAATGTGACTTTAGGTCTTACATCTGCAAGGCATGTACCGAAAAAGCAGGCTGATGAAAAGGCACTTGAGGTTCTGAAAAAGGTTGGAATGGATGGTTATAAGGATTATTATCCAAGCCAGCTTTCGGGCGGACAACAGCAGAGAGTGGCTATTGCGAGGGCTTTGGCTACCGATCCCGGCATAATCTATTTTGATGAGCCTACTTCAGCACTTGACCCGGAACTTACATCTGAAGTTTTGGAAGTTATGAGGGAGCTTGCTTCTGAAGGGATGACTATGATAGTGGTTACACATGAGATGGGGTTTGCAAAAGAGGTTTCATCACATGTTGTATTTATGGCTGACGGCAGGGTTATTGAAGAGGGAAATTCAAAAGAATTCTTTGATGATCCGAAAGAGGAAAGAACAAGAGAGTTTCTTAGGCTGACGGAACACTGAAAATTTCAAAAATGCATATGTTTATAAAGGAGGATATTTATGAAAAGGATTCTATCATTGTTACTGACAACAGTTCTTGCAACAGGTCTTTTAGCAGGATGCGGTGCTGCTAAGAGTGATGATCACCTTGCTCGTATTAAGGAAGCAGGAAAGATTACGATTGCAACAGAGGGTGTGTGGGCACCTTTTACATATCATGATCCTGACACAAATGAACTTGTTGGATTTGATGTGGAAGTTGCAGCTGCTATTGCTGAAAAGCTTGGTGTAACAGCAGAGTTTAAGGAAGTTGCATTCGATGGCGGTCTTACAGGTGTTTCCACAGGAACATTTGATATGATGGCGAATGGTGTTGATGTAACCCAGGAGCGTTCCAACACCTTTGATTTCACGGAGGCTTACGCATATGATCATGCGGTAGTAGTTACACTTGCGTCCAATACAGATATAACATCTTTTGATGACTTAAAGGGACGTACAACAGCCAATTCAGCCGGCTCTACTTACGAAGCTATGGGAATTGAGTATGGTGCAGCCGTATCAAATGTAGATACAATCGGTGAGACAATGACTCTTGTTTTAAATGGAACGGTTGATGCAACAATAAATGCCAACACATCAGCTCAGGACTATTTCAACACAACCGGTACTACAGAGCTTAAGGTTGCAGCAGTTGATCCTGATGTGACAAAGTATGCGGTTCCACTTGCCAAAGGAAGCGACAATGATTCTCTCAGAGAAGCAATTAATCAGGCAATTGCCGAGCTTCGCGCAGAAGGAAAGCTTTCAGAGATTTCAATCAAGTATTTTGGAGCAGACATAACTGCTGAATAAATAACATAGCGAATCAATAAATTGTAAAAACAGCCTTAAGATGATACACTATAACGTATCCTTTTAAGGCTTTTTTATTTAAGTAATATAATTGATACTAAGAGGTGGTTTACGATGAAGATAATTTTTATGGGCACTCCGGATTTTGCCAGAGCTGCTTTGGAGAAAATAATAGATGCAGGACATGAGGTGGTACTTGTTGTTACACAGCCCGACAAGCCCAAGGGAAGAAGCGGCGAGCTTCAGGTTTCAGATGTAAAGGCCTGTGCACTTGAGCATGGAATCCCTGTTTTTCAGCCTGTCAGAATAAAACTTCCTGAGAATGTGGCTGAACTTAAAAAATATGAAGCGGATATCTATGTTGTAGCAGCATTTGGACAGATTCTTTCACAGGAAATTCTTGATATACCTAAATTTGGATGTGTCAATATTCATGCATCACTTCTTCCAAAATACAGAGGAGCAGCTCCTATTCAACAGGCTATCATTGATGGCGAAGAAAAGACGGGCGTTACCATTATGCAGATGGCAGCAGGTATGGATACAGGAGATATACTGATTCAGAGAGAAATTCCGATTGATCATGATGAGACAGGCGGAGGACTTTTTGACAAACTTTCGGTTTTGGGCGGAGAGCTTATAGTGGATGCACTACCAATGATTGAAAAAGGAGAGCTAACACCGATTCCGCAGGAGGAAGAGAAAGCTACAAAATGCGGAAAGCTTTCCAAGGATATGGGAAAAATAGATTTTTCGAAGGATGCAAAGTCTGTTCGAAACCTCATTCGAGGGCTTAATCCCTGGCCTTCTGCGTTTACTTCTCTTAATGGGAAAATGTTGAAAATCTGGAAAGCAGAAGTGGTGGAAAAGCCGGGTGATGAATGTGCGACTGACATAAAGCCGGGTGAAATTGTTGCAGTTAATAAAGATAGCTTCATCGTTAAGACGGGAACTGACTATCTGGAGATTTTAGAGCTTCAGCTTGAAGGAAAAAAGCGCATGCCTGTTAAGGATTTTCTCCTTGGATATAAACTTGAAGCAGGAACGAAATTAGGCTGACAAAACCAATATGTGGTAAAATTAATTTTATATCTTAAAGATTGTCAGACTACTATGGAAAGAGGCGATTTGGATGTATTACGGATATGGTCGGGGATTTGGCTATGGATATGGCATGGACCCAATGTATATTTTAGTTATTTTAATGGCAATACTTTGCATGATTGCCAGCTATAGAGTTCAGTCGGTTTATAAAAAGTACAACAGAGTCCGCAGTATGAGCGGTATGACCGGCGCGCAGGTTGCAATGGAAATACTTAGAAGAAATGGTGTTACGGATGTGACAGTTCAGCATGTACCGGGAGATCTTACCGATCACTATGACCCAGGAACAAAAGTTGTTAACTTATCAGATTCAACCTATGGATCTTCTTCGGTAGCGGCTGTAGGTGTGGCTGCCCATGAATGTGGTCATGTGATGCAGCATCAGATGGGATATATACCACTTCAGATAAGGTCAGCACTTGTTCCGGCAGCCAATATCGGTTCCAAAGCCGGTGTTCCTATCATCATACTTGGAATGTTTCTTAGCATTTCACCGCTTATTACAATCGGAATATGGGTGTTTTCACTGGCTGTTCTGTTTCAGGTAGTGACACTTCCGGTTGAGTTTGATGCTTCTCACAGAGCACTTGTTATGTTGGAAGAGTATGGAATACTCGGGTCTGATGAGGTGTCTGATTCAAGGAAAGTTTTGTCTGCGGCAGCAATGACATATGTAGCCAGCGCAGCAGCCGCAGTTGTTCAGCTTCTTAGACTTGTTATGCTAAATAACAGAAGAAGAGACTAATTTTATACATATATGAGGGGAGTTCCCGTTTAGGGAGAGTTTATGAGTAATATCAGAGAAACAGTTTTAAGCATATTAATGGAATATGACAGGGATGGCAAAAAAAAGCCATCCCTTTTAAAGGACGCCTTGGAGAAGGTGGATTATCTTGAGACCAGAGACAAGGCATTTATAAAAAGAGTTGTCGAAGGATGCCTTGAAAGACAGATTCAGATAGATTACATAATTGATAAGTTCTCCAAAACAAAAGTGGAAAAAATGCAGCCGCTTATCAGAAATATCATAAGAATGGGAACCTATCAGATTATGTTTATGGATCAGGTACCTGACAGTGCAGCCTGCAATGAAGCGGTTAAACTTGCAGGAAGACACAAGTTTGACGGACTAAAAGGGTTTGTTAACGGAGTTCTTAGGAATATATCAAGAAACAAAGAAAATATTAAATATCCCGATAAGAATAATAATCAAAGCATTGATTATTTCTCTGTGTATTATTCAATGCCTGAATGGCTCTGCCGTATGTGGGTACAGGATATAGGAGTGGAAAAAACCGAGAGCATTTTGCAGTTCTTTTTGGAAGCAAGACCTACTGTTCTTAGGATAAACATGTATGAGACTGATGAAGCTTCAAGGAAGAAGATCAAGGATGAACTTGTGGCGGAAATCAAAAAGACAGGCGCGGTAGTAAGTGATAATAAACTGCTTCCTTATGCCATAGAACTTGAAAAAACCGATAACATCAGATTTTTGCCGGGGTTTGATGAAGGGAAATTTGCTGTTCAGGATGTGAGCTCGATGCTCGTTGCTGAGATTGCAGGAGTGTCTGAGGGACAGACAGTTATAGATGTCTGCGCGGCTCCCGGAGGGAAAAGTACTCATGCAGCCGAAAAAGTCGGTAAGAATGGAAGAGTGCTCTCCAGAGATGTATCTGAAAGAAAGTGTGAGCTGATCCTTGAAAATGCTGAGAGGCTTGGACTTGATAACATCGAAGTGAGAAAAGGAGACGCCAGGATTCATGATGGAAATCTTGGAGATATGGCTGATGTGTTATATCTTGATGTTCCATGCTCCGGATTTGGAATAATCGGAAGAAAGAACGATATCAAGCTTAATATGTCAAAAAAGGCAGTTAAGGAGATAGAATCCCTGCAGTGGGAAATAGTTAAGGCATCCTGGGATTATGTAAAAAAAGGCGGAACACTTATTTATTCCACATGTACCATCAATAAGGATGAAAACCAGAAAGTGGTTGAAAAGATATGCAGGGAATTTCCTTTTGAAACAGTAGATATATCTGATAAGGTATCGGAAATCTTTAAAGCAGATAAAGAGGCTGAAATATACAAGTCAGCCCAAAAAGGATATATACAGCTTCTTCCGGGTGAATACGGAACGGATGGATTTTTTATTGCAAGGCTTCGCAGGAAGAACGATTAAAGTTTAGTTTATAGGAATAAGTAATAAGGAAAAAGAAGTGAAAGAAGAATATATTAAAGTTCCCGGTGGGAAAACAGATATTAAATCGCTGACGCTGCAGGAACTTAGCCAGTGCATGAAAGATATGGGCGAGCCTGCATTCAGGGCTAAACAGCTCTATGAGTGGATGCATAAGAAACAGGCCAGAGGCTATGATGACATGACCAATATCTCCAAGGCTCTAAAAGAAAAATGCATGGAGAATTTTGAATATACATCTCTTAAGGTGGTTGAGGTTTTAGAATCAAAGGTTGATGATACCAGGAAGTTCTTATTTGGACTTTCCGATGGCAATATAATTGAGAGTGTTTTCATGAAGTATAAATTCGGAGTCAGCGTATGCATATCCTCGCAGGTAGGATGCCGAATGGGATGCAGGTTTTGTGCCTCCACGCTTGATGGCGTTGTAAGGAACCTTTTACCTTCGGAGATGCTGGATCAGATATATTCAATCTCTGAATACACAGGGCAGAAAATTTCCCGCGTAGTGGTAATGGGAAGTGGAGAACCACTTGATAATTATGATAACCTTTTGAGATTCATAGATCTTTTGACCAATGAAGACGGGATTAATCTGGGACAGCGCAATCTGACTGTTTCCACCTGCGGTATTGTTCCAAATATATACAGGCTTGCTGATGAGAATCTGTCTATCAATCTGGCGCTCTCTTTGCATGCTTCCAACAATGACAAGAGAAAAGAGCTTATGCCGGTGGCCAATAAGTATAGTCTTGATGAAGTACTTTCTGCCTGCAAAGCCTATTTTGAAAAAACAGGAAGACAGCTTACATTTGAGTACTCATTGGTTAGCGGTGTAAATGACACAGATGCGGATGCAAAGGAGCTGTCTGAGTTGTTATCAGGCTTTAACTGCGTGGTAAACCTTATTCCTGTAAACCCAATAAAGGAGAGAAGTTATCAGCCAACTGATAGGACCGGAGCCCTTGCCTTTAAAAATAAACTTGAAAAAAGTCGAATAAATGTTACTATTAGAAGAGAAATGGGCAGGGATATTAATGGAGCCTGTGGTCAACTTCGTAGGCGCCATTTGGAGGAGACGAATTAGTTCCTGCTTATTTTCATTTTGTGAAAAAAGAATTGCTTGGGAGGCAGACTTTGCTAAAAACTTTTTCCGTAACGGATATTGGAAAGAAGCGAAAACTAAATCAGGATTATGTGTTTTCTTCTGACAGAAAAATAGGAAATCTTTCAAATGTGTTTATTGTTGCAGACGGTATGGGTGGTCATAATGCCGGAGATTATGCGTCAAGATTTACAGTAGACACGATGGTAGAGGAAATAGAAAAATCTTTTGAACAGAGCCCTGTTAAGATTCTTGAAAATGCAATTAAAACTGCCAATTATAAACTTAGGGAGAAGGCTGCTGAAAATCCCAGTTTGTTTGGAATGGGAACTACAGTAGTAGCCTGTACTGTACTTGGCAGATACCTTCAGGTTGCAAATGTCGGAGATTCCAGGCTCTATGTCATCAACGACACAATCACCCAAATTACCAGAGATCATTCGCTTGTTGAGGAAATGGTCAGGATGGGAGGCATTGACAGAGAGACAGCAAGAACCCATCTTGATAAAAATATTATAACCAGGGCAATCGGTGCCACGGAGACGGTAGACATCGACTTTTTTAATGTGGAATTAAACCGTGGCGATATTGTGCTAATGTGTTCTGACGGACTTACCAATATGCTGGAAGATGAAGAAATACGAATGATAGTAAGTGGTCAGAGAGATATTATAGAGAAGGCCCAGAAACTTGTTGTGGCAGCAAATAACAATGGTGGTAAAGATAATATTGCAGTTATTCTGATAGAACCATTTGCAGAAGAAAAGACACGCGAGGTCGGACTTAATGATTAAGATAGGAATGATAATCGGCGACCGCTATGAAGTGCTTGAAAAAATAGGCACCGGTGGTATGAGCGATGTATATAAAGCAAAAGATCATAAATTAAACCGTTTGGTTGCAGTTAAGATTCTCAAACAGGAATTTTCCGAGAATGAGAATTTTGTTTCCAAGTTCCGTGTGGAAGCTCAGTCAACTGCAGGACTCATGCACCCGAATATTGTTAATGTGTATGACGTAGGAGACGAGGATGGAGTCAACTACATTGTAATGGAGCTTGTTGATGGCATCACTCTCAAAAAATATATAGAGAAAAAGGCGCGTCTTTCCGTTAAGGAAGCTGTCAGCATAGCTATTCAGGTGGCGATGGGACTTGAGGCAGCTCATAATAACAATATTATCCACAGGGATATTAAGCCTCAGAACATCATGATTTCCAAGGACGGTAAGGTTAAAGTTACAGACTTTGGTATAGCCAAGGCCGCAACCAGTAATACAATTACCTCCAATGTAATGGGATCTGTTCATTATACTTCACCTGAACAGGCAAGAGGAGGCTACAGTGATGCCAAGAGTGATATCTATTCACTTGGTATAACGCTTTTTGAGATGTTAACCGGAAGAGTTCCTTTTAACGGAGACACTACAGTAGCCATTGCGATCAAGCATATTCAGGAGGATCTTCCAAGTCCTGCAGATTACAATGATGATATTCCCATAAGTGTTGAAAAGATTGTTCTTAAGTGTTGCCAGAAGAGCCCTGACAGAAGATACCAGAGCGCTGCTGAACTCATTACAGATCTTAAAAAATCGCTTATTACACCGGACAAGGACTTTGTATCTTTGGTTGATCCGGATGAAGAGGGTGCAACAAGGATTGCTACCGATGAGGAAAGCAAAGCAGTTAAGAGTGAGAACAGATTTTCAGATACAGAGCAAATGCGTCTTAATCGGGATTCTGTAAGAGAATACGATGGCAAGGATTACGACGATTACGACAGAGATAAAAAGAAATCCCACAGGGATTATGATGATTTTGATGATGATTATTACTACGAAGATAGAAGAAAACGTTCATCTCAGAAAAATGGCGGGCAGGAAAGCAGCCGAATAGAGAAGATGACTGTTATTATGGCAATTGTATCTGCCATTCTTATCGGATTCATAGTGATAGTGCTTGTTGGAAGAAGTATTGGAGTTTTTGGGGACGCTGATGCTTCAGAAGGCTCCAGTGATTCTTCTGTCGGTGCATCATCAGGAGCATCTGTTTCAGAAACAGCAGATGGCATTGCAATACCTGATGTTGTGGGGAAAACATATGCTGAAGCTAAGTCAATCCTTGATGAAAAGGGCTTCAATGTAGAAAAGGCTGAAGATTCTTCAAATACAGCTGTAAAGGATACAGTAGTATCAATAAGCCCGGCAGCAGGTCAGCGTGCTGAGGCTGGTACTACTATTACTGTATATGTGAGCAATGGCTCCAATTACAGTGCAAGTGCTGCAACAACGGATGTTTCTGTGGCAAAGGCTGATGGTCAGGTCACAGTTCCTAACATTATCGGAATGACTTCCGAAGAGGCTGTTATAACGCTTGTGGAGGCAGGACTTCAGGGAGGCACAATAGTAGAAACCAACAACGAGGATTCTAATCTTACAGGTCTTATCTGTGCTCAAAGCATTGCTTTTGGTACATCAGTATCTGAAGGAACTGTTATCAACATGGAACTTTCTATTGGACCTGCAAGTGTGACATATAGCTACAATGCCGATATTTCAGCACCAACTGAGGGTGAAAACTATACTTATGGGATTCCTGTAAAGGTTACGCTTGTTACATCTGATGGAACAACTCTTCTTAGTACAACTACATCAGATTTCCCTGTGCAGGGTACTTACAAGGGCATTACTTCACCAACAGGAACCATTACATTTGTTTATACTGCAACTACTCCAACCACAACCAATGCCGAGACAGGTGAGACCACAGGTGGAGAGAGCGTAGAATATACTGTAACAAGAGCTGTTACCTTCAATCAGGAGAGCTGATATTTAATGCGTGGTAAGATACTAAAAGGAATTGCCGGCTTTTATTACATAGAAACCAGTGATGAGAAAATCTATGAATGTAAAGCAAAGGGCATTTTCCGCAAAGACAATATTAAACCCCTTGTAGGTGATGATGCCATTATAGACATCATTGATGAGGAAAAGCGGTTAGGAAATATAACCGGGATTCTTCCCAGAAAGAGTGGGCTTCTTAGACCGCCTGTTGCCAATGTGGATCAGGCGGTTATTTTGTTTGCTATTGTTAAGCCTAATCCAAGCTTTAATTTGCTGGACAGATTTCTTATTATGATGAGAGGACAGAACCTTCCTGTCATTATATGCTTCAACAAGCAGGATATAGCAACTAAAGAGGAACAGGAGGAGCTTACAAAGGCTTATGAAAAGTGTGGATATAAAGTCCTGTTCATAAGTGTAAAAGAGGAGAAAGGCCTTGATGCCTTAAAGGAACTGTTAAAGGGAAAGACAACTGCCCTTGCAGGACCAAGCGGAGTCGGAAAGTCTTCTCTTTTAAATAAACTTGTTCCTGATGCGGATATGCAGATAGGAGAGCTCAGCAAAAAAATAGAGAGAGGAAAGAACACGACAAGGCATTCCGAACTCTTTTTTGTAAAGGAACTCTCTGACGGGGATAGCTTTAATACGTTTGTAATTGATACACCAGGGTTTACCAGCCTTGAGCTGCGTGATGTAACCAAGGATAATCTTATGGAATACTATCCTGAGTTTGAAGAGTACGAGCCGGATTGCAGGTTTGGTGGCTGCTCTCATATTGCAGAACCTGACTGCGGTGTTAAAAAAGCCCTTGAAGAGGGTAAGATATCAAAAGTAAGATACGAAAATTATAAGGTTTTGTATGAGGAACTAAAAAATGCAAGGCCCGATTACAGCAAAAAAACGAGAAGATGAACAAAAAACTTAAAGGTGGAGATATATGAAAATATACGTTACCAGACATGGACAGACCGACTACAACGCACAGAGCAGGATGCAGGGAAGAATTGACATTCCGCTAAATGAAAGAGGAAAAGAACAGGCAGGGATCACAAGAAAAAAAATCGGGGATGTAAAGTTTGATGCTGTATATAGCAGCCCTCTTATCAGAGCTGTTGAGACAGCAACCATTGTAGGAAATGTTTCCGAAAATCAAATTATTAAAGATGATAGAATACTTGAGGCAAACTTCGGAAGATATGAAGGAATCGCTTATCACAAGGTTGGACTTCCTATGACAGGATATTGGGGATTTCCGGAGATTTTCCCGGCACCTCCGGGAGTTGAAACTATTCCGGAGATGATAAGAAGAACAAGTTCTTTTTTGTCTGAACTTGAGAAAAAAGATTATGAAAATGTACTTGTGGTTTGTCATGGAGGAATTATAAGAGTGCTGCGAGGCTATCTTGAGGATGTCAGAAGAGGCTTTATATGGAGACCTCGTCCAAAGAACTGCGAGATATTTGTATATGAATCAATTGATGGGAAACACAGATTAGTCGATGATATAAAATGATATTTTACAGGATTGTGGAGTGCAAAGTACGAAATAATAAAAAAGATTTTAAGCCGGTGTCAGCACATAAGAGGCGTATACAAGGAGGATAGTCATGGTCATTGCAAATGGTAAGGTTTTTAAAGATAATGCAGGATTTGATGAATGTAATGTTTTTGTAAGCGGTGAAAAGATTGACAGATTATCAGAGGATAGTGCCGCAGATAATGAAGATTTCCTTGATGCCTCAGGTTGCTTTGTGATACCGGGGCTTATAGATCTTCATTTTCACGGGGCTGTTGGCGAAGATGTTTGCGACGGCACAATCGAGGGATTAAAAAGGATTTCTGAATATGAGCTCAAAAACGGGATTACTTCCATTTGTCCGGCTATGATGACTTTGCCTGAAGATGAACTTATAAAAGATATAGAAGTCGGGAAAACCTTTAGGGACGGAGAGGGCAAGGATTTTAGCTGCTTTGCGCAGCTCCTTGGCTTTAATATGGAAGGCCCCTTTATCAGTCCTGTAAAAAAAGGAGCCCAGAATGAGGAATATATAAAAAAAGCTGATGCAGAGCTTGCAGAGAAATTCATTGAAGCAGGAGACGGCCTTGTAAAGATAATAGGTCTTGCACCGGAAGAGTCTCCCAATTATGAGAGCTATATTGATGCTGTTAAAGACAAGGTTATTATTTCGTTGGCACACACTGACTCTGATTATGAAACAGCTATGAATGCTATAAAGCATGGAGCCAGTCATGTGGTGCATCTGTACAATGCAATGACAGGTCTGACCCATAGGGCGCCCGGAGTAGTGGGAGCTGCCTTTGACAGCAAAAAGGTTACCTGCGAGATAATCTGTGACGGCATACATATTGCACCTGCAGCGGTTAGAATAGCATTTAATGAAGCAGGAGCTGACAGGATGATTCTTATCAGCGATAGTATGAGAGCTACCGGTCTTGAGGATGGAATATATTCTTTAGGCGGTCTTGATGTTGAGAAAAAAGGAAGCCTTTGTACTCTGAAAGGGACAGATACAATTGCCGGCTCTGCGACCAATCTTTTTGACTGTATGGTAAATTGTCATAAAAACATGGGGATTGCACTTGAGGTGGCAATAGGAGCTGCCACATACAATCCTGCAAAGGTTCTTGGAGTAAGTGACAACCTTGGAAGCATTTCAGAGGGGAAACAGGCGGATTTATTAGTGCTTGATAAGGATTTAAAGCTTATTCATGTAATTAAAAAGGGAAAGCTGATATATTAAAAATGCTGCTGATATTGTAATAGTATTTTCACGTATATTGTGATATTATGTAAATCTGTGCGAAAAACAATTTAGGGGTTTAAAGCGATGAAAGAACGTGAAAATTTGGGGAGCAGATTGGGATTTATACTTCTGTCCGCCGGATGTGCAATAGGCATTGGAAATGTGTGGCGATTCCCATATATGGTTGGAGAAAATGGCGGAGGAATATTTGTTTTATTCTATGTGTTGTTTTTATTGATCCTTGGAGTGCCGATCATGACTATGGAGTACTCCATGGGAAGAGCTTCCAGAAAGAGTATAATGCCGGCCTACAAAATGCTTGAAAAAACAGGAACCAAATGGCATTTGGTGGGATATATGGCTATGGCAGGCAATTACATCCTGCTTATGTTTTATTCGGTAGTTTCCGGATGGATGCTCAGATACTTTGTTTTAATGGTGACAGGTGGCTTTGATAAGGCTTCTACAAGCGATGTAAAGAGCATCTATCAGAGCATGATGGATAATCCTCTTGTAATGATATTCTACATGGTGATCACTATGGTCATTACAGTAATTGTATGCTCGCTGGGACTACAGAACGGCGTGGAGAAGGTTACCAAAATAATGATGATAGCACTTATTTGTATCATGATTGTTTTGGGAATCAATTCAATTGTTCTTCCGGGGGCAAGTGAAGGAATATCTTTTTATCTAAAGCCCAATATGGACAATGTCAGAAATGTAGGAATCGGAAAAGTTTTATATGCTGCACTGAATCAGAGCTTTTTTACACTCAGCCTTGGAATAGGCAGTATGGAAATTTTTGGCAGCTACATTGCCAAGGAAAGAAGTCTTGCCGGTGAAGCGATACTTGTTGCGGGACTTGACACTTTTGTAGCTGTAGTAGCAGGCTTTATTACTATTCCGGCATGCTTTGCCTATGGGGTTGCACCTGACAGCGGACCAAGTCTTATATTTCTTACTCTGCCCAACGTGTTTGTATCTCTTCCGGCAGGAAGGATATGGGGGAGCCTGTTCTTTTTATTTATGTACTTTGCGGCACTTTCAACTATGATTGGTGTTTTTGAAAATGATGTTAGTTTTCTCATTGATATACATGGTATGCACAGGAAAAAAGCTTCCATGATAGCAGGGATTATCATAACAGTCGGCTCCATACCATGTGCACTTGGATTTAATGTGTGGAAGTCTTTCCAACCTTTAAAGGCAGGAAATACTATTATGGATCTGGAGGATTTCATACTCAGCAATCTGATGCTTCCGATAGGGGCGCTTATATGTTGTATATTCTGTACCACAAAATACGGTTGGGGATTTGATAACTATATCAATGAAGTAAACAACGGAGAAGGACTTAAAGTAAGCAGAAAACTCAGCTGGTACTTCAAGTATGTTCTTCCGATAGTAATCGGCTTTCTCGTGATTTATGGTCTGATCACATACTTTTCGTGACAACTAGTAGAGCCTGATTTTCTTTCGGCACCCGTCCCCAAACTCCCAACTTACCGCTGCGGGGGCGATGCCATATGTGCTTTTTTCTTATCGTTTCGCGTTTTGGTGTTCATGGCATTTAATTTTCTTAATTTTAATCCTATGTCACAAAACTCGTATTCAAGCGTTTTGTACCCTTGTGCGCAGGGCAGTTTTGGCTTTGCTGATTTCGCGAAAATGCCATTTTTCTTGTGCTCATAGGCAGCTTTGTCAGCGCATGCGGAAACGATTGTCTGAGCAGGACAAAAATACAGATAAATCAGTCTTGCCCACTTTGTGGGCATATAGGCAGAAATAAAGAGGCTTTCTTCCAAGCTTTTATAAGTTTGGAAAAAGCCTCTTTTTCTGCCATAGGTGCGTAGCACCCAGACCGATTTATCTGCATTTTTGCCCTGCGAGTTTTCGTTAAAGCATGCGCATTAAAGAAAAGCTGCATGAGCACATAGAAAAGTTTCATTTTCGTGCCTGAAGCAAAACGAAACTGCCCTGCGCACAAGGGCATAAAACGCTTGAATACTCAAACATGTTGCGACAAAGCAGGATTAAAATCAAGAAAATTTAACGCTCATGGACACTTCAAAACGCTCTTAGACGCGAAAAAAGCACATATGGCATCGCCCCCGCAGCGGTAAGTTGGGAGTTTGGGAAGAAAATGAAAGAAAATCAGGCTTTGGATTTGTATAAAAGATGTTAAGGCAATAGAGGCACACTTGGTAAACTAAATAACATGCATAAGTGTTCTGAATATGGAATTGTGCTCTCAAAAGTGGTATCATTATAATGGGTTTGAAATCTGCGTAATAGCATTCCAAATATCAGTATTTTCAGGAGATATTTTATGTGGGATTTAAGCTATGCAATTCCAAGTTTGCTTTTGCTGATTCTTTTTATTGGATACTATTTCTTTTTGCCAAGAGTACCAAATAAGATGAATCGCACATTTATAATGCTTTTGCTCATAGAGGTAACTACAATTATTTTTAACCTGCTTTCGTCATGGGTAGATATGCATTATATGGATTTTTCCAAAGGCGTTGTTGAGATTATAAATTCTTTGTTCTTTTCGTTGTTTTTCTTAAGAGCTTATGTTTTCTTTTTGTTTACGACTACTGTGGTAAAGCCGGACTTTTGTAATGACATATATTTTTCAATGTTAAAACGGATTCCACTTCAGCTTAGCATAATAATGGCACTTACCAGTCCGTGGACCGGGCTTCTTTATAGTGTAGATGAAAAAGGCTATCATTCCGGTCCGTATTACAGAGTGCTTTACCTGGTTTTTTGGCTTTATATAGCCCTTTCCATTATTATTGTTTTGGGCGAAGGGAAGCATGCTCTTCAGAAAAGGGAGAGAATAAGCTTATATTGGTGTAATACGCTACTTTTTATCGGGACTATATTCCGACTGCTCGCTCCACGAGTACTCATGATGAATACCTTTTGTGTACTGGCAGTGACTATATTGTATCTCTCGTTCGAAAACCCTGATTTTTATCTTGAAAAACGGTCACGAATATTTAACAGCAGAGCACTAAGGCAATACCTTGAAGAAATCAATGGAGTAAAACCATACAAGATTTTGGCATTTGCTATCCATAACTATCGGGATATCAGGCAAATATACGGTGCGAGGCAGATGGATGCCGGCATTGATATGATAGGTTCGTTTTTAATAGAAAGCTTCCCTAAAATGGAAATTTTTTATTACAGAAGCGGACGTTTTGTGATCCTTGACGGAGATGATCTGGAGCTTGACCTTGATACGATGAAGGAAAAGATTCAAAAACGTTTTGATAGTCCCTGGAATGCTCCTGATGCAGAGCTTTTTCTTGATGTCAGTATGGTTTATATTGATCTGGGCAATCATATAAAAAGCGCTGATACAGTTTTTAATATTCTTGCAGAAAGCCTTGAAAAAGTTGCGAATGCCGGGAGTGAAGATTTTATTGCAATAGATGGAAGAGATGTTATCAGCAGTGAAAAAGAAACGCTTATAAAAAGAAATCTGGAAAAAGCAATAGAGCAAAACCTTGTGGAAGCATTTTTACAGCCGATTGTAGATGCCAAAAACCATAAAATAATCGGAGCTGAGGCCCTTGCAAGGATAAGAGATGATGAGGGCAATATTATTCCACCAGGAAGTTTTATCCCAATAGCGGAGCGCAATGGAAGAATAAATCAGCTTGGAGAACAGGTTCTTGACAGGGTTTGTAATTTTATCTCACAAAATGATTTGAGTAAGCTAGGAGTGAATTGGATTAATGTGAACCTCTCGCCTATTCAGTTCATGAGGCAGAATCTTGATGAGCAGCTGGCATCAATCATTGCGAAGACCGGGATTAATCCCAAATATATCCATTTGGAAGTAACGGAGGAATCGCTGATAGATGAAACACTGCTTCTTAAGCAAATTGAGAATATACAAAAGAGCGGATTCTATTTTGTACTTGATGATTACGGAAAGGGATATTCTAATCTCGCAAGGCTGAGGAAGTGCCCTTTTATCAATGTAAAGATTGATATGAGCCTTGTGTGGGAATATTCCAAACATCCCGATGAGATGCTTCCCAATATGATTTCTACATTTAAAAATCTTGGCTTTAGTATTACGGCAGAAGGCATTGAAGATGAGAATATGGCATGGATGATGGCAGAAATTGGTTGCGATTACCTGCAGGGCTTTTATTTCTCAAAAGCTCTTACAATGGATGAATTTGTAGAAAAATATTCATAGAAATATGATAAAATTATATAGTCAGCTAAAAGAGCTGTCCTTTAAAAGGACGGCTCTTATTCTTGAGAGGTATTTTTCTATGAAAAAAGGTTTGGTAATGGAAGGCGGCGCTATGCGTGGAATGTTTACGTGTGGCGTTTTGGATGTCCTTATGGAAAACGGGATATCTTTTGACGGAGCTGTAGGGGTATCTGCGGGAGCAACCTTTGGATGTAATATTAAGTCCGGGCAGATAGGAAGAGCTTTAAGATACAATAAAAAGTATTGCACAGACTATAGATATCACAGTATAAGGTCTTTGATAACTACCGGAGATATTTACAATGTTTCTTTTTGTTATGATGAGCTTCCCTATAAGCTGGATAAATGGGACATTGATGTTTTTAAGAACAATCCGATGGAGTTTTACTGTGTTGCAACAGATATAAACACGGGAAAGGCTGTCTATCACAAGTGTGAGACCGGCGAGAAAAGCGATATTGTGTGGATACAGGCGTCTGCTTCGATGCCTTTGGTATCAAGACCTGTAGAGATTGATGGCGGATTATATCTGGATGGTGGAATATCCGATTCAATCCCCCTTAAGTTCATGGAAGGTCTTGGGTATGACAAAATCCTTGTAATAGAAACTCAGCCAAGAGATTATGTCAAGGAAAAACAAAAATACATGCCACTTGTCAGATTGATGCTGAGAAAATATCCAAACATGATAAAGTGCATGGAAGAGAGATACCTCATGTACAATGAGGAAAAGAGATATATCCGGGAAAAAGAGGAAAGGGGCGAGATTGAAGTCATAAGACCATTAAAGCCGCTCAATGTCAGTCCTGTTGAGAAAAATCCCGATGAACTTGAAAGAGTATATCAGCTTGGAAGAGAAGCTGCTCTAAAATACTTAAACAGATAAATGGAGCATGATATCGTCCGGGGCGTCTTTTGACGAGTTACGGTATCAGCATCCGGATGGATTTAGATAGATTTTAAACTTGTGTTACTGGAGGAGATTATTTGGCTATGGATGAGAGATATAATCCTTTGTTTACAAAATGGAAGATAGGAAATGTTGAGATTAAGAACCGCATTGTTCTGACTTCTATGGGCGGAACGGATTTATTTGGATGGATGGAAAAAAACCACTTTGATAAAGCCGGTGCCGATTTCATTATGGAAGTTGCCAAAAATAATGCAGGACTTGTACTTCCGGGATGCCAGCCGGTGTACAATCCTATGTTTGGACAGTGGCTCTACAGCAATAAAAAAATGTATCAGGAACTGGCGCAGTGGATGCCAAAGCTCCATGAGACGGGAGCCAAGCTTTTTGTGCAGCTTACAGCAGGCTTTGGAAGATCTTTTACCGTTAGTTCCATGATGGAAACTTTATATAACAATAAGGCTTTAAGAGTATTGTCCAAGCCTTTCATGGATCTTGACAAGATAACTGCCTCGGCAAGTCCGTCACCTAACAGATGGTCAGACAAGCTCCCTTCAAGAGCACTTACCGTAGATGAGATAAAAGAATATGTATCAGCCTTTGGAAAGACTGCTAAGCTTTTAATGGATGCAGGAGTGGATGGAGTAGAGGTTCATGCAGTTCATGAGGGGTATCTTCTTGATCAGTTTACCCTTCCCTATGTAAACAAAAGAACTGACGAATATGGCGGAAGCTTTGAGAACAGATACAGATTTGCCGTGGATATTGTAAAAGAAATCAAGAAAGTCTGTGGAAAAGACTTCCCGGTTTCACTCCGCTATAGTGTAGTTTCCAAGACAAAAGGCTTTAGAGAAGGCGCTCTTCCCGGAGAAGATTATGTAGAGGCAGGAAGAGATTTTGAAGAATCTAAAAAAGCTGCAAAGTATCTTCAGGACGCAGGATACGATATGCTAAACTGCGACAACGGCACTTATGATGCCTGGTATTGGGCGCACCCGCCAATCTACATGCCTGAAAACTGCAACTTAAGTGATGTAGAGAATTTGAAAGAATATGTGGATATTCCGGTTGTATGTGCAGGAAGACTTGACCCTAAAGTAGCAGCAGATTCCATAAAAAACGGAAAACTTGATGGCGCGGGATTTGCAAGACCGTTCCTTGCTGATCCTGAGTGGGTTACAAAGCTAATGGCAGGCAATGAAGATGATATAAGACCATGTATTTTGTGTCACAATGGATGCTTTAACATGTGCCACTACAAGGGCGTTCCCAATGATCAGAAACTTTCTGATTCCCTGCATCTTGCCAGATGTGCCGTTAATGCAGAGACAATGCAGAAGGATAAGCACCATATAAAACCTACCAGGCACCCTAAAAAGGTTTATATCGTAGGCGGCGGAATAGGTGGAATGGAAGCTGCAAGAGTTCTTAAGTTAAGAGGTCATGAACCTGTCATATATGAAAAGAATGACAGACTTGGCGGAACATTTATTGCAGCCAGCGCAGAATCCTACAAGGGTAAGCTGAGGGATCTTTTGACATGGTATATCAGAAAAATAGATGAACTTGGAATTGAAGTTCATTTGAAAGAAGAGATAACCGATCTGAAAAAATTTGGAAAAAGCGATATTCTTATTGCCACAGGTTCAAAGCCAAGGATATTAAAAAGTATCCCGGGTCATGAGAAGATGATAGAAGCCTGCGAATTCCTTACAGGGAAGGAAGTTGGAGAAACTGTAGCAGTAATTGGCGGAGGCCTTACAGGATGTGAGATTGCATATGAACTGGCACTTCAGGGGAAAAAGCCTGTTATCGTTGAAATGAAAGACGATCTGATTTCCCAAACGGGAGTTTGCCTTGCCAACAGTTCATACTTAAGAGAGTGGTTTGCACTTCATAAAGTTCCGGTTTATCTCGAAACAGGGTTAAAAGAGGTGAAGGATGGAAGTATTATCTGCAAAACAAAAGACGGAAAAGAAATAGAGATTGAATGTGACAGCGTTATAAGCTCGGCAGGTTACATTCCGGCACCGTTGATTAAGGACAGCGACAGAACCAGCAATATTGATTTTATAGGTGACTGTAAACAGATAGGTAATCTACGAAGTGTTATCTGGAGAGCCTACGAAGTTGCCATGAGAATCTGAGTTAATTATAAACCTCTTGTTTTGATAACAAGGGGTTTATTAAAATTTAACATAAATTTAAGTGAAAAATTGATAACTACCAGAGGTTTTTTTCCATGAAAATGTTAAAATAATAATGGTGCCTTAAGAAAATATTATTCAAGGAGAGTCTCTATGAAAACCTTTTATGGAAAAAATATTCAAGGAAGCGTTTCGGAAGCTGTAAATGGGCTTGTATCACCTAAACTCATTATGATGATGAGCAATGCTGACAAGTTTGAGGCAAATGTAGAAACATTGGAGAAGCTCTATCCCGGAGTTCCAAGTATTGGATGCGTTGCCATGGGATACGATACATCGGTTGTTGAAAATGGTGTTGCAATCACTGCGTTTACTGACGGAGTGACTGTTAAGACCGGCGTTTTGGAGAATGTATCAAAAGCACCTGCCAGATACATAGGAAGAATCAAAAAGGATGTTGAAGAGGTAAGACCGGGCAAAGATAATACAGCAATCATTGATTTTTGCTCAGCTAATGATGCTGCGGTTTTGACAACACTTTCTTCACTTGTGGAAAAATACAATCTTCAGGTTATGGGAGCTACAGGAGATGCCGGCAAAGTATCTGTAAATGGCAAGATATATGAAGATGGTATGGCCTATGCCGTAGTAAAGAATAATGGCGGCAAGGTAAAGACGTATAAGGAAAATATTTATGCTCCAAGGGATAATACCCAGCTTATTGCATCCAAAACGGATAAGAGTAAGTACTATCTTGGTGAGCTGAACGGACGTCCTGCCAAGCAGGTATATATTGAACTTACGGGAGCGCCTGAGTCAGACGTTGTAAATCAGACCTTCAAAAATCCTTTTGGTAAGATGATAGGTGATGATGTCTGCATTGTTTCACTTAAGGATGTATCCGGAAATGGTCTTATTTTATACAGACAGATAAACGACTCGGATATTCTTACAATCCTTGAAATGCGCGATCCATCGGAAGTGGCGCAGGCAACCATTAATAAGATAAAAAATGATTTTAGTCATGTATCGGCTATCTTTTCGGTAAATTGCATATTTAGATACCTTGTATTTGAGGACAGAGGCGGTCTTTCCAAATACCTTGAAAGGATTGGAACCCTCGGAACTTCATGTGGACTTGTAGGATTTGGCGAACACTATAATACGCAGTTTGTTAATCAGACCATGACATGTGTGGTATTTGAATAAGGGGGACTATAAATATGTTTGAAATGTTTGGTAAAAAGAAAAACGAAGAGATTAACGTAAATACTGATAAAATTGCCGAAGAAAAAGAGAAGATGGCGGAAAAGATGGACTCTTTGGTTTACATTGCTAATTCCATCAAGTCATTCCAAAAAGATCTTGTTCAGAATGAAGTTAATTCCCTGACTGAGATTCACGATATGGGTGATGCTATCGGAGATGTTATTGAGAGCAATGGAAAACTTAGAGAGAGAATGGAGCTCTTTAACGAAAAATTTGCTGAAGTTAATCAAAGTGCATCCAAATTTGAAGATGTTAAGATCAATATTTTAAACAGTGTGCAGAATGCGCAGGATAAGGTTGATGAGCTTAAAAGTAATTCCAATGAAGTAAGAGCAAGCTTTGATGATATGGCTTTAGGCTTTGAAAACTTCAAGCAGTCTGTTGAACAGATTTCAGATTACATGAAGAAAATCATCAGTATTGCATCTCAGACAAATCTTCTGGCTCTTAATGCATCAATTGAAGCTGCAAGGGCAGGAGCTGCAGGTAAGGGATTTGCGGTAGTTGCAACTGAGGTCAGAGAGCTTGCGGATGAGATTAAAGTCATGATTGATCAGGTTAATGCTTCTATCGACAACGCGGGCATGGAGAGTGAAAAAATATCTGTTCTTATGGAAAATTCCATAGCTGCTATGGATAAGTCTTTGCAGGGCGTTGAAGAAACAAGGGAAACTTTTGATGAAATCATTCAGAGTACAGATGGAGCCAATGCAGTTCAGCAGGAAATTTCCGACACAGCTGACGCGGCTTCTGACGAATTAAATCAGATTGGTTCAAATTTTGATGATATCAACAGAAAGTACGATGCTCTTGTTAATCAGCTTGAAAGAGTTAATCAGCTCGGTACCACGAAGAGCAGCGTATTTGAACATATAGACAATCTGGTTTCGCAGATTGAACCGATTGCAAAATATTAAATTAAGCGCTGATGTATCAGTTATTAAAGGCTGGGAACTAAAGAGAAGTTAACGGTCATAAGATATTTTCCCCACGGGCAATTGTCTGTGGGGATTTTTTACGACTTCTTTGTAATCAAAAATGGAAATATGATAATATTGAGGGTATGGAGAATGTTTAGTTTCATAAAGGGGATAGTAATATGAGTAACAGACTAAAAGAATTATTGGAGATGGCATCAGTTTACAGAATGCCTAAAAGCAGAGTGATCAGGTACATTTACATTCCTGAAATTATCAGTATGCTAAAGGGGAACAGAAAATGATAATTGAAGTAAAAGATGTATCCAAGGCATACGATGGTAAGACAGTTCTTAAAAATTTCAGCCTGAATATTGAAGACGAACATAATTATATTATTACGGGAAAAGAAGGAAGTGGAAAGACTACACTTTTAAGACTTATTTTGGGGCTTGAAAAACCGGATTCCGGAAAAGTAGGGCTTCTTGGTGATTATAAATATCCATATATAAATGCAGGGGTGGTTTTTCAACAGGACAGGCTTTGTGAAGGATTTTCTGCGGTGGATAACTGTGCTATGGTCAGTAAGAAAGTTTTCAGAGAAACTGTCCGTGAGGAGCTTTTAAAGCTTTTGCCTTCAGAGAAGCTGGATATTCCTGTAAGTAAATTAAATAAAGCAGAAAGACGCATGGTATGTATCGCTCGCGCATGCTGTATTCCCAGTGATGTACTGATTATGGATGAGCCATTTGACGGACTTGAATCAGATGATGTAAAAAAAGCAGTTTCTTTTGTCAAAGATAAGAGGGGATCGGGCTCCCTTGTTATAGCAGCAAAAGATACGTCACAGCTTGATTTTGGACGAATTATAGATTTAAGCCTCTGATTATTAAACAATTGAAAATCATTTAATAAAAAATCAGATTAGATGAGGAGATTTAATATAGTGAAGAAAAAGAAAGATTTATTTTCTTATATATTTATAATACTGGGAGCAATAATGGCCAGCTTCTCGGTAGCTCTGATTCTGCTTCCAAATGATGCCATAGATTACGGAACCGCAGGTGTTGCAATCATAATAAGTAAGCTCACGGGATTTCAGTTGTCAATTTGCGTGATTGCCGTTTTTATTCCGTTTATTATTGCAGGATTTGTTTTTCTTGGGAAAAGATTTACTTTAAAAGCAGCGATTGGATCGGTTGTTTATACTTTGGGACTTGAATTTTTTGAAGAAATTCCCTTTGAACTAAACACAGAACACTTTTTGGCGGTTGCCTTCGGAGGAGCGATTCTCGGAGCCGGGCTTTCGCTTATTCTAAGGAGCGGCGGATGTATTGACGGATCAGAGATTTTAGCCAATATCATCGTAAAAAAGCTTTCTGATAAAACCGGACGAAACTACAGTATGACGCCGGTGCTCCTTGTTTTCAATGCACTGGTGTATCTGACAGTCTTTTTTGTAATAGATGTAACTGCAGCACTTTTAAGCCTTCTTGTTTATGTGGTTGCAACAATGGTTATCGATCATTATACTGACAATTTCGAAGCTATCAAGCAGGTTACGATAATCACTCAGGATCCGGACGGAATAATAAAAGACATAAAGGACAGATTAAACAAGACCTGTACCATTATGGATACAAGAGGTGCGATTGCCGGAGAGAACAATACGCTTATCTGCTACATCAGCTATTTTGAACTGCCGATCATGAAGGAAATCATTTCAATACACTCCGGCAGTTTTAGTACGGTGTCCACCATAGATGAAATTCTTAGATAATGAATAATCAATTTCGACGGAATGCCTTGCGGTAGGCAAGAGGGAGCAACCCTTTTGAGCTACTGAAAAGTTCTGCAAAATGCTCCGGAGAAGGTTAACATAATATATAAATCTGCCGATAAATAAGATGAAAGCTGTAATAGACCTTTTTTGATGACACAGGGAGGTGTTTCATGAGAATACAGCAGAACATGGGTATGCAACAAGCCTTATGCACTTCGTCTTATGCGGTGAGAAAAAAGGATGTTTCTTCACCACTTTCAAAATTTACGGATAAAATAACAGAGGATGATAAGCCTGCTATATCTCAGCAGATGAGGCAGATGATAAGAGACCTTAAACAGGAACAGTATAAAAATGCCGAGTCAAAGAATCAGACAGATGGCTTTTCAAAACTGTCAGGAACCCCCGATGCCGCAGAGGAAGAAGAAATTGTTAATTCCGAGAAGTATAATTACAAAAAAGTGGCAACAAAGATCCGTCAAGCCAAGACATCTATCAGCGCAGGTCAGGCTGTTCTTGCTGCTAAAAGAGAAACCTTAAAGCTAAAAAGAAAAATAGCATCCGGTTCAGGAGATGCCAAAGAGCTTCAGATTGCCCTTACTCATGCTAAACGCATGGAAATGGTGGCAAGAAAAAAGAAGCACCATCTTGAGCTTGAAGAGCTTGTTGAGAATACACAAAAAAGGGACGAAAAACTTGACGGACAGAAAAGTGCTTTAGTGCAGATGCAAAGTGCTGTTGTCTCTGCCGAAGAAGAAAAGATTACAGAGAAAGAAGATGCTATATTTGATGCGCGGGAAGAAATGCTGAATCAGGCTCTTGAGCAGATGCAGGAAGGAAGTGTTTCTTTTTCTGAAGAGGAATTAAGAAATCTTAATGAGATGATCGCAGAGTTTGGAGAAGAGCAGCTCAAAGAACTGGAAGAAGTCATGGAGATGATGGAAACCATGGAAGTGGTAGATCCTCATATGAGTAAAGAAGACCTTGAGGAGCTCAAAAGGAAACACCGCGCATCGGAAGATAAGGCGATCATGAAAGCAAATATGGAATATCTTAAAGATATGATAAAGCATGAATTATCTAAAAATGCTTCCATGCCAGGGATGGGAAGCACAGGAGCTTCACTTACAGCATCCTTTAGCATGCCGCAGGGAATGGGGGCAGGTGCAGGGATTCCTGCTTTACAGGCATCAGTTCCATCAATAGATGTGGGAACAGGAGCGGGGGCTTCATCAATAGATATTCAGGTTTAAGTTACAGGAGAGTTTCTGACAATTGATATTGTGATATTATAGGCATATACAGAAAATGTTTTGTATATGCCTTTTTCTGTATCAAGGCAACTATGAATTTTGTGTATAAATAAAAAAAGAGGGGATAAAGGAAATGATAGTTGAAGGAAAACATATCTACATATATGGAGAAAAAGGAAAAAAAGTTCCCCTTGTGATTACCAATACATTCCAGGGAAATGGAAGCAGTATTTACAACGAGCTATGTTCTATGACAGATAAAAAAGTAAATCTGGCTGTAATAAGCGATATAAACTGGGATGATGAAATGTCACCGTGGGAATGTCCGCCTCTAAGTAAAAATGACAGTCCCTGCACAGGTGGTGCGGATAAATATCTAAAGAAGCTGACTGACAGCATAATACCGGCAATAAAAAATGACGTTGGCACTGAACCTGAATATATTGGCATAGCCGGTTATTCTCTGGCGGGACTGTTTGCCATCTATAGCCTTTATAAAACGGATATATTTTCAAGAGCCGTAAGTGCCTCCGGTTCCATGTGGTTTCCGGATTTTGTCGAATACACACAAAAAAATGACTTTTCCAAAAAGCCCGATAAAGTCTATTTTTCCCTTGGTGATAAAGAGGCGCATACAAGGCATAAGCTGCTTGGCACAGTAGAAGACAAAACCCATGAAATTTATGAACAATTCAAAGCCAAAGGTATAAATGCAATTTTTGAAATGAATCCCGGCAATCACTTTAAGGATGCGGATATCAGGCTTGCCAAAGGTATTGCTTGGATTTTGTAAACATGCATTCTTATGATAGACATGCCTACAGTCAAATGCTGTTGTTTAATATGTTGAAATATGAACAACAGGTCTTTTTTTATTTCTTTAATGGTAATTTTCTATATATGAGCAGGTCTCTTATAGAAAAGAACAGGCACACAATACCCATAATGTAGTACCAGGGATTTTCTGCAGGTGAGAAGAAAATCTTTCCTCATTTAGAGATGCCTTTAAGGCAACTATCAGCCAGCTGGTGAGGGTTGACCTTAAAAATGACAGCTCATATTCAAAAGAACAGCAGCTTGTTTTAAGTGATCTTACAGCCGTATGTATAGCGTATGCATATCTTGACTGGCTGGCAGGAGAGTACGGGCAGGCGCAGCTCACTGATGTCATAGACATTACCAAAGGGATATTAAAAGATACGCTGGCTCATGTTGTCTATGTAAAGGAAAGTAAGGCATAGTTTACCGGTAGTGAGCGGGAGAAAAATAAGAACATCTTGCTTTGTTACATCTCTATTATTCAATAGTAGAGATATTCTATAAAATGTGGTAATATACTCTATGTTTTGGGCACCATAAATTGTTGCGTAAAATCTATTGCCTTGAAATAAGAATCCCGTATTTACGGGGAATTGGAGAAATAATATGAAACTCGGAATCGAAGTTCGATAGGGTTTTCATAAAAATCGATGTATTTGATATGAAAGTCGATAAAACCCTATGTTTACAGGACTTCGAGAATGCTTAACTTCATGTATCTTGATGTAACTATTATAAAAGCCGATGTTAAAATGGCGTAAAAATGGTGTAAAGTGTAACTACCACTGAACTCAATACAACGAAAATAATGCCTGTTGGAGATTTAATCTTCAGCAGGCTTTTTGTATAATTGAAGCTAGTTGAGTGTTGCTCAGAATATTCGATTTAGGGGGCTGTTAAAGTGGAGTACACAAAATTATCTTCGTATAAATTCAAAAAGGGCAAATTTATTTCACCATGGAATGAATTTATGAATCCCGTTGATGACAATAAATCATGGACTTATGGAAGATTACCAGAGTATATATGGATAGCTTTAATATTTCATAAATATGGTAGACAAGAAGGCTTTAAAAGATTAAGCCCAATCTTATATATAATAAAGGATAAAACGTCATTAACGCATATTAGAATGTCCGATTTTTTGTTGGCTAGCGAAGCTGAAAAAGAATGTATTTTTAACGCTTTATTTGATAATGCAGGATTAGAGTGCTTGGCGCCGTTAACGGTGGTTATTACAGGCGAAATTGATTCGATGTTCGCTCTAAAGTTCACTAATAGTATGTTGATTGAGGAAAGAGTAAAGATAATTCAAGATTGCATGCAAAAGGTTATGGGGCATCAATCAAACGAAGCTACGGATATACGGTATATCCCTTTGGTATATAGTATTATCTGCGGAAAGTTGCATGTGATGAAAGAGCAAGGTGATATGCTGTTTAAGTATCAATTAGTGGAGCATTCATCTGAAGAGATGAGGATGATAAGGCCGTTGGTTCGTTCGAGCGAATTAATGCTTTTAACTATGGAAAAAGCTAATGATACTTATTTAGATGTGTTTTGGAGTGCAATTAGTGAGTTAACGGAGTGTGATTTATATATTATGGGTTTTGACAAAGAAAGAGCAGATACAAAAAAATACTATGTTTTTGTTAAAGATATATTTGGATATTTTCAGCAATTATATGAGGCTTGTGATCCTTTGGATAAAAGGATGAAAGTCCTTTTTGGTATAGCTACATATTCATTCAAAAGACTTGAAGAAGCAGAAAACCATAACCTATATAGTGTATGCTCAGCAACCGGCTGATTTTTTCAGCCGATGCTTTCGCATAAAAAATAACAACAATTGTACCTTGAAAATATCAAAATCAATTTTTGGAACAAAGAAAGCCTTAACAGGCTATCCAAGTTCATTGAGATGA
>NZ_JAGBLU010000133.1 GCF_017635265.1 Butyrivibrio sp.
GTTCTTGTTCGTCTTGAGACATCTCCAGAAGATATCACAGGTATGAAGGCTGCTCAGGGTATCCTTACAGTTCGTGGTGGTATGACATCACACGCTGCCGTAGTTGCTCGTGGTATGGGTGAGTGCTGCGTATCAGGTTGTGGCGACATCAATATGGACGAAGAGAACAAGAAGTTCACACTCGCTGGAAAAGAGTTCCACGAGGGAGACTTCATCTCAATTGATGGTACAACAGGTAACATCTATGATGGTCAGATCGCAACAGTTGATGCTAAGATCGCCGGTGAGTTCGGACGTATCATGGCTTGGGCTGATGAGTTCAGAAAACTTAAAGTTCGTACAAACGCTGATACACCTGCTGATGCTAAAAAGGCTAGAGAGCTTGGCGCAGAAGGTATCGGTCTTTGCCGTACAGAGCACATGTTCTTCGAGGAAGACAGAATTGCTGCATTCCGTGAGATGATCTGCTCAGATACAGTTGAAGAGAGAGAAGCAGCACTTGATAAGATTCTTCCTTATCAGCAGGGAGACTTTAAGGCTCTTTATGAAGCCCTTGAGGGATGCCCGGTTACAATCAGATTCCTTGATCCGCCACTTCACGAGTTCGTTCCTACAACAGAGGATGAAATCAAGAAGCTTGCAGATGCTAAGCACAAGAGCGTAGAAGAAATCAAGGCTATCATCAATTCTCTTCACGAGTTCAACCCTATGATGGGTCACAGAGGATGCCGTCTTGCAGTTACATATCCTGAAATTGCCAAGATGCAGACTAAGGCTGTTATCAGAGCTGCCCTTGAAGTTCAGAAGGCACATGCTGATTGGAATGTTAAGCCTGAAATCATGATTCCTCTTGTATGTGAAGTTAAGGAGCTTAAGTATGTTAAGCAGATAGTAGTAGAGACAGCTGATGCTGAAATCGCTGCTGCAGGTGCTAAGCTTGAATATGAAGTTGGTACAATGATCGAAATCCCAAGAGCTGCTCTTACAGCTGATGAGATTGCTAAGGAAGCTGATTTCTTCTGCTTCGGTACTAACGACCTTACACAGATGACATTTGGATTCTCTCGTGATGATGCAGGTAAGTTCTTAAATGCTTACTATGACACCAAGATCTTCGAGAACGATCCATTTGCAAAACTTGACCAGACAGGTGTTGGCAAGCTTATGGAAATGTCAATCAAACTTGGCAAGCCGGTTAACCCATCACTTCATGTTGGTATCTGTGGAGAGCACGGTGGAGATCCTTCATCTGTTGAGTTCTGCCACAAGATTGGTCTTGACTATGTATCATGCTCACCATTCCGCGTTCCTGTAGCAAGACTTGCTGCTGCACAGGCTGCTATCGCAGAAAAGGCTGCAAAGGCAAAATGCGATTGCAAGAAGTCAGTTGTAGATGATGAGACAAAGGAAAAGCTCAAGGAAGCTGCTGAGAAGGCTCAGGTTCTTGCAAAGGATCTTGCTGATGCATCTGCTGAGGTTGCTAAGGCTGGACTTGCCGGACTTAAGGCTGGTATCGAAGAAGCTAAGAGAGCTTATAACGAGAACAAGAAGAACTGATAGTATTGTATTTTTAAAGGGGGGTGCCTGTATGGTACCCCTTTTTTTATGTGAATTTCTGTAAAATAAAAACTTTTTCGGGAATTTTGGCGCTTTTAATGCTAAATTTTGCTGACTTTTTTTCTCAATTAGTATTGTTGACTACATGAAATACGCTATGTTAGTATCTTTAATTGTTAGACACGGCTAACACAGACGGCGGATAAGCCATTATGGAGGAGCAAATTTATGAAGAAAAGAGTTTTAGCTGCAGTTCTTGCTGTGGCAGCATTATCAATGGTTGGATGCGGAAACAAAAGTGTGGTATCTGAAGCTGATGAGACAACCGGGGAGGTGTCTGCAGAAGCAAGTGTAGAAAGTGATGCAGAATCTACAGTAATTGAAGATGAAGAGACAGCGGCAGGAGCAGCCCTTGATCCAAATGCAGAATATGTTTATGGAACAGCGACATTGACTTATGCAGAGTTTTATTCAGGAGATGTTTCAAGCACAGATTCCTACGACGCTGTATCATCTGCAACTGCTAAAAAGTATGAGCTTTTTACAAATATGAACACAGATTTTGTTGATGAGACTACAAACGCCGAGGGTTACAACGTTCTTGGTGTGAAAAACGTAAATGTAGCAGTAAGAGCAGATCAGCTTGATGAGTATAAGAGCTTGAATGACAGCTTTGTTGAAAGTGATACTGAGCCTTCACAGTTTAAGGTTGTAAATATTGAAAATGGAAAAGCAGATTATTCTGCAACAAGCTTTAATGTTGCAGATACTGTAACAGATGCTGAAGTTGAACTTCTTACAGGAACAAACTGGGGAGATTATCAGATCAATGTTATTGAGAATTCTACTTCTTATCTCAGAAATACCAGAGAAGACGAGGGATTCGCTGTAAGTGCTGATGTTCAGGGTATTATTGTTGAAACAAAATCAGGGCTTAAGGTAGGTATGGAACATCTTCAGAGCATCTGGGTTCAGCCTTATGAGATTTCATTTAATATTTCAGCTGACAATTCTCATAACAGTCATATTTCTTATGATAACCTTACTGAGCTTGACAAACTTGAAAATGAAAGCATAGTATCTGTAACATTCATCAATCAGAATGACGCATATGTGTATAACTTTGAGGAAGTATTTGTTAAACCTGTTTACCGTGATGCCAAGGTGACAGCAACTGTTGATGAAGCTGCCGGAACAGTAGCACTTACAGGAACACCTGCTGATTTGGAAAATGCAGCTGTTACAGTTACATATGTTGTAGGTCAGGGAAAAGAAGCAGTAAGAACCGTTGTATATGATGGTGAAGCTTTAGATGCAGTTACACTTGATGCTGATGCTCTTAAAGAGGCCAGGAAAGATCAGGCAGAAGAGGGCAATTATACAATAGTTATTTCAAGTGACAATTTTGCTAATATTGCTGTTGAGGTAATGAAATGATATTTTTATTATCTCTTTGCATAGCTCTTATATTTTCGTTGCTCTGTAGTGAAGTGTTAAGAAAAAAACCGCTCCCGTTTTATTTGGGAGCGGCATTTATATCACTGTTTTGTGCAGTATCAGTCTGGAGTGGGATTGTCTATCCCGATTGGTTTAACAGCTACATCTTTCCGATTTTTGCCCGTGGAGCTCTTGCGGGGGCTTTGTTTGTAATTGTGATGTATGCCGGAGTATTTGCTCCCGGAAGCTTTGGAGCAAAGGCATTTATGCCGATACGTGCGCAGCTTTCAATAATAGCCTGCATATTAACTTTCGGACATAACATTGCCTATGGTAAAACATATTTTAAAATGCTTTTCACCGGTGGTAGTGAAATGCAGACAGGAACCATGATTGCAGCAGTTTGTTCCCTGGTTATGATTGCAGTAATGCTTCCGCTTTTTGTTACTTCTTTTAAGGCAGTCAGAAAGAAAATGAACGGAAAGTCCTGGAAAAAACTTCAGAGACTTGCATATGTTTTTTATTTCCTCCTTTTTGTACATGTAATGCTCTTAACTGTTCCGAGAGCAATTATGGGTGCAGAAGGATATGATTTAACTGTATTTGTTTATGGTTTTGTTTTTATAAGTTATTTCTTGTGCCGTATTATAAAGGCCGTATATAAAAATGATAAAGAAAAAACTGTACATAGGCAGATGATAGCAGTATCTGCGGCGCTGTTTATTGCGACTTTGTTTGTCGGAACAATAAGTACATCCTCCAGTTCATCAAGTGTTGCATCCGAAGGATATTCAAGTTATTCTTATAAAGATGGAACCTATTCCGGGGAAGGAATGGGGAACAACGGAAAAATTAATGTTGATGTGACTATAGTTGATGGAAATATTGACTCGATTGAGATTACTAAATTCCCGGATGATGAGGAATATTTTGATGTTTCTGTTGACGGAGAGATGATGATAGGCAGAGTAATTGACGCCCAGGGAACTGATGTGGATGGAATATCAGGAGCGACATATTCTTCCGACGGCTTTATTTCGGCAGTTGAGTCAGCATTGGAACAGGCAAGGCAGTAAGTATGTTTGTTTTTTTAAAAAAGAGATTATTATTAATAGGCGAGAGCGTAGCCCTCGCCATTATTCTTTTAGGGTGTTCTTCCGCGGAAAGTGCTGTAAAGACAATGAAGACATCTACTATTTTTGCAATGGATACTGTGATGGAGCTTGAAATTGCAGGAGATGAGGAGCTTTTGTCCAAGGCTGAGGAAAAGATACGGTACTTGGAAAGCAGGTTGTCAGTAACAAATGATAATAGTGAGATCAGTTCTCTTAACCGGAATAAAGAAGCATATGTCTCCGGTGATACAGGGCTTATTATGTCAAGAGCTCTTTCTATCTGTGATGAAACAAATGGCGCCCTTGATATTTCAATTTATCCTGTTTTAAAGGAATGGGGCTTTACTGAAGACGCGTATAAAGTTCCTGATGACAGCATACTTTTAGAACTTTTGGATACTGTTGACTACAAAGAAGTAAGTATTGAATCAGTTGGGAATGAAAAAAGCCCGGATGCCAGGAAAAATATTGCTGATAAGGATGTTTTTTTGGCCCGAATCCCTGAGAACATGGAAATAGACCTTGGCAGTGTAGTTAAGGGCTATACAGGTACAATGCTTTATGACTTTTTTTCTGAAAACGGTGTAAAAAGCGGACTTATAAACCTTGGCGGCAATGTGCAGTGTATCGGAAGTAAACTTAATGGTGAAATGTGGAACATTGCCATAAAAAGCCCTTTTTCAGACAGTAAAACCGGGATAATAGGTGTTTTAAAGGCAAGCGATGAAGCGGTTATTACATCCGGCGGATATGAGAGATATTTCGAGGAAAACGGAAAAATCTATCATCACATTATCGACCCGTCTACCGGAAAGCCTGCTGAGTCAGGGCTTGTATCTGTGACAATCATTGGAAAAGACGGATTAAAATGTGATGGTTACTCCACATCTCTTTATATAATGGGACTGGATAAGGCAATAGAATTTTGGAAAGATAAAGGAGATTTTGAAGCCATATTCATAACAGATGAAGGTTCCATATATGTAACTGAAGGTGTATCCGACAGATTTACTTTATCTTCCGAATATGCATCAAATGAACTGAAAGTAGTTAGCAAGTAGTATTTTTTTATTTAACCGTACCGTTTGCAGGCACCCGGCTTTTGTTTCCTGAAATGGTAGACTTGCTTTATATTTTTTTAATACCTTTAAACCTTTAATAATACAATTCAGAATGATATATTGGTTGTATGGTTATCAAAATATTGATAATTTTTACCAAGAAAGGATTGTGTTATGAGTAAAAAACGTGGTTCTTTGATGTATGTTATTGTATTTGCTATTCTTTGTGCGGTTCTTGTTACAGCAATCGCTATCGAAGTGTTCTCCGTAACCAGTACTATCAGTACAAATAATGACCAGACTGAGGCTTACAGGTCCAGACTTGTAGAAGATATCAAGACAGAGCTAAAAAATGAGACACAGGAAGCAATGAGCATTTGTCAGGTAATGTATGACAGATATCAGGCAGGTGAAATGACAATGGAGGAAGCTCAAAAAGAATCTGCTGATATTATCAGAGAACTAAAGTATAACGATGGTTCCGGATATTTTTGGGTTGATACTTCCAAAGGAATAAACGTAGTTCTTCTCGGAAGAGACACTGAAGGACAGTCAAGATGGGATTCAGTAGATCCTAACGGAAACTACTTTATTCAGGAGATGATAAAAAATGGTATGCAGGACGGAGGCGGATATACTGAGCTTATGTTTGCAAAGCCAAATGAGACAGAGCCACTTCCCAAGATTAATTACACTGCATACTTTGAACCCTTCGACTGGGTAATGGGTACAGGTGTATGGATCGATCATATTGACACTTTACAGGCTGAATATCAGGCTCATGCTCATGCAGCTCTTATGAGCAATCTTACAAGATCTGTTATTGTTCTTGTTATTTTGATTATCGTTGGAATAGTAATTGCTATCTATATGGGCAAGAGAATAACAAATCCTATTATTCTGGTTACTGATCAGATGGTAAAGATGGCAGATAGTGACTTTACAGACAGTAAAGAAATGGAGCAGGTTCGTGCACTTAAGAAAGAGAATAATGAGATTGGACAGATTTCTGAAGCTCTCGATCTTATGCATAACAATGTAAGAGAGCTTATGATGAAGATTTTTGATACCACAAGTTATGTGGCATCTGCTTCAGAAGAATTATCTGCAAGTGCTTCACAGTCGGCTGATGCCAGTGAAATGGTAGCAACCTCATGCACTAATGTTGCCAATTCCTGTGCCGGACAGATTACAGCCGTGACTGGTGCAAGTAATGAGACAAGGGCTTTTGTTGATAATATGCAGGAGTTCAAAGATGCAATTGAGCAGACGACCAAGATGATTGAATCAACAAATGAGGCAGCAAAGAAAGGTGCTGCTGATATGACTAATGCAACCAACATGATGGGAACCATCAAAGAGTCGGTTGAAAATACTGCATCTGTTGTTGATGCTCTTGGAGAGCAGCTTAAGAATATTGATACATTTGTCGATACGATTGCTGAAATTGCCAGCCAGACCAATCTTCTTTCTCTTAACGCCAGCATAGAGGCTGCAAGAGCCGGAGAGATGGGAAAAGGCTTTGCGGTTGTTGCCAGTGAGATCAGTAAATTGGCGGATCAGTCAAATGAAGCTGCGTCAAATATCACTGAATTGATTTCAGAGATTATGCACAACTCAAATGAGGCTGTTGAAGCCATGAGGGCAGGCGCGGAAAGTGTTGTAGAAGGAACAGAAACAGTTAATGAAGCCGGAAATACATTCAGTAATATCGTAGACATGGTATACACGATTTCAGAACAGTCAGCCAGAATGAGTGAGATCGTTACTCAACTTTCTGACGGAACAGAGACAATTGCCGAAAATATCCAAAAGATAGAAGATATGAGTACAAGTGTAGCGGATGAAACTCAGAATGTATCTGCAGCATCTCAGCAGCAAACAGCAACAACCCATGAAGTTGCAGAGGCTTCTGACCGACTTGCTGAAAATGCTCAGGAACTTCAGAATTTTGTGGCTAGGTTTGAACTATAATGTTGTTATTTGAGTCTGAAAGACCGGGCAGATTACACTTTTGTATTCTGCCCGTTTTTTGGTTTTTTAGAAAAATGTTATTATTCTTCAACATTTTTACGATATATTGTATATAATAGTGTTATAGGTGTTTTGTATTGAAAATATGGGGAATGTGTATGAACGTATTAAAGATAGAAGCACAGGTTCAAAGACTTGATGAGGTATTGGGCTTTATTGACGGAGAATTGGAAAAGTTATGTGCGTCCATGAAAGTTCAAACGCAGATAGATGTTGCTGTTGAGGAAATATTCGTAAATATTGCAAGCTATGCGTATGGAGACGCTCATGGACAGGCTGAAATCTGCTTTGATTATAGAGAAAACGATTCAACGGCGATAATATCTTTTACTGATCAGGGAGTTGAGTTTAACCCATTGGAAAAAGAAGATCCTGATACAGGTCTTTCTGCCGAAGAACGTCAAATAGGCGGACTTGGCATCTTCATAGTTAAGAAAAGTATGGATAAAGTCAGTTACGAAAGAAAAAATGGCAACAATATTTTTACTATTGAAAAAAAAGTAATGTGATTTAATCGAATGAAGAGGGGTGGGTATGGCATCACCAGATGTGGATAGGCTTGATGAATTAAGTGAATATTCCGGTCTGAATTCTTTTAACCAGAACGCATTGGAAAAAGAGCTTGAAATGTGTAAAAAGCTGGGCGCTGATGTAAATAAACTCAAGGCTCTTAATTTTAATGCGCTTCAGCTTGCCGAAATAAGAAAAGGCATTGAAAGTAATATTGATTATTCTAAATACATGAATCCTAAAATGGCATGGACCGAGATGGAAGAGCTCAGACTTGAAATGTCTCAGGGTATAGATATGAGCGGGTATCGTGCCAAAGGATTTGATGTTCTTCAAATATCGCAGATCAGGCAAGGTCTTGCCGCCGGAATTGATGTTTCCGCATATGCCAAAAAAGAATATCTTGCAGATCAGATGAGGGAAATAAGACATGGCCTTTCCCAAAAGCAGCCTGTTCCTATCATTTTTTTTCTGGATCCTGCTTTTGACAGCAGACAGATGCATGAAATAAGAAAAGGACTTGAGGCAGGCATTGATATCTCAAACTATGCTTCTGTAACAATACCCTACATGAAAATGCGTACTGTAAGGGAAAGCGCTGAGGATGGCTTATATTTTGATGAAAAACAAATATTGGCACATGACGCAAGTGTGTTGGATCAGATTCATAAGGCTTTTGTTGATGGTATTGATATAAACAGGTATGTTAGGGAGCGTTTTGATGCGGAACAGCTTGAAGAAATCAGATTAAGCATTAAGGAAGGTCTTCCCATAAATGATTATATCACCGGGGATATGCGTGGCGATACAATAAAAGAAATACGATTGGGGCTTGAAAACGGCATTGATGTTACAAAGTATGCAGATTCGGTTTATAACTGGATGCAGATGTATGAGATGAGGATAGGACTTGAACATCAGATAGATATTACTTCTTATTGCAAGCCCTTGTACCGTGCAGACCAGATGCGTGAAATCAGGCTGGGATTAGAGGAAGGTCTTGATATAAGCAGGTTCTCTTCAATGATGTATACTGCGAAAGATATGCGCAGAATCAGAGAAGGAATGCTTAGCGGAACATATAAAGCAGCAGTTGAAGATGATTCCGATGCTGCCAAAAATGCACTTGACAGAACGGCAGGTGTCAAAGACAGCAAAGTGCTTCTTGACTCCATGATGGAAAACAGGGATATTTATTTGTCATTTACTTCCGGAAACCTTTTGGCATGGTTAAAGCTTCCGCTTCGTAGTGACGGACTTCATTATACAGAAGATGTCATTCTTGCTTTTCTGTTTAAATGTAATGTAAGAAAAGGTGTTGATAAGCAGGAAATCACAAAGATGATTGCAAATCTTAACCATAATGAAAAATATCTTGTGGCAGCGGGAAAAGAGGCAGTTGATGGTAAAGACGGCTATTATGAATACTTTTTTGACACGGACTTGGGAGAAGAACCCGAGATACTTGCAGACGGTACGGCTGATTTGACCAATATGGACTCCATTGTGCAGGTTCACGTTGGGGATAAGATTGCAGTATATCACAAGGCCACCAAAGGGCAGGATGGATATGATGTATTCGGCAAAGTAAAACCGGCAAAAAACGGCAAGGAAATACCTATTCTTAAGGGCGAAGGATTTATGATACTTAACGACAAAGTAACGTACGTTGCCAAGTGGACCGGCGCTCTTACCATGCCTGATGGGAATATCAAAATTCAGAAGATTTTGGTTATGCCTGAAGTAAGAATAACTGATAAAAAGATCAATTATGACGGAGTGGTTTATGTTAAGGGAGATGTTCACTCCGGCAGTGAAATAGTAGCTTCAAGTGACATTATTATTGGTGGGCACATGGAGAGCTCCGAGATAAAAAGCGGAGGAAATGTAGTAATAAAAGGCGGGGCAACATGTCCTATAAGAGGCAGCATTACTGCTGTGGGAAATGTGTCAGCCAAATTTTTTGAAGGTGTTACTGTTGTTGCCAATGAAGTATCAGCTAATTTTTTTATTAACTGCAACATTACTGCGAAAGGATTTATCAGAACCTATGGACGTGCCGGCATAATCTATGGCGGAACCTGTCATAGTACATATGGAATTGAAGTGGCATCAATTGGAAATAAGTCAGGAGCCAAGACTGTTGTTAATCTGGGTGTGGATTCATCTCTTTTATCTGAATATAGTGTCCTTAAGAAAAAAATAAGCAGAGAAGAAGAAGATTACAGAGCCCTTGCAAAAGAAAGAGACAGACTTCAGGAAATCGGAGCTGTTGACAGGCAGATTATGCAGTGGAAGGTTAAGATAAACGCTGCCGTAGGAGTGAAGGAGAATAATTTAAAGGAGCTTAGAAAACAACAGTATAAGTTCGAAGAAGAGATAAAAAAAGGCGGGAATGCGCAGGCTGTTGTAACAGAGATGGCCTATGCAGGAACAGTATTTGTCATTGACGGACTGGTATACAGACTTGATAGTGACAGAAGGGCATATGATAAAATAACCTTCAGATCAGATTCAAAAAAAGAGAAAATTCTTGTTTTATAGATTTGAGGAGGCGTCATGCCGATAGTAGCAGCGTTTATGGTACCTCATCCACCTCTTATAATACCTGAAGTTGGAAAAGGGGCTGAAGAACAATTGGAAGTGACAAAAACAGCATACGAGAGAGTGGCAGATGAAATAGCACTTCTTCAACCTGATACTATCATTATATCAAGTCCCCATACTGTTATGTATGCTGACTATTTCCATATTTCTCCGGGAAATGCTGCCATGGGATCTTTGGACAGATTTGGTGCAAACGGAGTTAAGTTTATCGAAGAATATGATATTGAGCTTGTTTCTGAAATTGAAAGGATAGCCTCAAGGAAATCGTTTCCTGCCGGAACTTTGGGAGAAAAGGACAGAAATTTAGACCATGGAGTTATGGTTCCGATTTCTTTTATCAGGAAAAAATACAGAGGTGGAAAGATAGTCAGAGTTGGACTTTCGGCATTACCTCTAACGGAACATTACAAATTGGGACAGATTATTAAAGAAGCTGCGGATAATACCAATAAGCGCATAGTTTATGTGGCAAGCGGTGATCTGTCTCATAAGCTTCAAGAGTATGGACCATATGGATATGCTCCGGAAGGACCGGTTTATGATCAGAAGGTTATGGATGTCTGCGAGAGGGGAGCTTTTGGAGAGTTATTGGAGTTTGACGAGAAGTTCTGTGAAAGAGCTGCAGAGTGTGGACACAGATCTTTTGTTATCATGGCTGGTGCTCTTGACGGAATGAAGGTTATGGCTTCCAAGCTTTCACATCAGGATATAACAGGTGTTGGGTATGGTATATGTTCTTTTTATCCTACAGCTGCGGACAATAACAGATATTTTCTTGATGAATATATTTTGAAAAAGGTAAGAGAATTAAGCAGATTACGTGAAAAGTCAGATGATTACGTTAAGCTTGCATACAAGTCAGTATATAACTATGTTCTCCATGGAAAAGAGCTGAAGCTTCCCGATAATCTTCCGGAAGAGATGCTAAATACACATGCCGGAGCTTTTGTGTCAATTCATGAGAACGGAAAGCTTCGGGGCTGTATTGGAACTACCTCGCCTACAACAGATAATGTGGCTCTTGAAATCATACAAAATGCCATAAGCGCCTCAACTAAGGACCCACGGTTCGATGCCATAAAGGCGGATGAGCTTAAGTTTTTGGAAATAAGTGTAGATGTTCTTGGAAATCCGGAAGATATTTCAGGATTATCTGAGCTTGATGCCAAAAAATATGGTGTTATAGTTTCAAGCGGAAGAAAGAGAGGACTTCTTTTACCGGATCTTGACGGAGTTGATTCTGTAGAGCAGCAAATTGAAATTGCTATGCAAAAAGGTGGGATCACACGGGATGATGAGATACATCTTCAAAGATTTGAAGTAGTGAGGCATTTTTAGTTTAATATCAGAAAGAAAAATCCCTTCTGCAACAATATATGCAGAAGGGATTATTTGTATGACACATAAAGATGTATCGTTTTTTACACTTTAAAAGTATTATCTGACTGCGGTTAATGAAACATTTGAAAGTTCAGCACTTGAATACTCAGCGCCATCAGCAGGAACTGCTGAGAAACCAAAGGAAACATTTGATGAAGAAGCAATGCTTCCGTTGTGACCGGCGTTTTCGATAACGTAGTGGTTTCCTTCATGGCTTATGATATTTGCGTTCCAGATATTTGTAATTTCATCTGCAAAGTCAAATTCTATAGTCCATCCATCAAGAGAAGAATCGGTATTGTTTTCTATCTTGATTTCACCATTATAGCCATAGCTCCATTCCTGCTTTGTTAGTGAGACATTGACATTTTCCATATCAACAGATTCTTCCTTTGATACAAGTGAAGTCTCACTTACTTCCGGAACATTTTCTGAAGTTTTTGTTGCAATAAGTCCGAAGGTGTAGCTCTCACCTGCAGCAAGATCAGTCTTCCATGATGGATGAGAGATTACATAACTTCCGTTTTCAGAAGAAACGACTTCTGCATTCCAAATCTGATCAATAGTTCCGTCAAAATCAAAGGCTATTTTCCAGTTCTTTACAACTGCATCAGAGCTGTTGGTTACAGTTACGTTGAGCTGTACCTGATCATTCCAACTTGTTACAACTTCGGAGTTTATATCAATGTTGGACGTTGGAACGGCAGCTTCTGTAAAGCTTGCTACAAAGCTTACATCCTCATTTGTAACTTCAGAAAGAGAAACGCTGTCACCGGGCTGATATAAAGCACCATTTTCTTCAAGAATCCATCCATCAAAGTTGTAGCCGACTTTTGCGGGAACTTCGGAAGAAATAGTGATGCTGTCAGAGTTTTCAATTGTATATGTGTTTTCGTCAACCGGAACGTTAGTCACATCTTCATCAGCTTTATAAGTAACCTTGTAGTTATTAAGTGCATAATGGCAGAACAGATAAGTTCCTTTTGAGTGAGCAGCACTTGTCGTAAGGTCGCTTGTTCCGGCAGATCCTGTGTAGTGGATATAGACAGAGTAATCGGTTTCTCCTGTCGCTTTAACTGTATAAGGCTTTAAGAAAAAGTAGTCTATACCTGTATAATTCGAATATCCTTTTTTGTAGTCAGCTCTTTCAAGATGATATCCGGGATAAACAGGAGCAATGTCAGCAACGTATCTGTTCTGATTACTTTGGATGTCAAAGGATACATTACTTGAACTTCCAAGACTTGCTTTTTGTGATGTTAATGAAGTGTTGCATACAAGCTCGGACAAAGTAAATGACTTGGTTACAACTTCTGAGTCTTCTTCAGCGTAAGAAGTAAATGAAAACGTTCCTACGAAAGAAGAAATACTGAGCACACCTGCCATAGAACAGGCAAGCAGCTTTGATACAAAACTTTTTTTCATTGAAATACCCCCATATATAATATTTTTATAGGCGTTTGTGAAACGCCAAAAGCTGCATAAATACGGCACTTTTGCTCTATAAAAAATGAATAACCCCTCACCGGATATGGTACAATAGAATTGACGAGAAACCACTGACCAATACCAAGAAAGGAGTTATTCTGATA
>NZ_JAGBLU010000134.1 GCF_017635265.1 Butyrivibrio sp.
CAAATAAAAATGAGCCCAGGGGGCTCTGTAGGAAAATGATGTTGCGGCTGGCGAACCATTCGGCGAGTCTTTAGACTCAGTGCCGGCAACAGGCCCTTATAGGGCCAGAACAAACCACCGGCTAAGCCGGTGGTTCTGATTAGCTATTCTGATAGAAAGCCGATAGATAAGCTGTGATTGATCATATTTGTCACAGTAATTGGAAAGAGTTTTGGGTAAATGTATTTGGGGAGATACATTATGTACAGATTAGCAATTGTTGATGATGAGAAGAATATTGCAGAGGGAATCGCACAGCTTTTTCCCTGGCAGGATATCGGATTTGTTGCTGATTATTTTGATAATCCACTTATTGCTCTTAATGAGATCATTAGTGGTAAGTATGATGTTCTATTAAGTGATATTGAGATGCCTGAGTTGAGTGGGATTGAGTTATGCAAAAAACTTCAGCATCTTAATGTTATTATTGTCTTTTTATCTAGTCATCAAAACTATGATTATTTCAGGTCAGCTATACAATATGGTGTAACTGATTACATTTTGAAGCCATTAAAAAGTGCGGATGTATACACGTGCTTTGGCAAGATAAAAAATCTTCTGGATTCGCGAAATAGTTTAAAAGATGATCACCCTAATTCCTACTATGAACAGATCAAGGTTTCTGTAGAAAATTATCTCAGTGAGAATTACAGGACGGCAAGACTTGAGGATGCTGCTGAAAAAGTACATCTTAGTGCAAGCTATTTATCGAGCATATTAAAGGAAAAGTGCAATAGTGGTTTCGGAGATATGCTTCTTAAAGTTCGAATGGAAAAAGCTTGTAATATGCTTATGGATGTTAGTTTCAAAAGCTATGATATTGCCTATTATATCGGCTATGACAATCCGAAAAGTTTTTCGCGAGCCTTCAAAAATTATTATGGTGTAACTCCTACTGAATATAAGAATGGGAAGAGATGATTATGCAGAAACGAAAATTCTTCTTTAAAAGATTTTTGCGATATTTGGGAATGCTTGCTGTTCCGGTCATTTTTTTAATCCTTATCGCATGCATTTTGCTGCTTTTTAAGATTTCAGGTGAAATGGACAGGAAGGGAAAAGATGTATTAGGAGGTGTGGATAGTAGTATTGAATTATCTTTGAATAATATTATGCTACAAAACAGGCAGTTTGCAAATAATCCCTATATGGTCCTGTCACTAAAAAGAATGCTGGACGGGGATTATTTGGAATACAGAGATACTTTGAATTTACGAACTATTCGTGCTACGGTAAGAAGCTCAATACTCACATATTCATATATTTCTTCTATTTATCTTTATCTTGATGGGTACGATAAATTTCTTTCGTCTGGAAATGGTATTGAAAAAATAGATAAAAACAAAGATGAATGGGTTTCAGTCTATCATGATATGCCGGAGAATACAGAGAGATTTCTGTTTGTTTCTGAAGATAAAAAAGAGTTATTTGTTTTTCAAAGACTTTTGTTACAAAAAGGTATAGTTGTCATGAGCATTGATCTTGATCAATACTATGCACTTATGGAGAAATCTATTGGGTCCAACAGCGGGGCATTATTGTTTTATAACAGTGATGATCAGCTTCTTTTCACAAGAGGAGATGCTTATAACGCAGCTGAGTTTGTTGATCTGTCAGAAATTCCTACGGAAGATAAAAATGCTCTATGGCTAAAAGTTGGCTCAGAATACTATCTGGGGCAGCAAAAGAATAATTCAATCTATAATGTTCGGATCATATCGCTGATGCCATTTGAGTACATGATTGACAGAATTCTGGTTATCATGCCATATCTATTGATCATTTTAGTGGCTGCTGTGTTTTCGATAATGATTATGGCTTATTTAACAACGAAAAAGAACTTTTTGTATATTGAAAATGTAATAAATACATTGGAGAAGGCAGAAAAAGGGGAGATTACAGAGAGAAATAATGATGTGATCGTGAACGAATACGATGCCATATTAAGCAATGTGATTGAGCTGCATCTTCGCACAGAGATGCTTAATAAACAGCTGGGCGAAAAGAAGAATGCTCAAGACATAGCAACACTTGTTGCTCTGCAAACTCAGATAAATCCGCACTTTTTATTTAATACTCTGCAGCAGATAAGAATTAAGGCAATGCAGGAATCAGAAGCTGGGGACAGGAGCGATACGGCCCAGATGACAGAAAATCTAGCGGAAATACTAAAATATGCACTGTCTGATCCTTTAGAGCCGATAAAACTAAGTGAAGAGATTGATTATTTAAAAAAGTATATTGAGATTCAAAAGATAAGATTTGGTGACTCATTTATTATTTATTATGAACTGGATGAGAGACTTGAAGACTTTCATGTATTCAGGCTTATGCTGCAGCCTATTATTGAAAACAGTATTTCTCATGGAATAAGGCCAAGTGGTAAAAAAGGATATATTAAGCTTAAGGTTTTTAGAAGGCAGAATATGGTGATATTCAGGGTCTTTGATACGGGAATAGGCATGGAAAAAGAAGAACTAAATAAGCTTATGGAGCAGATAAAGAGCCGAAATTACCACAATGTTGGACTTTCTAATGTTAATAACAGACTCATTCTTTATTTTGGAGAAAACTCGGCACTTCATATTATGTCAAGGCCCAACAGAGGAACTGTTGTTGAATTTGCTATTCCTGAAGACGGAATAAAAAAATATGTTACCTAATCAAAATAAATGTTACTGCTCATATTTTCATATTAAAAAATGTGGAGAAATTAAAAGACGTTGGATTAATAAACTTATCGCGTGTTGTTATTATTTTTGTGTAAAAGAAAACGACGTATAAACGTTACATTTTTTCTTCACAAGGAGGGTTAAATATGAGAAAGAAAGTATTGTCAATGCTTCTTGCAACTTCGATGGTTGCAGGAATTGTAATGGGGTGTGGTCAAACACAAGAAGCAGTAAATTCAGCCGATGAAGCTAAAACAGAAACTGCTGATAATAGTGAAGATAAACAAAATGTCAGTGAAAGCGAACAAGAGAGTGTTACACTGCGCTTTGCATGGTGGGGCGGAGATGAGAGAAATGCAGCTACTTTGGAAGTTATAGAGCAGTTTGAAGCGCTTCATCCAGGTGTGACAATTGAAGGCGAGCCCGGTTCAAGTGATGGATATCATGATAAACTTGCAACACAGCTGGCATCTGGTACAGCAGCTGATATAGTTCAGATCGACCCCGAAACTATGCCTACTTTTGTTGATTCCGGAGATTATTTTGTTGATCTGAATACCACAAGCATTGATATGTCAAATTTTGAAGCTAATTATATTGGACTTCAGATAAATGGTAATTATGATGGTAAACAGCTTGGACTTCCTACTGGTATTGCAGGACCGGCTATTCTTGTAAATAAAGATGTTGCTGATAAATATGGAGTGGATCTTACAAAGACTGATATTCAGTGGGAAGATTTCATTGAAATGGGAAAAACTGTCCATGAACAAGATCCAGAGGCTTATCTTTTCTGCATAAATAAGGAATATATAACCAATCTTTTTGTTCTTACATTAGAAAAGCAGAAAGCCGGAAAAGTATATGATTCTGATGGAAAACTTGTTATAACACAGGATGATCTGACCAGTATCTTTACTTACATAAAAGAGCTTTATGACAATAATGTAGTGGCACCTGCATCTTATCAGGCTTCTTATATCGGAGATGATATCCAGGGGGATGCCAATTGGATTGCTGGCAAGTATGTAGCAGCTCCATGCTATATTTCTACAGTAGATGTTATGGTTGCAGCAAATCCTTCAGCTAATTATGTTGCGGGATCACTTCCTGTAGCAGCAGATGCCAAGGACGGCGGCTTTGCTTCAAACACACCTCAGCTTCTTGCCATTACAAAGAGCTGTTCGAATCCAGAAATTGCTGCAGAATTCCTTGATTATTTCTTCAATAATGAGAAAGCTCTTGAAACACTTGGAGCAACAAGAAGTGTACCACCTACACAGAAGGCTCGTGACATTTGTGCTGCAAATGGCAAGCTGACACAGATCGTAACAGATGCTGCGGATATAGCTGTTGCTATAGGCGGAACACCTAATGATAAGATTTCTTCTTCTGAAGAAGCCAAGACAATTTTGTATGATGCAGTAGAAGCAATTGGCTATGGCCAGATCTCGCCTGAACAAGCTGCAGAAGAAGTATATGAACAATACAAGGATCTTGAAAAATGAGAAAGAAAAGTTTTACAAAACGCAGCTATCAGGCCTATCTATATCTGTTACCATGGTTTATCGGTTTAGTAGTTTTGCAGCTCGTTCCATTTGTCTCATCCTTTGTCTATTCATTTAATGATTACACAGTGGGCTCTAAACTGGATTTTGTGGGGCTGGCTAATTATGTAAAGCTCTTTACCAAAGATAAGGATTTTTGGAATTCGCTTAAGGTCACAATACTTTTTGCACTTTATACTGTACCGGGAAAAGTTATTCTGGCTCTGCTTGTAGCTATGTTCCTTAATCGAAATATAAGAGGTATCAATGCAGTCAGAACTCTTTATTACATACCATCATTATTTGGTGGTAGCGTAGCTATAGCACTGCTTTGGAGACTTATGTTCATGGATAATGGCGTTGTAAATGCCATGTTATCTAAGTTGGGATTTGGCTCAATTTCTTTTCTGGGTGACACAAAGCTGGCACTTCCGACTATCTGTTTGCTGGAAATATGGCAATTTGGTTCATCGATGGTTATGCTTCTTGCGGCACTGAAAAATGTGCCCAAGGAGCTGTATGAAGCTGCTGATATTGATGGTAGCGGGAAAATTACCAAGTTTTTTCATATTACATTACCACAAATCTCACCTATCTTATTTTTTGCAATATTAAACCAAAATATACAGGAACTGCAAAACTTCACATCACCTTATACCATAACAGGTGGAGGGCCAATGAAATCTACGAATGTACTCGGAATCCTGCTATATAAGGAAGGTTTTTCATATTTTAAGATGGGATATGCAAGTGCCATTTCCTGGATAGAATTCGCGATAATACTTGTATTTACGCTTGTTCTGTTTGGTTCTTCCAAGTTTTGGGTTCACTATGCTGATGAGTGAGGTGTGTGATGATAAGCTTAAAAAGTAAAACAAAAAAATTGGATGAACCCATAAAAGACAAGGCAGGTTTTTTGGATTATCTTATTATCCTGATCATTGGAATTATTCTCTTGTATCCAATAATTTGGATGTTTATGGCTGCCTTTAAGAGTAATGAAGAAATATTTGGAACAGTAGCTCTTTTTCCGAATAAGTGGCTTTTCAAAAACTTTGTTGAGGGTTGGAAAGGTTCAGCTGGATATACTTACACAAGATTTTTTGCGAACACAGCTTTAATGGTATTTCCTACAACAATACTTACTTTGATATCTTCAACACTTGTTGCTTACGGATTCGCCAGATTTGAGTTTCCCTTCAAAAAGTTACTGTTTACGATTCTTCTTGCAATGATGATGCTTCCTAACACAGTTGTGATCATTCCAAGATATATGCTGTACAATCGGTTTCAATGGATTGATTCATATATGCCTTTCTATGCTCCGGCGCTTCTTTGCTGTAATTCATTTTTTCCATATATGCTGATACAGTTTTTAAGGGGCATTCCAAGAGATCTTGATGAATCGGCATATATTGATGGCTGCGGAACATTCAAAACACTGATTGAAATATTACTTCCGCTCATGAAACCGGCTCTTTTCTCTGCGGGATTATTCCAATTCTTATGGACTTACAACGATTATTTCAACTCGTTGATATTTGTAAATTCTGTAAGAAAATATCCGATATCGTTGGCGGTCAGAATGTCTTTGGACTCAGAGTCGGTTGTTCAATGGGGGAAAGTCATGGCTATGGCTTGTGTAGCTGTACTGCCTTTGATGATCTTGTTTTTTGCAGCACAAAAGTATTTTGTAGAAGGAATTGCAACCAGTGGTATGAAAAATTGAATATAGTAATTATTGTATAGATTGTATGGTGCTGAGCTGTTGTCAATTGACAGGGATTTTTCTCTGTTGTTGATGACGGCTTGGCACAAGTTTTTTTGTTTAAATATTTAGTTTTTGTCAGGAGGATCTATAAAAGAGGATTTGCAACAATGTATTCATGAAAGTCGTGGCTTTTTTAATGGCAATTTCATTAAAATTATATGATCAGTGACTCTATTTATTTAATGTTATGATATAAGAACTATATTCAATAAGAGAAAAGGAGCAGCTATGAGACACATATTTTGGGCGGGGGACTCAACAGTTGCCTGCAACAAATTTAATACCTATCCTCAAACAGGTATAGCGCAGGCTTTTGACAGATATACTAAAGAGGATGTTGTTATTTACAATCATGCCGTAAATGGCAGAAGCACAAAGAGCTTTATAGATGAGAGCAGACTTGCTGTTATTTATGATGAAATAACAAAAGGTGATTATCTTTTTATTCAGTTTGGACATAACGATGAAAAGATAAATGATCAAACAAGATATACAAAGCCACACGATGATTTTATTGTAAATCTCGGAAAATTCGTTAATGTGGCAAGAAATAAAGGGGCTTATCCTGTATTCATCACATCAGTCGAAAGAAGACTTTTTGATGAGAAGGGCAATTTAAAGCCATCTGAGCACACTGAGTATGTGAAAGGAATGAAAGAGGCAGGAGAGAAGTTTAATGTTCCTGTAGTTGATCTTTTTACAATGAGCCGCAATTTCCTTGAAAAGACAGGGGATGAAGCTTCCAAAAAGTACTATATGAATCTTGTAGCAGGTGAAGCTGATTGGGCACCTGAAGGAAAGATAGATAATTCACATCTGAAATATGAAGGTGCACTTTTGTATGCCGGAATGATAGCGAAGGGACTTTCTGAGCTTGATGAACCATATAGGTCACTTGTTATTGATAATCTGGCACTTGCCAAATACTTAGATATTGAAACAAATGGTTGATGCGTCTTGTGGAGGAGAAAAATGTCTTATTCAGATTTAGGCTCAAAATTTAGAAATCCGATTATTTTTGCTGATTACAGTGATCCTGATGTCATCAGGGTGGGTGATACATATTACCTTACTGCATCAAGCTTTAACTATACACCGGGGCTTCCAATCCTTATTTCAAAGGATCTTGTTAACTGGAAGCTGGTTAACTATGCCCTTAATAATATTAGGGAAAAGAGATTTGATATTCCCCGCCATTCAGAGGGAGTATGGGCTCCGGCCATAAGATACCATGAAGGAGTATTCTATATTTTTTACGGAATGCCTGATGAGGGATACTATGTTGTAAAAACTAAAGATCCTCTTGGAGAGTGGGATGAACCTGTGTGCCTTTTGGAAGGAAAAGGCCTTATTGACTGTTGCCCATTTTGGGATGATGACGGAAAGGCCTACATTATACACGGATATGCCAAGAGCAGGATCGGTTTTAAAAGTATACTCGGTATTTTTGAAATGTCTGCTGATGGGACCAAGGCTCTTACTGAAGATCATTTTATTTTTAACGGTAATGATCCGGAGCACATGGCGGTGACTATAGAAGGTCCTAAAGTCTATAAAAAGGATGGCTTTTATTATATCTGGGCTCCTGCCGGGGGAGTGACAGATGGCTATCAGGTTGCTCTTAGAAGTAAGAGTATATACGGTCCATATGAGATAAAAGAGGTAATGCATACAGGCAGTACTGTAATCAATGGACCTCATCAGGGAGGTCTTATAGATACAGTTAACGGTGATGAATGGTTTATTCATTTCCAGGACAGAGGCCTCTATGGAAGAATCTGTCATCTTCAGCCCGTTTCATGGAAAGACGGATGGCCGGTGATTGGTGTTAATCCTGATAATGAGAATGTAGGTGAGCCTGTATTTGAAATGGATAAGCCCTCTGTAGGTGCCTCCAATGTTGATATTACTGAATATGGCCTTAGTGCTTGTGATGATTTTGTTAATGGAACATATAATTTAAACTGGCAGTGGCTTGGTAATCATTACAATAATTTCTCTGGTCCCATACCTGATAAGAAAAACGGCATCAGATTATTTGCACTTAATACCAGCGGCGAAAATGAGCCTATTATCTGGCGCAGTGCCAACGTTCTTACACAGAAACTGATTTATCCTATGTTTAAAATGAAGGTTCATATGGATGCTATCGGTTTGGAAGAAGGAAACAGAGCAGGCATATGTATGACCGGTGGACAGTATATGGCTGCATATATTGAGAGAACTGTTGATAATACATTTTCGGTTAAAGTTGTAAATTCAGTCGGCGGTGATGCTGATAAAAAAGAGGAAATTCAAAGTACGTTTGACCTTGAGCATATATGCAGTGAAAAAGGTATTAGTATTGCAGAGGCGTTAAAAGATATAACATGGGATATGGAATTTTCTCATATAAATCCTGAGTTAAAATCAGAGGATATGTATTTTCAAAATGTTCATGAACCACTAGGAGGAAAGAATCCGAGCCTTAAGGTAAAAGTTATTTTAGGTAATAACTCTGATAATTGTGTGGAACTTGATCTTGGAGTGGATTATACACCATCAGATCATACCTGGGTTGGAGCAAAAACAGGTGTTTTTGCACTTGCAACTAATAATAACGCCGGATTTGCAGATATTATTTCTGTAGAGACTATTGAAATTTGAGGGAAAATATGGATGCAGGAAAACTTACAATATATGATGCGGCAAAAAATGGTGATTTTGGACTGGTAAAGTGGATTGTTGAATATTCAAGGTCAAGCCTTAATGAGTACGCTGATGGGCATAGAACAGCTCTTCATTATGCTGCGATGTCCGGAAATCCTGAAATTTTTAAGTATTTGGTTGAACGATGCGGTCTTGATCCATTAAAGGGAGATATTGACTTGATAACACCTTGGGATATAGTGCATGATATTGTAACCAAGGGCGGTAATAGTCCGTATTTTGTTGAGAATAGTAATTGTAAGCCTGAACATAAGAAAATAGAAGTTTTTTTAGAGAAAAGATATTCTCATGCTTATGATGATTTTTACAGAAATCCCATAAGATGCGGCTTTTTCCCGGATCCTTCCATATGCAGGGTGGGGGATGATTATTATATGGTCAATTCCTCTTTTATATTTTTTCCTTGTATTCCGATTTCACATTCAAAAGATCTTATTCACTGGGAAATAATCGGACATGCCATAACAGATCCTAAATGGGCGGGAATTGAAGAACTTGAAGGTGGACGAGGCTACTGGGCACCTGATATATCTTTTTATGAAGGGAAATTTTATATAACAGCGACCTATAGGCTAAATGATGTGGGACCGGTATACAGAAGGCAAATTGTTGTATCTTCTGCAAAACCGGAAGGCCCATATTCTGAGCCTGTATTTATCGATGAAGATGGCATTGATCCCAGTATTTTCAATGATGATGACGGAAGAAGATATATGCTCCTTAACAGAGGTGCAAGGATTTTTGAACTTAACAGCGACGCCACAAAGAAAATATCAGAGCCAAAGCTTCTTTTTTACGGTGATAATAAGAGAGCGCCTGAAGGTCCTCATTTATATAAAAAAGACGGCTACTATTATCTTCTTGAAGCTGAGGGAGGAACAGGCCCCGGGCATATGGTAACTGTTTCAAGAAGCAGAGAGCTCTTTGGAGTTTATGAGCCATGTCCTTATAATCCAATTATGAGACAAAAAGATCCTGATGCGCTTATACAGCGTTGTGGCCATGGAGATATGGTAGAGACTCCTGACGGCAGATGGTACATGGTATATTTGTGCGGTCGTAAAATAGGAGATGGATATAGTATTCTTGGAAGAGAAACTGCAATTGATCCGGTTACATGGACAGCCGATGGGTGGCCTGTTGTAAATGATTTAAAAGGCCCTTCAACCATGCAGGTTAAGCCTTTTGCCGATTATGAATATCTTGAGGAAAGTACTGATATCCATAAGGTTGATTCAAATAAGGTGAAAGAACTTATCGGAAATCCTGATAGTGAAAAGGTAAGTACTGTTTCTTCCTGCGGACTTCCGTTTGATTATATGACTCCAAGGACCTTTGAAAATGGTGAGGTGGAATTTTTAGGCATGGCCTGTGAAAAGGGAGAATGCTTTAAGATAAAAGGATCTAGAGCGCCACTTTCCAAAGTTGACAGCAGGAATATTGTTCTTAGAAGGCAGACATCTTTTTCTTTTGAATATTCAACCGAAATGGAAATTTTGGAATTGGAGGAAGGACAGCATGCAGGAATAACAGGCTATTATGATGAGAATACCTTTGTGCTTTTTGGACTTATAAAAAGGGAAGGGAAGCTTTATGTCTTTTCACAGGAGCACAGAGGAGAAGAAGACCGCTTCATCTATTCCGATGAGCCTTTGGAAAATGCAAATGGATATATAAGACTATGTATGAATACGGATTATTTAAAGCGAACATTCAGCTATGAAATTCTGCATTCTCAAATGGATAAGAAGGAACAAAAGGAAGTTGTTTTTGCAACACTTTCCAATGTATATTACCTATGCGATGAAGGCTATGATAAGGGAAAGCGCTTTACAGGTGCTCTCGTCGGGATATATGCATATGGTGGCGAAAAAAATGATTTATTTGTAAAGTTCAATAATTGCAATTATATTGATATTTAAAGTATGGATTGTGCTCGTATTTATGGGTAATATAAGAATATGAGTTTTGCTTGTATTGGAGGATACATAATATGATGCAGATAGGTATTAGATTTCACGATACTGTAGAGCTTCCTTTTGAGGAAAGGCTTACAGAGATTAAAAAGCAGGGATTTTCCTGTGTTCATATTGCCCTTTCGAAGGTGCCCGGATTTACAGCGGATCCAATTGCCCTGACTCCGGGATATGCAATGTATTTAAGAGATGCTTTCAGAAGGGCTGATCTTGATGTGGCAGTCCTTGGATGTTACTTAAATCTGGCCAATCCTGACTCTGTGCAGCTTGCATCAATTCAGGAAAAATATATGGCGCATATCCGTTTTGCTTCATTGATGGGATGTGGCATGGTTGGAACTGAGACGGGAGCACCTAACGTTAATTATTCATATGATAAAGAAGCCTGTCATTCAAAAGAGGCTTTGGAAACATTTATAACGAACCTGCGACCTGTTGTGGACTATGCTGAGAAAATGGGAGTTATCGTAGCGATAGAACCTGTTTACAGACATATCGTATATAGTCCCAAAAGAGCCAGAGAGGTGCTGGATAGGATAGGATCTCCAAATCTTCAGATTATTTATGATCCTGTCAATCTTTTATGGACTGATAATTATGATAGAAAGTACGAAGTCTTTGAAGAAGCCCATGATCTTTTGGGAAAGGATATCTGCATGATCCATTTAAAGGACTGTGTACTTACGGAAAACGGTGTAAAGAGCATGGGATGCGGACTTGGAGAGCTTGATTATTCAAGTATTGTTAAGTTTGCAATTGACAATAAACCGTATATTCAGGCGACATTAGAAGATACAACTCCGGACGTGGCAGTTTCATCTCGTGAGTGCATTGAAAATGCTGAAAATAAGTATATGCAAAAGTGAATATATTGTGAATAATCTTTGTTTCATTGATGAATGAACTTCCGGAGTGCTGATAATTCCTGGTGTAAATAAATTACACCGGGAATTATTTTTTTTGTGAAATAAAGTATTCTATTGACCTGGTGGTAACGTTCATAGTGTCTTAATGTTTCTCTTCCGAAATTAAATATCTGGCAAATTTCTTTTGTTGAATATTTTGTTTCAATCATGAGCAATCCTCATAGGAAAACGTATTGACTACTTATAATTATGCATTTAAGATAAATCACTTGGAACGACTAGTTTAGGGAGGTAAAAAATGGAATCAACTCAAATTGCAACTATTGATAAAATAAACTCTCAAGCTCTTATAGCTGGAGTGAGAGATGAAAAAATAGCTATTCCACTTTCTGCGGTTTTATCTATAGAGAATGTATCTGTATCTGACATCAATAAGGTTAATTTTGAAGATGTAATATATCTTAGAGGGCAGGCCATTCCTTTGGTTTATATGGGCAAATTGTTTGATTGTGAAGATTCTGAAACTCAATCTTCAAATTTGAACGTTGTTATCTGTATGTATAAAGATACGTATCTTGGCCTTGTGGTTGATCAACTTTTCGGACAGGATGATATCGATCCAAAATCACTGGGGATATTGGATGATAATAATCGTTTTTTCAGTGGAGCAGCTATTATGGATGATGCAGTAGCACTTATTCTTGATGTTGAATCGCTTATTGCATAAGGAGGTCATATATGTCCGAGTTAACTAAGTATACCGGCAATGAAGATGAGTCAAAATATATCATCTTTAAAATAAACAGAGAAATGTACGCTATTGATGTTGAGAGCGTAAATAACATTATACAGATGCCTCAAATAACAAGAGTTCCAAGTTCACCAAAGTATTATAAAGGAATCATCAATCTTAGAGGTGAGATTATACCGGTTATGAGTCTTCGTCGCAGAATGAACTTTGAAGACGATGCTTATACCAATAATTCCCGTGTTATTATTTTAAATATAGGTGAGGATAAGCTTTTGGGGATTGTTGTTGATGAAGTCAGTGAGGTGATGAACATACCTGAAAGTATTATTGAGCAGCCATCACCATTCATTAAAAGCAAAGAGTCTGTCGTTCGCGGAGTCGGAAAGATTGATGATATGATAATATCAATTCTTTCGGTTGAATCTGTGGTTGGGCAGAGAATGGCATCATAATAGTTTTGTTTTATTAAAAACCTATACTGTCGTTTAGACAGTATAGGCATTTTATTTTTTCAGATGTTCTATCTGATTTGTCAATTCTTCCGGTACAGGAATTCCTTCTTTATTCAGCTTGGCGATGATATTAAGAATTGGCTTGGCAGCGTTGTTTGTCCGAACCTGATAATGGTTAAAAAGGTCTTTGTATTGAGGGTTGTCTGCATTCTTCTCACGCACAGCCTTTGAAAAAGGGCAGAAGGTAAAAAGTATTTCACGGGTCACCTTGTTTAGTCTCGGAGATCCGGATGCCTCAAATTTAACATAAGACAGGTAATCTGAAATAAAGACATTCTTGTAGTTATTGTTAAATTTCTTTAAGTCTGTTTTAAGCTTTTCTTTATTCTCTGCAGAAAGAGCAGAGTTCTTTTTATAGAACTGAAGGTAATCACAATACATTGATGTAAGAGAAGGATCGGTTACATCATTCCAATGCACGCCCTGTTCGGTTTTGCACATTTCCCACCTGAATTCGCCAAAGAGCTTTATCATGGCTTCTTCGGTGTTCTCTGTGTTCAAAATGGAAACCAGCATTCTTGCTTTTGTGCGTCTGTTTTTTCCATCTATTTCCTGCCACAGGCAGGCTCTGCTTCCGATATTGGGCATTAGAATCATATATGGAGTTATATCATCATCAAAAAATACCTGAGTGATACCTATGTCTGTGTTTGAATAAAGCGCCTGTCTGCAGAAAACTCCGTAATCAATTCCTCTTATCATATCAAAATATCCGTTCACCTTAGAGGCTGTCTGATAAGCCATATCCAGTGGTCTTAAGACATTTTGTTCATCAAAAACAGGGACAAATGAGGAAATTCGTCCAAAAGTCATTCTGTTGCCCAGAGCAAAGAGATTATGTATTTCAAACTCTAACCTTTTTTGAGGGTTATCCTGCATGGCTTCAAGTTGAGCCTGAGTAATGGAACCTGTTGTCTTTTGTTCTCTGAGATATGTCGGCCAGTCCTGATCAAATTCATTTTTTGATGGTTCGACTTCAAGCATGAAGATTTTTTTTAGCCATTCATATAAAGTGAGAACGGTCTTATTTTCGTCCGGAACGTACGCCTTTGCCATGTTGTAAAGAATAGCTGTGTTTTTTTCTCCGGCAAGTTCTTCGTCAACAAAACCGAACATAAAAAACATTTTTACTTCAATGGGAACATTGTCATCGGTAAGACTTCTAAGAAATGCAGGAGTAAATACTTCATAAAAAGAAGTTGCGATATTTCTTCGAAGTGTCCTCGCTTCATCAGATGAATCATAGCGGTTACTGTTGGCCTTGAAAGCGGAAATCTGCTCTTCAAATTTACTTGCTTTTTCGCCGCTTACACCTGAATAAACCAAAATGGTATTCAGAGCATTGACTATAGTAACATTTCCATCGCCGCCTTCATTTCGTTCCATATCGGCAATTTTTGCCTTTATTACTTTCATGGTCGAAGCAAAAGAGGATGTTTTCTTTTTCAATACTTTTCTGTATTCATTAAGAAGCAGAACCTGATCGGAAATAGTCTTATACATTGTTACGGTAGTCATTATCATACCGGTAGCCAGTTCTATATTCAGACCATAAAAAGACTTTTTTAAAACAGCTTCGTTTTCTTTTAAACTGTTACTGAAATCTATAACCCAGGAAGGGACCTTTTCAGATTTTTCAGGTGGAATCAGTTCGTCAATTTCAGGAAATGTTCCCGCAACTTCACCGACTTTAATGCAAAGACTTGGATAATCGGCGTGATCAGCCATTATCTGTTCATATTCGGCAAGGGCATCATCAAATTGTTTTTCATAGGCGGCGCAGACACCGGCTGCAATTTCAGAAGATTGAGCTGCAAGTATCGGGGCAATTTTTGGATTTGACTTTATGATCTTGGGAATATCGTCTCTGGAATTAAAATCATAGGAATAAACGGTTGTTTCTTCAACAGCCTGATAATCGTAAATATAGGGCGTGCCGGGATTTTCAACGATTCCTATAAAGCCGCCTACACCGCATAGAATAGAAGAGTAGGCGTTGGAAATCTGAATAGATCCTTTCACCACTATTTCTATGGTTTTTACTGTTTCTTTTTCAGTTTTATGAAGAAATTGTCCTTTATCGAGCTTAATAATTCCCATGATTCCTCCAAAGAACTACACAAATGTAAATATCGTATACATATTTATGTTATCACGTTAATGAGCCTGTATCAATTAAAAGAATATTAAAGAATTATTGGTTTTAGCCTATATTCGGAGATGATGTCATTATTGGCAGTTTTATTGTACAGGCAACTGCTAAGAAGACTTTCTTCAAACAGATTCATCTGCAGTGGAGAAAGTACCTGTTTTGCGTCTTTTAACCTGTTAAGAACAGGTATGGTTGCAACAGACTGTATATCGGAAAGAAGAGGAAAAGAGCTCTTTTTTAATCCGAGTATTTTGCCATAGGCTGTGTATCCGTCTTCTTTGTAATTATTCATATTTTCTTTTGTGATATTCAAAAGAATATGAAAAAGGCATCTGCTGACACGGGTATATGTCAGGTTTTTGGATTTTATGGCATCACAAAATAAATTAAATGAAGAAAAATAATCAAGGTTTGCCTGAATTCTATTTGAAAGATCCTCTGTGACATCCAGATATTTTTGATATCCATTATTTTTTTCTGTGAGGAGCTTGTAATATAAATAGTCGGAATAATCATCACAATCAAGATACTTGCCGGTATTTCCGTTGAATATTTCCAGAGCATTTGCAGGAATCATATTTTCAAGTGAAGAGGCATGCTGGCTTTTTGGGGAGAAAAGATAATTTCGTATTCCCTGAGCACTTGCAATGTCATTTACCTCTTCTGAATGATAATCTGCTCCTTCCCTTTTTATCGGATAAGGTATCATACTGCTGTTTATTGTTCTTATAGCTTTTAAATATTCGATTGCAAGAATATTGTTAGGGCTGCCAAGCACTTTTTTTGATGATTCACTGTCAAAAGGACCTGATGCTTCAAGATACCTGCTTAATGCATTCTCTCTTGCCACAGGATAGGGGAGACCTTTTTTCAACTCTTTTTCCAGTTCATTCTTAAAGCTTTCAGGTTCATTTTTAAGTACATCGGCTACCAGACTAAGAGCGTTACAATCCGGCGTCTCCGCTCCAAAGCACAGATAGTCAATGCAGCCAAGCTTATCAAGTAGTGAAACAGCTCCGCCTGCAAAATATTCAGCACTTCCGAGACTATAATAAACAGGAAGCTCAAGCACAAGATCAGCGCCGCAGCTAAGAGCCATTTTAGCTCTGGTGTATTTGCTGATAATGGCAGGAGCTCCTCTTTGAACGTAGTCTCCACTCATTACTACCACGCAGTATTCTGCCTGCAATTCTTTTTTACATTTATTTATGAGATATTCGTGCCCCTTGTGAAATGGGTTGAATTCTGCGATGATTCCGATGGTCTTCATTTACGATATCCTGATAACATATAGATACATTGTTACCGGTCATGGACTGAACAGTAACGATATATGTGTAGTATTTTGCTTATTTTTGTACAGTTTTTTCCTTGTACTAGAATTATAATATAAGTAAGATATACATGGAAGTTTTTTGATTCTACTCAAAGAATAAAAAAGAAGCTGAGTTTACTATTAAATGTAGATTTCAGAAAATATTTTTGAAAAGAGGTCAAACATGAAAATTTTAGTTATTAACTGTGGAAGTTCATCACTTAAATTTCAGCTTATTGATTCAGATTCAGAAGCTGTAATCTGCAAGGGACTTTGCGAGAGAATAGGAATTGATGGGAGTCAGATAGTTTATACTCCTGCCGGCAAAGACAAGATTACTAAAGTAACTCCAATGCCTGATCATAACAGAGCTATTGAGCTTGTTATTGAGGCACTTACAAATAGTGAAGACGGTGTGGTTTCTCTTGATGAAATCGGTGCTGTCGGACATCGTATCGTTCATGGCGGTGAGAAATTTACCAAGTCTGTTGTTATTGACGAAGAGGTTATTAAGGCAATTGAGGAAGTATCAGATCTTGCTCCGCTTCACAATCCTGCAAACCTTATCGGTATCAGAGCATGTCAGAAAGCTATGCCCGGTGTTCCTATGGTTGCTGTATTTGATACTGCTTTCCATCAGACAATGCCTGAGCAGGCTTATCTTTACGGACTCCCTAATTCATACTATGAGAAATACGGAATCAGAAGATATGGTTTCCACGGAACAAGCCATTCTTACGTAAGTAAGAGAGCTGCCCAGATACTTGGCAAAGATGCAAAGGATCTTAAAATCATTGTATGTCACCTTGGAAATGGCGCTTCAATTTCTGCTGTTGATGGTGGAAAGTGCGTAGATACTTCAATGGGACTTACTCCTCTTGAGGGACTTATCATGGGAACAAGATGTGGCGACATTGATCCTTCAGTTGTAGAGTTCATCATGAAGAAAGAAAATTCTACAGTTGCTGATGTAACAAATCTTATGAACAAGAAGTCCGGTGTATTTGGACTTTCTGACGAACTTTCATCTGATTTCAGAGACCTTGAAAAAGGATACAATGAAGGACATGCAGGAGCTAAGAGGGCTGTTGATGCCTTTGTATACAGAGTGGTTAAATATATCGGCTCTTATACAGCAGCTATGGGCGGTGTAGATGCAATCTGTTTCACTGCAGGTGTTGGTGAGAACAGTGGCTTTGTCCGCAATCTTATCTGCCAAAAGCTTACATTTATTGGAGCAACTCTTGATGCTGAAGCCAATAAGGTTCATGGTGAAGAAAAAATCATTTCAGGTGCTGACAGTAAGGTAACACTTATGGTTGTTCCTACAAATGAAGAACTTGCGATTGCTCGTGATACTGTAGCTCTTTGCAAGTAAAACGTTTTACAATATAATCTTTATTATTTTAATCCATGCTAAAAAACTTGAAAATTCTGAAGCTCTCATGTAAGATGCTTATAGGATTTTCAAGTTTTTTTGGTGGAGCAAAAGATGAAAGAATTAAATTCATGTAAAGAAGCCATGGCCTCAAGTATTGAAAATAAATACTTTAGTATTGCTCATTTGTATAAAGATGAGAAGGCTATGGAAATGCATATTCATGACTGCTATGAGGTGTATTTTTCAATATCGGGCGGGAAACAGTTCCTTATAGATAATAAGGTTTATGATATAGCGCCGGGAGATCTTTTTCTTATAAATCAGTATGATTCTCATTACCTGACTCAGATAGAAAAAGAAAAGCATGAGAGAATAGTTATTATGATAGATCCGGATTATATGAAGGAAATTTCTTCAAAAGAGACCAATCTTGATGCGTGCTTTCAGGAAAGAGATGAGAAATTTTCACATAAGATAAGTCTTTCGAGCGAGCAGCAAAGCAGATTTTTGTATTTTGTAAATAAGATTCTTACCAGCAACGGCTACGGACATGATCTTTTGGAAAGAGCAACATTTACTGAATTATTTGTGCTGATAAATCAGATTGTTTGTGAAAAAAACAGTGATAAAGCTGAGGATAAGCCATCTACTTACAATGAGCAGGTGGATGCGATTCTTTCTTACCTTAACAACAACATTCAGTATCCGATCAGCATCGGTGATCTGTCCAAGCAATTCTATATAAGTGAATCTTATATTTGCAGGATTTTTAAATCGGCAACCGGGACAACGATTAATAAGTACATGACAGCAAGGAGAATATCTATTGCAAAATCTCTTTTGGCTGAAGGCATTGGTGTCAGTGATGTGTGCGAGAGATGCGGCTTTAGTGATTATAGTAATTTTCTTAAGGCATTTACCAAGTCAGTTGGAATTTCGCCGAAAAAATATTCTCAAAACTGCAATAGATAAAAAACTGTTGACAAACCTATGCGGCATGAGTAAAATAACAAGGTATGCTAATGAATAAACGTAAACAATTGCCTTTTTAAGGCAGTTTCTTATACGGTTACTGTAAGGAGGTGTTACTCAAATGTCAATCTGCCCAAAGAATAAGTCATCAAAAGGCCACAGAGATCAGAGAAGAGCTAACTGGAAAATGACAGCTCCGACTCTCGTAAAGTGCAGTCATTGTGGAGCTCTTATGCAGCCACATTGCGCATGCAAGAAGTGCGGCTATTATAACAAGAAGAGCATTGTTGAAGTTGAGGCTTGATAGTTAAGTGAAACCTCATATGTTCTGAGATTTTAAAGGCTTTCCGATTTTAGTTGGGAAGCCCTTTTTTTGCCTAAAAATGCAAATTTTATTCTATTGATTTTTGACTACTACTCTTGTATATTATAAGAAGTCAAATTTCACAGGGGGTATTTTTATGGCAGAACTTGTAAGGGTTGCTGTAGATGCAATGGGAGGCGATAATGCTCCTTTTGTTACTGTAAAGGGCGCTGTGGATGCAGTTAAAGAGTCACAGAATCTTAAGGTTTTTCTTGTAGGTCAAAAAGAAGTAGTGGAAAAAGAACTTTCTGCTTACGATTATGATAAAGATAAAATTGAAGTTGTAGATGCGACTGAAGTAATCGAGATGGCTGAACCACCGGTTATGGCTATCAGAAAAAAGAAGGATTCATCAATTGTTAAGGCAATGTACATGGTTAATCACGGTGAGGCCGATGCATATGTCTCTGCCGGAAGTACAGGAGCTACATTGGTTGGCGGTCAGGTTATCGTCGGGAGACTTAAAGGAGTTGACAGAGCTCCGCTTGCTCCGCTGATTCCCACAGAAAAAGGAAATTCTCTTTTAATTGATTGCGGTGCCAATGTTGATGCCAGATCCAACCATCTGGTACAGTTTGCCAAGATGGGAACTGTATATATGGAAAATATCATGGGAATCAAAAATCCTACAGTTGCCATTGTAAACATTGGAGCAGAAGAGGAAAAAGGAAATGCACTTGTAAAAGAGACGTTCCCGCTTCTTAAGAATTGTCCTGATATTAATTTTATAGGAAGTATTGAAGCGAGAGATATTCCGGCGGGTTTTGCTGATATCATCGTGTGTGAAGCTTTTACAGGTAATGTTATCCTTAAGATGTATGAAGGTGTTGCCAAGTCAATGATGCACATCATTAAAAAAGGTCTAATGAGTAATTTAAAGACCAAGATTGGTGCTCTGCTCATAAAGAATGATCTTAAGAAGTCTCTTGCCGATTATAACATGGATAAATACGGAGGGGCTCCAATGCTTGGATTAAAGGGACTTGTTGTTAAGACTCATGGAAGTGCCAATGATATAGAAGTAAAGAACTCCATTTTGCAATGTGTAACATTCACAGAACAGAAAATCAGTGAAAAGATCAGTGCTAAACTTTCATCTGAAGCTTAAGTACTGACTATATAAATTATTATTTTGACAGGTAAGAAAGGTCGATTATTATGGAATTTGAGAAGATGAAAGAAGTTATTGCAGGTGTATTAAATGTTGATCCTGAAGAAATTAAGATGGATACAACTTTTACAGAGGATCTTGGTGCGGATTCTCTTGATCTTTTCCAGATTATTATGGGACTTGAGGACGAGTTTGATGTTCAGATTGATCCTGAAAAGACAGAGAATATTACAACTGTAGGTGAAGCTGTAGAGCTGCTTAAAACTGCACTTTCCACAAAATAAGCTGTAAGTTAATAAGAAATAATCATTTGAGGCAGCTTTATGACTGCCTCATTTTAATTAGAGGTTTTTATGTTATCAGAGTCAGACATTTCAAAATTTGAAAATACTATAGGATATTGCTTTAAGAACAAGGCTCTTTTGGTGCAGGCTTTTACTCATTCATCTTTTGTCAATGAGCAAAAAATAAATAAAAAGCCGGATTATGAGCGCTTGGAGTTCCTTGGTGATGCTGTTCTTGAGATGATTTCAAGTGAATATCTATACAAGAAGTATCCTGATAAAAAAGAGGGAGAAATGTCAAAAATAAGAGCTTCCCTTGTATGTGAGCCGGCCCTTGCTTATGATGCAGAAAAACTTGATATCAGATATTATATGCAGCTGGGGAAAGGTGAAGAGGCTACCGGGGGCAGGAATAAAGAGTCAATTATTGCGGATATGGTTGAAGCTGTAATTGGCGCATTGTTTTTGGATAGTGGAATTGAAGAAGCAAAGAAATTTATTTATTCATATGTTCTTACAAACGAAGAAAGCATGCAGATGTTTAGTGACAGTAAGTCCATCCTTCAGGAAATAGTTCAGGGACAGGGACTTGGGCAAATTCAATATGAAATTTGTGGCGAAAGAGGACCTGAACATGATAAAATATTTGATGTCCGCGTTTTCGTTGGTGATAAGAATATGGGAGAGGGGTCAGGAAAAACCAAGAAAGCTGCTGAACAAAAGGCTGCTTATAAGGCAATTCTTGAATTAAAGAAAAGTAAGTAATGTATTTAAAAAGTATCGAAATTCATGGCTTTAAGTCATTTGCCAATAAGATAAAATTTGATTTTCACAATGGTATAACAGGAATTGTAGGACCTAACGGATCAGGTAAAAGTAACGTTGCAGATGCGGTTAGGTGGGTTCTTGGTGAACAGCGTATTAAACAGCTGCGTGGTGGCTCCATGCAGGATGTTATCTTTTCGGGAACAGAGCTTCGTAAGCCTTTGGGCTACGCTTATGTTGCCATCACACTTGATAATTCTGATCATTCCCTTGCTATTGATTATGATGAGGTCACTGTTTCAAGAAGACTTTATCGTTCAGGTGAAAGTGAATATATGATAAACGGCGCTACCTGCCGTCTTAAGGATGTTAATGAACTCTTTATGGATACAGGTATCGGTAAAGAGGGGTACTCCATTATAGGACAGGGACAGATCGATCAGATTCTGTCAAGTAAACCGGAGGACAGACGTAATCTTTTTGACGAGGCTGCAGGAATAGTTAAGTTTAAGTCCCGAAAAGAAACTGCTATAAAGAAGCTCGAAGAAGAAAAGATAAATCTTACAAGACTTTCCGATATTCTGTCAGAACTTGAAAAACAGGTTGGACCTTTGGAAAAGCAATCCGAGGTTGCCAAGGAATATTTGAAACTCCGAGAGCGACTGAAAACTCTCGATGTCAATATGTTTCTTGTTGAAAATAAGAATCAGAATCAGCAGCTTGTAGAGGCTGAGAATAATCTCTCAATAGCTACAGAATCTTTGGATAAATCAAAGGATTCCTATGCCAAAGCCAAGGATGAATATGAAAGTATTCAGAAAAAGCTTGAGATTTTAGATGCTGAAATAGATGAAGCACGTGCTAAAATCACAGATTCTTCTGTAAAAAAAGAAAAGCTTGAAGGACAGATTGGTATCTTAAACGAAAAGATAAAGTCAGCTTCTTCAAATGATGCTCATTTTAAAACCAGAATTAAGGATGAGCAGGATAAAATTACCGAAAAGAAA
>NZ_JAGBLU010000135.1 GCF_017635265.1 Butyrivibrio sp.
GAAATACATATAGAACACACGTTGAGAAATACCTCTGGGGAGATTCACCCTTCTGGAGCGCAAGTTACTTTTGTGCAACTACCGGAAGCGTTTCTCTTGATACCGTTAAGAAATACATCGAAGATCAGCAAACAGAAGAACACAAACGCAAATACATTAAGACTGGGAAATACAGAAAGAAAAGCTAGTGCGATTCATCCCACAACCGATTTCATCGGAAGGGGTTTTCTCGCACGTTGTTATAATTTTCTTATCTAAAATTTTCAAATTCATTGCAAAAATAATCATTTTATGTCATATTTCTAATGCAGATGTAAATCAGCTAAAACATTCAGACCATCAGAAACATTTAATCGTCAACAACTTTTTCTGACCAGTCTTATAAAAACACAATCACGAACATATTAGGAGAAAAAATGGCTCTTCCTCTTCCCAAGGGTAAACAAATAACAGTTGCATACAGAGAAATCTCATCGGACTACGAAATGCCATCTATGGAGGTCGCATCAGATCATTATTCTCTTGGCTTTATGATAAAAGGAGACAGAAGGATAATCACTCCCAAGATGAATTTTTCGCTTCATGCAGGCTTTGTCGGAGCAATGCGCCCTTTTGTGTACCACAGAACAATACCGGCCTCAAGCTCTGACTATGTCAGTATTCTTATAAAATTTTCTCCTGACTTCGTGGCGGATATGACTGAAAGCATTGGTTCACAGATTATGGAAAAAATATTCAAATATCCCCCGATTTCTTTTTCCGATGCTGACAGGATTAAAATATTTCAGATGGCACAGGATATATACGAAATGTATAATGCCATTGAAAAAAACGGACTCGATATGTCTGAAGGGTCAATTTCAAGATATCGACTCCAGAATCTCTTAACATATATTCTTTTGGAAATATATGAAAAAGGTCACTTTGACAGCACCAAAGCAACTATCCATGAAAGTGAACTGACTGGGCCTATCATGGAAGCTGTTTACTACATAGAAAAAAACTATATGAAGCCCTTGAAAATAGATGAAGTTGCCGCCGTTTCAGGCTACTCCGTTTCATATTTTTCCCGCATATTTGCCAAACAGCTTGGTTCTGACTTTACCGATTATCTATGCATCACAAGGCTAAAGCATGTTCAGAATCTTCTTCTAACCACAAACAAATCTGTAATGGACATATCACTTGAATGTGGATTTTCATATCCGGGTAACATGACCAGCAGTTTTAAAAAAGAATTCGGAATGACACCTCTTCATTTCCGAAAACAAAATCAAAGGAGTAACTAATATGGAATACTTAGAAAATGAATTATTAAAGTTAGGTGTTGCTGTACGCGGAGCAGAGCTTAGCAGCATATTTGACAAAAAAAGAAACAAAGAACTGCTGTGGCAGGCAGATCCAACATTTTGGAACAGACATGCACCGGTTCTTTTCCCTATAGTAGGTAATGTTAATAAAGGAGTCTTCAAATACAAAGGCAAAGAATATCCCATGTCTTCTCATGGTTTTGCCAGAGATATGGATTTCGAGTTTCTTGAAAAAACAGGAAATTCAGTCAGCTTTATCCTAAAGTCTGATGAAGAAGCCAAAAAGAAATACCCGTTTGATTTTGAACTCATAATCACACATATACTTGACGGAGATACCATAAGAGTCAGGTGGGAGGTTATAAATCCATCAGATACTGAACCTTTATACTACTCAATCGGTGGTCATCCCGCTTTTAACTGTCCTATCTTCGAAGATGAAAAGAAAACAGATTATAAAGTTAAGTTCTCTAAAAACAGCCTAAAGTATTCTCTAATTATCCAGGAAACCCGAGAGGTAGATTATGAAAACCCAAATACGCTGGAATTAAAAGATGGATACCTTGATATTGATGAGCATCTTTTTGATAAGGACGCACTTATATTTGATGATTGTCAGGTAGATGAGGTAAGTCTATGCACACCTGACGGAAAACCATATATCACTATGAACTGTGAAGGTTTCCCAAGTTTTGGTCTTTGGTCAAAGCCAAGCACTAAGGCACATTACGTTTGTCTCGAACCATGGATCGGCAGATGCGATAACAAAGGCTTTGACGGAGAACTTCCCGAGAAATACTGTGAACAGCGCCTTGCCCCCGGACAGTCGAAAAAAACAGAGTATACAATTAAAATCAGCTAAATATATCTGCATATAAAATTACGGTGTAGATTAGGGAAGCTAATCTACACCGCAATATGAAACATATTCATCATCTGAATTATCAAATCATTTCCTTTAGGCAATATGTAGCCTATCCAAAGCTTTACATATCAGAACATCAATCGTCCAAATCAAGGAATTCAAATTCAAAATCATCATCTTCGCCAATAAAGTTTTTAGCTCTTCTGCGAGGTGACTCCTCCTGAGCTTCATCTCTTCTTGATGCTGAGACTCTGTCCTCTGCTTCTTCCTGTGCCTGACGGATACGTCTTGATGCACGCTCTTCAGATCTTCTTGAAAAACGATCATCCTCTTCATCTCTTCTGGAACGCCTTGCCTGACGATCATCATCCATGTTTCTTCTGGATGCTCTGTCATCTGCATTTCTCTCAGGTCTTACTGTTCTGTCATCATCTGTATTCCTTCTGGATACTCTATCAGATCTTGAAGCTTTCTCACTTAAAGCTCTATCCTCTCTTGAAGGACGTACAGTTCTTCCTGATTCAGCCTCTCTTCTTGAAGATTCCTCAGAGGTTCTTCTAAAGGATCTGCGTCCTTTTTCTTCCTCTTCATCAGCTTTTAGACGTCTCTTTGAACCAGAAGCATCGTCCTCATCTTCACCTCTTCGTCTCTTATCGCTTGCTGAGTAACGATCATACTCTTCATCTTCATCTTCTTCCTCATCTTCATAGTAAAGAGAATCTCTAAGCTTAAGAGCAAGGATAATAATACCGATAATAAGCGCAGCAACGGCAATTCCAAGCGCTATGGCAACTTTCTTAAATGTGTTTGCCTGCTTGGTAACAGTAGGAACTGATTCCGCAACTTCAATAAGCTGCTCAACCTGAACTCTCTGACCTTTTTCATAGTCATAAAGATACCATACATCATCTTCATATTTAAGTTCAAAAGAGCCATCTCCGACCTGAGCGGTCTCTGCTTCCTGTGACTGCTCTGCTTCTGAAGTCTCTGAAGTTTCCTCGCCTTCACTGCCTTCAGCCACTTCAGCATTTGCTGCTTCAGCGCTATCGCCTTCAGTACTTTCTGCAGTCTCAGTAGTTTCAGCAGGAGCTGTCTCTACTATGTTCAGCAAATCACTTCTTACAAAACCGGTTTTTGCATTAGCACCATATGTAATCTGATACCATGTCTTGCTGTCAGTACCTGTTGCCTCTCCTGTAATTGTTACAGAATCACCCTTTGTAAGATTTCCAACCTGCTCATATCCTGTACCGGCCCCTGAACGAACCTTACAATTATCAACAGCTGTTGCACTCTTTTGATCAGTAGCAGTTACAGTTGTTGCAGGAAGTGAAGCAGCCGCTGCATTAGCTTCAGTTGTAGTTGAAGTCGAAGTTGATGTTGTAGTACTTGTGCTGCTATCAGACGAGCCTGACTTTTTAACAAGATCACTTCTTACATATCCATACTCGCTTTTGTTAACTCTGATTTTGTACCAGACATATCCTGAAGCATCTGTTTCTTCATCAACAATATCTATTGTATCCCCGATTTTTAAACTTGAAACCTGTGTTGCCGTTGTACTTGCAGATTCTCTGACTTTAACATTGTCCTGACTGACAGTACCTGTTGTTTCAGTATAAGCAAATGCAGTAAGTCCTGCTCCGGTAAAAATAACCAAACCGGCAATCAGTGAAAGTACTACGTTCCCAATTCTCTTTCCCTTATTTTTTTTCATTTTACCTCCTTCGCATCATCGATAGCCTTTCCAATATCATGACGCATATACTTGTTTTCAAAGCTAACCCACTCTGTAGCTTCATAGGCTTTTTTGCGAGCCTCTGCAAGTGTATCACCCTTTGCTGTTACACCAAGAACTCTACCGCCATTTGTAACTATCCCCTCCGGAGTAGCTTTGGTTCCTGCATGGAAGCAATAATACCCCTCCTTGCCTTTGAAATTTTCAAGACCTGTAATAAGCTTGCCCTTTTCATAGCTTACAGGATATCCCTCACTTGCAAGTACCACACAAACTGCAGCCTTATCCTCAAATTCAAGCTCTGTCTCAGCAAGTTTACCATCTATACATGCATTGAACACGTCTATTATATCAGTTTTGAGTCTTGGAAGCACCACCTGGGCCTCGGGGTCACCAAATCTGGCATTATACTCCAAAACCTTAGGTCCATCCTCTGTAAGCATAAGTCCAAAGAAAATAACTCCCTTAAACTCTCTGCCTTCACTAGCCATAGCCTCCACAGTCTTGCCGTAAATATGTTCACGGCAAAACTTATCAACTTCTTCTGTATAGAAAGGACTAGGTGAAAAGTTACCCATTCCGCCTGTATTAAGACCTGTATCACCATCACCGGCTCTCTTATGATCCTGAGCTGATGACATAAGCTTATATGTCTTTCCATCAACAAACGACAGAACTGACACTTCTCTTCCTGTCATAAATTCTTCGATAACCATATGATTTCCGGCATCTCCGAATTTCTTATCCTGCATTATCTCTTTTACACCGCTAACAGCTTCATCATAATTTTGGCAGATCAAAACTCCCTTTCCAAGCGCTAGACCATCTGCCTTTAAAACTATAGGGAACTTGGCTGCCTTAAGATATTCAATCGCCTTGTCTGCATCATCAAAAGTCTCATACGCAGCAGTTGGAATACCATATTTTTTCATAAGATCTTTGGAAAAAGCTTTGCTTCCCTCAAGGATAGCCGCATTTTTCCTGGGGCCAAATACACGCAGTCCCTCTGCCTCAAAGGCATCTACAATGCCTCCTACCAATGGATCATCCATTCCGATGACTGTCAGATCAATTTCCTTTTCCTTGGCAAAAGCTACAAGCTTATCAAACTCCATTGGAGTAATAGGCACACACTCTGCAAGTTCTGCAATTCCACCGTTACCCGGTGCACAATAAATCTTATCGACCTGTGAGCTTCTTGATACTGCTTCTGCTATGGCGTGTTCTCTTCCGCCTCCACCAACAATTAAAACCTTCATCCTAAAATACTCTCCTCATACCCGTCAATAATAGCCTTGCCATCTACAACTTTGACTTTATTATTTGCAATAAGGTCAATAGCAAGTGGCATTATTTTCCATTCAGCCTGTTCCATTATGCGCCTTTGCAGTTTTTCAGGAGTATCATCGTTTCTCACATAAACTGCCTTCTGCAAAATAATTGGTCCTGTATCCGTTCCCTCATCCACAAAATGAACTGTGGCACCCGAAACTTTAACTCCTCTTTCAAGAACTTTCTCATGTACCTTAAGTCCATAGTATCCGGTTCCACAAAAGGATGGGATAAGTGACGGATGTATATTAATAATTCTGTTTTTGAACTCCTTTACAACAATTTCAGGAATAACCACAAGACATCCTGCCAATACTATAAGATCAGGATCCGCATCCTTAAGAATCTGTAAAAGAGCTTTATTAAAATCGTCTCTGGTCTCAAATTCCTTTGGGCTCTTTACCACATAAGGAATTCCGGCATTTTTGGCCCTCTCAATAGCATATGCACCCGGATTATTACTGTACACAAGGCAAATCTCTGTGTTAGTAATTTTTCCATCCTTTATCCCGTCTATGATTGCCTGTAAATTGGTTCCTCCGCCGGATACCATGACTGCAATTTTCATACGTACACCACCATTTTATATATTTACTGACAAAACAACATGTTGTTAAATAAGTTCGACTTTTCTTTCGCCTGCCTTAGTTTCGCCGACGATCCATGCCTTATCTCCGGAGGCTTCAATTGCCTTCAAAGCAGCATCCACATCACTTGAATCAACAGCAAGTACCATTCCAAGTCCCATATTGTAAGTGTTGTACATCATCTGCTCTTCAATTTCACCTTTTTTCTGCATAAGAGTGAAAATAGGAGGAATATCGTAACTGTCTTTTTTAATAACTGCAGTAATTCCTTCAGGAAGCATTCTTGGAATATTTTCATAGAATCCGCCACCTGTAATATGGCTGCAGCCCTTAACCTTAACCCCTGCATTCTTGATGGACTTCATCATCTTTACATAAATCCTTGTTGGAGTTAAAAGAGTCTCTCCAAGAGTAGCCCCCAGCTCATCATAATATGTATCAAGGCTCTCCTTGGTCATATCGAAAACCTTACGTACAAGTGAAAATCCATTGCTGTGCACACCTGTAGATGCAACACCGATAAGTGTATCACCTGCTTTAATGGTACTTCCGTCAATCATATCCTTGCGGTCAACTACACCTACTGCAAATCCGGCTACGTCGTACTCATCTTCCGGCATAAGATCCGGATGTTCTGCTGTTTCACCACCAATAAGAGCAGCATCAGACTGCTTGCAGCCTTCTGCAACTCCCTTTACGATTGCTGCTATTTTTTCGGGAATGTTTTTACCACAAGCTATATAGTCAAGGAAAAACAGTGGTTCACCACCGGCACAGGCAACATCATTAACACACATTGCAACTGCATCAATTCCTATTGTGTCATGTTTATCTAAAAGAAAAGCAAGTTTAATCTTGGTTCCTACACCATCAGTTCCTGATAAAAGAACCGGATCTTCCATGTTCTTTATATCTTTTAATGAAAAAGCTCCTGAGAAACCACCAAGTCCTCCAAGAACTTCAGGTCTCATTGTCTCTTTTACATAAGCTTTCATAAGCTCTACAGACTTGTAACCTGCCTCAATGTCAACGCCAGCTTTCTTGTAATCCAGTGCCATAATAAACTCCTCTTTTTCTGTATTTTTATAATAAGTATTAATAATTCTTATATCCGACTTCCTGAAGATGCTGATCTTTTTTTACAACACCATCCTTTAAGGAAGCGGTATATGCTTTCAATTTAGACAGAAGTTCCGAATCTGATGTAGCCAAAATCTTGGCTGCAAGGATTCCGGCATTTGCTCCGCCATTTATAGCAACTGTAGCTACAGGGATTCCTGTTGGCATCTGAACAATGCTATATAGAGAATCACGACCTCCAAGTGAAGTTGTATGCATAGGTATTCCGATAACAGGCATTGGAAAAATTGCTGCGCACATACCCGGAAGATGTGCTGCCATTCCCGCTCCCGCAATGATTACCTTAAAACCTTTTTCTTCCGCAGTTTTGGCATATTCAAAGAACTCGTCCGGTTCTCTGTGTGCTGAGATGATCCTCATCTCATAAGATATTCCAAGCTCCTCTAAAATATCTGCTGCCTTTGCCATTACCGGCATGTCTGAGTCACTACCCATTACAATTCCAACTTGTGCCATTTAAAGTCTCCTCCATAATTGCAAGTTCAGGTCGGATGCGGATACCGTAAGTATACTAACGGCATCCGGCTCCTTTTTTTCAATGATATAATAGCATAACACAATATATTGTGCTACTTTTCCTTTTTTCCTATAGTGCATCAAATACTGGTCTTTTAACAGTTTATCTTATTGGTCAGCCAGGCGAATTGGTGCGTTAAGCTCTTCAGTTCCCGGAAGAACAAATCTTCCGTTTTGAATGATAACGATTCCCTCTCCGTTTTCCTTGACCGCTCTGATTTCTCCAAGCTCATCATAAGGAATAGTTATATCCGTATGACAGCTAAAATACGCTTTATCAGGATCAGTCTTTCTATTTAAAGAGATTTCGTTATCTCTCGCAATAATGCTCTTTCCATCAGGGTTATATGTGATATTGTCTTCTTCGTGAGAGTAACAGGTATCACCTACGGCAAAATGCGGTCCTGTTTTTTCGGCTATAAGAATAGGCAACTTATCCGCTATATTGTAGTCCCTCGCCATTTGGTATGCAGTTGTATTGGTTCCGATAGCAAACTCACCAATAGGAAGAGTTTTGTGATTAAAAAGAATATTGTCGTTAATATACTTTTTGTTTTCCTCATCGGAATCAAAATTTGAACAATTATAATCTTTTACACATCCGTCTTCGAAGATAATCTCAAGATTCTTAAACAGTAATCCATTAAGATATACTCCGGATACATGAAGTGTTCCCCTGGTTCCTTTTAAAACAGGAGAAGTAAATACCTCTCCGACAGGAATATTTACATCAGCAACACTGTTTTCAAAGTTGGTCTCGTGAGCTTTATCTTTTAACTCATGAAGCATAACCTTCATATCTGTTTTGTTGCCATTCATTCCCTTGACTTCAACATAGGACGCTTCATCAAGCGCATCTATTATTTTTTGCTGAATGCCCTGATACAGCTTGTAATCAAGTGTGTTTATCCGAACCACTTCGTTGAAGATTTCAGAAAACCTTGGTCCTATTTCAGGAACGGGGAAAGCAATGATTGTAAAGCTTCTTTCCTTGCCTATTACATATTCATTCATAATAAGGCTGTTCTGAATCTTGAACTCACTAAGCAGTTTTTTTTGCGCATCATCATATCGAATAGCATCCTTTTTGGGAACAGGCGAAAAAGGCTTTTCTCCGAAGGTCTCAATTACAGCCGGACCTCCATATACTTTAGCTTCTTTTTTGTACATCTCTCCTGCTGCTCTCATTGCCTCAAGACGCCTTGTAACAAGAGCTCCATCAAGGAAAAGCGCATCATCATCCTTGTGGTCATAGTCAAACTGCTTATTGGGAACAGCACCTGTATATCCTGATCTTCTGGCACTGCCAAGCATTGTAAAACCGTTAAGGCATGACCTGTAAATACTGGACTCAAGCCCGATGTCTCTGAAATTGGTGATTGCTTTTTTTACAATTCTCTCAAACCCAAGTTCATAAACTATAGCCGCTGTCTTCTTTATAGTAATGTCTTTGCCTGTCATGGCAAAGCCTATGCGATATCCTTCAGTGTAAGTATCAGCAAGCTTATCGATTTCCTCCTGAGATAAAGAACTTAAATGCTCTGCAGTCTTTAGCTCATTGTCCGTAATATATTCACCGAACCTATACAAATAACGAAGATCCGAAAGGTCGCTGTCCATAATGATATCCCTTGCATAGTCGGAAGTAGGAGCCACCATTTGAGCAAACCTGATTTTTCTCTCATCTTCAGCATAATCACTGTAAAACCAGTACATTATCTGTCTTATGTTCTCATATTCAGGAAGGTTTCCGTTTTCAACAGAAGCAAATGCACCGTACACTTCCAAAAAGAGTTCGGATCTTATTACCATGTCAAATTTATTTAGTTCAAAAGCATTTGGAATCATTGATCTTATTTCAAAATAAAGGCTTGAAAGGATTCTCCCAAATTCTTCTCCAAGTTCTTTTACTACAAACTCCGGATTACCGTAAGAGCCTGCGTAATTTTCCGGAAGTATATCCTCATACAGGGCTTTATTTCTTGCCTTTAACTCTTCCAGCGAATCGTTTTCTTTTCCTCCGCTGATAGCCCAGTTCAAGGTTTCATCCATCATTTCAATAAAAGAAGCAACCTTCTTAAAATAATCGTCAAACTTTGCGTTTTCCAAATGTTCATTTTTTATTTCTTTTATTCTGGAAATGGCAAGTTCATATCTTTCATTTATCACTTCGCCATCATTTTCAAATTCATAGTAAAGCTCTTCACTCATTCCTTATCCCAATCCTAATATCAAAATAAAAACAACAAAAAGGAAGGCTACTAGGTTCAGTGCTATCCCGAGATTTGGAAACAATTTGAAAATATCTTTTTCAAATCTGGACATTATTCCAAGCACCAGCCCTATACATGAAAATATCGCCGCAACAAATGCCGCTGCGGCGTATCTCATAATAGCCTGCCCATTATTAACATATGAAAAATATACTGCCAGAACCAGTGCTGAAACAGACAGTACACCAAGTACAGTAGACATAATTCCCTTCTCAGGATGTCTGTTGTCGGTAAACATATATCTGTCTCTTACCGGTTCAAGTTTCTTAATCTTTAATCTAATAAAGCTTAGCTTACCCATCTTACCACTTAGATAATAATTTTCTTTCTGCTTCCGAGGAGCTTACCACCGCTGATAATCAGAAGCACCCCAACTGAAACTCCCACAACTATAGAAATAACGCCAAAGGCGATATTAACCGCCCCACAGTTTCCAAGAACTTTATATGTCTGCTCGTCCATTGTTATCCCCCTTATTTTGCGCCGTATTCAGCGTAATATTCATCAATGGCTTTCTTGATATCCTTGTTTATAACAACTTCTCCATCAATAGGCTTATTGTAAAGATAACTTACCACCTCATCCATTTTAACGATAGCAGATGCACTAAAGCCATATTTTTCTTTTATCTCTTCAAGGGCACTCTGATCTGACTCAAGACCCTTTTCCTGTCTGTTAAGCGATACCATAAGTCCGACAATATCGCAGTCCGCCTGTTCCTGAATAATAGGAACTGTCTCTTCTATAGACTTGCCTGAAGTTGTAACATCTTCAATGATAAGCACTCTGTCGCCGTCTCTTAGCTTGGAGCCAAGAAGTATCCCCTTGTCACCGTGATCTTTAATTTCTTTTCTGTTAGAACAATATCTGATTTCTCTTCCATAAAGCTCACTGATTGCCATACTCGTTGCTACAGCAAGCGGAATTCCCTTATATGCAGGTCCAAAAAGAACATCAAATTCAAGTCCAAAGGTATCATGAATAGCCTTTGCATAGTAATTGCCAAGCTTTTTTAGCTGGGCTCCTGTCACATAAGCTCCGGCATTCATAAAGAAGGGCGATTTTCTTCCACTCTTTAAAGTAAACTCTCCAAACTTAAGAACATTACTATCAACCATGAATTCAATGAATTCTTCTTTGTATCTTTCCATCCCAAAAGTCTCCTTTTTTAGCTTTTTTAGATTATAACACCTATGTTATGTATACACAATTTTAAAAAGAGCTAAATCAAGTTTTATATTATCTGTCTGCAAGAGCATCAGCTATATCCTTTTTCATATCAAGAACCGCTGCCCTTGACGCCTCACCGACTTTTCCATCGCTGAACTGCTTATAGTTTTCGCTCTTCCAGGCAGCAATAATACCACGTGAAGAATTAACAATCGCACCAAGTCCGTCTTTATTAAAGAAATGAACAAGATCTTTGCCCTTGCCGCCCTGTGCGCCATAGCCAGGAACCAGTATATATGCATGTGGCATGATGTCTCTTAAAACTTTACCCTGTTCAGGGTAGGTAGCTCCGACTACAGCACCGACATTACTGTATGAACCATCCATAGAATCAAGGCCCCATTTTTCTACCTGCTCACCTACAAGCTCATACAAAGGTCTTCCTTCTATTTTCTGATCCTGAAATTCTCCGCTTGATGGATTGGAAGTCTTAACAAGCACAAAAATACCTCTGTCCTCGCTATTGCAGACCGAAATAAAAGGCTTAACACCGTCGGAACCAAGATAAGGATTAACCGTAGCAAAATCTTCGTCAAATCCTCTAAATATCTTGTCACCTATCTTGACTGAGCCAAGATGACCAACAGCATAAGCCTCTGATGTAGAGCCAATATCTCCTCTTTTTATATCTCCGATTACCAACAGACCTTTTTCTCTGCAATAATCAACTGTTTTCTTAAATGTCATAAGTCCCGGAAGTCCAAGCGCCTCATACATAGCAATCTGAGGTTTTACGGCAGGAACCAGATCATAAATATTGTCGATAATCTCCTTATTGAACTGCCAGAAAGCCTCTGCAGCTCCTTCTAAATTCTCCCCTTTTTCCTCAAAGCATCTTTTTTTGATAGTTTCCGGAACAAAATCAAGTTTGGGATCAAGTCCCACTACAATTGGTGCACCTGTCTTTTCAATTCTGTCAATAAGCTTTGAAATCATTTAACTTTTTCCTTTTTTATTATTTATCATTTACGACTTTTAAAGAAGTCGTCGATAGCGCCGGTAAGCTTTTCTTTTGGCATGGATTTAAGAAGGTATTTCTCAGGTTTAAGACTTACTACCTTCATTACGCTTTCCTTATCATCTTTGGCTGTGAGGAATATAACAGGCGTATGTTTCATCTTCACACTGTTCCTGATTTCTTTTAACACTTCAGGTCCGCTCATAACCGGCATCTCATAATCTAAAAGAACCAGATCCACAGGATTCTGAGCTAAAAAAGAAAGCGCAATTTTGCCCGAGCTTGCCATATAAACATGGTATTTCACAGAAAGCCATGTCTTCATCATTCTAAGCATAGCACCGTCATCATCTATTATGAGTATCTTTTTCTTCATACTCTCATCAACTGCGCTGTATTCTACCACGGAATCCAGGTGTTCCGCAAGAAGCTTTACGTCCAAAGGTCTCAAATATGTTTCCTGAACCTTCTCCTTGGCAATATATTCAAGAGCAAGATTAAGCTCATCCCTGTTTCCAATAAGATAAAGCATAAACCTTTCCGAATCAATAGCTTCGTTCAAATACTTAAAAAGATCTGTATCATCCATTGTCATATCGCCAAGATACAAAAGGTATATGCGTGGTTTATCCTCTATTTCCTTTATAGCGCCTGCTTTAGGAGCAACACTTATTACTTCGTAATCTTCTTTTTGAAGGCCAACAACAATTGCATTGACCATAAAGCTCTTTGTATGACCTATCAGGAATACTTTCTTTTCCATATTGGTTCCTTTCGATTTTTCGCTTACTATTACAATATATTCAAAAGACCATCTCTGTCAACCGCTCCCATAAGTCTCTTGATTTCACTATGTTTAGCAGCATACTCATTGGGAATTCTGTACTCTTGTAGCATTTTCATTATATCATCAGCGCTGTCAAAGTACGAAGCTGAAACAAATTCTTTTATGGATGCATAGGCACTTTCAAGCTCATCCGCATCGATTTCAGGCTTATCTATATCTTCCTCTTGAGTTAAAACCGCAAGCTTACTGTTATAACTTCTGTACAATTCCAAAAGCTCCGGAGTAAGCTTTTTTATCTCATCCACATTTCCATCATTTCCGCATTGTTCAAGGTATTCTGCTCTGTCAGCAAGATCCAGCGCTCCGATTGCCCTTGCTGAGCTCTTAAGTCCGTGAACATAAATGGTGTAATTCTTTATATTGCCTTCAGACTCGTATCTTTCAATGAGTCCCGACCTTTCATCAATGGCAAGTTTAAAGTCTTTCATGACTTCTTTGGCAACTTCGGCAGAACCGCATCTGGCAATTGCAGATTCCACATCAACACCGTTTATCTTAAGGATATCCTGCATTGCCTCTCTGTCTGTCTCTTCTTCCTTTTCCTCATTGGAAACAAAATCCTTATCTCCGGGCCTTGAAACTTTAAAAGAAGGCAGATAGCTCATTATCATATCTTCAAGCTTAAGGGGATCAACAGGCTTTGACATATAGTTGGTAAAGCCCTCTTTTACATACATTTTCCTTGAGCCCGATACCGCATTGGCTGTAAGAGCTATAACCGGTGTCTTTTTATTAAGATTTCCCGACATTTCCTCCATTGCATGGAAAGTCTGTATGCCATCCATTTCAGGCATTCTGTGATCCAAAAAGATAATATCATATTTATTTTGGGATACCATTTCAAGTGCTTCCATACCGCTTGTTGCCGTGTCGACTGTTATCTGTGTTTTCCTTAAAAGCCCTTCCACAACAGTTAAGTTGGTCTTGGTATCATCAACTACCAGTATCCTGGCATTCGGCGCATGGAAGGTCTCACGATAATCGTGGGTATCTCTCACCGCCTCATTATATGCCTGACTAAAATTCCCAATAGGCTCTATATCCACTACCTGTTGTACTACGGCAAAAGAGAATTCGCTTCCCTTTCCATATTCACTCTTAACTATAAGCTTTGAATTCATCATTGCAAGAAGGCTGTTGACAATGTTTATTCCAAGTCCCGATCCTTCAATGGTCCTGTTTCTCTTTTCATCAATTCTCTCAAAGGCTCCCGAAAGTTTCTCAATATCCTCCTCACGGATTCCAATTCCGGTATCAGTTACCTTTACTTTCAAAAGAATCCTGTTTTCCTCGAATAAATCATCGGAATTTTCCGCTTCTGCGTTGTCATAGGTTATATCAACAGTAACGTTTCCGACCTCGGTGTATTTAATGGCGTTGGTCACAATATTGATGATGCATTGCTTTATTCGTACTTCGTCCCCATAGAGCACGTGAGGAATCTCTTCTTCAACATTTACATTAAACTCAAGATTTTTTTCAACGGCCCTTACTCTGGCCATATTGACCACATCATTTATAAGGGAGCGAAGTTCATATTCAACAGGTATGATTTCAAGCTTTCCGGCTTCAATTTTTGAAAAATCAAGTACATCGTTTATAAGAGCCAGAAGAGTCTTACCGGAACTCTGTATATCTTTGGCATACTGTATTACTGTACTGTCGTTACTCTCTCTTAGGATCATCTCATCAAAACCGAGCACTGCATTGATAGGTGTTCTTATCTCATGGGAAATATTAGATAAAAACCGCGACTTTGCTTCATTGGCACTTTTTTCTATATTGAGCTGATCTTCTATATTCTGCCTGGTTTTTACCAGCTCTATATATTCCATCAGCCTGTAAATGGTCAAATCTACCGCATGATAAAGTTCCTCTATTTCATCATTTGTATGAATATGGAGATTATGAACCTCTTTTACACTCTTGGTAATATCAATATCCGTGGAATTATAAATTCCGGTCACAGCTTTCGACAAGCTTCTTATGGGCTTTACAATTCTGGCCTGGGCATATCTGTTAACAAAAACAGCCAGCGGAATAACTATAATGGAAATAAGCATTGCCAGCTTTACACTAAAGGCTGTACTTCTAAGCCTGTAGCCGTTTAGCTCAAGTTCCCGCGTGCTTATAAGAGTCTCTTCCATCATGGATGCGCTGACTTTACTTTCCAACATCTCCGCATTGGTGATATCATCCCAATTCTCGCCAGAGCTTTCTTCCAACGCAGCTACATCAACTTTCATAGTGGGAATCAGGGTATTGGAAGCCAGCTCCGCAGAAATACCAAGGACAATTGCCTCAAAAACGATTATCTGCATAACAACCGCTCCAATTTTGGATTTGCCCTCTACCACATATTTTTCATCTTCATCCAGCATTGCCGGATCAACGTAAAATTTCCCGTTTCCAAGTTTAATTTTTTTATCATCGGAAAGAAATCTGAAAAGTGCATATACAACAAAGCACCCAACAAAGCATCCGGGTGCCTCATTCAGAAAAAACAACACTCCTGACTCAGGCGTAAATTTAAGCAAATCCTGACGAGCCAAAAGCACAAGAATAACTCCCCAGAAATTTCCTGTTAAGAGCTGTAAAAAAATTGCAGTTAAAATTGTCCCGGGAACATTTGAAAATAAGCGTTTTCTGGCAAATACATCAACAATCAGAGAAACTAACAGATATATAAAACACAAATACGAAAAACTACTGTATGCAAAAGACTTATAAATAAAAACAATAAGAACACTAAACATTCCGGGCACCGCTCCTCCAAGAGCTGTGACCAGAATGATAGGAATGTACTTGAAGATATAATAAATGCCGGCCAGAACCTGATTCATTTCATCTACATACAAAATCTGTCTGGTATAAGCAATCGTAAAAAACGATGCCAAAAAGATCATAACTAAATTAATCAGTGCCTTTTCCGATATCTTCCTGTTATTTTTCATATAAGCCTCTAAAGTAGCTACTGCCTGGTTCCCAAGCAGTAGCATTAAGTTTTTTCACATGTGACCATCACGATGCATTGAAAACTTATCCATAGGATAATTTTTCAGGTTATCCAAAACTTTTCTCTCATCCGCTTTTGAAAGCAGCGCCTCTCTGGCCTTGTTGATTTCAGTGATATGCTTGTGCCTGGATGGGCCGCCTACACATCCTCCCGGACATACCATTCCTTCTATAAAATCTTCAGGAAGCCTTCCGACCTTCAAAAGAGTCAGTGCCTTTTTGCATTCGGCTCCGCCTGCTGCCCTTAAAAGCTTCAGTCCCGAAGTATCCACACCTCTTTCCTGCATGCACTCTATTACTGCATTTGCTACTCCGCCACTTGTCGCAAATCTTTTTCCCCATATTGAAGATTCCTGATAAGAATCAGTGACAGGCTCAAACGTAATATCTTTTGATCTCATAAGTGCTCTGAGTTCACCATATGTAACAACATAATCAGCATTTCCTTCAACGGATTTGTCCTGCGCCTCAGATTTTTTGGCTATACAAGGTCCCACAAAAACAGTTACGCATCCGGGCCTTGTGGCCTTAAGATATCTTGAAATAGCGCACATTGGTGAAACGGTACTTGACATATTGTCTTTGTACTGATCAGGAAAGTGCTTTTTTAACATATTTATAAATGCAGGGCAACACGAAGTTGTCATTTTATGTCCGCTGTTATAAGCTTCAGTCCATTCTTCAGACTCGTAGGCTGCCGTCATATCGCCGCCAAGTCCTACTTCAACCATGTCAGAAAATCCAAGTTTCTTAAGACCTTCTTTTATTGAAGCCATGGATATATCTTCACCGAACTGCCCCTCTGTTGCCGGTGCGCACATGGCAATAACTTCTTTGCCTGCCTTTATTTCTTTTATGATATCAACCAAAAAGGTCTTACTGCCTATAGCTGCAAAAGGACAGCTATGTATGCAGTGACCGCACTGGATACACTTATCTTCATCAATCTTGCAGTAGCCGTATTCATCGTAAGTAATGGCTCCTACAGGACATGCCTTCTTACAAGGTCTTTCAAGATGAACGATTGCATTATACGGGCATGCATTTGCACACATTCCGCACTCTTTACACTTGGCAGGGTCTATATGCATATGTGTATCACCCGGTGTTATTGCTCCAAACTTACAAGAATTAAGACATGCCTTACCCATACAAAATCTGCAGTTATCCGTTACGGAATATGCAGAAATAGGGCATTCATCACAGGCCGGATCAATAACCTGTACTATATTCTCCGAATCCGGGTTATACGACGGACTCTTTGCCTGAGCAAGTCGTATTCGCTGTCTTACAATTTCTCTTTCCTTATAGACACAACATCTGTAGGAAGGCTTCGGACCCGGAATAATTTTAAGAACAAGCTCTTCAATATGTTCGGGATCGTTTTTGCCCTCCCATTCCAGTCTGCAGACCTGCTCCATAATATTGTGTTTAAAACGATTCATACTAACGTCATTTGTTACCATAAAAAATCTCCCAACTTTTTATCTCTTGTTTATCATACTTGCCAGATATCCGGCACCAAATCCATTATCTATATTGACAACGCTAACCCCACTGGCGCACGAATTGAGCATGGATAAAAGTGCTGCAAGTCCTCCAAATGCAGCTCCGTACCCAACACTTGTAGGAACTGCAATAACAGGGCAGTCTGCCATTCCGCCCACTACGCTTGCAAGAGCCCCTTCCATGCCGGCTATGGCAATGATAACATTGGCGCTCATTATCTGTTCCATACTCTCTTTGTTGATAAGCCTGTGAATTCCCGCTACCCCGACATCATAAAGTCTCACTACATTATTTCCCAAAAACTCTGCAGTTCTGGCAGCTTCCTCAGCTACAGGCATATCGCTTGTTCCGCCTGTGGCAACCACGATTTTCCCGACCGCTTTTGATTTGTCAGGCTCATTTCCCGCGATACCAATCCTGCTCAGTTCGTCATAGCTAAGATTTAGTGTATCGTCTTTTTTATTTTGTAAAAAAAAGTCACGGGCATCACGAGACATTCTTGTTATAAGCACGCTTTCCTGCCCATGTGACAAAAGCTTACGTGCTATCTCTAAAATCTGCTTAGGTGTTTTGCCCTGACCATATATAACCTCCGGGCTTCCCTGTCTCAGTCCCCTGTGAAAATCAGGCTTTGCAAATCCCATATCTTCAAACGGTGCTTCTTTTAACTTAAGAACAGCATCATCAATAGAACTCTCACCCTTTTTTACAGATTCCAAAAGCTCTTTTATGGCTTTTTCGTCCATTCCTGCTCTCCTCAAATCCCCATTTTGTCGCTCAAAAACAGTTACTGTCCGTTTTTTGGTCTGTAACCGCTATTCGTCTATATTATTCTACCATAATACCTCTATAAATAATTATTAAAGAATCATAAAAGAGCACATACTGATTAAACCTCAAAATTGTGGTATAATCAGTTTCGCTTTTACTTTTTATCAATGGAGGTTTTGTATGAATATACATCTTTGTAAAGGGGATGAATCTTTGGAGCAGGCCCTTGTATATATCAACGAACACGACAGTGAAGGAAGAAAATACACTTTTGACAAAGAAGCTGACAGATGTTACATCGGAGATGAAGCATTTGCGAGTGCTCCGGTTCTCATTAACTACAAAAATACATATTACGCGCTGCACGAGGTAAAATAACATGAATGCCATCAAAAATTGGGCCAGAGAATACTTTTCACAAAAAGATTTTACAAAGCGTCTGTTTCTGATGCTTATCGGCGTTTTCCTTATGGGATTTTTCCTGTCGTTTCTTATAGAGGTTGACCTTGGAACTGATCCATGTACATTTATGAATCTCACTATTTCAAGAAAACTGGGGATTCTTTTAGGAACATGGCAACTGGCATTAAATCTTGTGCTTTTCATATTTGTATGTATATGGGGAAGAAAATATATAGGATTTGGAACAATCGCCAACATGGTATTTGTCGGATACATCGCGGATTTTTTCTGCTGGGTATGGGGTAAAACAATTCCTTCGGAATGGTTTACAGCTTTTCCTTCAAGAGCAGTTATTTTTGTTCTTGCACTGTTCTGTTTCATAATCGCCGTATCATTTTATATCAATGCAGCAATGGGCGTATCTCCCTATGATGCAATGCCGCAAATTTTATCCGATAAAGTGTTTAAGAAGATTCCTTTCACCTATATCAGAATGGCATATGACTTTTTAGTTATAATAGTCGGAATAATATTTGGCGGAACACCGAATATTGGAATAGTATTGATGGCACTTTTCCTCGGACCTGTTATTACTGCCGTCGGAAAAGAGCTTAACAAACTCGTATTTCACTTATGATTTATAATTAAGATCAAAAACAGATAGAAGCAAACGCTCCTATCTGTTTTAAATTTGTCTTATGCTCTGATCTTTACAAAAGCTACAGCTTTCTTTTCTTCAGTATGCTTGGTTCTTCGTACCAGATCGGTTGTATGAACTGTGTACTCAGATTCTGCATCCTCATCCTGCACACTTTCAGCACCCAACATATCAAGCGCTTTGAATTTGCCGTATGATAAGTTCTGCTCCTTTGCCTTGATAGCATCAGTCATAATTGCTATGCAACTCTGACTCAAGCCTGTTTTAGTCTTTGCGGAACGTCTCATTATTAAATTCCTCCATCTCATAAGAAATATTTTTTCATCAGATGATACGGCATGCAAAGCACCTGGAAAAAGGCCCCTCAACCTATTGTATCTCTACACCGTTTTTTTCATCTAATGGGTACATTATATACCAACGCCTTATGAAATGGTAGACACTTCAGCCCTCTGAATTATTAAAATTTTATGAAATAAAGTTTCACTTCTGCACTTTTATGCGATCATCTCCGGCCAGATAATTAAGCAGCGCCTGTCTGGCATGCTCTTTATCTGTAGCTTCTACACTTACCATAAACTGATATGTATGCTTTTTGGGACCACCAAGACGGTTAAGTCTCTCTGCCTCAGCAATTGACTTATCCTTCGTATCTTCGCTTGTCATCTCCATAATATCGTTGATGGCAAAGCTCTTAAACATTTCTTTATGCTTGTCGTCCTTAAGATATCTTTCAATAAGCCCTATGGTGTTGCCCAGATTTAAGTATTCGCCATGAAGGAAGCTCTCCATATCAAGGATTTCATTACGTCCGTCAGCCGCGTCATCATCCCAGGATAGTTCCTTATCCATAAACTCTTGTGTTCTGTCTGCATTGGCCTTCTGCCAGTCCATGACATACCATTTCCAGATCTGTAGTCTTTTCCTGTTTATGTCCTCATCACTAAGCTCTGCCATCTTTTGAACTGCATGTCTTACTCCTCGTGACACCAGAGCCTCGGTAGTATCGGAAATAACGTAGTTTCTACTCTCAACACGAGATTTTTTTGCAGTATTCTCGATGGAAAGCTCCAGTTCCCCGTCAGATACACGAATGAGAAAAAGTGAATAATCACCATGACGTGCAATAACAACCGGTCTTTGAGCGAGAATGGTATCTTTAAACTCGTTAAAAGACTTTAAGACATCATCATTTTGAATATAACGAAAGGTTCTGCTCATTTAATTCCTCTTTTCAAGGTATAATTCTTTAAAATTATCTATTTTGGATGGTCTGCCCAAATGATAGCCCATCATCTCTGATATCGGATAGCTCTTGGCAATATTAAGAGTTTCCTCATCTTCAATGCCTGTGTAACAGGTCCTGATTCCCAGCCTGTGGGTAAAAGATGTAATTGCCTCCACCATATACCTGGTAGACAGATTACCGGCAATTCCGCCTGTTACTGCCGGCACAAGGTTTATCAGGTCGATCGGAAGATGTCTTACATAATCAAGAGATGCAAAATCCGAAACATCCAGTCCTATCCTGATTCCACAGGATTTCAAAAACTCAATCTGGCTCTTTAAATGTTCCAGTCCAAGTTGCCTGCTACTGGGGGCCAGTTCAAGACACAAGCCTGTAGCAGGATAACCTATTTTTCTTAAAATTTCAATAAGGGTAGTCCTGAAATCTGATCGTTCAAGCTGCATAAATGCCAGATTTACGCATAAATAAAAATCTCTTTTTTCTTTTCTGATCCCGATGGCATCACGCAGCGCATTTTCCAAAATCCAATTTCCAAGAGAATAAAAAACGCTGTCCTGCTCAAGCCATGGTAAAAAATCAGAAGGAGACACTTCTCCAAAAGGTTCTTTTTGCCATCTTACAAAGACTTCCATACCAACAAGCCTGTTATCCGTCACAGAAAAAATAGGCTGGTATTCCAAATGAAATCCGTCAAATCCGTTTATTACACAGTTTCTTACCGCATCAACAAGTTCTATACTTCTCCTGTTATTGTCCAGCTGATCATTGTGGAAAATAATAAGGTTTCCATGCCTCTGAGTCTTTGAATGATCCAGCGCATACTTGGCACTTGTATAAATGGAATGCTCATCTATTTCAAAATCAGTTGAAATTATGGCTCCTCCGCCTATTTCGGCACCAACCTTCTTTCCCTCAATGCTTAAATTATCTCTTACAAATGTTCTCAGTCTTCCGTATAGTTTTTTTATCTCATCAATATCCATGGTATCGCTTATAAAGGCCATTATCGTTCCTTCACCTCTATAGGCTTTTCCCCACCCTTGAGTCTCCTGCCTGAGTTTAGTTGCAAGAGCCCTTAAGATATTGTTTCCTCTCATATACCCGTATTTTCTGTTTACGTCCGCAAAATCAATGAAGTTTATCATAAGTATTATATACTCATGCTTCATGGTTTTTAGACTTCTCATATGGTTTAACATCTCATACTGATTGGGTAATAGAGTTATGGGATCATTATTGTCCACAATCCCCTTATTGATAATGGAACATGCATAAAATACAGGTTTTCCTGCGTAGTCCTTAATTACCACTCCTCTGCAGGAACAAACTACGAATTCGCCATTTCTGTTTTTGGCTCTGTATTCGATATTTGCCTCAACCTTTTGCCCCATAAACGCGGCATCCATATATTCATTATACTTGTCCTTATCATCCGCATGGATTCTGGTTTCCCATACACTTCTTGCATTATAAACATACTCCCCGGTAAGGCCAAAATATTCTACTGCATTCTTGGACCACCTCGCTATATTTTTTTCCATGTCATAAACAAAGACATAGCGGCTTCTGGATGTCACAGCAAAGGTGTCAAAAATCCTGTTTATGGTATCGTATGTGCCTCCCATTTAGTCTCTCCCCGTTTGTCTGATTATCTAAAATCTCTGGCAGTAACTCTTCCGTTATCCTGCCCTGTAAGCCTCTTGGACTTTAAAAGCCTCTTGTTATAATACATGGCATCATCAGCTTTTTTTACAACGTCCTCAAATGTGGTTCCATCCTCCGGACACCTTGCATATCCGGCACTGATAGATGCTTTGAGCTTGTTGTCTCCAATAATAACCTCTCTTGCAACATTTTCACGCATTCTGGCTATAACACCTTCAAAGAACTTTTTATCATGGGTTCCATGTATAACAACCGCAAATTCATCTCCGCCTATTCTAAAGGCTCTGTCTTTTTCCTTGATACTATTCTTAAGCCTCTTGGCAACTATATTAAGAAGAGCATCTCCTGTCTCATGTCCATAGGTGTCATTAACCTGCTTAAAATCATTCAGATCAATATATATAAGTCCATACGGGAGTTTCTTTTTAGAAATTTCATCCATGTGTTCCTGATAACTTCTTGGATTGTAAAGATTAGTAAGGGCATCCCTGTAAGACATAACTTCAAGTTCCTTGGCATTGGCCTTAAGAGATGAATAGGCCGCTACAAGCATTGCCAAAAGAATGCTGATAGTCACTACTATTATCAGTACTCCTGCAATCTCATACAGCTCCATCCAGTTGCCCATGGGTGCGATTGAAAGAGTCCAATAACCTCCTCCAACAGTACTTATAACTGCATTAACAGGAGAAAGAAGCTCTCTCCCGGAATATTCCATAATAATATGTTCTTTTCCGGTGATAACATCTGTGCCTATGAGTTTGTATTCATAGTTCTCTTCGGCAATTCCCTTCATATTGACTTCAGAAAGGAAGTCAGACAGATTAATCGTTACTGAAGCAAATCCCCAAAAGTCATTTATACTCTTGGTATCCCCCAGATAAATAGGTCTTCTGATAATAATGCCATAATTGCCGTCAGATAAATTTACCGGCGACATTATAATACCAACACCGGTATTTTTACTGTTATCAACATATGCTCCATTTTGGGAATCCTCAAAAAGATTAATTCTTTCCGAAACTCCTCCATTCAAAGGATATATATAATTAACAACGCCGTTTGGTGCCAGTGTTATATCAACTATATCAATGTGATCATCAAACAACGCTTCACCGATTTTACTAAATGCATCCTGAGTGAGTTCACCATTACTGCTTCTGACTTCTATTTCAAGAATTCTGGTAATGTACTCCCTGTTTTGAATTTCTGTCTGAATTCTGTTAGCAATGGATTCTGCTATAAACGTTGCTCTTTCTCTTCTTATTCTTGAGGTATTGCTCAAAAAGACTATCGCTATCATTGTAGTAATAATAAGTGAGACTGTAAAAGTGATAAGTCCTAATCTGATACTACGTTTTTTTGACATTCGGACCTCCAAGCATATGTCATTTACAAAATCCCGTGGTTTTTTGGGCTATACACAGTAATTATATCATGGAATAACGTATCTTTGTTACCACAAGTCATACAATCTTAAATTAAAAATTTAAGATTGTATCAACCAAGCCAATTTAAATCAACTTCGTTGATGAGGCTTGGTTGACTCTTTACTCATATTCTCACGAAATCCGCAGTATATGCGGATTTCTGAAATTTAGTTCAAAAAGTCATACTTTCTTGTAAACTGACGCAGATGAACTGACAGTGTAGACATAGTTCTGTTCACTCCGGTATTTTTCAATGTGATAAATTGGACATGTACTTCAAAGAACCAATTTTTTGCATATCCAAGATAGACCCGAATTACCTGTTCTATGTTTATCAGGAACACATGCCTTTTGATAGCTTATTAATCCCAAGATGTATTAGGGAGAGTATTACGGCAAAAAGTATTATGCTTACGCTGAAATACTCTCCCTTTGTATGTGCGTAAGTGGATTGGCTGCGTGCGCCACCCTTGA
>NZ_JAGBLU010000136.1 GCF_017635265.1 Butyrivibrio sp.
ATAAAAAAATTTTAAAAAAAGTACTTGCATTTCTTTTTATGCCGTAGTAATATATCACTTGTCGTTAAGAACGGCACAAACAAATAAATGCGCTGCTAGCTCAGTTGGTAGAGCACCTGACTCTTAATCAGGTTGTCCAGGGTTCGAGACCCTGGCAGCGCACGCCGAGTACTGTTTTCGTAGGTATATCCTATGGGGATGGTACTTTTTTTCGCGTCAAAGTGAGCCACGCAAGACAAATAAACAGGATACGAGTTCGTGAGGAGTTTACTCATCTAAGAACTTGTATCCTGTTTATTTGGTTTATGCGGCGAACGCCGCGTAAATGAGAAATTTGCAAAGCAAATTTCGAGTCTTGCGTGGCTCTATTTATAAATTACAAACCTTACATTTTTCATGCACCTTTAACGGTCTCTTTGCTCTCCTTCTTCGGCTTGGCTTCAAACGCTGCCAATGTTCCATTCTCTCTCTTTTCTTTGATGTAATTCTCATACTTTTTCCTGGTATGCTTCTGATGTGCCCAGATTTCATCAGCTACCGGAGCCCACTCTTTTGCATACTCATCACATTTTCCGCAAAGATGCTCTACGTCCTCTTCAGATTCCTCGTTGGTTCCATGCGCTCCGGATCTTTCAACCATTTTCCTAAGGAGCTGTGGATTCTCAAGCATTGGACAAGGCTTTAAGTGATTGCGATTAAACGGCTGCCCTTTGTGATACTCCATGAATAACGGGCTCTGAAGCATCTCAAGTATTGAATGCGTATGAATGTTTGTATTAGAAAAATGAATAAATACGCATGGCTCTGCATCTCCGCTTGAATTGATGTGGAAATAGTTTCTTCCGCCGGCAATACATCCTCCAACTGACTCTCCGTCGTTTTGGAAGTCCATTGGAAAGAATCCTATATCACACTTGTCACTTCTTAAGTATCTAATCTGATCCACCATCTTACGCCTCTGCTCAACTGTAGGCATAAGTTCAGGAACAGCGTTATTTCCAACCGGCATGTAATGGAAAAAGAAACCAAATCTTGCTCCTTTTTCAGCGATAAACTCTATAAATTTAGGATCAGTTACAGCTTCAATATTATTTCTTGTGTAACAGATTGAAGTACCGTAAACAATTCCGTATTTCTTAAAGAGATCCATTGCTTTCATTACTGCATCGTAATGGCCTATTCCTCTTCGTGCATCATTAGTCTCAGGCGTTCCTTCAATAGAAAGCTGAAATGTGATATTTCCAAGTCTTACCACTTCCTTACAGAAATCTTCATCAATGAGTGTAGAATTATCAAAAATTGAAAATTCCACATCATTATGTTTTTCAGCAAGTCTTAGGACATCTTTTTTACGAACAAGTGGCTCTCCACCTGTCATCATATACAGGTAAACTCCAAGCTCTTTTCCCTGCGTAACTATCTTGTCCATATCCTCAAAAGAGAGATTGTGCTTAGGACCGTATGTCCCCGACCAGCAGCCTTCACAATGCATATTGCAGGCACTGGTAGGATCAAAAAGAATTAGCCATGGAATATTGCAGTGATATTTTTCTCTATTGGCTCTTATCATCTTGGTTCCCCTGAAAAATGCTTCATATCCAAGATTGAGCATCATCATCTTAGCTACATGTGGATTTGTCTCATCAACTACCCTGTTAAGGAATTTAACCCACCTGTTATTAGGATCCTGAAATGCTTTTTTGACAAGTTCAAGCTTTTCCTTGTCTGCTCCATCACCCCAGAATTTTCCCGCTTCATCTACAAGTTTAAGATAGGTCGCTGTCCTGTTCTCTGATTTATCCAGATGTTTTAAAAATCTGTCTATAAGAATACTAAACGCTTGCCTTTGGGCTTTGTGTGAAACTTTTTCCACAAATGTTGTCATAATATACCTCCGTCCTTTTTTACACACCTACTGGTCAATCTCTCCCTCTTATTTGGATTATACAATCGAAATTTTGTTATTACATTGGACAAAAAAATGGTCATGTGACATTTTGGGACAATTTATTCAATTTGTCCATGTCCTTATAATTTTCATTTATCTACTATATATGTTGAAATATTAAACAAACAAAAAAAGGGGAACAATGGATTCAACAAAGTTAACTGTAGCCATGATTGACACGGCCGTCAGTCGTGGATTAAAAGATATGGAAAATGATCCTAAAAGAACCATAAGGAACCTGGCGGATATGGGAAAACAATTTTCTACCGGCAATTTTCAGCAGGCTCTTTTTGAAGTATTTCAAAAGCTCCTCCAAAACGAAGAAAGTCCTTATTACGACCTTATTCAGTATGTTTTTCGTCACACTGATCATGAAAACCTTAAGAAATTTGGAATTAATATGGGATACTATAGTTGGACTCATTATGCCAAGGTTATAAGAGCAAATTCAAAAAAAGTAGGGCATACACTTCCATGGAAAGAAGACTTTATCTATTGCACTGATGATCCGCCTAATGCATCCACATCTTTAGCTGATATCCGAAAAAGAATTGACTATGTCAGAAAAGAAGGCATCAATACCTTTTCTATCACGCTTACAGGTAAATCCACACCACCAAACGATCTGTTTTCAATTTTTGAAGACTTTGATGAAAGTGCCTTTTTATTATTTTTAGGCGACACTCAGATTACTGTGGCACAACAGGGAATGCTAAAAAAATGTGGCAATGTTTTGCTTTGTATAAATGCTGCTTCAAACGATGCTGTTTCCACTTGTGAAGCTCTAACATCGTCCGGCAATCTTTATTCTATATATTACAATTATGTGGATCAGGATATCGCTTTATTGAAGGAGAGGAGTTTTTACGAAAAATTAAAGGCCTTTCCATCATGTATGCTCATTCTTATTCCTGCCAATGAAAGCGTGATGAGTGCAGGCCCCATCGTAAAAGAAATACGCCTGGAGCAAAAATCCCCTTATTTTATTTGGGATTTTCCTTATGACAACAATCTTATAAGCTCAATCATCTGTAAATAAATACAACCCGTATAGGCTTTTTTAGCCTATACGGGTTAATTTATGTTCTCATCTTCTATAACTTTTTCAGCCAGTCCCAACGAAAGCTTATGTATTTTTTCCATAAACTGTTCCGGAGTAAGGTTCATTCCCTCTTTTACCCAACGCATGATTGCCGATAAAAAAGCATCTCCAAAGAATGTGACAAAAAACTCTTCATCATCACCAATTACCGTGCTGCCTTGCAAAAAGTATCGCGTTATCGGTTCAAAAGTCTCAAGAGCATACTCCCTTAATGAATTCTGGCCATCAATTTGAAATGCTGTACTATAGAATTCTTTATCAGCATAAAAGCTCTTGCAAATGTCATACATAACGTCCCAGCCTCTCTCATATGCTGAAAAGTTGAGCTTCCCTATACAACCAACATAGAATATCCAATTAACCAAATCATACTTGTCCTTGAAATGGTAATAAAAGCTCTTTCTGTTCATCCCACAGTCATCGCATATATCAGATACACTTATCTTTTCAAAAGGCTTTTCCCGCATTAGTTTTTTTAGTGATGTAGCCAGTGCATTTTTAGTGATATTTGAATCTGCCATATTCCACCTACTACTTAGCTGTTTTGCGCCTTTTCTGGATTCTCCAGCATTTCCTGCATGGTGTGCCACCCAAGAACTGCACATTTAACCCTCGCAGGCATGTGTGCAACATCCTGAAGCGCGGCTGCCTCATCAAGCTCTTCAAGGCTCGCCTCGTCAGTAATATCACCTTTTATCATTCCCATGAATGTTCCTGCAAGTTTTATTGCCTCTTCTTTTTTCTTTCCAATGATCTGATCTACCATCATATCGACAGATGCCTGTGAAATTGCACAGCCACTGCCATCATACATTCCATCTTCGATAACTCCGTCTTTTAACTTAAGCTGCAGTGTAATATCATCTCCACAGCTTGGGTTTACACCACGAAGTACCAGATCCGGATTCTCCATTTTGCCCTTGTGAACCGGATGAAGATTGTGTTCATTAACTATCTCACGATAAAGCTGCTTAAGCTCCATAGCCCATGACCTCTCTTACCTTTGAAAGCTTATCGAGGAAGATTTCCACTTCCTCTTCCGTATTGTAGAAATAAACACTTGCTCTTGCTGTTGAGCCCACCCCTATAAACTGCATGAGAGGCTGCGCACAATGGTGTCCAGCTCTTATGCACACATGGTCATCATTAAGCACTGATGCCATATCATGTGGATGAACTCCTTCCATTGTGAAAGTAACAATTCCGCAGTGCTTAGCAGGATCTTTTGAACCAAACACTTTGATATAAGGCATCTTTTTAAGGCCTTCCATCAAAAGAGTTGTAAGTTTTTCTTCCTGCTCTTTTATTGTATCAAATCCTACGTTTTTAAGATACTTAATTGCTTCAGCAAGTCCTACTGCATCACCGGCATTAACTGTTCCAGCTTCGAACTTGTGCGGAATCTCTGCATATGTAGCATCTTCTCTTGTTACATATTCGATCATCTCACCACCTGTTAAAAATGGCTGCATCTTTTCAAGAAGCTCATATCTTCCGTAAAGCGCTCCTATTCCCATCGGTGCAAGCATTTTGTGGCCTGACAGAGCAAAGAAATCCGCTCCGAGATCCTTAACATCAACATGCATGTGTGGTGCAGACTGAGCTCCATCAACAACCATGATAGCACCCTTTGAATGAGCGTAAGCCGCAATTTCCTTTATTGGGTTAGTTACACCCATAACATTTGAAACATGACCAACTGCAACTATTTTGGCTTTGTCAGTTATCTTACTTTCGTATTCTTCTTTGGTGATTGTACCGTCTTCTGTAGGCTCCATATATACAAGATTAGCCTTACACTTTTTAGCAACCATCTGCCATGGAAGCATATTGCTGTGATGTTCCATTACAGTTATTACGATATCATCACCCTCATGAACATTCTCAAGTCCATAGCTGTATGCAACAAGATTCAAAGATTCTGTAGTATTTCTGGTAAAAATAATTTCCTCAGGTCTTGAAGCTCCAATAAAATCTGCTACAACTGCTCTTGCATTTTCATACTGCTCTGTTGCAGCCATGCTAAGATCATATAAACCACGAAGTGGATTTGCATTAGATGTTTTATAAAAATTTGAAACTGCATCCAGAACCTGCCTTGGTCTCTGTGAAGTTGCAGCATTGTCTAAATATACATAGTCACCGGAATTTAAAATATCGAAATCCTTACGAAAGTCTCCCAAACTAGCCATTGCTTCTCCTATAATAACGAATTATTTTGCCCTTAAACAATTCCCTGAATATAATACAGAACTTTCTGCATGATCTCTGGATCTGGGATCATACGTGCAACGCTCTCAAGCCTTGCCTTGATAATAATCCTCTTTGCCTCTTCCTCATCAATGCCTCTTGTCTGCATGTAAAACAGAATATCCTCGCCAAGCTGTCCAATGGTAGCGCCATGTCTTCCATCAACATCCTCTTCCTGGCAAAGAATTACAGGCATTGTCTTATTCACTACATCCTCGCTAAGAAGCAAAGCATCTTCCTGCTCATCACCTACAGAGCCAGAACTACCATTTTTAAAATCAATAGTTCCTCTGAAAGTTTTGGATGCATTATCCATGAGAACACCCTTAAACTGCATGAGCGCTTCAGTCTTTTTGCCTCTGTGGTCAGATACATAATTTATATCAAGCGAATGGTCATCTCTGCAAAGATATCCCATATTGCTGTTAAATACAGACTCTTTTTCCACAAGATTTGTGTAGCATCCTGTCCAGCTCTTTTTAGCTCCAAGTTCAAGAGAAACCAGGTCTATCTGGCCCTTCTCAAAACATGCTCCGCCTATATCATCAAAATGAACAAAGCCATTTCCAAGAAGCTGAACTTTAACGAGTGTGATCCTGGCTCCCTCTTCTGCGAGAAGCCTTGTACTAACACCATGGAATCCCGTAGCATCTTTTTCAGATGAATACTCCATGATGACAGTTACTTCAGAATTCTTTCTTGCATGAACAACCTGTGAAGAAAGGCTTCCCTGTCCATTTGCAAGATCATATCTGATCACAATAGGTTTATCTGTTTTTACATTCTCAGGAACTGTATAGACTACAGCTTTTACATTAGTAGCTATCATAAGCTCATCTATATCGATTCCCATTCCTGTGCGAAGCGCCTGCTTTTCATCTCTGTAAGACATATCGCCATTTGGAATTCCGGGAACTCCTGTTGTCTTAAGGATTTTTTCCTTATTAGCCCTAAATATTTCTCCGGCTTCCTCGAAAGTCACATCTCTTTTTACTTCAATTTCATCAGAGATAACTGATTCTACAGGAGTACTAAGGCTATCTATTGTAATATCTCCGGCATTTAAAGTACTGTCATTAACATGCAAAAAATTGTATGTAAGAACAGGCAGTACATTAACCTTCATATTTATATCTTTATTCATAGCTATCCTCACATGTTTCCACTCATCTCAAGCTTGATAAGATTGTTCATCTCAACGGCATATTCCAAAGGAAGTTCCTTGGAAACAGGATTTGCAAAACCGCTGACGATCATCGCTTTAGCATCTTCTTCTGAAATTCCGCGTGACATCAGGTAGAATACAGCTTCATCGCTAATTCTTCCAATCTTAGCCTCATGTCCTACATCAGCATCGTTAGTTCTGATATCCATTCCAGGAATAGTATCTGCTCTTGAAATACTATCAAGCATCAAGGAATCACATGATACTGAAGCTTTAGCCTTTTTAGCGCTCTTCTGTATAACTACGCTGCTTCGGTATGTTCCGATTCCACCATCCTTTGAAATGGACTTTGTTGATATAACTGATGATGTATGTTTACCCTGATGGACAACCTTAGCTCCGGTGTCAAGGTTCTGACCCTTTCCGGCAAATGTGATTCCTGTGAATTCCATCTGAGAATTATCACCCTTAAGGATTGTCATAGGATAAAGATATGATGTATGGGATCCAAAAGAACCTGATACCCATTCCATTCTTCCGTTTTCCTCAACTATTGCTCTCTTGGTGTTGAGGTTATACATATTTTTGGACCAGTTCTCAATTGTTGAGTAACGAAGTCTTGCATTCTTACCAACAAAAAGCTCAACGCAACCAGCGTGAAGATTGGCAACATTGTACTTAGGAGCTGAGCAGCCTTCGATGAAGTGAAGATCTGCACCCTCATCTACTATGATAAGAGTATGCTCAAACTGACCTGCTCCGGCAGCATTCAATCTAAAGTATGACTGAAGAGGGATCTCAACCTTTACTCCCTTTGGAACGTAAACAAAAGATCCGCCAGACCATACTGCCCCGTGAAGAGCTGCAAACTTATGATCAGTTGGAGGAACAAGCTTCATAAAGTGTTCCTTGATCATATCTGCGTACTCACTGCGAAGTGCTGACTCTAAGTCTGTATAAATAACGCCCTGAGCTGCCACTTCATCTTTTACGTTGTGGTAAACAAGCTCTGAGTCGTACTGTGCTCCAACACCTGCCAGTGACTCTCTCTCCGCCTGAGGGATTCCAAGTCTTTCAAAAGTGTTCTTGATATCCTCCGGAACCTCTTCCCAGCTGCCCTTCATATCAGACTTATGTCTTACATAAGAAGAAATCTTATCCATGTCGAGTCCCTCTATACTTGGGCCCCAATCAGGAATCTTGATATCGTTGTATAATTTCAGGCATTTAAGTCTAAAATCCCTCATCCATTCAGGATCATTTTTCTCTTCTGATACCTTTAAAACAGTTTCTTCTGTAAGACCTTCCTGAAGACGATAGAAATCTCTTTCGTTCTCTACGTCTTTGAAATCATACATACTGTGGTCTATATCTGCCACAACCTGCTTGTTATCGCTCATACAAACCTCTCAAATCCGTGCTCGTTAATCTCATCTACAAGTGTTCCGTCACCGGTGTGAACTATGCTTCCCTTTACAAGAACGTGAGTATAGTCAACATGCAGTGACTCTAAGATCTTGGTACTGTGTGTAATAATAAGGAGTGCTCCATCCTTCTTTTTCTGGTATTCCTCAATTCCCTTTGAAACTGTACGAACTGCGTCAACATCAAGTCCTGAGTCTGTTTCATCAAGGATTGCAAATTTTGGATTAAGCATAAGGAGCTGTAAGATCTCAGCTTTCTTTTTTTCGCCGCCGGAAAATCCTACATTAAGATCTCTGTCAGCGTATGACTCATCCATTGAAAGAAGCTCCATTGCAGCCTTAAGTGACTTCTGGAAAGCCATAAGCTTAACAGGTGCTCCTGTTTGTGCGTGATAAGCGTTTCTGATAAAGCTGCTAAGAGAAATGCCAGGTACTTCATATGGATTCTGGAAAGATAAGAACATACCTGCTTTAGCTCTTTTATCAGCTGAAATATGTGTGATATCCTCTCCATCAAACATGATGTTTCCTTCAGTTACCTGATAATGAGGATTACCCATAAGAGTAAAACCAAGAGTAGACTTACCTGCGCCGTTTGGTCCCATAAGCACATGGGTTTCTCCCGGTTTGATGTCCAGGTTTATCTTATTTAATATAGGAAGCTCATTATCAATTGAAACTGATAAATCCTTTACGGTTAAAAGAGACTGATCTGACATGATAAAAACCCTTTCTATTTATGAAAAATCTTAAACTAATGTAATTCCTAGTAAGTTGGTAGGAATCATAATAACACCGCTAAAATTGTCTGTCAATCGACAAACACATAAAGTTTATCATAAAAGCCCTTGACATACCACATAAACTTAAGTAAAATACATATTTGTCAGCACCGTGCGGGTGTAGTTCAATGGTAGAACACTAGCCTTCCAAGCTAGATACGTGGGTTCGATTCCCATCACCCGCTTTACTGATATTTTTTTTGCATTTTTTCTAAATGCTAATGATTTGCATTTGCATTTAACAAGACAGGAGGTCAAAATGGATTTAATCATTGATGTTGTAGTTGATGCTTTGATCGATTCAGTAAAGATATTGCCGTTTCTTTTTATTACCTATTTGGTAATGGAATTTTTAGAGCACAAGACAGAAGATTTCACTTCAAATATAGTACAGAAAACCGAACATTTCGGTCCTTTGTGGGGAGGTCTTATAGGTGTATTTCCACAATGTGGTTTTTCCGCCGCTGCTTCCAATCTTTATGCCGGAAGAGTAATCACTTTGGGAACTCTTATTGCTATCTATCTCTCAACTTCCGATGAGATGATTCCTTTGTTCATATCAAACCAGGTTCCCTTAAACACTATGATACCTGTTTTGGCTCTTAAAGCCGTCATTGGAATTATTGCCGGATTCATAATTGACGCTGTTGTTCATTATTATCACAGTTCTCACAACCAAAAGCTTGATGATCCTGTAAGGATTGATGAACTTTGCGAAAAAGAACACTGTCATTGCGATGACGAAGAATCCGACAGTTTTCTCGGAATTGTAAAATCTGCTTTAATTCATACAATACATATTTTTCTATTTGTACTTGTACTGACTCTTGCACTTAACCTTATTATTGAAATAATCGGTGAAGACAGGCTCTCGATGCTGCTTAAAACAAGCCCTGTGATCAGCCACATACTCGCAGGACTCATAGGACTTATTCCGAACTGTGCAGCTTCTGTTATTATCACGGAGCTTTATCTTGATCAGATGATTACACTTGGCACTATGATGTCCGGTCTGTTAGTAGGAGCCGGAATTGGACTTTTGGTTTTATTCAGAGTTAATCCGGAAAAGAAAGAAAACATCAATATAGCAATCCTGCTTTTCATAATAGGCACTGTTTGCGGACTCTTGATAGATGTGCTTGGAATAACATTTTAACGGAGACTATATGAGTAATAAGATACACGCCGAAAGCTATGATTCGATTATTGAGAGAAACTGGCCTGAAGGCTTTAAGAAAACTCACCAGAGAAAAGACATCTTTACTGTTTTGTTCTGTAGCGAAGAGCCAATGTCTGCCTCTGAAATATATGATCATTTAAACTTTGAGGGATCAAAAGAAAAGTATGCTTTTTCTACTGTCTACAGAAATCTGCTTGCTTTTGAAAAAGCCGGGATTATAACAAAAACCATTCTCTCAACAGAAGATGAAGCAGTTTATGAATTAAAAAAGAGTAACCACAAACACTATGCAATTTGCACTGTTTGTCATAAAAAGATTCCTATTAAAACATGTCCTCTGCATGATATTTCTAAATTTGTTTCCGGATCTCTTCCGGGCTTTGAAATAACCGGCCATCAACTTGAGATACTCGGTATATGTAGTGAATGTAATAGTAAAAATAAGTAAAAAAAGGACCTTCCGGTCAAAAAACCGGAAGGTCTGTTTTTATGTACTGACTAAAGCAATTGATTATAAATTAAAATCTAATTGAATTAGTTGTTAGCTGATGTAGCTTCTGTAGCAGCTTCTTCTACTGATGAAGCATCTGCTGCAGCATCCTCTGATGTAGCTTCTGTAGCAGCTTCCTCTACTGATGAAGCGTCTGCTGCTGCATCCTCTGATGAAGCCTCAACTGAAGCGTCCTCAGAAACAGCCTCTACAGCCTCTTCTACTGATACTTCTTCAACAGCCTCAACTGATGTCTCTTCTACAGATGTCTCTTCTACTGCTGTCTCTGTTGTAGCTGCCTCACCGCAACCAGCAAGAACTGCTGCTGAAAGTGTTAAAACTGAAAGTAATGTTACGATATTCTTCTTCATAATATTTTCTCCTCTTTTCGTACTCAATATTCTAGCCTGTATAACAATTGTGGCTATGCAAAATAGTGTGCAATTGCTTCAGTACAAAAAAAGATTATATACTTTAAAGAGAATATTGTCATGGACATAACTGTGCATATTATCTTAAGATTTTCTTAAGATATTGTGCATTTTTTACAAAAAACGTCATATTTATTCCTCAGATGACGCTGTAGAAGCTTCACTGGAGGTTACATTTTCCTCTTCTGTTCCTGCGTCTGAAGTGTCACTTACAAAAAGAGATGCTGATCCGGTCTTACTTTCTGAATCATATCGAAGGGTAATAGAGGTCTCATCTATCTTTAAACTTGATAAGTCGTCACAAGAAAGTGTAAATTCTGTGTTGTTGTCATTGGTGATCACAAACTCAAACTCTGAGCTGGCTTTTGTCACATCCAGAACTACTCCCATCAAAGTGTATCCTGCATTAAGAGTTACATTCCCGCCAAGAAGATTTTCCGAGTATGTATCCTCTGTAATATCGTGCAAAACAACGCTCACAAGGTTCATTCCCGTCTTATTAACCAGATAGCACTGGACATTCATATGCTTTTCAGCTTCTGCCTGCTCTTTAGTTTCTTGCTCCAATGTCTCTGAAAAGCCCTGCTGAAGACTCTGATACTCTGCTGTTATCTCATTGATCTCAGGTATTATCTCATCAATTTTGGAATCAGTAATCCTTTTATAATCAAGTTCTACATATTCCTTGGCTTTTTCTTCTAATTCCTGAAGTTTCTGCTCCATGGATGAATCTGTTATATCAAGATATGTCTCTTCCGCGCTTTCTTTTGCCTCCATCATAAGCCCGACTGCTGTTTCAAGTTCCAGAACTTTCTCATCAGTTGCTCCGCATCCGGCCAAAAGAGTTGCAGAAATTATAAATGTAGCTGCTAGTACAAAAATATTTTTTTTCATGATTTTTCTCCCTTATTGAGGTTATTGTATCACACCCCTTCCGGGAAATTGTAATAGTAATCCATAATTAGTGCAACTACATGTGAATAACTGCACTTTCCGGAAGACACCCCGTTTACTTTAAGATTAGTATCTATAAATGTTTCTGCAGCCTTCTTTACTGTCTCAGTCTTTACAACCGCCTTTGACTCCACTTTTACCCAGGCTTCATCTGTCATGAACAGGTTGTCATACTTAACTCTTGCTGATATCTTCACATGTGAGTTATATTCTTCCTTACTTACAGCCTTATAAAAATCATTATTGATGTAATTAAGAACTCCGAGATATCCGCTATATTGGAAAACCGGATCGTCCGAGCTTATGCAAGCCAAAAATCCCAGAAAATTTGCCTCGTCCTCATAAATATAACCATGGGTATGCGCAAGTTCATGACACATTGTAAAAGGCTTGTTCATAATAGACATTGTGTCGTTATAGTTAGCCTCCATAGAAAATGGAAAATAGTAGCCTTGCATATATTGCTGGCTCATAAAATCAGAAAAAACCAATGCCTTGGGTGTTGTATAAAAGCCCGACAATCTTGGAAACCGATCAGATAAATTTGACATTGCTTCTATGGCTTTTTGCTGCATGTCACCATCATATATGACGTTTTCCTGTTCATCATGAGGCACCTGTTCTGCCAGCTCATTACATCTTTTTACAACAAAATCCCTCAGTTCTGCCAGCTGCTGAATATCGCACTCAGTTGTATCTGTCCCGGAAAAAAGCTGTATCTTTGATGTATGATACAAAATGAAGCAATTCAAAGTCATAACCGTACATATAATTGCCATTAAAACAGGTGAAACTCTGTAAAGAATATTGGAAATTGTACTAAAGATTTTCTGTGCTTTAAAAAATCCCTTATTTAAGGAAGAAGCCTTTTTTTCATAGATTAAAAAAGCACTGTGTACAATTACAAAAGCAACAGAAAACGCCACAAACAAGACTATGAATGCCAGCATTATTTCTCCAACAGAAAAAGGAAAAATGCTGGTGATCCTACTATATAAAAATGTTATGCGGGGGAAAATATTTTCCACATAATAATCAGAAAAAGCCGCACTCTTCCATGCGACAAAATTTAGCAAAATGCAGATAAAAATAATGAATAAAACCGGAATTGGTATTATGGATTTCTTTTCCTTCATCTGTCACTCCCTTAAGTAATATATATATAAATTTTAGTAGAGAAATATGTACTGGTAATGTCTAAAAAAATTCTAAAATGTTCATAATTTATACATATCTTTGTGATTTGTGCGAAACTTCTTATGGTAGAATTAATAAAACATTTCTTCATATTAAAGAGGTATTACATGAGATTATTATTAGCAGATGATGAAAAAGAACTTTCTAATGCCCTTGTGGCAATCTTAAAGCACAGCAACTACACAGTTGACGCCGTTTACAACGGCACAGATGCTCTCGACTATGCGCTTAGCGGCGAATATGACGGAATCATACTGGATATAATGATGCCGGGACTTGATGGAATGGAGGTTTTAAAAAAACTCCGCGAAAAAGGAATATCAACTCCGGTTCTATTCCTTACAGCAAAAACAGAAGTTGATGACCGTATAAAGGGCCTTGATCTGGGTGCAGACGACTATCTTCCTAAGCCTTTTGATATGGGTGAGCTTTTAGCCAGAGTACGAGCCATGCTTCGAAGAAAGACTGACTTTGCTCCAACAAACCTCTCCTGCGGCAATCTTACTTTGGACCGCGCAGGATATGAGCTTTGCACTCCCGGTCATGATAAGATACATCTTGCCAGCAGAGAATTTCAGATGATGGAAATGCTCATGACAAATCCGGGGAGAATCATCTCCGTTGATACTTTCATGGATCGCATTTGGGCTGATGGCGAAGCCGATGTTAATGTAGTCTGGGTCTATATCTCAAACCTTAGAAAAAAACTGACTGCTTTGAATGCAACCTGCGAAATTAAAGCTTCAAGAGGCGTCGGTTATTCTATAAATGAGACAAATTGATTTTTTCACATAAGATTGGAACTATAATTATGGTTAATAAACTCAGAAAAAAATTTGTTATCACGGCAATGCTTTCTCTTTTGCTGATACTCGTCATTATGATAGGTGTCATAAATATTGTAAATGTACGACATGTTATTTCCGAGGCTGATCGCTTATTAACTATGCTTGAAAATAATGACGGTTATTTCCCCGGAATGAAGTTTGATGACCGACCTGAAGATGCCTCTCAATTTTCTTCTGAAGAAGAAATACAGCCTACAGCTGAAAGTTCAGTTGGTAACGAACCAAATCCACGACCTATGAATCCAACAAACCCTTTTCAGTTTGACAAGCTAAACAGCAACAGAGATGCTGAAATGCCTTATCAATCGAGATATTTTTGGGTGAGACTTGATGCTTCCAATAATGTTACAGAAATAAATCTTGGACATATAGCATCCGTGACAGAAAATATTGCTTCCGAATATGCAATTGATGTAGCAAATAACTCTCAAAGCAAAGGATTCTACCACACATACAGATATATCTTATCTGAAAAAGAAGATGGAACAAAACTTGTGATTTTTTCCGACCAGAGCGCTGCTATACTCAATATGTTGACTTTACTTCTTCAATCTGTTTTAGTTGGCCTTTGCGCTCTCATCGCGATGTTTATCCTGGTTTTCATATTCTCAAGTCAGGCTGTTGCCCCCGTTGTAGAATCTCTTGAAAAACAAAAAAGATTCATCACAGACGCAGGGCATGAACTAAAAACTCCTTTGGCAGTAATATCCGCCAACGTAGATGTACTTGAACTTGAATCAGGGAAAAGTGAGTGGACAACAAGTATAAAGAATCAGGTTACAAGAATGAATGGTCTTGTTAAAAATCTCCTGACTCTTTCACGAATGGATGAAGAAAGAATGCATGTTGTCTTTTCAGACTTTGATATGAGTAAAACCGTAAAAGATACCGCTGTTTCTTTTGAAGCTCTTGCAACCTCAAAGGGCAAAAAATATCAGATGGATATTGAAGATGGCATACATATTACCGGAGATAAAAATGCAATCAACCAACTTGCATCACTTCTGTTAGACAATGCCATGAAGTATTCCTCAGAAAAAGGAAGCATTCATGTACTTTTAACCAAAGGCAATAAATACATTACTTTTGAAGTTTCTAATACCTGTGATGCAATTCCAAGCGGTAATCTAGATCGCCTATTTGATCGTTTCTACAGGGCTGATTCATCAAGAGCACGTGAAACCGGAGGCTACGGCATTGGCCTTTCAGTCGCCAGAGCAATCGCCACATCACATGGCGGCTCAATCGAGGCTCTCCGCGACGGCGACAAGATTATCCGCTTCGTAGTAACGCTACCAAAGGAACTGCCTAAAAACATACAGAAAATGAATAAATAGAAAAAAGGCCTGAGTGGTGTATACCACCCGGGCCTTTAATTGCTGCAAATCAAAGTTCATCACTCTTTACTGCTACCGGTCTTGAGCATGTTATTTCAAGGTTTCCGTTTCTCTGACGGATCTCATCGATCATTCCTTTTGTTGATGCTTTTGATCTCATTGCTACTTTGTAGTTGAGCTTATAAAGACTTCCCATTCCTGATGTCTTAACTTCCTGAAGCTCTGCCTTTGTTGTATATCTTTCAAAAATGTCATCAAAGATTCCCTCAAAATCAAGACTTTCAGGTACTGTAATCTTTACTGTCTTCTCATCTGCTGCACCTTCTCCGAAGCTGCAATTTGAAAGAATAAGGTTTGCTACTGAAATGATAACTGCGAAAATTGCTGCAATTCCAATATATCCCATACCTGTTGCAAGACCAACTGCCATAGCAAGGAAGATAATTGCTATTTCTTTTCCTGATCCGGGAGCAGAACGGAATCTAACCAATGAGAAGGCTCCTGCCACAGCGACACCTGCACCAACATTTCCGTTAACCATCATGATTACCACTCCAACAATAGCCGGAAGCAATGAAAGTGTGATAATAAAGCTCTTTGAATAGCTATTCTTGATTGTATACATGAACGCTATGAAAATACCAATCGCGATAGAACAAAGTGTAGCAATTAAAAATGTTGCTCCTGTTATAGCTCCGTTTGTAAATATTGATCCAAAAATTAAATCTGTTTGTGTAGTCATTTTATATAATCTCCTTTCTATTATCCCTTGTCTTACACGGCTCTGCGAAACACGGCCACGTTTGATTTCTCCTTTTTCTGTTCAGGCACAATGCCCTTCATTATCATTTCGTTTGTCTGGCCATACATATATTCGAGATATCCTCTTCCATACTTGGAAAAAGAAATCTTTCTAATGTTAAGTTCATCGAGAATTCTTGCAAGTTCCATTGACATTGCGCCTGCAATCTTAAGCTCCATAAGGTGCTGACCCGGAAGCAAAATATCTTTTCCGACATTTCCCTCTGAAAGACTTAAATTCTCGGTTCTCCATCTGATATTTCTATCAAATGTAATTCTAAGATCCGGATCTTCAATGCCTGCCATCGCTATTCTGTCATAGGATATCGCCATTGCCGGTCTGAGTCCCTTGTAATACTGAAGAAAATAATCAATCTCATTTGATATCTGCGACTTGTTCTCAAGTTCTTTTCCATTTACAAGGTAATCAATTGCTTTGACATATGGCATTGAGATTCTTCTTTTATAGACTACTCCGTCATATTTTTTCTTGATCTCGATAAAAGCATTTGTGTCATCACTTGCAATTCCATAAGTTCTAAGTCTTAGCTTTTCCTTGTATTTTGGTTTTTCAAGTGATCTTTCAATCAGCTTAAAATCCGGAGTGTCGAAATATATATTTAAAATGGAAGTTTCTCCATAGCTGTCTATAGCAGCCATTCCCTCAAGTCTTTTCATAAGCTCGTTATACTGAATGTCATCCAGCAAATATTTAACTTCAATTCTCTGAAATACATCTTTGAAACCTGCCATGATTTTTCTCCATTTCTTTATGTAATGTTTTATCTTATGAGGTCATTCTATAAAGCTAACCTTAAAATAACTTAAAACAAGTAACTGTTTATAATTTCTTAATAAAATATTGGAAAAAGCCCATGGATATTGTGTTTTTAGGTTCATCATTTATGTTATAATGTCATTAAGTAACACCTAATTGCATCAATTGTTTTCTTTACACAGGGGGAGGTGTCTATGTACAAAAAGGGAGATAAAGTAATAATTCTCGACTATAACGGAAAAACTGCTATACCAAAGGTTGTTGCCGAGATTGAAGATGTCTATGGTGAAGACAGGGTGAGGCTTCATTTACCTGATAATGCCTGCTGTCTTGAGTTTACGGATCATTTTGAAAAAATTGACGAAGAAACTTATGATGAAATTCTTCATGCGGTTCATGAGAGGGAAAAAGAACTGCCGGTAGACTTGCAGCTTGATATCCGCAAGTTTGCTTCAAAGCATCCCCGCAGAAGGAAAGATGAAATCATAAAAATGTTTAATCAGGACAAACGCTACGTTTCAATCTTAAATGCCTATATGGGCAGAGTTATGATGTATGGAAAAGAGAATATCAATGAGAGATTTCTTTTTGAATACAGGGAGGCTCTTTTCGGTATTGTTGAAACCAGAACATTTTTCCATGAACTTGATGATTCTATTGCGATACCTGATCTGACTTAAAGCTCATTCCTATACCGATTACCGTAAACAAGAATGTTGTGGATACCGGTGTGGAAAAAGATACTGAACTGTTAAATAAATATGAGATTATAGGGAGTAAACATATTATAGATGTTTGCTCCTTTTTTATTATCCTACTTAAAGAATATAGTATAAAGCCATAATACAACGTTACTCCGACAATTCCTCTTTCTATCAGAATTGTCAGCATCTCGCAATGTGCATTTGTAAGTCTGTTACCTTCAAGGACATTTAAAAGAGAATCTGCCCACATCGGGCTATGGTATGCATAAAAAGAATAGCAGTCCTGCCCTACTCCGAATATCTTTTGCCAGGATGACAGGTTAAGGAACATATCAAAAGAAATCTGCCAAATAAACAGTCTGCCATTTCCGAAATTATAAGGAATCTTCCCGGTGGCAATTATAACTATGAAAAAAGCTACGATGGCAAAGAGTAATCCACAAAGCACCTGCCTATATAGAGTCTTTTTCCACATAAAGCCAACTTCATCCACCAAAGCGGACACCCTATATATAAAGAAAGACAGCGCAACTATAATAAGCCCTTTGTGATGGTCGCACAGGGCAATGAGAATATTCTCATCATAGTTATACACACCCGGATTAAAGATCATTATCAGATTAACTGTTTCTATAACCAGTCCCAAAATCGCAAGCTGTGCCATAAACCTATGAAAAGAACTTCTGTCGGAAAGAGACAAAAACAGTAACAATCCATATGTTCCAATTATTACAAGAAGCCCACTATCAGCCCCTTGAAGCAAAAGAGCCATAAGCCCTGCTACAGTATACAGACTACATGCCCAAAAGCTCTTGCTTCCCGGTTTTTGAAGATATGATAAGCCTACACCTGCAGGAACAAATATAGCCAAAAAACCAACATACCAGTTGATGTTACCGATAGTTGCCAGAAAGCCGGTATCACTTCCATATATTTCAATGGGATATATCCCGAATCTTCCCAAAATACCTATTACAAATATAAGAAATGGCGTCACAAAAATTGCAGCAATAACATACTCATCAATATAGAGACCTTTTGACAGATAGTAACATTCAAGAGCCATTATTAATGTGGTCAAAAAACCTATTCTCCATCCTTCAAGTCCAAGGAAAGCTGTTTTTATGTCACTTGAGAATATAAGTGTCACTACATTTGCAAAGAAAAGAGCCCCAAGCAGCAACTCCCATATTTCATTTTTATTTCTTTTTATTCCAACAAGAAAAGAAGCAATAAGAACAAATACACCACTAAGGAGCATATACATCGTTCCCTTTGCTTCGCCAAGTCTGTAATACCCTTGCTCCATATATAACGGCAATATAGAGCAAAGCATAATTATATGGATGGATGCAATTATCTTTAATACTTTAGTTTTCATAGTCTATGAATTCCGGTTTTATCTCAAAATTGACTTTTTTTCCTGTAGATGGATGCTTAAAACCAAATTTGCAGCAGGCAAGGCACACTGTCTTAATGCCTTTTTCCTCTGAATACTTAATTGACTCTTTTGTCCCATATTTGGTGTCACCAACAATCGGGTATCCAAGTCCTGCCATCTGAACTCTTATCTGATGGAATCTTCCGGTCAGAAGCTTTATTTTCAAAAGAGAGGTTTTTTCATCTGAAGATACCACTTCATAATCAAGCTCGGCTTTTTTTACATCACCACCTATTAGTCGAACCTTTTCTCCTTCAGAAACAATAGCCGCTAATCCACTATCCTCTCTTCTGCCAAGATAGTTTTCCACATGGGCTTTTATCGGTTCCACGTTTCCATAGCAAAGTGCATAATAATACTTATCTGTGGTGCGTTTTTTTATCTGCTCGGCAAGATTGGATGTAGCCTTTTTATTTTTGCCCATCACAATTACTCCCTCTACAGGTTGATCAAGCCTATAGACGGTTCCTACATAAGCAGGGCCTTTTTTACCCTCCTGCTTATTTTTCCTTGTGAGGTAATTTCTAACCTGGCTTACCAGATCCATTTTTCCGGGGCCTGCCCCTTCTATGGCAATCCCCGCCGGCTTATGACATACAATTATATCTTCATCTTCAAAAATATATTCTATCTTTTTCATATAGGTCAAAATAATGGCGGCAGTAAAAACTGCCGCCTAAAAAATCAAAGATTATCAAACTTTAAATCTGTACCCAACGCCCCAAATAGTCTCAATATACTGAGGGTTTGAGGTATCATATTCGATTTTTTCACGGATCTTTTTGATATGAACTGTTACAGTCGCAATGTCTCCGATTGAGTCCATGTTCCAGATCTTACGGAAGAGTTCTTCCTTGGTAAATACGTGGTTCGGATTCTCTGCAAGGAAAGTGAGAAGATCAAACTCCTTTGTTGTAAAGCTCTTCTCTTCGCCGTCAACATATACTCTTCTGGCTGTTTTATCAATCCTAAGTCCTCTGATTTCAACGTAATCGTTGGATTCATGTCCTGATCCCACAAGTCTTGAATATCTTGCCATGTGTGCTTTAACACGAGCCACCAGCTCAGACGGGCTAAATGGCTTGGTTATATAGTCGTCAGCTCCAAGTCCAAGACCTCTGATCTTATCGATATCATCTTTTTTTGCTGATACCATAAGAATGGGCACATCCTTCTTTTCTCTTATGTGTTTACAAACCTCAAATCCATCCATTCCGGGAAGCATCAGATCCAAAATTATGAGATCAAAATCCTCCGCAAGGGCAGTCTGAAGACCTGCATCTCCTGTGTTCTCGATAGCAACTTCAAAGTCGCTAAGCTCTAAATAGTCCTTTTCGAGGTCGGCAATAGCCTCTTCATCCTCAACAATAAGAATTCTACTCATACACGTATCTCGCCTTTCTTTGGATTATTATGTTTCGTTTTCGACTGTAACTGCCTCTGATCCGTTTGCGTACTCAATGTACTTCCTCAGAACAAAGTGCATACATGTTCCTTCTCCCTCATGGCTTGTTGCCCAAATATAACCGCCATGATCTTCTACTATCTTTTTAACTATAGATAAACCAATTCCGCTTCCTCCCTGCTTGGAATTGCGGGAAGCATCTGTTCTGTAGAACCTGTCAAAGATGTTTGGAATATCTTTCTGTGCTATTCCTTTTCCATTATCTTCAAGCTCTATCCTTATGGAATCAACTTCATCCAGGATCCTTATATCAATCTGCTCTTTTCCATCGCTTCTCTGCATGTACTTGACACTGTTGCTGACAATGTTGTTAATTACACGCTTAATCTGCTCAGGATCTGCAACAATCTGGGTTTCAGGTCCTGTGAGGTTGGAATAGTTAAGTTTTATCTGCTTACTCTCCAGATCCGCTCCGATTTCTTCAATACAATCTCCAAAATATTCTGCCACATTAAGTTTAACAAAATTATAGGGGATCCGGTTATTATCAATGCTTGAGTACAATGTAAGCTCATTAATAAGGTTGTTCATATCATTGGCCTTGCTATTAATGATCCTGATGTACTTCATCTGTTTTTCAGGATTGGCTGCAACACCTTCGAGAAGGCCCTGTGAATATCCCTTGATTGCAGTAATAGGCGTTTTCAAATCATGAGAAATATTACTGATAAGCTCTTTATTCTGCTTTTCTCTCTCAATCTTTTCATCAGCAGACTCTTTTAACCGAAGTCTCATGTCTTCGTAATTACGATACATGGCTCCAAGCTCCCCTTTTTCCTTCACATCAGTAGGAAGCATGTAATCAAAGTTTCCATCCTTGATA
>NZ_JAGBLU010000137.1 GCF_017635265.1 Butyrivibrio sp.
ACAAAAGCTGCCTGATATCTAATTTGTCATTTTCAATGTGCTATAAATGAATTAGCTTTATTAAGGTTACCCAAAATGCAGGTAATGGCTAATTTCTAACATTTTCAATTTACTCCTTGACATTTCTTAGCTGGACTTTATGATCTGAAAGGTTTTCTATGATCATGTTTATGAAAATAAAGATCATAAGAACAATTGAAAGTCCACTTCCCAGGTGCCAGTCATAAAGCTGTGTAAATTCCTGTTCAATGATATTTCCGATAAGAAGTATCTTGGAACCACCAAGCATAGAGGAAATAGCAAAGGTAGTCAGCGCAGGAATGAACACCATCGTCACACCGCTGATAACTCCCGGAAGAGAAAGCGGTAAAGTAATCTTAAGAAAAGTCTGTAATGAGTCCGCACCTAAATCTCTTGCGGCATTTATGACATTTTCATCTATTTTGCTCAGTGAGTTGTAGATCGGAAGAATCATAAACGGCAAAAAGTTATACACCATACCAAGAACTATAGCGGATGGCGTATTGATTATGTTCATGGTTGGTAGATGAAAAGTTTCAAGTATGGTATTGATCACACCTTTTCCCTCTAAAAGGGTCATCCATGTAAGAGTTCTCAAAAGAAAGTTCATCCACATCGGAAGAATAAAAAGGGTAACTATATAGGTATTTCTGGTCAGTTTCATGGAAGATAAGATTATTCCAAGGGGGTATGATAAAAGTAAACATACCAAAGTACTGATAATAGCCAGTCTTAGTGATCTTATAAGCGCTTTCAGATATCCGGGTTTGGCAATTGTAGCTATATTTTCAAAAGTAAGTTGTCCGTCTTCATTGGTAAAACCGTAGTATATAACCATGGCAAGAGGAACCAGAATAAAAATGAATGCCCATGCAATGTATGGTGATGATAGAAGAGGAGCAGTGTTTTTGTTTTTAAATAGTTTCACTGATGGCCTCCTCGTCTTCAGATTCAGGTACATTCATAATCTGAATATTGTAAGGATCTACATTTATTCCTACATTTGTTCCCACCGGGGAAAGTCTGGTCGAGTGTACAAGAAGTTCTCTGCCGTTAACTTCAACATCCATTTCGTAGTGAACACCTTTGAAAGTAAGACCGGTAACGACTCCTTTTAATGTTCCGTTTTCAGGTGATACCAGTTCTACATCTTCAGGTCTTATGACAACGTCAACAGGCTTATTTTCACCGAAACCTTTATCAACACATGCAAATTTGGAACCAAGGATTTCTACAAGTTCATCTCTTATCATTGTTGCTCTTATAATGTTGCTGTCGCCAATAAAGTCTGCGACAAACGCATTTTCAGGCTCATTATAAATTTTTTCCGGTGAACCTTCCTGTTGTATATAACCCTGATTCATAACTACGATATGATCAGACATTGTAAGAGCTTCTTCCTGGTCATGTGTAACATAAATAAATGTGATTCCAAGCTCTTCCTTTAACCTTTTTAGCTCGTACTGCATGTCCTGACGCATTTTGAGGTCAAGAGCCCCTAAAGGTTCATCAAGTAAAAGAACTTTAGGTTCATTGACAATAGCTCTGGCAATTGCTATACGCTGCTGTTGGCCGCCTGATAAAGATTCGGGACTTCTGTTTTCGTATCCTTCAAGGTTAACAAGCTTAAGGGCATATTTTATCTTATCCTTAATGTAGCTGTCGGATTTATTCTTGATTTTAAGGCCAAAAGCTATATTTTCAGCTACAGTCATATGTGTAAAAAGAGCATACTTCTGAAAGACGGTATTAAGCTGTCTTTTGTTGGGAGAAAGGCTTGTAATATCTTTTCCATCGAAGATAACATGCCCCTTGTCGGGAGTTTCAAAACCTCCTATTATCCTAAGAGTCGTGGTTTTGCCGCAGCCGCTCGGACCTAAAAGTGTAACAAATGAATTTTCATATATAGAAAGACTAAGGTCGTCAAGAATTAACTGTCCGTCGAACGATTTGCTGATATGATCAAGGGTAATCAGGTCTTTACTCATTTTTGTGCTCCTAAATATTAAAAAAGTATAAATTGTAATCTACTTTATTTTAATAAAGTTTAGAATAGTGTCAATTACTTTTTTGCTCAGCTTTTATGCTATCTTCATTGCAATAAATAACTATGTTTCCGTAAGTGGTATCATATGTTTCTATATTCATGGAAGAAAGAAGTGCAGTAAGCTTTTCGTCGGCAGGTCTTTCGCCTGAAGTACTTATAACTGCAATTTCAGGTGAGACTGCACTAAGAAGTTGTTCGCTGTTTTTTTCATATCCTCCGTGGTGAGGCATTTTGATATAGTCAGCGCTTAAATCCAATTGTTCGTCCAAAAGCTGTTTAATTCTGTCTTTTTCAATATCTCCGGTAAAAAGAAATTTTTTACCGCCAAAGGTTATCATTGATACAAGAGACATGTTATTATCCATGTTTTTGGAATCTTCCAAAAGAGAATCAGGGTCAGATGCGGGATATAAATCTATATACAGATCTTCATAGCCAAAAGACATGTTGTTATCAATGAAAAATACATTGTCTTTATTTTCTACTGCTTCCATCAGTCCGGCATAATATTCTTTTTGGCTTACGTAATCAGGAAGATAAATGCTTGATACTTCGTAAGAATTAAGTATGTTTACAGCGCTGCCGATATGATCCTGATCATAGTGAGTAAGGATCATAAAATCAATTTTCGAAATTGAATTATCTTTGAGGAATTTATCAATTGTCTCGAAAGCTTCATAAGTTCCGGCGTCTATCAGACCAACATAGTTTTTGTACTCTAAAACTGCGCAGTCAGCTTTCCCTACATTTAGATTTGTAATGACGAAAGAATCATTTTTTGATGTTGAGGTTATTTCATTTTCAGATGAATTGAAGCCTTTGGAAAAATACAATGCTGCTATAAGGGCAAATAACAGTAACAATGTAAAAGGCAGTAAATAGTTTGTTTTCTTTTTATTATTATTCATGTTTTTAATCTTTCTTTCATTTTTATGTTTTTGTTTGAGTAATAACATTATGACATTATTATATGTTATTAGTGTTAAAAATTCATAAAGTGTACAGAAATAAGGTCAATAAGAGGAATCTTTGTTATATAATCTAAATGTAAACGTTCTGTTGCTAACTATTGGTTGGAAGGAATTAACTTATGAACGAAAAACTTGGAATTATAGCACTTGAATCCTTTGCTGAGTCTGCTAAAAGAATAGATCAGATACTGTGCGAATGGAGAGGTGAGTCAGGTTTTTTGATTGAATGCTCCTGCCCAAGGTTCTCAAGCGGAGAAGGAAAGGCGATTATAAATGAATCAGTTCGAGACAGGGACATTTTTATATTGGTTGATGTCACCAACAGTTCTATAAAGTATAAATTTGACGGTGAGTATAACAGGATGTCTCCTGATGATCATTATCAGGATTTAAAACGGGTGATCTGCGCATGTAATGGTAAAGCGGCGAGTATTACTGTTGTTATGCCTTTTTTGTATGAGAGCAGGCAACATAGAAAAATTTTAAGAGAGTCGCTTGATTGTGCGATGATGTTAAGGGAGCTTGAAGCTATGGGCGTTCATAACCTGGTAACTTTTGATGCCCATGATCCCAGAATGCAAAATGTTGTTCCTCTTAACGGATTTGAAAATATTTCACCGTCTCTTCAGTTTACACAGGCTCTTTTAACTGAATATGAAGATATTAAAATTGATCCAAAAAATATGATCATTATAGCACCTGATGAAGGAGCAACGGAGCGTGCGGTTTTTCTTTCTTCGGTATATGGAATAAATCTTGGAATGTTTTATAAAAGAAGAGATTATAGCAGTATTGTTGATGGTTCCAATCCTATAGTTGCCCACGATTTTTGCGGCGGAAACATTGAAGGCATGGATGCTATAGTAATTGACGATATGATAGTTTCCGGAAACAGTATGCTTGATGTGTGTGCACAGCTCAAGGAAAGAGGAGTGAAAAGAGTTTTTGTATTTGCAACATTCGGGTTGTTCTCCAAAGGTTTTTCAGAGTTTGATAAGGCATACGAAAAAGGCTGGTTCGAGAAGATTTTTACAACAAATCTGATTCATCAGAAAAAAGAAATGCTGGAAAAAGAGTACTATTACAGTGTAAATATGAATCGATATGTAGCACTGGCTATAGATACCATCAGTAAGGGCGAATCAATGCATGAACTTTCAAGACCACAGTTAAAAATCAGGGAAATGATTGAAAAATATAATAAAAGTGGCATTTAAAGTTTTATTTTCTTGTGATAAAATGTAGAAAATATGTGACTCTAGGAGGCAAACAGGCAAATGGCTGGTAAGGATAAATATGTAGCATATGTTTCAAGCTATACATCAGGACTTGGAACAAAGTATGGAATAAGAATATATGATGTTGATCTTGAGAACGGACGTCTATCCGAAAAACAGAAAGTTGAGATCACTAATTCTTCATATATTGGTATTTCACATGATAACAAAACTCTTTATTCCATAACTGATGCAGGAGTTGAATCTTATCATATCCTAAAGGATGGAAGCTTGGAGTTTTTAAATGAGGCCTCAATAAACGGTATGCGTGGATGCTACCTTAATATGGATCAGAGTGATAAGTTCCTTATTACTGCAGGTTACCATGATGGAAAGGTTACCATTTTAAGGCTTAATGAAGATGGCAGTATCGGAGAAATCACAGATGAAAAATATCACAAGGGACTTGGTACAGCGGCAGGACGAAACCATGTTCCTCATGTGCAGTGTATAAAAGTAACCAAGGATAATAAGTATCTTCTGGCAGCAGATCTTGGAATGGACAGAATCAATGTTTATTCACTTGATATGGAAACAGGTAAAATCAAGGAAGTGGATGTTATCCATTGTGATCAGGAATCTTCACCAAGACATATGCAGTTCTCAAAGGAAGGTAAGTTTTTGTATGTATGCCTTGAACAGAAATGTTGCATAGAAGTATATTCTTATGAAGATAAGGACGGTGATCCCGAATTTGAAAAGATTCAGTCGGTTCCGACTTCAGAGGAGGCAGATTCAATCGGCGTTGCCAGCAGTGCCCTTACTTTTTCCGAAGATTACAACTATCTTGTAAGCTCTACTGCAGGAGAAAACAATGCTCTTGTATTTAAGGTTGATAAAGAAACGGGGCTTATTACCAATAAGATTCAGCTTCCTGTTGCGGGAGAATATCCAAAGGATGCAGCTCTTTTTCCTGACAATAAGCACTTGGTTTCTCTGAATCATGAATCTGATTCGCTTACATTCTTTACAGTTGATATGGATAAAGGAACCATGGTAATGAACGGACCGGAAATGCCGGTTTCAAGACCAAATTGTATTGTTTTTCATAAGCTTTAATTCTGTAGACCTTTATGAGGGTGGAGGTGCAGGATGAAAGGTGTAAACTTAAAAAAAATAATGGCTGTTGCAGTCATTGGGAGCATTGTGGTCGCTGCTATACTTGTATTGGGTATGGTATGGTCGGGACGAAGTGCCAGTAGAGATACAGAACAGGCAGTGCGCAATGTAAGTCTCCTTTATTTGGAAGAATTGGCAGGAAGAAGAGAACAGGTAGTTGCTTCGACACTTAGCGACTATATAAGTGATCTTGATGTAGCTGTCGGACTTATTACTCCTGATGATTTGAGCAGCACCGAAAAACTCCAGGCTTATCAGCTGCGTATGAAGCAACTCTATGGTCTGGAGAAATTTGCTTTTGTGGATGAAAATGGATTAATCTACACTTCCAGAGGTACCAGAACCGACATTGATCAGTATGGCTTTGACTATAAAACACTTTCAGAGCCGGAGATATCTTTAAAAAATGAAAATGGCGAAGATATTAAGGTGGTTGTTGCTATGCCGACAGATCAGCTTTCCTATGAAGGGCAGCTCCTTGTTGTGTGCTTTATGGAGATTGATATACAGGAAATGCTTGATACTATATCTCTTCGGTCAGGTTCTAATAATACGACTTTTTGTAATCTGTATACCAAGGATGGAATCTCTTTAACCAAAACTGTTCTCGGGGGACTTTCCAATGAAGAAAGTTTACTTACAGCGCTTAATAATGCGGAGTTTGAAAAAGGCTATAACATTGAAAATATAAAGAAGGATTTTTCAGTTGGTACTACCGGCGTTGCTTCTTTTACCTATAACAATATAAAAGAAACAATGTACTATGTTCCTGTTCACAGAACTGATTGGATGCTTACTTATCTTATCAGAGAAAGTGTTATCAGCAGTCAGATTGATGCTATTTCAAAGGGAATCATTATGAGAAGCTTTGGAATGGCTCTTATTACTACACTTGTTCTGATAGGTGTTTTTACAGTAATGCTCATTCAGACAAGAAAAGCTGCAAAGCTTTCTGCGGAAAAGGAAACATCGGAAGTTATGCAGCAGGAGCTTGAAGAGAGAATTGCTTTGCAGGACGAACTTTTGGAGCAGGAAAAACAAAGAGCAAGACTTGACAAGATGATTAATGCTCTGGCTTCAGATTACAGAAGTGTTTATTATGTCAATTTGGATAAAGATATGGCTACATGTTTTAGAAAAGATTCTTCAGAAGGTGACAATGTGGCCAAAGATGATGTATTTTCTTTTTCCAAGGCATTTTCAGAATATGGAAATAGTTACGTTGCAGAAGACTATCGAAAGCAGTTCCTTGATTTTATCAAGCCCGAAAATATAAGAGAGGCTTTAAAAAGTAACTCAATAATTGCATTCAGATATCTGGTAAAAAAAGGCGACAATGAAAGCTATGAAATGCTTCGAATGGCGGATGTCAACAATAACGATAAACATACTGCAGATGTGATAAATGCTGTCGGTGTTGGATTTACAGATATAGACGAAGAGATGAGAGATTCTCTTGCCAAAAATCAGGCTCTTTCAGATGCATTGAAAACCGCTGAAGAAGCAAGCCGGGCAAAAACAGTATTTCTTTCAAGTATGAGCCATGAGATCCGTACTCCTATGAATGCTATAATAGGTCTCGATTCGCTGGCTCTGAATGAACCGGATATTTCTGAAACTACAAAAGATTATCTCGAAAAGATAGGCAGCAGTGCGCAGCATCTCCTTAGCCTTATAAATGATATTCTTGATATGTCGAGGATTGAGTCGGGACGCATGACCTTAAAGAATGAAGAGTTTGCTTTTTCTAAAATGCTGGAGCAGATTAATGTTATTTTCAGCGGACAGTGTAAGGAAAAGGGACTCGAATATAATTGCAGGTTAAGCGGTCATCTTAATGATTATTATATTGGAGACAGTGTAAAGCTAAGGCAGGTACTTATAAATATTCTCGGGAATGCTGTAAAGTTTACGCCGGAGGGTGGCAAAATTGATTTCACCGTAGAAAAGAAAGGCGGCTTCAACGGAAAAACCGCTCTTCAATTTAAAATAAGTGATACCGGCATCGGAATGAGCGAGGAATATCTTCCTAAGATTTTTGATACTTTCAGTCAGGAAAATGCAGGAAGCACCAATAAGTATGGCAGCTCCGGCCTTGGAATGGCTATTACCAAACGTATTGTAGATATGATGAACGGTGAAATATTGGTTGAGAGTGCCAAGGGTGTCGGAACTACATTTTATGTAAATGTTACGCTAAAGGATTCTGCCAGAAAGCTTGAAAGTGACAATGACACCGAAATTCATCCTAATGACATGAAGGTTTTGGTTATTGATGATGATCCTCTTGCCTGTGATCATGCAAAGCTTGTTATGTCTCAGGTTGGAATAGAAACTGATATTGCAAAATCGGGGAGTGAAGCTTTGGAGATGGTAAAGCTCTCTCAGGCAAGGCAGGAACCATATAATCTTATCATCGTCGATTGGCAAATGCCAGAAATGGACGGCCTTGAAACTACCAAACAGATAAGAGCTTTAATTGGACAGGATACGGCTGTTATTATACTTACGGCATATAACTGGGATGATATTTATGAGGAGGCAACACAGGCCGGTGTAGACAGCTTTATCGCCAAGCCGCTGTTTACCGAAAACCTCATAAATGAGTTTAAAAATGTGCTTCAGATGAAAAGAGAATTTGCCAAAGGAATAAAAACCAAGGCTGCTCTTGAAGGAAGACATATACTTTTGGCTGAAGATATTGAGGTCAATGCCCAGATTATGCTTAAAGTTTTGTCTATGCGCGGAATAGAAGCGGATCATGCAATCAACGGTAAGGCTGCTGTTGACCTTTATGATTCCAAACCTGAAGGATACTATGATGCCGTACTTATGGATATGAGGATGCCTTTGATGGATGGACTTACAGCGTCCAAGATTATCCGTAGCAGAAATAAAGCAGATTCACTAACTATTCCTATTATTGCACTTACTGCAAACGCCTTTGATGAAGATGTTCAGCAAAGCCTTCAGGCAGGACTTAATGCGCATTTAAGTAAGCCTGTCGAACCGGCAGTTCTATTTGATACTCTCGAGAAACTGATTGACGCCGGTTGAATACATCTATCTTTTGCTATAAAAATATATCTATTGCAAGAATGCCTGTGATATAATTTCTCTTGATTACTAAATTTACGTTTTCAGGGGATGATTATATGGCAGGCTCTATTTTTGGAAAAAATATTAAAATATCTACATGGGGAGAATCTCATGGAAGAGCTCTTGGAGTTGTGGTTGACGGATTTCCAGCAGGAATGGAGCTTTTTGAAAATGACGTACAAAAGTTCCTTGATCGCAGAAAGCCCGGTACTTCTGCGGCTACTACTTCCAGAAAAGAGGGGGATGAAGTAGAAATCCTTTCCGGAATTTTTGAGGGAAAGACCACCGGAACTCCAATTTCAATGATGGTAAAAAACACATCCCAAAGATCAGGTGATTATAGCGAGATTGCCGGGTACTACAGGCCCGGACATGCGGATTTTGGTTTTGATGAAAAATTTGGTTTCAGGGACTACAGAGGAGGCGGACGTTCCTCCGGAAGAGAGACTATAGGAAGAGTTGCTGCAGGCGCGCTTTGCAGTAAACTCCTTAACGAGATGGGCATTAAAGTTATGGCATTTACCAGAGCAATCGGTGATGTCGAGATTGATGAAAAGAAATTTGATGAAAAGAATATTCTTTTGACTCCGACAGCAATGCCTGATGCTGAAGCAGATAAAAGAGCGATGGAACTTATTTCCAAGTGTAAAGAAGAAATGGATTCTGTAGGTGGAGTGGTGGAATGCCATGTTACAGGTCTTCCTGCAGGGGTTGGAGAGCCTGTATTTGATAAGCTTGATGCTGTTATTGCTCATGCTGTTATGAGTATAGGCGCTGTTAAAGCAGTTGAAATAGGTGATGGAACCAGAGTTTCAAAGTATAAAGGCTCTGAAAATAACGATGAGTTTGTGATGAGAGATAGTTCTGTTGAAAAACAAACCAATCACGCAGGTGGTATTCTTGGTGGTATTTCTGATGGAAGCGAAATTGTATTCAGAGTTTATTTTAAGCCAACTCCGAGCATTGCCAAAACTCAGAATACTGTTAATAAGTCAGGAGAAAATATTCAGGTGAGTATCCATGGGCGACACGACCCTGTTGTGGTTCCAAGAGCTGTGGTAGTGGTGGAGAGTATGTGTGCTCTTTGTACACTGGATCTTTTGATGTCAAATATGCTTTCCAGAGCAGAGAATATAATTGGTTTTTATAAGAAATAATCGGAAATATAAAGTAAGAGGAGCCTTGTATCGTTATTCTCTTCCGGAGCCAGGCTTTTTTACGTCAGTTAAAGCACTATAATATCGGAACCTTTTAGGGAAATATTTCCTGTCTGATTCCCTGTTTCCCATGGATAAGATTTCTTCTAGAAAAAATAGTGAATTTTGTGTGAATAAGTTATATAATGATTTTTAGATGCTGAAGGAAACGGACTTTAGCATATGTTTTACATCTATAGTATAGTCAGCGCTTGATATCTGAAATAAGAGGGGATTTCCGATATGAATGCCAGTAACTTGCAGAGAAAGTTATCTCATAAGGAAAAGATAATTTTCAATGTTCAAAAATTTAATAGAAAACATAAGGCTCTTTCCTTTTTAGGACTTGCCTATGCAGTAATATCAATTACAGGCTACAACTTTTTGTTTTATTTCTATAGCAATGCAAAGAGATTTATAAGTCTTGCGTGCATCCTGCTTTTCTTTGTATCAAGTAGTAGTTTTTCTTATCCTGCAATGTCTCTTAATATCAGCTTTGATTCTGATATGAATATTGATGGTTATACAGGTGAAAGTACAGACAATTTGTCAGCTCTTGTTGGTTATGAGTCACAGGCAGAGCTGTCTGTAACAACTGTGGATGAAACGCTTATTGAAGAGGCAATGGACAGTAACAATCCTGATGCAAATGAGGCAGAGCATACAGTTTCTGATAATATAGCAAATTTATCGGAAATTTTGGCTGCCACATCAGAGAGTAGTGAAGTAAGTGATGAGGAATCTATAATTTCATCTGAGGAAGTAGAACAGCAGGTTCCGCTTGCAGCTACAATGGCAGATTATTCTTTTGACAGTGATGACTGGCAGATTATTCTGGTAAATAAGCAGCATCCGATTCCAGATGATTATGAAGTGCAGCTTGGAACCATTAGCGGCTCCATGCGCTGCGATGAGAGAATTATCTCGCCGCTTCTGGAGATGATGAGGGCAGCCAGTAAGGATGGCGTTAATCTTATAATCTGCTCGCCCTACAGAGATATGGATCGTCAGACAATGCTTTTTACCAATAAGGTTGACAGGTACATGAATGGCGGTATGTCATATATGGAAGCTTATAATCTTGCGTCTCAGGCGGTTACTGTTCCGGGATCTTCTGAGCATCAGATAGGACTTGCTATTGATATTATTTGTGACGGATATTCCAGTCTTGATGAAGGTTTTGCTGATACAACAGCCGGTAAATGGCTTGCGGATAATAGTTATAAGTATGGATTTATATTAAGATATCCACTTGGTAAAGAGGATATTACAAGCATTGAATTTGAGCCGTGGCACTTTAGATACGTTGGCGTTGATGCAGCAACTGTTATGTATGAAAATGATATCTGCCTGGAAGAGTTCTGGAGCACTTATGTTGATTGAGGAAGTTTATGTACAAAATATTAAAAAAGGATGGAAACGCCAAAAGAGCTGAATTTACAACTGTTCATGGCGTTATCCAGACTCCCGTATTTATGAATGTTGCCACAGTAGCAGCAATTAAAGGAGGAGTTTCTACAGAGGACCTTGAGGGGATTGATACTCAGGTTGTCCTTTCCAATACTTATCATTTGCATTTAAGACCGGGGGATGAGCTAGTTTACAGAATGGGCGGACTGCATAAGTTTATGTCATGCAACAAGCCCATTTTGACGGATTCAGGCGGATTCCAGGTCTTTTCTCTTGCCAAGACCCGTAAGATAAGAGAAGAAGGTGTATATTTTCATTCTCACATAGACGGTCACAAGCTTTTTATGGGACCTGAACAGAGTATGAGGATTCAGTCGCATCTGGGCTCCACCATAGCAATGGCATTTGATGAATGTCCGTCAGCCAAGGCTGAGCATGAGTATGTTCAGATGTCGGTAGACAGAACTACCAGATGGCTTCTTAGATGCAAAAAAGAGATGGAGAGATTAAACGGTCTTGAATACACGGTTAATCATGATCAAATGCTTTTTGGAATAAATCAGGGTGCAATCTTTGATGATATAAGAATTGAGCATGCAAAGCGTATAAGTGAATTTGATCTTGACGGATATGCGGTAGGAGGACTTGCAGTTGGTGAGTCTCATGAGGAAATGTATCACGTGCTTGACACAGTAGTACCATTTCTTCCTGAGAATAAGCCTACTTATCTTATGGGTGTCGGGACCCCTGCAAATATATTGGAAGCTGTTGAAAGAGGCGTTGACTTCTTTGACTGTGTATATCCAAGCAGAAACGGTCGACATGGGCATCTTTATACGAACAGAGGGCATATCAATATTTTAAATGCCAGATATGAAATGGATGATACTCCGATTGAAGAGGGATGTGGCTGTCCTGCCTGCAGAAGGTATTCCAAAGCCTACATCAGACACCTTCTTAAGGCTGGTGAGATGCTTGGCATGAGACTTTGCGTTCTTCATAATCTTTATTTCTATAATCATATGATGACAGAGATAAGGCAGGCTATTGAAAAAGGTGAGTTTTCTGCTTATAAGAAGAGAAAGCTTGAAGGTATGCTTGAGTTTGATTCACAGCCCGTTTCGCAGGACTATAATATTGCGAGGAACTGGCGTAAAGGTTAAGAAAAATCAAGTCCAAATTGATTTATCTTAATTGATGTTTTTATTTACTTGAATTTGAGTTTTCTTTTTAGTATTATTGTTTGGTATATATAACTAGTTTTGGAGGAAGGTATGGGATTATTTTTAACTACTGAGGCTACCGGCACTTCTAGTACGGCATTTATAACAACTATTCTTATTTATGCTGTGTTCATGGTAGCTATCTACTTCTTGTTTATGCGCCCTAATAGAAAAGAGCAGAAGCAGAAAGCACAGGTGCTTGCTTCTCTTGCAGTTGGAGACAGCGTTAGAACAACAGGCGGTTTCATCGGCACAGTAATTGATATCAATGATGATATGGTAATCGTTGAATTTGGTAACAACAAGAACTGTCGTATTCCTATGGTTAAGGAAGCTATTGTCGAAGTTGAGAAGCCTGAAGATGCAGTTGCTGCTGCAGCATCAGATAGTAAGGACTCAAAGAAAAAATAATTGACAGATTTAAGCCTGGCCAAGGTGCGCCCCTGGTCAGGCTTATTCTATAAGCAAATATTTTACAAAGGAGCTAGGGGATGAAGCTGAATATTACATGTATTCCGGGAGATGGAATCGGTCCTGAAATAGTAACAGAAGCAAAAAAGGTTCTTGATAAGGTATGTGAAAAGTATGGGCATGAAATAGTTTACAAGGATGTTCTTATGGGAGGATGTTCTATTGATGCCTATGGTGTGCCGTTAACGGATGAAACGATAACTGCCTGTAAAAAAGCAGATGCGTGTCTTATGGGATCTATTGGCGGAGACACCAGTACGTCTCCATGGTATAAGCTGGAGCCTTCAAAGAGGCCTGAAGCAGGACTTTTGGGGCTGCGTAAAGCACTTAATCTGTTTGCCAATTTAAGACCGGCATATCTTTATCCGGAGCTTAAGGAAGCTTGTCCTTTAAAAAAGGAAGAGGCTGAAAAGGGTTTTGACATGCTGATTATGAGAGAGCTTACAGGAGGCTTATACTTTGGTGAGAGATCTACCAGAGAAGTGGATGGAGAGCTTGTTGCCTGTGACAGTCTTGTATACAAAGAGAGCGAGATCAGACGTATTGCCATTAAGGCCTTTGAAGTGGCCAGGAAAAGACGTAAGTCGGTTATCAGTGTTGATAAGGCTAATGTCCTTGATTCTTCAAGACTTTGGAGAAAGGTTGTCAACGAAGTCAGAGAAGATTATCCGGATGTGGAGCTTTCGCATATGCTTGTCGATAACTGTGCCATGCAGCTTGTAAAGAGCCCTTCTTCATTTGATGTGGTTCTTACAGAGAATATGTTTGGAGATATTTTATCTGATGAAGCCAGCATGATAACAGGTTCAATCGGAATGTTGCCAAGTGCTTCTTTAAATGATTCCAGCTTTGGATTGTATGAGCCAAGCCATGGAAGCGCACCTGATATTGCAGGAAAAGATATAGCCAATCCGATAGCTACAATTCTCTCGGCAGCTATGATGCTCAGGTATTCATTTAATCTTGATAAAGAAGCCGATTCTATAGAAAATGCAGTTAAGCAGGTACTTAAAGAAGGCTACAGAACAAAGGATCTCTGCCTTAACGAGAAGGAATCTTTTGAGATAGTCGGCTGCAGAAAAATGGGGGATCTGATTGCTGAACGAGTTAACAGTTGAAAAAACAGAAAAGAAAATATATGACTTTTTGCCGCATGAGCCGGAAACTATAGCCATGACTCTTTTGGTAATAGGTATGGGAGCATATTATTTGTGGAGGATGTTTGCCATAACGCCACAATATGATGAGCTTTATACTTATTACACATTTATCAGTAAGGGACCTGTATACGCAGCAATTCATTGGCCGCTTCCCAATAATCATGTTGGATATTCTGTATTTTCAGCCATTATTGATCTGTTTGGAAATTCATATTTTGGTCTAAGGGGAGTTTCTTTTGTCTGTGCTATAAGCAACCTGATTCTGGTCTATAGGATATGTAAGAGATTCTTTTCCCATTGGCTTCCATTTGCAGCAGCATTACTCTATGCTTCAATGCAGGTTGTTAATGAATACAGTGTCCAGGGCAGGGGCTATACACTTGCTACATTATGTTTTTTGCTGTCGATTTATTGTACTTGCCAGATATGCAGTCTGAATGAAAAAAAGAATTATTTGTATTTTTCATTATTTGGAGTACTTGTTATAGGTCTTTACACTGTTCCAAGCAGTGTTTACTGGGTTATACCAGTGGGACTGTCCGGAGCATTGTACTTATTTATAAATGCTTTTAGAAGTAAAAATGTATATGACAATAAGGCTGATAATATCTATAGAAAGAAGCTGATAAAACTTATTTTTACCGGCATTATGGCAGCGCTTTTTACGTTGTTTTTATATTCTGTAATCTGGCTTGCCATAGGTTCTAATCTTTTGGTTAAGACAGAAGGAACTGAGTTTTATGGCTGGACTCATGGGGCAGTCCTTTTAAGAAGTCCTTTGAAGGCTCTTTTAACAGGCGTTAATTATATGCTTTCACAGCCTTACATTCAAAGCCTTGAACCTGATGTGTTCTGGCAGAGATATATCGGATGGAATATGAGCATGTTAAACTATATGCTTCCCGGTCTTGTAGCAGTTCTTTTTATATTTATCATTGCGGGAATGGGATGCATGATATATGAATGCTTCAAGCATTTTGAATATAGCAGAACGGTTATCAATCTGGTTGCCATAGTTAATCTTTTGTTTATCGGCATAATGCTTATAGTTCAAAAGAAGCTCCCGTATCTCAGGGTTTTTGGTTACAGCAGTTTTATTGTTGTTTTGTGTATTTGTGCAACATTGGAAAGGCTTATAAATGTGACCATAAGATTGTATAACAGGAAAACTTCAGGTTTATCCGGTGATGCTATCCTTTCCAGGGAAACTGAAACAATTACCAGAAGAGAAAAGTGGTATTCGGGACTTGGAGTTTATATTCCAACAATAATTATAGCGGTTTTATTTGTATTCAGGGTTACAAGTTCTGATTTTAACTGTCAGCTTGGAAACAGGGAGAATGAGCTTTTTAACACACTTTATATAGCAGATGTGCTTAAAAAAAATAATCCGGCTGCACTTGACTGTGATCAGCAATATCTTATGAAATTCGGCTGGGATATAGACTGCACCAAGACAGATGTTGATGATGCAGACATGGTCATTATCGATAAAGATATGTTGCAAAGCGGATATAGTGGGGAAGATTTTTGGAAGTTTTACCAGACAAATGAGACGATCAATTGGGATTATCTTAAGACTATGCGAGTCATTTACGAAAGTGAAGACTTTGTATTATATGTAAAGTAATAGGAGGAGAATATCATGACAATGAACAGCGACAGAGTTATGAAAGGACTTCAGCAGGCACCTCACAGGAGTCTTTTTAATGCACTTGGTTTCACAGAAGAAGAGAGAAGAAAACCCTTAATTGGTATTGTCAGCTCTTACAATGAAATTGTTCCGGGCCACATGAATCTTGATAAGATCACTGAGGCAGTTAAGCTTGCAGTAGCAGAAGCCGGAGGAATGCCGGTTGTAGTACCTGCTATTGCTGTATGCGACGGAATTGCTATGGGACATATAGGAATGAAATATTCTCTGGTAACCAGAGACCTTATCGCAGACAGTACTGAATGTCTTGCAAAAGCTCATGCTTTCGATGGCATGGTGTGCATTCCGAACTGTGATAAAAATGTTCCCGGACTTTTGATGGCTGCAGCAAGAGTGAATATTCCTACTGTATTTGTTTCAGGTGGACCGATGATGGCAGGAAGAGTAGATGGACATAAGACATCTCTTTCTTCAATGTTTGAGGCGGTTGGTAGTGTATCTGCAGGTAAAATGACTGAAGAAAAGCTTTGTGAGTATGAGGAAAAGGCATGTCCTACATGCGGTTCATGCTCCGGTATGTACACTGCCAATTCTATGAACTGTCTCACAGAGACAATCGGAATGGGACTTCCGGGAAATGGAACAATTCCTGCTGTATATTCAGCAAGAATCAGACTTGCTAAGCGCGCAGGATATGCTGTGATGGATCTTGTTAAAAAAGATATCAGACCAAAAGATATTATGACAAAAGAAGCTTTCATGAATGCTCTTACCATGGATATGGCACTTGGATGCTCAACAAATACAATGCTTCATTTGCCGGCCATTGCGCATGAAGCAGGTGTTGAACTTAACATGGAAATTGCCAATGAAGTTTCAAGCAGAACGCCGAATCTTTGTCATCTTGCTCCTGCCGGTCCTACATATATGGAAGACTTAAATGAAGCAGGTGGTGTTCTTGCCGTTATGTCTGAACTTGTTAAGAAAAACCTTCTTAATACAGATGTTATTACTGTTACTGGCAAAACAATAGCTGAAAATCTTGAGGGAGTAAAGAACCTAAACCCTGAAGTTATAAGACCTATTGAGAATCCATACATGCTCTCTGGCGGAATTGCTGTACTTAAGGGAAATATCGCGCCGGATACCGGTATTGTAAAGAAATCTGCAGTAGTACCCGAAATGATGGTTCATGAAGGTCCTGCAAGAGTATTTGATTGTGAAGAAGATGCTATAGCAGCTATTCTTGGTGGTAAGATTGTTTCAGGCGATGTTGTTGTTATAAGGTATGAGGGACCAAAGGGTGGTCCCGGTATGAGAGAGATGCTTAATCCTACATCTGCAATTGCCGGAATGGGACTTGGCTCTTCCGTAGCGCTTATTACTGATGGAAGATTTTCCGGTGCAAGCCGTGGTGCTTCTATCGGTCATGTTTCTCCTGAAGCTGCTGTAGGCGGACCAATTGCTCTTATTGAAGAGGGAGATATCATAAGTATAGATATTCCAAATAATTCTCTTAATGTAAAGGTTTCAGATGAAGTACTTGCTGAGAGAAGAAAGAACTGGAAACCAAGAGAACCTAAGGTTACAACAGGATATCTTGCCCGTTACCGCGAACTTGTAACAAGTGGTAATCGCGGAGCTATCTTGGAAATTCCAAGATGTTGATTAACTGAATAAAATATGGAAAACTACTGAATTAAGGAGCTTAATCATGCAGTTAACAGGAGCACAGATTGTTTTAGAGTGTCTCAAGGAGCAGGGCGTTGATACCGTTTTTGGATATCCCGGTGGCACTATACTTAATATCTATGATGAATTATACAAACAGCAGAATGATTTTTTACATATCAGAACGTCACATGAGCAGGGAGCTGCTCATGCGGCAGATGGATATGCCAGATCAACCGGTAAAGTCGGAGTGTGCATGGCTACCAGCGGGCCGGGTTCCACAAATCTTGTGACAGGCATTGCTACAGCATATATGGATTCTGTTCCGATGGTTGCTATAACATGTAATGTAAATTTGCCTTTGCTCGGTAAAGACTCTTTTCAGGAGGTGGATATTGCCGGAATTACGATGCCCATCACAAAACATGGCTACATTGTAAAAGATGTAAAAGAACTTGCAAGTACACTACGAAAAGCTTTTAAGATTGCAAAGAGCGGTCGTCCGGGACCTGTTCTTGTCGATATTACCAAAGATGTTACTCAGAAGAGCTGCGATTATAAGGCGGTAAAAATAGAAAATGAAAAGCCTGAAGCTTTATTTACACATGATGATATTCTTAATGCTGTAAAAATGATCAAGGCATCAAAAAGACCATACATTTATGTTGGTGGTGGTGCGGTCATATCGGGAGCTGCGGAGGAACTTAAGACCTTTGCGCACACTATTGATGCACCTGTGTGTGACACTTTGATGGGCAAGGGCGCTTTTGACGGTACAGATGAGCTTTACACAGGCATGATCGGTATGCATGGAACAAAGACATCAAATTTTGGTGTCAGCGAGTGCGACCTTTTGATTACTTTGGGAGCAAGGTTTTCAGACAGAGTAACCGGTAATGCCAAGACCTTTGCTTCGAAAGCCAAAATCCTTCAGATAGATATTGATGCGGCAGAGATCAATAAAAATATCAGAACAAATTTTGCGATTGTCGGTGATTTAAAGGAAGTTCTGGCAGGTATTAATGCCGAGATTTCACAGATGGATCATGCTGAATGGATTGCTAAGATTAATGATTATAAAAAGAAATATCCATTGAGCTATGAAACTGACAAGCTTACCTGTCCATATATTATTGAGGAGCTTGATAAGCTTACAAAAGGTGAAGCTATTATTTCTACAGATGTTGGACAGCATCAGATGTGGGCAGCACAGTATTATAAGTTCAGACATCCAAGGACTTTTCTTACATCCGGTGGTCTTGGAACCATGGGATATGGCCTTGGTGCATGCATTGGTGCAAAAGCAGGCAATCCTGACAAGCTTTGTGTCAATGTAGCCGGTGATGGATGTTTTAGAATGAATATGAATGAACTTGCCACGGCTTCCAAGTATAACCTTCCTGTAATTGAAATCGTTATTAATAATAATGTGCTGGGAATGGTAAGACAGTGGCAGACTCTGTTTTACGAAAAGCATTATTCTCAGACAATTTTTGAGGATAAGGTCGATTATTGCAAAGTTGCTGAGGGCCTTGGCTGCGTTGCTTACAGGATAACCAAAAGGTCAGAAGTAGCATCTGTTCTAAAGAAAGCAATAAAATCCGACCGCCCGGTCGTTATTGATTGTATAATAGAAGAAGATGATAAGGTGTTCCCAATGGTTCCGGCAGGAGCATCTATCAGCGAGGCCTTTGATGCAGGTGATCTTGCTTCAAAGAAATAAAAATGGAAAGTGATTTTGGGGGAGATCATGAGTAAAGTTGTAAAGGGATTGTTGATTGTACTTGCTGCATCAGTTGCGGCATTTATAGCTGTTTATATAGGACTTGGATTTTATTATATGAATGGGTTCCCTTGCTTTACATGGATCAACGGTGTGTATTGTACCGGAAAAAGTGTTGATGAAGTAAACGAAGAGCTCTGCCAAAAGTATCAGTATGATGGTATAAACGTCACTGATATTAGCGGAGCAGAGCTCTTTATTTCTGCTAAGGATGCGGGTGTGAGTATAGACTTTACAAGTACTCTTGATTCGTATCTGTCTGATAAAAATCCTTTTGCCTGGGGCTATTATTTTTTTAAGGGCCTGGTTGCAAATTTTACTCCCGATGTTTCAATTGATGAAGAAAATGTAAAAAATATTATCTCTGATTGGGAAATTTTTCTCGATGGAGATAGTCTTGATATCAGTATAGAAAAAACAAAAGATAGTGGCTATGTGCTTAAAGACAATCTTAGCAAGGCTCCGGTAGAGGATAAGATAACTGAGGTTGTCACAGATAGCATTATTTCGCTAAAAACAGACATTAAACTGTACAACTTTGACGGCTGCTATACGGATATTACGCTTAATGAAGAGCAGAAAAAGGTTATTGATCTTTTTGAGAAAATAGACGAAGTTCAGACTTGCGGTATCACTTATGAAATTGGAGAAGAGAAGCTGCAGATTGATAAGAACATTGCCGGTTCTTTTATTATGACCGAAAGTGATATTGAAAGTGCAAAAGAAGAAAAAGTATCAAAAAACAAACCCGGCAGCGGATATTTTATTTTAGGTAATGAGGAACAGAAATTTCCTGAGGAGGAAGGCTTTTATAATATCTACGGGTTTCTTATTGATGAAAACGGAAATCTTATTCTGAGCGAAAACAAAATGTATGAGTGTTTATACAAAATGATGGCTGATCACGGTACTGAATGGGGGCTTAATCAGTATCAGGACGGCAATGAGAATGTAGATATTGCCATTAATAACAATAGTAAAGGCAATGGACTTGTTTATGATATAAATTCTGAATTTGAGCATCTAAAAGAAGCATATATTTCAGGAAGTCAATCAAATGAAGAAGTAAGAAAACTGCAGTATCAGGATTCTGTAGTTTCTTATGATGCAAAAGAAAGTCTCGGAGAAACATATATAGAAGTAAACATGGGGAAACAGGAGCTGTCTTACTATGTTGATGGGAAACTCAATATGAATATGCCTATAGTTACCGGAAATGTAAACAGGGGTAGAGGTACACCGACAGGAGTATTTCCGGTTTATAATAAACGATATCACACAAATCTTATCGGCGTGGATTATGTTTCTTATGTAAATTATTGGCTTGGAGTTCACAAAGGAGTTGGCATTCACGATGCCACCTGGAGGTCAAAATTTGGAGAAGAAATATATAAAAGAGATGGCTCTCACGGCTGTATTAATTGTCCTCTTGATCAGGTTTCTCAGCTTTGGGAAGTTGTAGAAGTCGGGACTCCTGTGATTCTATATTACTGATTCGGGCGGCAAAGAAGCCTTGATGAGTTAAGAATATGCCTTTTCATATCCTTATTTCATGTAACAAATCTTTGCCGGTTTTTCAATAAAAAATCCACAAATTCATTTTTGAAAAATTAAATAACATTAATTATGGAATTGTATTCTTGACATTTTTTTTATCACGACTACAATGTATTTTAAGAGTTGAATTTAACAATTCAAATCATTAAAGTGTTTGTTCGTTTTTACGAGAATGTAAATTCATAAGTTTGAGATTTTTATTAGTGGGATGCACATTGAAGGGACTTTCTGCTCGTATAAAAATCTCAAACTTATGTACACAGCTTAAGGAGGAGAAAGATGTCAAGAGTTTATAATTTTAGTGCCGGACCAGCAGTGCTGCCGGAAGAAGTGCTTAAGCAGGCAGCTGCAGAGATGCTCGATTACAACGGATGCGGTATGTCAATCAACGAGATGAGCCATAGATCCAAGACCTTTGATAATGTCATTCAGACAGCCGAACAGGATATCAGGGATCTCATGAATATTCCTGACAATTATAAGGTTCTCTTTTTACAGGGAGGCGCAAGCCAGCAGTTTGCAGCAGTTCCTCTGAACCTTATGAAAAATGGCAAGGCAGCATATATTATCACAGGACAGTGGGCTAAAAAAGCATATCAGGAAGCGCAAAAGTATGGTGAAGCCATAGAAGTTGCTTCAAGTGCTGACAAAACTTTCTCCTATATTCCGGATTGCTCAGATCTTCCGATACCGGAAGATGCTGATTATGTTTATATCTGCGAGAATAACACAATTTATGGCACCAAGTTTAAGACTCTGCCAAACACTAAAGGACATATTCTTGTTTCGGATGTTTCTTCATGTTTCTTATCTGAACCTGTTGATGTTACAAAGTACGGCGTTATTTATGGCGGTGTTCAAAAGAATGTCGGACCTGCCGGACTTGTTATCAGCATTATCAGAGAAGATCTTATCAGAGATGATGTTCCGTCATATACACCTACAATGCTCAAATGGAAAACTCAGGCAGATAACGGTTCTTTGTATAACACACCAAACTGCTGGAGTATTTATATGTGCGGTCTTGTGTTCAAATGGCTTAAGGCTCAGGGCGGACTTGAGGAAATGAAAAAGCGCAATGAGGAAAAGGCAGCAATTCTGTATGATTATCTTGACCAGAGCAAAATGTTTAAGGGTACCGTTCGCAAGGAAGACCGTTCACTTATGAATGTACCGTTTATTACTGATAGTGATGAACTTAATGCTGAATTCATTGCAGAAGCTACAAAAGCAGGATTTGTCAGTCTTAAGGGACATAGAACTGTTGGTGGTATGAGAGCAAGCATATATAACGCGATGCCTATAGAGGGCGTAAAGAAACTTGTTGAATTCATGGATAAATTTGAAAAGGAGAGAGCCTGAAGCATGTATAAGTACAAATGTCTAAATCCTATCGCAAAGATTGGTCTTAATAATTTTACTGACAAATATGAAGCTGTCGATAATGTTGACGATGCACAGGGGATTCTTGTCAGAAGCGCCAATATGCTTGAAATGGAGTTTTCCAAAAATCTTTTGGCTATAGCAAGAGCCGGCGCGGGAGTTAATAATATTCCGCTTGATAAGTGCGCAAAGGACGGTATTGTTGTTTTTAATACTCCGGGAGCCAATGCGAATGGCGTAAAAGAAATGGTTCTTGCTGCTATGCTCATTGCTTCAAGAGATATTATCGGTGGAACCGAGTGGGTTAAAGCAAATGCAGGTGATCCTGATATTGCAAAGCTTACAGAGAAGTCAAAAAAGAAATTTGCCGGAACTGAAATTTTTGGCAAAAAGCTCGGAATTATCGGTCTTGGTGCGATAGGTGTACGAGTTGCAAATGCTGCAAGACAGCTTGGAATGGAAGTGTATGGATATGATCCTTATCTTTCAATTGATGCAGCATGGAGACTTTCTTCTGATGTTAAGCATGTTACTAATGTGGATGATATCTATTCTAAGTGTGATATTATCACAGTACATGTACCGGCTCTTGATTCCACAAAGGGAATGATCGGTCAGGAAGCTATTGCAAAGATGAAAAAAGGCGTTATCATCATAAATCTTGCAAGAGACATTCTATGTGATGAAGTCGCAGTTTTGGCAGGAATCAATTCAGGAAAAATCAGAAAGTATGTTACTGATTTCCCTAATCCTACAACAGCCGGACATGACGGATGCATTGTTATCCCTCATCTTGGAGCATCAACAGAGGAATCTGAAGATAACTGTGCTGTAAAGGCGGTTCTTGAGTTAAAAGACTTCCTTGAAAATGGTAATATCAACAATTCGGTTAATTTCCCTAATTGTGATATGGGTGTTTGCAACAATCCGAGAATGGCTATTTATCACAAAAACATTGCCAACATGATCAGTCAGTTCACTACTGAAATAGGAGAGGCCGGTTATAATATTTCTGATATGACCAATAAGTCCCGTGGCGATTATGCGTATACTTTGATTGACCTTGAAGATGGAATTGAAGATGCTCTTGTAAGTAAGCTTGAAAAGATAGATGGAGTTATAAGAGTAAGAGTTGTTAGAAAAGACGTATAAATAAAAAGGTATTATAATATCGGGTAGGAGTAAAATCCTACTCGATTTTAATATATTGGAGGATGAAAAATGGCTGACATAAGACCTTTTAGGGCATTTAGACCAAATACGAATATAGTAAAGAAAAAAGCTGCACTTCCATACGATGTTTTTAGCAGAGAAGAAGCCTTCGAAGCGGTAAAAAACAATCCGGATTCTTTTCTTGCCATAGACAGGCCGGAAACGGGCTTTCCGAAAGACTATGATATGTATGCTCCTGAAGTGTACGAAAAAGCAAGGGATATGCTAAAAAAACAAATGGAAGATGGCTCTTTTATTCAGGATGAGGAGAAGTGCTTTTATATTTATGAGCAGGTTTTTAAAGAAAGAAGCCAGACCGGAATCGTTGCATGTGCTTCTATAGATGATTACCTTGGAGGAATTATTAAAAAGCATGAGAATACGAGAGCTGACAAGGAAGAAGACAGGATAAAGCATGTCTATACCTGCGATGCTCAGACCGGGCCGATATTTCTTTGCTACAGGAAAAACAGGCTTATTTCGGAGCTGGTTTCAAAGGTAAAAGAAGTGGATGAACCGGTTTATGATTTTGAATCAGAGGATGGAGTACATAATAAAGTCTGGGTTATTTCTGATGAAGATGAAGTAAATACTATCAGTAGAATTTTTACATCAATTAATTCCATTTATATTGCTGATGGACACCACAGATGCGCGTCTGCGGTTAAAGTGGGACTAAAAAAGAGAGAGGAAAATGAAGGGAAAATAAGAGGAAAGCTCAAATCGGATTATTTTTTGTCGGTTCTTTTTCCTGATGATGAACTTGAAATAATGGACTACAACAGAATTGTTAAGGACTTAAATGGACTTTCTGTTTCTGATTTTTTGAAAACTGTTTCTGAAAAGTTTGATATAGATAGAGAAAATGAGGCGGTTAAACCGGATCACAAGGGACAGTTTGGTATGTATCTAGATGGAGTATGGTACAGGCTTGAAGCTAAAGACAGTGTAAAAAAAGATGATGCTGTAGAAGGGCTTGATGTTTCTGTTCTTCAGAATGAGATTCTTTCAAAGGTTCTTGGCATTGACGATCCTAAAACCGATAAAAGAATAGATTTTATAGGAGGTATAAGGGGACTTTCTGAAATAGAAAGAAGGTGTCAAAATGGCTATGCCGTTGGATTTTCCATGTACCCTACTTCCATAGGTGAACTCTTTAGAGTGGCAGACTCGGGACGCCTTATGCCGCCTAAGTCAACCTGGTTTGAACCAAAACTCCTGAGCGGTTTATTTATTCATGATATCTGTGGTACAATAATATAGTAATTTACACGTATAAATTACCCAATGGGGAGGGAGACATGAATAATAAGTTATATAAGATGATGAACTGGCCGGAAATTGAGGAGATTATTTACTCTGATGGCGATAATCCTCATAGAATTCTCGGGGCTCATAAGGTTGGTGCCAATTACCTTATTCAGGCCTTTTATCCTGATGCAAAAGAGGTAAGTGTTCTGGTTGAAAACACTAAAAAGACTTATCCTATGGAATTGGCGGATGAGGCCGGTTTTTATGCGGTTATTGTTCCGTATATAGAGAAACTTAAATATAAGCTGATAATTACAGATGTCGAGGGAAATGAAAAAGCTGTTGATGATCCTTATGCCTTCGGACCATATATGGACAGAGAGGATTTTATAAAGCTTGGAAGTGGCATCCATTACCATATTTATGAGAAGCTTGGTGCACATCCTATGAAAAGAGGAACTGTGCAGGGAACATTGTTTGCTGTATGGGCGCCGTCTGCTGCAAGAGTCAGTGTTATTGGCGATTTTAACAACTGGGATGGCAGGATTTGCCAGATGCACAGATTGGATCCAATGGGAGTATTCGAGATTTTTGTTCCGGGAGCCAAAGAAAATGACGGATATCAGTTTGAGATAAAAACCAGAAGCGGACTTATTTTTAAACGCCCTGATCCATATGCTATGCAGAGTCGTGGTGAAAATGGGATTATTTCTGTTATATGCTCCCGAAAATCAATTGTATGGAATGACTCCAAGTGGCTTGCTCAGAGAAGAAAATTTGAACTTGATGAAGCACCGCTTTCAATATGCGAAATATCTTTGGAAGCTTTTACGGGGCGTCATGCCGAAAGAAGTTCCATAGAGGAGATTACATCTGACATTTTGGAATATGTTCAGAACCATGGGTTTAATACAATTGAACTTATGCCGGTTATGAAACATGTTCCGGGACATTTTTATCATATTTTGGATTTCTTTGCGCTTGATGATGCGAACGGCTCTCCTGAAGAGTTCATGAAATTTATTGATGCCTGCCATGGTGCAGGAATAAGAGTGTTGCTTGACTGGGTTCCGACCTTTTTCCCGAAATCCTCCTGCGGACTTAACAGTTTTGATGGCAAGTGCCTGTATGAATATGAGGATCCAAGGATTGGCGTACATCCAAAGTCCGGCGATCTGATTTTTGATTATGGTCGCAAGGAAGTTACAAATTTCCTTATTTCCAATGCACTTTACTGGATAGAGACTTTTCATGTTGATGGTCTTAGAACCTCTGATATATCCAAGATTCTCTATCTGGATTATGACAGAAAACCGGGTGAATGGATAACTAACATCTATGGCGGCAATGAAAATTTAGAAGCTTTGGAATTTCTTAAGCAGCTAAATACCGTTATACATAAGAGCAATCCCGGCGTTATTATGCTCACAAAAGAGACGGCATGCTGGCCGCAGGTTACAGATACTGTTGATGATGGCGGACTTGGATTTGATTACAAGTGGAACAACGGATGGACAAGAGATTTCTTATCTTACATGCAAAATGATCCTCTGTTCAGAGCCGGACATCATGATGAGCTTACATTTAGTATTATCTACAGCTATACAGAGAGATTTGTTTTGGGCTTTACACACGAAGAGCTTGAAAAGGGACTTGAAGGATTGTATTATCTGATGCCCGGTGACTCATCTCAGAAAATGGCAAATCTTCGTCTGGCAATAAGCTATATGATGGTTCATCCGGGGAGAAAACATCTTTATATGGAGCCGGATGCCCTTACTGTCGATCAGTCCATTTTTGTAGAAAATATGCTTTCAAAGCTTAATAAGCTGTATTATGATCACGAAGCGCTTCATCAGCTTGACAGTTCTGACAGTGGTTTTGAATGGATAAACAATATGGCTTCCGATGAGTGCATGCTTTCATTTGTCAGAAAAAGCAGTGATTCCAAGGAAATGCTTCTTGTAATAGCCAATATGGCCGGCGTTGAAAGGGAAATTGAGATAGGAGTTCCCGCAGACGGCAGATATACTGAAATTTTTAACAGTGATGATGTTTCTTATGGAGGAAGCGGAGTTTTAAATACCGGTAAAAAGGAAGCCAGAAGAAAAGAAGTTGATGGCAGGGATTATTCTCTTTCTGTCAGGATTGGGGCTGTTTCACTATGTATTTTCAGTTATGTTCCTTATACTGAACAGGAAAAGAAAATACGTGCCATAAAGGAAGAGGAAGAGAACAAGAAAGAAGCTGAGCGTCAGGAAAAACTTGCTGCTCTGAAAGAAAAGCAGAGTCAGGAAGAAGAGAGACTTTTAAAAGAACTGAAAGAAAAATATGAAAGAGAACTTTTGGAGCAGGAAAAAGCTATAGAAGAAAAGTATGAGAAGATTGAGGAGGAGAGGATTCTTGGAATTGTGTCAGCTGATGCAATAAAGAGTATTTCAACCAAAAAGAAAAGTTCAACTAAATCTTCAAACGCTTCAGGTAAAGCCTCAACAAAAACAACTTCCAAAAACACAAAAAAGAAAAAGTAATATCTAAATAAAAAAGCTGTGAGAAGAAAAAAATCTTTTCACAGCTTTTGATATATCGGAAAGCTGGAAATGGGACTCGAACCCACGACCTACTGATTACGAATCAGTTGCGCTACCAACTGCGCTATTCCAGCCTGCTACAAAGCACAAGTTTTATTATACAAGTACCCGGGATGATTTACAAGTAAAAAAGAATAAATATTTGTGTTAAAGTGCAGTATTTGTGCTATAATTCTAAATTGAAGTATTGTTTTTATCAGAGAGGATCAAATATGAAAGAACTAAAAGATTACGTTAGAACCATTCCTAACTTCCCTGAAGAAGGAATTATGTTCAGGGATATAACATCTGTTTTGCAGGATCCGGACGGATTCAAACTTGCAATTGATGAGATGACAAGACTTGTTTCTGACCTTGATTTTGATGTTGTACTCGGTGCTGAGTCAAGAGGATTTATTTTCAGTGCTCCAATTGCGTATTCAAGAGGCAAGGCTCTTGTTCCGGTTCGTAAGAAAGGTAAGCTTCCATGCGATACAATCGAGGTTGAGTATGATCTTGAGTATGGTAAAGCTGTTCTAGAAATTCATAAGGACGCTATTAAACCGGGCCAGAAGGTACTTCTTGTTGATGATCTTATGGCAACAGGCGGAACAATCGAAGCTATGATTAAGCTTGTTGAGAAGCTCGGCGGAGAGGTTGCCGGACTTCTTGTTCTTATGGAACTTAAGGGTCTTAAGGGAAGAGAAAGACTTAGCAAGTACAGACTTGATGCAGCTATTAGCTACGAAGGGAAGTAATCTATGGCACAAAACTTTGACGACGGAAAAATTGAGGCCATAGAGGAGTTTCAGTCACCGGATGTGCTTTACGAAGGGCTGATTCAAAGAGTAAGAAAATATCATCCATCAGATGATATTTCTCTTATTGAAAAAGCATATCAGATGGCCGCAGAAGCTCATAAGGACCAGAGACGTAAATCGGGTGAACCATATATAATTCACCCTCTTTGTGTTGCAATAATACTGGCTGATTTGGAACTTGACAAAGAGACTCTGGCGGCAGGTCTTTTACATGATGTTGTCGAAGATACTATTTGTACCAAAGAGGAAATCGAGGAGAAGTTTGGTGAAGATGTAGCTCTTTTGGTAGACGGAGTTACTAAACTGACTGCTTTACAGCTTACTACTGACAGCGCCGGAAAAACTCAGGAGCAGCTTGATATTCAGGCTCAGAACCTGCGCAAGATGTTTCTTGCCATGGCCAAGGATATCAGAGTTATACTGATAAAACTTGCAGACAGACTTCACAATATGAGAACATTATCTCATATGCCTCCGGAAAAGCAGTCAAGGATTGCACAGGAGACGCTGGATATTTATTCTCCTATAGCCGGAAGGCTCGGTATCAGCCGAATTAAAGTTGAACTTGACGATCTTTCTCTTAAATATCTTAAACCGGATGTATATTATGATCTGGTTGAAAAGGTGGCTACCAGAAAAAGCGAGAGAGAAAAATATGTAGAAGATATATGCGAGCATGTTCGAGGTGCTATTTCCGTTGCGGGAATTTCCGGTGAGGTAAATGGCAGAGTTAAGCATTTCTTTAGCATATATAAAAAGATGCGTAATCAGAATAAGACACTTGACCAGATTTACGATCTTTTTGCCATAAGGATTATTGTGGCGACTGTAAAAGATTGTTATGCAGCTCTTGGTGTAATTCATGAACTGTATAAACCTATTCCCGGCAGGTTTAAGGATTATATCGCCATGCCTAAACCTAACATGTATCAGTCGTTACATACCACACTTATCGGTCAGACAGGACAGCCGTTTGAAATTCAGATACGTACTTATGACATGCACCGTGCAGCTGAGTATGGTATTGCTGCCCATTGGAAGTATAAAGAGGCATCCGATGGTAAAAAGTCTGAAAGTGGTGAGGAGGAGAAGCTCATTTGGCTCCGTCAGATACTTGAATGGCAACAGGATATGTCTGATAATCAGGAGTTTATGAATCTTTTAAAGAGTGATCTTAATCTCTTTTCTGAGGATGTATATTGCTTTACTCCTACAGGAGATGTCAAGAATCTTCCTGCCGGATCTACGCCTATTGATTTTGCTTACAGCATACACAGTGCTGTTGGTAACAAGATGATCGGTGCCAAGGTCAACGGGAAACTTGTTCCTATTGACTACAAGATACAAAACGGTGACAGGATTGAAGTTATCACCAGCCAGAATTCCCGCGGACCCAGCAGAGACTGGCTTGCAATAGCCAAATCCACATCTACCAAGAATAAGATTAATCAGTGGTTTAGAAATGAGCTTAAGGAAGAGAATATTGTAAAAGGTCGTGAGCTTCTTATTGAGTATTGCAGGAGTAAAGGAATAGATCTTTTCTCAATTTCAAAACCTGAGTTTCAGAATATTGTTATAAAAAAATACGGATTCCATGACTGGAATGCTGTGCTTGCAGCTGTAGGACACGGCGGACTTAAAGAAGGTCAGATTGTAAATAAGATGCTTGAGCTAAATGACAAAGAGCACAAGCGTAATATTACAGATGAAGAAGTCCTTGCGGCAGTTGCTGAATCAAATGTTACTCCGCAGGTTTCCGGTTCCGATAATGCCATTATCGTAAAGGGAGTTCATGATGTTGCGGTAAGATTTTCAAAGTGCTGTAATCCTGTACCCGGAGATGATATTTGCGGCTTTGTTACAAGAGGCCGTGGTGTGTCCATACATAGAAGAGACTGTGTCAATGTAATAAAAATGCAGGAAGAGGACAGAACAAGGCTTATTGAAGCAAGATGGCAGTCTGATTCTCTTTCAAGCGGTAAATATGCAGCAACGATCAAAATATTTGCCAATAACAGAAATGGTCTTTTGGCAGATATTTCAAGAGCTCTTACCGAGAAGAATATTGACATTATCTCAATGAACACAAGAACAAGTAAACAGGGGCTTGCAACGATGGAAACTTCATTTAGGGTTTCTTCAAGAAATCAGCTCCGTGAAATTGTTGACAAGATCAGGCAGATTGATAGTGTCATTGATATTGAGAGGACGACCGGTTGATGAATAATAAGCTTTCTGTTGGGATGTTTACCCTTGGAATGTTAGGGACAAATTGCTATTTTATTTATGATCCTGATGCAGAATGTAATTCAGGGGAGTGCAAGCATGTTATTGTCTTTGACCCGGCTGATCAGGGGGCAAAAATATTTGAAAAGCTGACTGAAAAAGGCTTTGTGATAGACCTGATTTTACTTACTCATGCTCATTTTGATCATATAGGCGGAGCGCAAGAGCTAAGAGAACTTTCTAATGCACGGATTTATTGCTATGAAAAGGAACGTGCCATGTGCTCTGATGCGTATCTTAATCTTTCAAATGATTACGGAATGCATCTGAAAATATCACCTGATGGTTTTTGTGAGGATGGAGAAATTATAACTGCTGCAGGTATGAGTTGTAAGCTTATAGCAACTCCGGGACATACATCAGGAAGTTGCTGTTATTACTTTGAAGACGGTGGGATACTCGTAAGCGGAGATACGCTATTTGAAGAATCGGTTGGAAGAACAGATTTTCCGACGGGATCTACAAGCGAGCTTATCCGTTCGGTTAAGGAAAAGATTTTTCCACTTCCCGATGAAACGATTGTTTATCCGGGACATGGCGAATTAACTACAGTAGGACATGAGAAAATGTATAATCCCTTTGTAATTTAATGCGGATTATACATTTTTTTGCGGTCAATAAGTTATTGGAGTTTTATTATGCAAATTGTTTTAATAAAAGAAGATAAGTATTTATATGATATTCATTCTCTTTATAAGGCTTTTTATCCGGAACAGGATGTGAAAGTTCTTTTGACGAGTGATACAGAGAAGTGTAAGGAAGTAATGGATGCAAATCCGGATGCTGAAATTTCCGAAGTGGACGTAAGTGTTTCAAAAAATCAGCTGAAAAAAGATACTTATCTAAAATTATCAGAAAAGACAGGAAAAAAGTTACCTTGGGGTAATCTGACGGGAATAAGACCTACCAGAATTATTATGAATCTCATTGAAGAAGGCAAAAGCGACAAAGAGATTATTGATCACATGAGGAATCAGTACTGCGTTTCTGATGAGAAAATAGATCTCAGCCTTAAGATTGCCCATAGAGAAAAAGATATTTTAAAGGATATAGATTATAAAAACGGTTACAGCCTGTATATAGGGATTCCATTTTGCCCGACAACGTGTCTGTACTGTTCTTTTACGTCTTATCCAATAGGGGCTTTTTCAGGGATTGTTGATGATTATATTTCCTGTCTTGAAAAAGAAATTGATTATGTTGCAGAGGAATTTAAAGGAAAGACTCTGGATACTGTCTATATAGGTGGCGGAACACCTACAACTCTTGAACCGAATCAACTTGAGAGACTTATTGGCTATTTAAAGGATAAACTTGATTTTTCAAAAGTAAAGGAATTTACGGTTGAATCAGGAAGACCTGATTCTATAACCAGAGATAAGCTTAAAGTTATGAAAAAAATGGGGGTTACAAGAATATCGGTAAACCCTCAGACAATGCGGGATGAAACATTAAAACTCATTGGGCGAAGACATACGGTTGATCAGCTTGTCAGTTCCTTCAATATGGCAAGAGAAGAGGGTTTTGATAATATCAATATGGATATAATTCTGGGACTTCCGGGGGAAGGAGCTTCTGATGTTGCCTATACCATGTCTAAAATAGCAGAACTTGCGCCTGATGATTTAACGGTTCATTCACTTGCTATTAAAAGAGGATCAAAACTTGCAGAGATTATGGATCAGACCAGGCAGAGAACCAAAAATAATTTGTCTGATTCCAATAATAGTGAAACAGGGTACCTTGATGAAATCAATAATACTGTGGAAATGATGGAAATTGCCTCAAAAGGCGCAAGAGATATGGGACTCGAACCATATTATCTTTACAGGCAAAAAAATATTTCCGGTAATTTTGAAAATACCGGTTTTGCAAGAAAAGGGAAAGCAGGCATTTATAATATTTTGATCAACGAAGAAGTTCAGTCTATTGTTGCACTTGGCGCAGGAACTGTTACTAAGAGAGTTTACGGATTTGACGGACGTATAGAGCGCTGTGATAATGTAAAAGATGTTAAGCTCTATATGGAACAGGTTGATGAAATGATAAAAAGAAAATGGAAACTCTTTTTATAAAATATAGTGCCCCAATTTGCATTAAATTGGATAAAATATATTGTAATTAATTGTGCAATATGCTATCATATTGATAATAAAATGACGATGTTGCTAATAAAAATATAAAAGCAATATCAAAGGAGGTTTTTTATGTTATTCCAACTTTATAGCAACCATGCAGCTATGCAGCTAATTGGATGGGTGTTGGTATTCTGTGGTCTTATTCTTATGAATGAGATCGGTCGTAGGACCAAAGCAGGCGGAATTCTCGTATTCGTAGTAATTCCATGTATCTTAACTGTTTATTTTATTCTGGCGCATTTAGGAATGTTCGGGGGTTCTTCCAATCCAACTGTAGCATTCATGGATGGTTGGTTCCACTACTTTAAGCTTTATGCTGCTGATATCGGCTGTGTGGGCTTCATGATGATCAAGTATAAATGGGGCATTGGCAAAGAAAAATGGTTTGCATGGTTCCCGTGGCTTATTGTTGCAGCAAACATCATGATCGCAAATGTTTCGGATATGGAATCTGCACTTGCAGCTTTCTCAATTACAGGAAACTTAAGCGGTGCATGGTGGGCATCCAATGAAGGCGTATTCATCTACGGCGGATGGTGGAACGTTGTAAACGCACTTGCCGGACTTATCAACATCTTCTGTATGACGGGTTGCGTTCACCTTTACACATCAAAGGACAAAAACGAGTCAGATATGCTCTGGCCTGATATGACAATCTGGTTTATCCTGGCATATGACGTCTGGAATTTTGAGTATACTTATCTTAATCTTCCTACTCATTCATGGTATTGCGGTGTTGCACTTCTTCTTGCTCCTACATTTGCAAATGCATTCTGGAATAAGGGCGCATGGATTCAGAATCGTGCCAATACACTTGCAATCTGGTGCATGTGGGCACAGGTTGTACCAGCATTCCAGCTTAGTTCAAAATTTGCGGCAGCACTTCCTTCAATTTATGGTGGAGCTACAGCAAACGGCATTACAACAATGGATCTTTATGATAAGGCTATTAACCTTTACAATTCAGGTGCCGGCAAGACAGCTCAGGCAGGTGAGATCATTGCAAGCATGGGCATAACAGCTGATCCAAGAGCGCAGGGTGTTGTAGCTATTCTTGCAATCGCAATCAATGTTGTTTGCATTGCAGAAATCATCAAGAGATCTGTTAAACTCGGTAAGAATCCTTACGCTAACGAAGTATTCGGCGATACCAAGGACTTCAAACTTGCAATGGAGCGTGCTAAATAATGGATAATGTTAGAGTTATAGAAGTAAAACGCAGCATTTTTGAAAGCAATGATAAAGATGCAGATAAGCTTCGTCAGGAGCTCAGGGAGAGTAAGACATTTCTTTTAAATCTTATGTCTTCTCCCGGATCAGGAAAAACAACTACTTTAAAAAAGACTATTGAGCTCTTAAAGGATAAGTATCGCATCGGTGTAATGGAAGCCGATATTGATTCTGATGTTGATGCTAAGGCTATAGCAGCAACAGGAGTTAAGGCTATCCAGCTTCATACCGGTGGGATGTGTCATCTTGACGCTGACATGACAAGACAGGGAATAAGAGAACTTGATACAAGTGATGTTGATTTCGCTATTTTGGAGAATGTCGGAAACCTTGTTTGTCCGGCTGAATTTGATACCGGAAGCACCAGGAATGCTATGATTCTTTCTGTTCCGGAAGGTCATGACAAGCCGCTTAAATATCCTTTGATGTTTTCAATTTGCGATGTTGTTCTAATAAATAAAATTGACGTTATGCCTTATTTTGACTTTGATCTTGATAAAGTTAAGGAAAACATCCTGTATAGAAATCCTAATGCTAAGATTATTCCTATCTGCGCAAAAACAGGTGAAGGAATGCAGGAGTGGGCTGACTGGCTATCGGCTCAGATTGATGAAGCTATAAAATAATTGGCAATAACTAAATGTGGATGCCAGGCGTATTTCGCCCGGCATCTTCTTGGGTAAAGGATAAATATGCACGAGTTAGGCGTTGTTTTTCGCATAATTGATGACCTTACGGAAGTTGGAAAAGAAAATGAAATTGAGAAAATTCATTCTGTGACATTACAGCTTGGTGAGGTTTCCGGAGTTGTTCCGCATCTTTTGACGGATGCATGGAAGTGGGCTTCGGACAGGACAGAGCTTATGAAAGACTCTGAACTTATTATTGAAACTCTTCCGGCAGTTACATTTTGTGAGAATTGCAAGAGTGAATACGAAACTGTAGCTCATGGTAAAATCTGCCCTAACTGCGGCAGTGAACATACATATCTCTTAAGAGGCAATGAATTTATGATAAAAGAGATAGCGGCTACTTAATGTTATTGGTTTTTAGAAAGATGATGGTAGAGAGATGAATATGAACGAGATGGATATGAAAGATTTGACACTTCCATATTCCCTGGATCCCGGCCGTAACAAGGTTGATCCAAGAGCGGGAATCATCCCTGAATGGGTTGATATGGATGCGCCTTTCCGTGAACCACTGGCAAAGTTTGCGAAGGTAGTTACCGACAGAAAAAATATTAAACTTGGTATTGAAAAGATAACAAAAGAAAGTCCTGAATATTGGGGGCTTTACAATCTCATTACTGATGCACAGTGTGAGATTGCACTTAAGATGGAAAAACGTAAACCTAAGACATTTGAAGAAATTGCAGCTCTTTGTCCTGAGTATTCCAAGGATGAACTTCAAAAACAGCTTGATGAAATGTCTTTTAACGGTGTTATAGAGTGGAACTACGAAAATGAGAGACGCGAAAAACAGTATGTTCTTCCTATGTATGTTCCGGGTTCTGCTGAGTTCGGTAACATGAACTCAAAAGTAATCGAAAAACACCCTGAAGTGGGACCTTTCTTTGAAAGAATGAGCCGTATTCCTCTTGAAGGGCTTACACATATGGTGCCAATGGGAGGCGCCGGTGTAGGTATGCATGTAATTCCTGTTGAGAAAGCTATTGAAATGCAGGGCGAGTCAATTGACCTTGAGCACATTTCATATTGGCTTGACTATTATGAGGGAAAATATGCAGCTTCACCTTGCTCATGCAGAAGATCAAGAAAGACATTCGATCAGGGATGCGCTGATGACCCTGAGGGATGGTGTATTGCCGTTGGAGATATGGCTGACTATGTTGTTGAAACACAGAAGGACGGTCGTTATATCACTAAGGAAGAAGCTCTTGAAATATTCAAGCAGGCTGAAGATAACGGTTTTGTTCACCAGATAACAAACATTGACGGTCAGCATAAGATTTTTGCTATTTGTAACTGTAATGTTAATGTATGTTATGCGCTCCGTACATCGCAGTTATTTAATACCCCAAATATGTCACGTTCTGCTTATATTGCACACGTTGACAAGGAAAAATGCGTTGCCTGCGGAAGATGTGTTGAAGTTTGTCCTGCCGGCGCAGCAACTCTTGGACAGAAGCTTTGCAAGAAAGATGGAAGCGAAGTTGTTTATCCTAAGATGCCTCTTCCTACAGAAAAGAAATGGTCTCAGGATATGTGGACCGAGGATTATCGCGATATTAACCGTATCAATACACACAAGACAGGTACTGCTCCTTGTAAGACTGCTTGTCCTGCTCATATTCCTGTTCAGGGCTATATTAAGATGGCTTCTCAGGGAAGATATGAGGAAGCACTTGCACTTATCAAAAAGTACAATCCACTTCCGGCTGTTTGTGGTCACGTATGTAACAGACGCTGTGAGGATGCATGTACAAGAGGAACAATTGACCAGGCCCTTGCTATCGATGAAGTAAAAAAATTCGTTGCAATGCGCGATTTAAATTCAGATACACGCTATATTCCTAAAAAGACAATCCCTAAGATTGGTGGCGGTTTCGATGAAAAGATTGCAATTATCGGTGCAGGTCCTGCCGGTATTTCATGTGCATATTATCTGGCTCTTAAGGGATATAAGCCAACAATTTTTGAAAAGAACAAGAAAGTCGGAGGTATGGTTACTTACGGCATTCCTTCATTTGTTCTTGAAAAAGATGTTGTTGAAGCAGAAGTTGATGTATTGAGAGAACTTGGCGTAGATATTCGTCTTGGTGTTGAAGTTGGTAAGGATATCACACTCAAAGAACTCAGAAGCCAGGGATATAAGGCTTTCTATCTTGCTATCGGATGTCAGGGCGGACGCGGTGTTAATGTTCCCGGTGAAGATGCAATTGGAGTACTTAAGGGCGTTGATATTCTTCATGATGTAATTGATGATGAGAATTATAAACTTAACGGAGATACAGTTGTAATCGGTGGCGGAAACGTTGCTATTGATGTAAGCCGTACTGCAATCCGCTGTGGCTCACCTAAGATCACTCAGGTTTCGCTTGAGACCCGTGATATTATGCCTGCTCTTCCTGAAGAAATTGAAATTGCCGAATCTGAAGGAATTGAGTTCAAGGGCGGTTGGGGACCAAAAGAAATCCTCACTGAAAATGGAAAAGTTAAGGGCATTGTATTCAAGAAGTGTACACAGGTTAAGAATGCAGAAGGAAAGTTTGATCCTAAGTATGATGAGAACGAGACAATGGAAATTGCTTGTTCGAATGTAATTTTATCAGTTGGTCAGGCTACTGTCTGGGGAGATCTTCTTAAGGATGAGAATGTAGAATTCAGAGGACCTGCTCCGGTAGCTGATAAGGTAACATTCCAGACAACAGTTAAGGATATCTTCGTTGGTGGAGATATGTTCTATGGACCCAGATTTGCAATTGATGCTATTGCCTGTGGTAAAGAAGGTGCTGAGTCGATACATAGATTTGTTCAGCCACATTCTTCACTTACAATTGGCCGTGATCCTAATTTCTTTATTGAACTTGATAAGGATGATATATCTGTTAAAGATTATGATCATGTCGGACGTCAGCAGGCAGGTGTTAAAGAAACCGCAGACGGTAAGCTTTCATTCCGCGATACAAAGCTTGTATTCACGGAAGAACAGGTTAAAGCAGAGACATCACGTTGTCTCGGATGCGGTGCATCAATCGTAGATCCTAACAAGTGTGTAGGCTGCGGACTTTGTACAACACGTTGTGAATTTGATGCTATCAAGCTTACAAGAGATAATCCGGATTGCTCAACTATGAGAAAAGCAGAAGATAAGCTTAAATACATTCTTCCAAATGGTCTTAAACAGGCTGTTTGCAGACCGTTTGTAAAGAAAACTCCTAAAGAGACAGCATGGCTTTCAGAAAAGTAATGAAGAAAAAAATAGTGTAAAACACTAAAGATTAAGTCAAGTGCATAATAAGAGCACTTGACTTAATCTTTAAAAATGTTTATTAATAAGAAAGTTGAAATAAAATTTAAATTTTTTATGAAGGGGTAGATTATCCTAATGGCAACAAGTAAAAAGACATCGGAAAAGAAAACATCACTTCTTATAGTTGAGTCACCGACCAAGGTTAAGGCTATTAAGAAGTTTCTCGGCTCAGGCTATGAGGTGGCAGCGTCAAACGGACATGTCCGTGATCTTCCAAGAAGTCAGATGGGTGTTGACGTAAACAATGATTTTGAGCCTAAATATATAACAATTCGCGGCAAAGGCGATGTACTCGCGGCTCTTCGCAGACAGGTAAAAAAAGCCGATAAAGTTTATCTTGCAACTGACCCGGACCGTGAAGGAGAAGCTATTTCCTGGCATCTTATTTCTGCACTGAAATTAGATCAGGCTGATGCCAAGGTTCAGAGAGTAACATTCAATGAGATTACTAAAAATGCTGTTAAAGAAGCGATGAAGCATCCAAGAGATATTGATATGAATCTTGTGGACGCCCAGCAGGCAAGAAGAGTTCTCGACAGAATGGTGGGATACAGTATTTCTCCACTTCTTTGGAACAAAATAAAAAGAGGTCTTAGTGCAGGAAGAGTGCAGTCTGTTGCTCTTAGGATTATTGCAGACAGAGAGGAAGAGATAGATTCTTTCATTCCAAAGGAATATTGGTCATTGGATGTGAATCTTAAAGTTCAGGGAGAAAAGAAGCCTTTGGTTGCTCATTACTACGGAAATGGTAATGAAAAAAAAGAAATCGAGAGCAAGGAAGAACTTCAGAAAATTATAGATTCCCTGGAAGACGCTAAATATGTTATTTCTGATGTGAAAAAAGGTGAGAGGACCAAGAAAGCCCCCCTTCCTTTTACCACATCAACTCTTCAGCAGGAAGCATCAAAATCTCTTAATTTCTCAACTCAGAAGACTATGCGTGTAGCGCAGCAGCTTTATGAAGGAATAGATCTTGGAAGTCAGGGAACAGTTGGTCTTATTACTTACTTGAGAACAGATTCAACAAGAGTATCAGATGAAGCGGTTGCTTCTGCCAATGATTACATTTTAGAGAATTTTGGAAAAGAATATCTTGCACAGGGTACTACATCTAAAAAGAACGATGCCAAGATACAGGATGCTCATGAAGCAATCAGGCCTTCAATTATTACCAATACTCCTGTCAAGGTAAAAGACTTCCTTTCAAGGGATCAGTTCAGATTATATCAGCTGATTTGGAGAAGATTTATGGCAAGCCGCATGGCTGCAGCCAAATATGAGACTACATCTGTTAAGATTGATGCAGGTGACAACAGATTTACTGTTTCTGCTTCAAAGACAGTATTTGATGGATTTTTAAATGTATATACGGATGAGGATGATCAGATTGAAAAGAATGTTCTCATGAAGAATCTTGATACAAATACTGTACTTAAATTTGATTCCTTTGAGAGCGCCCAGCATTTTACTCAGCCGGCACCTCATTATACGGAAGCATCTCTTGTTCATGATCTTGAGGCTCTTGGAATTGGAAGACCAAGTACATATGCTCCTACAATTTCAACAATTATGGCAAGACATTATATTACAAAGGAAAATAAGAGCCTTTACATAACAGAACTCGGTCAGGCAGTTAACAAAATGATGATTGATGCATTTCCTCAGATTGTTGATGTGAACTTCACATCTAACATGGAAGCTCTTTTAGATGGAATTGCTGATGGAGAAGTTAAATGGAAGACTGTTATAGAGAACTTTTACCCTGATCTTAATGAGGCAGTACTTGCTGCTGAAAAAGAAATGGAGAAGATTCAGGTTCAGGACGAAGTGACCGATGAAATTTGTGATAATTGCGGCCGAAACATGGTGATTAAATATGGTCCTCACGGCAAATTCCTTGCTTGTCCCGGATTTCCTGAATGTAAGAACACCAAGCCGTATTATGAGAAGATTGGTGTTGCTTGTCCTAAGTGCGGTAAGGATATTGTACTAAAAAGAACAAGAAAAGGTCGTATGTTCTATGGATGTATAGATAATCCTGATTGTGATTTTATGTCCTGGGCAAAGCCTGTAGCTGAAAAGTGTCCTAAATGCGGAGGGCTTATGGTTGCAAAGAGCAGTAAAGTCACATGTACCAATACTGATTGCGGATATGTTGGAGAGTTAAAAAATAAATAGTAATTTTCAGAAAACTTTACCTTTTTTTCATAATTGTAGGCGCTTCAAGGTTTGAAGCGCCTATTTTTTTATGATAAGATAACAATAGTGTAATTGCAATATTGACGGAATAACGTTTATTGATTCAGTTACGGGAGGAAAATTTCTTAAAAGGAGAAGTGCAATGAGTAGTGTGCAGCTACTGGATAAAACCCGAAAAATAGGAAAACTTTTGCACAACAGTAATTCCGGAAAGGTTGTTTTTAACGACATTTGCAGAGTTCTGTGCGACATCTTATCATCTAACATGTTTGTTATCAGTAAAAAGGGTAAGGTGCTGGGAATTGGTGAAACAGTTGGAGTAGAGTCTTTAAGTGACCTTTTGGTTGACAATGTAGGCTCTTTCATCGATCCTATGCTTAATGAAAGACTTCTTACCATACTTTCAACAAAAGAAAACGTCAATCTTGAAACTCTTGGTTTTGAAGGAATTGATTCATCAAAGTTTCAGGCAATAATTACTCCTATTGAGATTGCCGGTGAGAGACTTGGAACTTTATTTATTTATAAGACGGATGTTCCGTATGATATTGATGATATTATTCTTTGCGAGTATGGAACAACAGTTGTAGGACTTGAAATGCTTCGCGCCGTTAATGAAGAAAATGCAGAGGAAAGCAGAAAGCTTGCAGTTGTAAAATCAGCAATCAGCACCCTTTCTTTTTCAGAAATGCAGGCAATTATTCATATTTTTGATGAACTTAATGGTATGGAAGGCGTGCTTGTGGCAAGTAAGATTGCCGATAGGGTTGGAATTACCAGAAGTGTTATTGTAAATGCCCTTAGAAAGTTTGAAAGCGCCGGCGTTATAGAATCGAGATCTTCCGGAATGAAGGGAACTTATATCAAGGTTACAAATGATGTAGTTTTTTCTGAAATAAAAAAATTAAAGCAGGAAATATAAAAGCCTAAATGAGTGTAAATGAATGATTCCCTGAAAGTACATAGTTTGCAGGATAGCCATGTTGATAAAGGATTTATCTGATATAGGTAGATCCTCTTTGTTTACCTCATTTTGTATAAATGAACTAATATTAACACAATATGAAGTATATTTTACTTGTATTTTGTACATAAAAATCATATTATTAATATATAAGTTAAATTGACCGTATTGTGTTCTGTATTGTAAGGAGGCTCTATGATCAATAGTAATGTTTTTGATTATATCAATGTTTTGGACAAGGCTGCTGATGCGTCTTGGACCAGAAATGAAATTATTTCCAACAATATCGCTAATGTGGACACACCCGGTTATAAACGTCAGGATCTGAATTTTGAAGATGAGCTTGAAAGAGCACTTGGAAACTCCAGATACAAAAGCATGGATGCAAAGGTTTCCGATCTTAAGGATAAGCATTTAGAGGCACGCGTAGTAAATGACTACTCTAATTTCTCGTATAGATACGATAAGAACAACGTAGACATTGACACAGAAAATGTTATGCTTGCCGCAAATCAGCTTAAATATCAGGGACTCATGGAGGGATTAAAATCTGAGTTTACTAATTTGCAGTCTGTTATGAAGTCATCATAAAGGAGGTAATGTATGAGCATATTTGACTCTTTTAATATTAACTCATCAGGTATGACCGCACAGCGTTTTAGAATGGACATCATTTCTGAGAATATTGCAAATGCCAATACTACCAGAACAGAAGATGGAACTCCCTATGTAAGAAAGGTCGTTACTTTTGCAGAAAAAGGTTCGCAGACACCTTTTTCGAGAATTCTTAATGAAAAGCTTGATCATTATTCAGGTAGAGGCGTTAAAGTTACCAAAGTACAAGATGATACATGGACACAGATGAATGTGGTTTATGATCCTTCTCATCCCGATGCTGATGCAAATGGATATGTCACTTACCCTAACGTTAACACAGTTACCGAAATGACCAACCTGATAGATGCAAGCAGATCATATGAAGCTAATGCAACTGCGTTTAATGCAAGTAAGAACCTGGCCAGCAGGGGGCTAGAGCTTAGTCAGGTATAAGGAGGATAAAACATGGCATCTCTTGATATTTCCGAGCTTCGTAATGTAACATCTGGAGCTGTAAAAAATGCAGAAAAGCTAAATAGTACTGTATACAATGTGCTCGGTGAAGATGAAGAAGGAAATGAGCAGGCTTTTTCAATCATATTTGATAAAGCTATAGAAAATATTCATACCACTAATGCATATTTATCTGATGCGGAAAATGAAGAAATCAAATGGTCACTTGGTCAGACTGATAATACACATGACCTGTCAATTGCTCTTCAAAAGGCACAGACAGCGCTTCAATACACAGTAGCTGTCAGGGACCGTATCATTTCTGCATATAGAGAAATTACTCAAATGCAGATCTGAGCGATATAGGGATTCAAGTGCATATAAATCTGTGCTTGCACTAAGATTTATATGGATTTGAAGACCGAACGTACATGAAGATGGAGAGCGAAAGCTCGGAATCTGAATGTACGTAGGATTGCGAGAGCGAAGCGGAGCAATCCGTATATCGCTCAATATACCGGAGCAATCCGTATTTTCGCGGTACATGTTTTAATATATGGGGAGGGAGAATACATGGCTGATAGATTTAAAGCCTTGTCGCAAAAAATTCTCGACTGGTGGAATCAGTTTACTGCCAAGCAAAAAACGCTCATTGTAGGGGCAGGGTCAGTAATACTGCTTACCATCATCATTTTAGTATCTGTATTAAATCAGCCTCAATATGTTCTTTTGGTTAATGCCAATTCTACAAAAGAAGCTTCGGAGATAAAAGAGCTTCTTGATTCTAATGCAATCAACTATAAAATGTCGGATGATGGTCTTGAATTTAAGGTCTTGAAAAAAGATCAGGGAAATGCAAGCCTTCTTTTGGGGGCTAATGATATCCAGTCTTACACATATAGTATTGACAATGTTACGGATGGAAGCTTTTCCACTACAGAATCTGATAAACAAAAAAAATACGTCTTATATTTGGAAAGTCGGCTGGAGTCGGATTTTATAAGTCGATTTGAAGATATAAAGAGTGCAAAGGTACAGCTTCATATTCCTGATAATGACGGAACACTTATAGGAAATCAGGAAGAAGCTTCGGCCAGTATATTGCTGGAGCTTTCAGACAATGCTACTTTTAATGAAGATAATGCAGCGTTCCTTGCAAGAGCTGTGGCAAAGGCTATTGGTAATTCAACTGTTGAAGAAATAGTTATTCTTGATACAAACGGAAACATGCTTTTTGCAGGAGATGAGGACGGCACTATATCCGGTATGGCAAGTACTCAGTTGTCCTTAAAAGCCAAAGCAGAGCAGCTTGTAAAGAGTGAAGTCAAGAAAGTTCTTTTGGGAACAAAACTTTATGACAATATTGAAGTCGCAAGTAATCTTGTGATGGATTTTTCACATGAGGAGACAACAGAACATAATTACACACCTGCAGAGGATCAGACACAGGGCGTTCTTTCTCATGAAGATACCTATACTGCTGAAAATGTAAATGGGATCAGTGGTATACCGGGTACAGATACAAATGCAGATGATGAGACAACCTACGTGACGCAGGATAACACAAATTCCACATCTACTATTGCTGAAGAATCACGAGATTATCTGCCAAATGAAAAGATTACAACAAGAACTAACCAACCCGGTGCAATTCAATATGACAGCTCATCAATTTCTGTAACAGCCATAAATTATGTAGTAGTAAAAGAAGAAGATTATGACAGTGCTGCAAATAACAATATGGCATGGAATGAGTATAAACTGGCGAATGCTGAACCGGTTGTACAGACTGTTCCGGCCGAAGTTATAGAAGTGGTTTCCAAAGCAACTGGAATAGGTACTGAAAATGTAGCTATGGCAGCTTATACCGAGTATGTGTTTTTTGACAGAGAAGGTACAAGCATTTCTATGACAGATGTTTTGCAGATTGTGATGATTCTTATTATCCTCGGACTTCTTGCATTCATTATCGTAAGAAGCATGTGGACAAAGAAACAGACACAGGAAGAAGCAGAACCGGAGCCTCTTTCTGTTGAACAGCTTTTGGAATCTCAGCCGGAGGAATCTCTTGAAAACATTGAGATGGATACCGGTTCTGAAACCAAGAGACTTATTGAGAAGTTTGTGGATGAAAACCCGGAAGCTGCTGCAGTTCTCTTACGCAACTGGCTCAATGAAGATTATGGCATATAACTAGAGAGGATTGGGAATGATGGATACTGAAGTAAACGCCGGTGGAAATAGCTTGACTGGGGGATTTACCGGCATACAGAAAGCAGCAATTCTTCTGATCGCTTTAGGACCAGAAAAATCATCTGCCATATTTAAGCATCTTAAGGATGAGGAAATTGAAGAACTTACCTTGGAGATTGCCAATACAAGAAGTGTAACTTCGCAGATAAAAGAAGCTGTTTTAGAAGAATTTTATGGTGTATGCCTTGCACAACAGTATATTGCAGAAGGTGGTATTGGTTATGCCAAAGAGCTTCTTGAAAAAGCTCTTGGTGAGGACAAAGCGCTTGACGTTATCAGTAAGCTTACCGCATCTCTTCAGGTTAAACCTTTTGAATTTATCAGAAAAACAGAACCGTCTCAGATACTTACATTCATACAGGATGAGCATCCACAGACTATTGCTCTTGTAATGTCTTATATGTCGCCTTCTCAAAGTGCTCTTATATTATCAGCACTTCCACCGGACAGACAGGCAGATGTTGCAAAGCGTATTGCGGCTATGGATAGAACCAGCCCGGATACAATAAAGGAAGTTGAAAAAGTGTTGGAATCAAAGCTTGCTTCTTTGGTAAATCAGGACTTCACAATTATCGGTGGCGTAGATGCTGTAGTAGAAATTTTGAATACTGTAGATCGTGCAACCGAGAAGCATATTATGGAGACACTCGAAATCGAAGAGCCGGAACTTGCGGACGAGATCAGAAAGAAAATGTTTGTATTCGAAGATGTTCTTCTTCTGGACGACAGATCTATTCAGAGAGTGTTGCGTGAAGTTGAAAATGCAGATCTTGGACTTGCTCTTAAGGGTGCAACAGAAAATGTTCAGGCTGCCATATTTAACAATTTGTCTAAACGTCTGGCAGCTATGATCAAGGAAGATATGGATTTCATGGGACCTGTCCGTATGAAGGATGTTGAGGAAGCTCAGCAGAAGATTGTTAATGTTATAAGAAAGCTTGAAGATTCTGGTGAGATTGTAATCTCCAGAGGTGGAGGTGATGAGCTGATTGTCTAATCTTTTTAAAGGGGCTTTTATAAGCTTTGACGGAAATGAGACCAGAATAATTGATAATAATGAGCTTGCCAACAAGAAGATTGAAGAATTTCAGGAGCTTGAGCAAAAAAGACAAAGAGCTCTTATGAATGAAGAAGATGTTTCCATGGGGGATGAGCCGGGTGATTTTATACCCGGAATCGACATGGAGCAGTTGGGTAATATCTTCGAAGATCAAAGTGTAATTGGTACTCCGGATGAAGATCCACAGTTTGATATGGAAGCCATGCAGGCAGAAATTGATTTTAAACTTCAGCAGGCTAATGAGCAGGCTCAGATGATAATAAATGATGCTCAGAATCAGGCTGATGAAATCAGGGCAGGGGCTGTAGAAAAGGGACATCAGGAAGGCTATGACGCAGGTTATCAGGAAGGTCTTGCTGCTGCGGAAAGCTTAAAAGCCGATATTGAAGCCCAACGTGATGGACTTGAAAAGGAATATCAGATGCTTGTAGATGAGCTTGAGCCTGAAATGGTTGATGTTTTGACTCAAATTTATGAGCATGTATTTGATGTTAAATTTAGAGAAGATAAGAGTATCATTCTTCATCTTTTAAAGAATACTCTTTCCAGAATAGAACCCGGTAATGATCTTATTGTTCATGTATCATCAGATGATTATGACAATGTTATGGATGAAAAAGAGGCTCTTAATGCATGCATTACATCTCCGAATACTACAATGGAGATCATAGAGGATTCACTTTTGAAAGAAAATGAATGTATGATCGAATCCGACAGTGGAGTTTTTGATTGCAGTCTTGGCGTTGAGCTTTCTGAATTATCAAGAAAACTGCGGCTTTTGTCTTTTGACAGAAAGAAGAGATAAGGATGTTAGTATCTTCAGTAGATTTGTCAAAATATAAAAAAATGCAAAATGCTCCGTTTTACCGAATGAGAGGTAAGGTGGTAAATGTTATTGGGCTTACCATCGAGTCAGCCGGTCCGGACGCTAAACTTGGCGATATCTGCCTTATTTATCCCAAGAAAAAAGAATCATATGTGGGAACTGAACGAAGACTTAAGCCTGCAATGGCTGAGGTTGTTGGATTTAAGGACAATCATGTTCAGCTTATGCCATATGAAAATACCAGCGGAATTGGGAATGGCTCAATTGTTGAAAATACCGATTCTCCGCTTAGGGTTAATGTGGGCGAAGGACTATTGGGTAAGACGCTGGATGGACTTGGCAGAATTGATGGCACCAGCTATGGAAAAGGTGTGGCGCTGGAAGGCGGAGTTGCGTATTCTGTTGAAAATCAGCCGCCGGATCCTATGACAAGAGATCCTATTTCTGATGTTTTGCCTTTGGGTGTGAAGGCTGTTGACGGGCTTCTTACAGTAGGAAAAGGACAGAGAATTGGGATTTTTGCCGGTTCAGGTGTAGGTAAATCCACTCTCCTTGGTATGTTTGCCAGAAATACACAGGCAGATATAAATGTAATCGCACTTATTGGAGAGCGAGGAAGAGAAGTTCGTGAGTTTATCGAGAGAGACCTTGGCGAAGAAGGTATGAGAAGATCCATTGTTGTCTGCGCGACTTCTGACAAGCCTGCTCTTGAGCGACTTAAGGCTGCAAAGACAGCAACTTCAATTGCGGAGTATTTTAGAGATAAAGGAAAAGATGTTCTTCTCATGATGGATTCGCTGACGCGTTTTTCAATGGCTCAAAGAGAAATCGGGCTTGCCAGCGGAGAACCGCCTGTATCACGAGGATATCCGCCAAGTGTTTATGCAGAGATGCCAAAACTTCTTGAGAGAGCAGGAAAGTCAAGGAAAGGTTCAATCACAGGTCTTTATACTGTTTTAGTAGATGGTGATGATATGAATGAACCTATAACAGATACTGCCAGAGGTATTTTGGATGGGCATATAGTTTTGAGCCGAAAGCTTGCTCAAAAGAATCATTATCCTGCCGTTGATGTACTTGCAAGTATTTCAAGATGTATGTCTGCTATAGCAGATCCTGAGCATAAAAAAGCTGCGGGAAAACTAAAAAATGTACTTGCTACATATAATGATGCGGAAGATCTTATTAATATAGGCGCTTATCGAAGCGGTGCAAATAAGAATATAGATTATGCTATTTCAAAAATAGAACTTGTTAACTCTTTTCTCATGCAGGAGACAGATGAGAAATTTTCTTTTGAAGAAATCAGGCAGACTTTAATTGATATCTTTAAGGACTGATTAGCCAATGGCGAGATTTAACTATCGAATGCAAAGCGTTTTAAATATCAAGCAAAAGACTGAAGGGCAGGTTAAGATGGAATTTGCTTCTGCACAGTCTGAGCTTAATAAGCAGCTTGATATTTTGGATGGATATATTAAACGAAAAGAGCATTACCTGATTGAAGCAGAAAAACTTAGGAATGAAGAAAGCCTTAAGCTTCAGGATATTCTTGATAATCAATATGCTACAGCTCAGATGGATGTTATGATTTCTTCCCAGGCTAAGGTTATAAAAGAATGTGAAAACAAAGTCGAAAGAGTTAGAGTGAGGCTCACCCGTGCTATTCAGGAGAGAAAAATGCAGGAAAAACTCAGGGATAGAGCTTATGCAGAATTTTTAGAAGAGGAAAAACAGGAAGAAGCTAAAGAAAACGATCAGCGTACAAGCTTTACCTATGGACAAAGAGGAGCTAATACAAAATAATGGCTGATAACAAAATGATTATGTCGCCTGAAGACCCAAAGGCGGCCAAGAAAAAACTTGCGGCTGATAAAAAAGAATATAAGAAAAAGCTAAAGCAACAGAGGAAAGAACAAAAGGAGAAAGAACTTGAGTTTGCGGAGCGAACTGCGGAGATAAATGGTGATAATGCCGGAGGACTGGCAACGCTTGTTATTTCTTTTCTCATTATTCTGATCTGGCTTGCAATAATGGCTCTTTTGATTAAGCTTGATGTTGGACATTTTGGATCGGAGATACTTGCTCCACTTTTGAAGGATGTTCCTTATGTCAATCTGCTATTGCCGGAAGGATCTGTTCAGACACAAACTATTGAATCAACGGTTGATTATAGTAATGCCGGATCAAGTAGCGCCGGTATCGAAAGCTTAGATGATGCCAACGCATATATAAAAAGACTTGAGCAGGCTCTTCAGGCTGAAATGGAACAAAACAGCAGCTATGCATCTTCAATTGAAAAATTGCAGGCAGAGGTTGCAAGACTTGAACCTTTTGAGCAGCAACAGAAGACTTTCTATGAAGAGAGAGCTTCGTTCTATGAGAGTGTAGTTTATGGAGATTATGCTCCTGATGCATCTGCTTATGCTTCTTACTACGCTATGATAGACCCCGATACTGCAGCTTCAATATATCAAAAGGTAGTTCAGGGTGAAGTTGATGATGCTGCCATTAAAGCTTTTGCAACTACCTATTCCGGTATGAAGGCAAAAGAAGCCGGAGCCATTTTTGATGAAATGGTGGCCGAGAATCAGATAGAGCTTGTAGCCAAAATTCTTGCTCAAATGAGCGTAGAGAATCGAGGTGATATATTGGCGGTTATGAAAGAAGAAAATGCTGCTAAACTTACGCAGCTTCTTGAACCAAATGCACTTGAACAGAAAACTACAAAAGTTACGGGATAAGGCCTGTTGGTCTTATCTTCAGACAGCAGGTTCTGAGCCTGCTGTTTTTTTGCGTTATGCACTAAATTATTATCAAAAGAAATTGTGTGTAGCTAACTCTTATTAAAAAATATATCTGCTTCGATTAATTATTTTTTAATTATGCCGATATATGTTGTGAGAGTCTTTGGATGTTTATGCTCACGTAAAAAAAGCAAATACATCAGTTAAAAAAATGAAAGGAGGAATTTAATGAGCAGTACATTCAACAGTGTAGGTGCGATGCTCACTTACATGTCACAAAGTGCTGCAGCGGTTAACACTTCATCTTCTCCAAAAAACGGAAACAGTAGTAAAAGTGCTTCAACTAGTTTTAATGACATTTTCAACAAGACCACGGATATTAAGAAAAAACCGGAAGAAGTATCTACTTTCGATGATTTTGCTAAAAAGTCAGATATTTCTGATAAGCTGTATCAATTAAAAGAAAATGATAGCTTTAATAAAGGCGGTAATGAAAATGTTGCGGAAATAGATTACGAAGCCCCAGATAGTCTTCCGGAATTGGAACCGGATATAAACTTTGATGTTGATATTTCCCATATAGATGAAGGCGAAGTATATTGCATGGAGGCAGATGATAAGCTGCAGGAAGCTGTTTTGGAAGCCGGAAAGGAACTTGTTTCTAAAATAGCAAAAGAACTTGAGATCAATGAAGAAGATATATATACTGCGATGGAAACGTTGGGACTTATGGCAACGGATCTTTTAAAACCTGAAAATATACAATTACTTGTAACAGACATAATTGGTGAGGATAAGACGCTTGATCTGTTAACAGATTCAGATCTATATACTTCGATGCAGGACCTCTGCGAGGATGCTGACAGTATGAGGAGCGAACTTATGAATGAGTTTAGCTTATCCGATAAAGACTTTGAATCATTGCTTGTTGAAAAACACGATAATTTTGGTGATTTCAGAAAAGAAATAAATGACGTATCTCTTTTACCTGAAGAAAAAAGACCGGAAATTATAGTGAATGAGGCGGGTGAAGATATATCAAAGGATATCAGGGCATCACAGTCTAAAGAGCAGCCACTTGAAATTCAAGTGGAAGCAGAATCAGAAGAAATAAATACCAAAGAGTTTAAACCAATAGTAGAGTTAAATGAAACTCACCGTGATTATAAGGGAACAAACGGTGAGATGGCTTCAAATCTGTTAAAACAGTTCGTTGATAATATGGCCGATGCTGTAGATTTAAGTTCCGACAGCATGACAAGTTACACGGACAGGGCGCAGATGGAGGATATTGTCAGACAGATTACTGATAAGATTACATTATCTACAGGAAATGGTGAGTCATCAATGGAACTTCAGCTCCATCCGGCGCATCTTGGTAATGTAAATATTCTTCTTACCAGTACAAAAGATGGAATAGTTGCCAAGTTTACTGCACAGAACGAAATTGTCAAAGAAGCTGTCGAAAGCCAAATGGTGCAGTTACAGCAGAAATTTGATGAACAGGGAGTAAAGGTTACAGCAATTGAAGTTACAATTGCCAGTCATGCATTTGAACAAAATTTTCAGCAGGATAATAAGAATCAGAGCTTTGAGCAGGAAAAGGAAAGACCAAGGAAAACACTTAGAAGATTAAACCTTTCTGAACTTGGAGATGTTGCTGATGAAGAACTGTCGGATGCAGATATGGTTGCGGCAAAAGTAATGGAAATGAATGGTAATTCGGTTGATTACAGCGCATGATTTTTAAGGGCTGGTCATTCCAGCCCCGGAGGATAAAAAATGTCAGATTTAAATTCAGTTCAAGCAATTATAGAAAATGGTAAAGTGGTAAATGCAAATTCAAATACCAGTAGTTCTAAAAGTACAACTCCGGCCGGCTATGACAAGGATTCTTTTATGCAGATACTGGTTGCACAGATGAAATATCAGGATCCTATGGAACCAACATCCAACACGGAATACATATCTCAATATGCAACATTTACGCAGGTTGAACAATTAAGCAATATGGCAAATGCCATGTCTATGTCCAGAGCATCTGAAATGGTAGGAAAGACGGTAGTTATTTCGCAGACTAATTCAGAAACCGGAAAAACAACAGAGGTTCAGGGTGTTGTTGACTTTGTAACTTACTCCGGAAATAAAGCATATCTGAATGTGAACGGAACTAATTATAGTGCAGATGATGTTACTCAGGTTCTTTCGGATGACTACACTAATGCCATTAAGTCGGCAGAGGATTTCCAGAAGAGTATAGATAAACTTCCGAATCTTGAGCTTATAACAGATGAAGCTCATGGTGAAACCATCGATGCGATGTATGAGTACTATATGAATTATATGGATGATAAGGCAAAAGGAATGATGGACAATAGTTATGTTACATCACTTCTTCAGTATGTTAACAGAATTGATGACATCAGAGGAGATGATAAGAGGACTCTTACAGAGACCACTTGATTGGCTTTTGCCGAAAATATTTTGTGAAAGGAGGGAAATGAAATGACAATAGACGACAGGCAGTTTCTGTCTTTAAATCAGATGAATGATCGGATAAACAATGCCAATAAGACAGAACTTTCGTCTAATGGTAAGCTATCCGGAAATAATAATGCAGCTGTCGGTGAATATTCTTTTGCCAATATTCTAAATAAAATAAAGGAATCAACCGATAATACTATTAGTTCAAATGAACTAAAGTTTTCCAAGCATGCCGTAAACAGACTTCAGAACAGAAATATATCCCTTACTGATGAACAGATGGCAAGGCTTAATTTAGGAAAACAGGAAGCGGGCGAAAAGGGCATTAAAGACTCTCTTATACTTGTAGATCAGCTTGCTTTTATTGTAAACATTCCCAATAACACAGTTGTTACAGCTATGGATCAGACAGAGAATAAAAATAATGTTTTTACAAATATTGACGGAGCAGTGATAGCATAAGGATTGGACCGAAGTGGTTTAATGCCATCAGGAAATCTTTATTTCCCGAATGATTGAAGGAAATATCTGCAATTCATTCATCCGTACAAAATCCAACGTTATGAAGTACAATTGTGTATTAATTTAAAATTGGAGGACTTTGTCTTATGATGAGATCACTTTATTCTGGTGTGGCAGGACTTCGAACACATCAGACAAAGATGGACGTACTTGGTAATAATATTGCCAATGTTAATACCACATCTTTCAAATCACAGTCAATTACTTTTTCTGACTTAATGTATCAGACAACTCAGGCAGCTTCAGGTGCGACAGAGACCAAGGGTGGTGTCAATGCCAGACAGATCGGTCTTGGTGCTAAGTCAGGCGCTATTGCTACAGCAATTGAGTCACAGGGCGCTACTCAGACTACAAACAACCCTTTTGATATCATGATTACAGGTAAGGCTTTCTTTGTTGTAAATAATGGTCAGGAAAATCTTTATACAAGAGATGGTTCTTTTTATGTAGATGGAGCCGGAAATCTGGCAATGCAAAGCAATGGTTATTATGTAATGGGCTGGCAGGCTACAGTTGATGAGGAGACAGGAGAGAGAAAGATTGATATGAATAGTGGACTCCAAAATCTCCCTATCATGACAGCTGATAATATGACATATGCTCCTGCATCTACTACTGCAGCACTATTTAGCGGAAATATTGATGATAATGATACAAATATAAATTCTGATAATGGTAAAACCATAACACTGGAATTCTATGACAATAAGGGATATCTTTATACAGCAAAGTTTACACTTATGAATGATGATACTGATCCCGATTTATTTACTTTGACTTTATCAGATATTTTAGACTCATCAGGAAAATCCATTGGAACTACTCTTTTGGAAGGAGTAAACTTTGAAACTTCTGATGGAACAGAGACAAAGACTATAACTTTGGACTTTGATGCTGCCACAGGTGCGATTTCTTCTGCCGGAGGATATACTTCTTCATTTATTGTTAATTTGATGTTTGATCAAAGTGTAGAAGGACTTGAGCCGTTTGGTTATCAAAAGGCAACAACTGATCAGACTACAAACCAGGCCGGACAGCTGGCGGTAGATTTTTCAACGGTAACCAATTATAACACTAATGGATCAGCCACCATTAAAGCCACAAAAGGTGATAAGAAATCAAATAACACCGGTCGTATGGTTGGTGAGATGAATGGAATTAATATTTCAACGGATGGCCAGATTAATGCAACATATTCAAATGGTCAGACAAAGCTTCTGGGACAGATTGCATCTGCTGAATTTGCTAATGCCTCAGGTCTTGCAAAAGAAGGAGATAATTTATATTCATCAACTCTTAACTCAGGTGATGCCACAATTCAGGATATAACAACTGATGGTGGATATATGAACACCGGTGTTTTGGAAATGTCAAATGTAGACCTTTCAAAAGAATTTACCGAGATGATCACAACACAGCGTGGCTTCCAGGCTAACAGCCGAATTATTACAGTATCAGATACACTTCTTGAAGAACTCACAAACCTTAAGAGATAATTATTGTTACATCATAAGATAAAGAATCAGCCCCACTGTAGCAGCAGTGGGGCTTTGCGCTGATACGTTCATAAAAAAACGCATAATAGCGCTATTTTTTTTAAATGATACTGTTATTAATAAAAATGTTGTGCTAAAATAAATTTATTACCACAATATGTTGTATCACTGTGTGATTCGTATTTTGTGAGAATGCTGTGAAGTATAATTGTAAAATAGTTTCAATATTAACTAAAAATAGTGCAATTAATTTGCGGATATGTCCAAAATGTGAACAAAAAAATGATTATTTGTATTTATAAAGTGGTAAAATATATTCAGTTAGAAAAAAAATTTCAAAAAAGATCTCATTTATATGAAACAATGAAATTTTTAGATGTTGATGGGGTGATAGATGTCTAAAAGTATTATTGAATTAACTAAAATGGATACGAGGAAATTTCTTCTTAATGTTTCATCTATTGAAACGGTCGAAGCAAATCCTGATACCGTTATCATACTAAGAAGCGGGCGGAAGCTTATAGTGAAGGAAACTCCAGCGGAAATATATGAGATTATAGAAAAGCAAACATAGAGATAAAAACTAACATATAACAAATAACGGCATTATTTTATATGAAGGGGAAATTAGTATGGATATAGCGTCTTTACTTGGTGTAGGTCTTTGTTTTCTATTCATGATCCTGAGTATTGTCTTTTCAGCCGGAATTACCGGTGTTGTTTATTTCTTGGATGCACCGTCTGCCATGATTACGTTCGGTGGAGCTTTCATGGCGGTTTTGGCTTCAAGAAGTATGCCAAGTTTCATTAGTGGTTTAAAATCTTATACTTTAATTTTTAAAATGCCTGCGGATGACACAAAGGGTACCATAAAACAGATTATTGATCTTTCTAACACTGCTCGAAAAGAAGGCCTTTTGGCACTTGAAGAGGCGGCCAGTAATCTTGAAGATGCCTTTATGAAAAAAGGTGTCGGACTTATTGTTGACGGTACGGAGCCTGAACTTGTAAAAAGTATTTTGGAGGCAGAAATTGATGCCATGTCTGAAAGACATAAGGAAAATTACTCCTTTTTCGGTGATGTTGCAGGTATGGGTCCTTCCTGGGGTATGATCGGAACACTTCTCGGACTGGTTCTTATGCTTCAGAACATGTCAGATCCTTCATCAATCGGTCCGTCCATGGCCGTTGCTCTTATTACAACGTTCTATGGTTCAGTTTTGGCTAACTGGTTCTGCTATCCGGCTGAAAATAAATTGAAAGCCAGAAGCAATGCCGAATACATGGCAAAAAGTATTGTTATTGAGGGGCTTTTGTCTATACAGGCAGGAGAGAACCCTCGTGTTACAGAAGAAAAGCTTAAATCATTCCTGTCACCTAGTGACAGAGCAGCTTATGAAGCAGAGAATGGTTCAGGTGATGGAGGAGAATAATGGCTAAGAAACCTGAGGAAATTAAACCCGGACTACCGGCCTGGCAGGGTACCTTCGGTGATCTGATGAACCTGCTCCTTTGTTTCTTCGTTTTGCTTTTCTCTATGGCTACAATGGATGCTGCTAAATTTGAAGAGGTTGCTGCATCTTTTAGTTCAGCATTTGGTATTTTCAACGGTGGAGAAATGGCTTTAGGAAAGGGAGCACTTATAGGTGATGGTGTGTCACAGCTTACTGAACTTTCCAGTTATATTACATCCATGGGTCTTGCACAGACAGGAGCTGATTCGGATTCAGAGCAGGCTGATGTGGGCGATATGAATGAAGAAGAGCTTATGGAAGCGGCAGAAGAAGCTCAAATGGAAGCTTCCACTGAATTGGCTCAAAAAATTGAGAAGGCTCTTGAAGAGGCAGAAATAGAAAATGAAGTTTCTCTAAATTACACCAGCCAATATGTTCAACTTACTATTCAAGGTTCAATATTATTTGATTCAGGTAAAACCGATATTAAAGAAGACGTTCTTCCTGTTCTTGAAAAAGTCGGTCAGATACTCGAATCATATGCAGGAGGTACTATTGAAATAGAAGGTCACACAGATAATGTTCCGATGTCTTCCGGCGGAAAGTATGCAAACAACGATGAACTTTCGTCAGGAAGAGCTTTGGCTATATTTTATTATCTTTGTGAGAACACCAGCCTTGATCCCTCAAATATTGTTCATACAGGCAGAGGCGAGTACGATCCTATAGCAGACAATTCAACAGATGAGGGAAGAGCCCGCAACAGAAGAGTTGAGATTAAGATATACAATCCATTAAGTTCATCATATTAAGAGGGGGATATCTTTAAATGAAAAAGAATTTATTATCAATTATTATTCTGGCACTACTTGTGGTTAATCTGGCTATGAACGGTTTTATGCTTCTTAGCGTTATGACTACCAATTCTCAGACTGCAAAGCTTATTTCTGACATTGCGGCTGCTTTGGAGCTTGAAGCCAGCGGCGGGGCAGGCGGAGGCTTTTCAGGATCTTCATCAGGAACTGTAGGAGTTGCCAATCTTGCAACCTTTGGCTATACAGGCGACAACAATCTTACAATTTCACTTAAGCCTGGGGCTGACGGCAAGGCACACTATATGGTTGCCGAGGTACTGTTTTCTATGAATACTGCTTCTGCAGATTATGCTACCTACGGAACATCGGATTCTCTTGCAGGCATGAGTGACATTATTAAGTCAAAAGTTATTGATACTCTTTCGGGTTACACGCTTGAAGAACTTCAGGCGGATTTGCAGCCTGCCAAAGACACAATTCTGGAAGAAATTCAGGAACTTTACGGATCTAACTTTATTTATGATGTTAGTATTACTGCTATTTATCAGTAATTTTAGTACTTTTGAAACATTAGTTAAGTATATTACTTATTATTGTAAGTGCTAAGACATAAGCACGTAAACTAAAGGAAAGGAGATCCATTTTGAGTGAAGTACTGTCACAAAGTGAAATAGATGGTCTGTTGGCAGCGCTAAGCAGCGGTGAACTTGATGTGGATCAGATGCAGGCAACCGACGAGAAGAAAGTCAAAGACTATGACTTTAAGCGGCCGGCCAAATTCTCCAAAGAGCACCTTCGAACATTGGAGATGATCTACGAACATTATGGAAGATTGTTATCGACAACTTTGCCATTATACTTGCGCAAGAATGTTACAGTATCGGTAGCTAACTCAGAGACTGTTACTTATTCAGAATTTAGTAATGCACTTTCAAATCCTGTTATTCTGGGAGTAATTTCTTTTCTTCCGTTACAGGGGACTATTATTTTGGAATTGCAGGCCAATATTGGTTTTTCTTTTATCGACCGTATGCTTGGTGGTGAAGGCGGAACACTTGATAAACCAAGACCATTTACAGACATTGAGATGCCACTGATAGAAAAACTTGTAACCATATGTATGCAGCTTATGGTTGAGCCATGGCAAAGTGTGGTGGCGATAAATCCGGTAATGGAAAGAATCGAGACTAATCCACAGTTTGCCCAGGTTATTTCTCCGACGGATATGATTGCTATCGTCACTTTGAATATAAAGATAGGCGATACTGAAGGACTGATGAACGTATGCCTTCCGTACTTTACCTTAGAGAGTGTAATGGACAAGCTCAACACAAAGTTCTGGTTTTCTACTATGCAGAAAAATGCAGACGAAGATTTCCATGATACTTTGGAGACAATGGTAAAACATGTTGATGTTCCTGTTAAAGCAATTCTCGGAAAATGTAATGTTTCGGTAAGTGATATTGTTCATCTTCAGGCAGGCGACATAATAAGACTTGATAACAGAGTTAATACAGATATGCAAATTTATGTAGGAAATATTTATAAGTTTACTGCGTTACCCGGCACAGCGAAAGATAAGTATGCTGTAAGAATAACGTCAATTGTCAGAGAGGAGGAAGAGTAGGAGCATGGATGGAATGTTGTCACAGGACGAAATTAATGCATTGCTAGCCGGTATGGATAATTCTGGCGGATCAGATTCATCTGCAGACGCTCCTTCCGATTCCGGGGGAGAAGCCCCAGCAGATGCAGCTACAGCGCCTGCAAGCGGAAGTGTAATTGATGAGTCACTTCTTACTGATGCAGAAAAAGATGCAATCGGTGAAGTGGCGAATATCAGCATGGGATCATCGGCTACAACGCTGTATTCCCTTGTTAATCAGAAAGTTAGTATCACAACACCTCAGGTTGAACTTGCCAACTGGGAAAATGTGATAAATAACTATGAGAGACCTTGTGTATTTATTCAGATTAAGTACACGGTCGGCCTTGATGGAACAAATATCCTTATTTTGAAAGAACATGATGTTATGGTCATCACTGACCTTATGATGGGCGGTGATGGAACAAATGCAGATGGTGAGGTCGGTGAGCTTCAGCTTTCGGCTATTTCCGAAGCTATGAATCAGATGATGGGAGCTGCTGCCACATCTCTTTCTACAATGATCAATCAAAAGGTAGATATCAGCCCGCCACAGGCAACTCTTTTGGATATGATAAATGATGATCCGTCTGATATAGCAGATTTCCTTACAGGTACGTTTGTAAAGATTTCTTTCAAGATGCAGGTTGGTGAACTTGTGGATTCAACCCTTATGCAGTTATATCCTGTTGATTTTGCAAAAACTCTTAAGGATACCGTTATTTCAGGTGATTCAGGCGGGAAACAGGCTTCTGAACCTGCACCTGCACCTGCTCCTGCTCCTGCATAAGAACCAACTCCGGCACCTATGCCTCAGATGGATCCTTCTATGATGCAGGGACAGCCTATGCCGCAAATGGGAATGGGAATGCCTCAGATGGGAATGCCGCAAATGGGAATGGGAATGGGAATGCCACAGATGATGGCTCCACAAATGATGAATATGAATGTTCAGCCGGCTCAGTTCCAGAATTTTTCCGGTGGTACAACTATTATGGCCGGAGGGGAAAATATCGGTATTATCAAAGATGTTCCTCTTGAGGTTACGGTTGAACTTGGAAGAACTGCAAAGCCAATTGCCGATATCCTTGATTTTGCTCCGGGAACTATCATAGAACTTGATAAGGTTGCAGGTGAGCCTGTTGATGTCCTTGTCAATGGTAAGTTCGTTGCAAAAGGTGAAGTTGTAGTAATTGAAGAAAGTTTTGGAGTTCGTGTAACTGAAATCGTTCAGTAGGATAAAAATATGACTGCAGATTCATACATTCAATTCGTTTCTGTCTTACTTATTTTTGTTGTTGTTTTGGCTGTAACTTACTATGTTACCAAGTATCTTTCAGGTTATCAGAAGGAAAGAAACGCTTTAGGCAACATTGAAATAATTGAGACAGGACGGATTACCACAGGCAAGTATATTCAGATTGTCAGGATTGGGAACAAGTATCTGTGTATTGCTGTTGGTAAAGATGAAATAACGGCTCTTGGTGAAGTTGACAAGGATTCTCTTAAGCTGGCCGATGATAGTGATATAAAAACTGACAGCTTTAAGGAAATATTTGACAAATTCAAAAGCGAGATAAAAAAGTAAATGGCAAAAAGATGGGGAGATAGAAAAAAAATAATAGTCCAAAAAGGCAGTATCAGAAGATTTATATTAGCTGCTTTTATTTCTGTTATCTTAATATCTTTATTCTCTATTTCTGTTCCACTTAAAGCAGAGGCTACTGAGGAAGTAGTAATTGACAATGAGTCTACAGATCCAACAAGATCTACAGAATCACATCTGACAGGTTCGCAGGAAGAGAGGACCAATATAAATCCTCCGGGATCTTCAGAGGATTCAGAGGATTTGAAAGAACTCAATATAGCCAATACTGTTACCGTTACGTATGATAATGGCAATGGTTCTGTTAATGGTGCTCTCAGGATTCTCATAACACTTACACTTTTGACTTTGGCACCAACACTCCTTGTAATGATGACTTCTTTTACAAGGATTATTGTTGTACTTCATTTTACCAGAACTGCCATTGGTACCCAAACATCACCGCCTAACCAGGTGATGATTGGGATTGCTTTGTTTATGACGCTTTTTATAATGCAGCCAACCTTGACAGAAGCGTATAACACTGCTGTAGTTCCGTTTGAGGAAGGGCAGATAGATCAGACTGAGTTTTTTGAGACAGCTATGAAGCCTTTCAGGCAGTTTATGTATGGACAGACTCAGAAAAAGGACGTACTGCTTTTCATGCAGATTGATGGCATTGAGTGGGACGGTGAGCTGGACAGTATTCCAAATGTTGTGCTTGTTCCAAGTTTTATAATCAGTGAGCTGAGAACTGCATTTATAATAGGATTTTTAATTTATATTCCGTTCATTGTTATAGATATGGTTGTGGCTTCGGTTCTTATGAGTATGGGTATGATGATGCTTCCTCCAACCACGATTTCCATGCCGTTCAAGATACTTTTATTTGTTCTTGCGGATGGATGGAGCCTGATCATTGGTAATCTTGTAAAGTCGTTCTACTAAAAGAGGAGTACGTATGATCACATTGTCGGATATAAATACCATAATGAATAGTGCACTTTTTCTTGTAATAAAAATGTCGCTGCCTGTTCTTTTGACATCGATGGTTATCGGACTTGTAATTTCGATATTTCAAACGGTTACTTCTATACAGGAACAGACACTTACTTTTGTTCCCAAAGTAATCGGAGTTTTTATAATGATTATGCTTATTGGAAACTGGATGCTGACTGAACTATCAGGATATATCATTGATTTGTGGTCTGATTTTTCCATGTATGTTAGGTAGAGGATTTCATGATAGATTATTCCTTTAGTTATGGTGATTTAGAAATTTTCTTACTGGTCGTCGTAAGAGTTACAAGTTTCATATTCGTTTGTCCGTTTTTTGGAGGAAGACAGTCACCAAACCTTGTAAAAGTCGGATTCGGGCTTTTACTGTCCATAATGATTTATGGCGCAGTTCCTTTTAATCCTCCAAGTTATAACACTACCATTGGTTATACGGTAATTGTGTTAAAAGAAGTTATGGCAGGTTTTTTGCTGGGATATGCGGTGCTTATCAGTACGCTGATAGTAAATTTTGCAGGTACTATTGTGGATATGCAGATAGGACTTTCGATGGTAAACCTTTTTGATCCCAACACTAATGAACAGTCTACGATCACAGGTACATTTTATTCACAGGTACTTACAATGATGCTTATTTTATCCGGAATGTACCATTTTATCTTAAAGGCTTTAGCAGATTCTTTTAACCTGATTCCAATTAATGGAATAGTTATAAATTCAGATAAAATGCTGAATGCAGTAGTTTCATTTTTAAGAGATTACATTGTTATCGGGTTTAGGATTTCACTTCCGATTTTTATAATCACATTTATTACAAACGTAGTATTGGGAATTTTGGCAAAAGTTTCACCTCAGATGAACATGTTCTCTGTTGGTATTCAGATAAAAATCATAATAGGTCTGGCGGTCATGCTTGTTACGGTGACAATGCTGGGAAATGCTTCAAATTTCATCTATATGAATATAAAGGAGCTAATGAACGAGTTTGTTTACAGTATGCAAAGCGGCTGAATATAAGCCCTTATTAATTGCATATAACCTTCAATTTTTTGCAGAAGATGCCAATGGTGCTGAAAAAACAGAACAGCCTACTGCCAAAAAAATTGATGATGCAAGAAAAGAAGGTCAGGTGGCTAAAAGCCAGGAAGTGGCGATAGCATTTAGTCTGCTTGCTCTCTTTGTGATACTGAAATTTGTTTATGGCTTCATGGGAGACATTTTTAGCAGCACATTTGAATTTGTCTATAATTCAATTCCTGATGTGGCCAGAACTTATGATGGAAGGTTGCCGTTTGCATTTATCAGTAGTCTGGTAGTACATGCCATGCTTGTGCTTTTGCTTTTATGTGCGCCATTTTTTGCAGTCGGTTTTTTGGTGGCTTTGATTTGTGATATTGTGCAGGTTGGATTTAAGCCCACAACAAAACCTCTTGAACCCAAATTATCAAAGCTTAACCCAATATCCGGTATGAAAAAGATTTTTTCTACCAGAAAATTGTTTGAACTTTTAAAGTCTATTTTAAAACTTGCCATTATGACAGTTGTTATCTTCACTTTTTTTTCAGGAAGAAAAGAATCACTGTTTTTGCTTTATGATATCCCGTTAAAACAGGCCATTGGTCTTATGGGAAATCTCATAATTGAGCTTGGGCTTAGGATAGCGGCGGCCTATATGATAATAGCGTTTGCCGATCTTATTTATCAGAAGCGAAGATTTACCAAGGATATGATGATGACCAAGCAGGAAGTAAAAGATGAGTATAAGAATTCTGAAGGTAATCCCGAGATCAAAGGTGCTCAAAAGAGAAGAATGATGCAGGCTTCTCAGAGAAGAATGATGCAAAATCTGCCAAAGGCAGATGTGGTCATTACAAACCCTACGCATTACGCTGTTGCCATAAGGTATGATGCGGATGAAGCGGATGCTCCTGTGGTTGTTGCAAAGGGTGCGGATTATCTTGCTCAGAAGATAAAAGAAGTTGCTAAAGAAAATGATGTTGAAATTGTTGAGAATAAACCTTTGGCCAGAATGCTTTATGCAAATGTAGAAGTGGGTGAAAAGGTACCTCCTGAACTGTACAAAGCAGTTGCTGAAGTTTTGGCATATGTCTACCATTTAAAGGGTAAAATATAATAAATTATATGGTTTTAAAATACCGGTTTAGTTGTTTGGTTAAGTTAATATAAAACAGCTGCACCGGGGAAAGGAGTAATGGCATGAATTTATCTATGATTAAAAACAGAGTCTATGATTATGGTCTGGCGCTGTACATTGTAGCTGCTATTGTAATGCTTATTATTCCTCTTCCGGACTGGTTGCTGGATATACTTTTGGCATTTGATATGTCTTTGTCATTTGTCATCATGTTTACTGCGATGTTTGCAACAGAAGTTCTTCAAATGTCTTTTTTTCCAACTATTTTATTGTTTACTACAATATTCAGGATTGCTCTGAATGTTTCATCTACAAGACTTATCCTTACTCAGGGAAGTGCGGGACAGGTCATAGAAGTGTTTGGTTCATTTGTAGGTGGTGGTGACCTTATTGTAGGAGCTATTGTCTATGTGATTTTAATCATTGTTCAGCTCATGGTCATAAATAAAGGTTCCGAACGTGTAGCTGAAGTATCAGCCCGATTTACTTTGGACGCTATGCCCGGTAAACAGATGGCTATTGATGCGGATTTAAATACCGGAGCCATAACCGATGCCGAGGCTAAAGAGAGAAGAAACAAGATTCAGGAAGAAGCCAGCTTCTTTGGTGCTATGGATGGTGCTACCAAATACGTAAAGGGAGACTCTACAGCAGGTCTTATTATTACGGCAGTCAACCTGATTGGCGGTATTGCCATGGGCGTACTTAGAATGGGAATGGATGTTAATACAGCCATTAATACCTATTCAATCCTTACAATGGGTGATGGTCTTGTTAGTTCAATTCCTTCATTGATGATATCAATGTCAACAGGTATTCTTGTAACGAAGGGATCGAAAGAGGCAGATTTTGGACATGTGCTTATTGGGCAGCTGTTTGGAATGCCAAAGACACTTTATCTGGTTGGCGGAGTAGTAGCAGGACTTGGCATTTTTTCTCCGCTTCCGACACTGCTTTATGTTTCCTTCGGAGCAGGCTTTGTGCTGCTTGGAAGAGTTGCAAGCCAGACTATAGAAGAGGTTCAAACAGAGTCTGAAGTCGCATCTTCTGAAGAAGCTCAGGCCGAAGAAATCAGACAGCCTGAAAATGTAACCAGTCTTTTACAGGTTGATCCTATTGAACTTGAATTCGGTTACGGAATTATTCCTCTTGCAGACGTCAATCAAGGCGGAGATCTCCTTGATCGAGTTGTTATGATAAGACGTCAGGTTGCCCTTGAACTTGGTACTGTAGTTCCTATAATTCGACTTCGAGATAATATACAGTTGAATCCCAATCAATATATCATTAAAATTAAAGGTATACAGGTAAGTGACGGAGAAATATTATTTGATCACTACATGGCAATGAATCCGGGACATGTTGAGGATGAGATAACCGGTATCCCCACATTTGAGCCTTCTTTCCATCTGCCTGCCATCTGGATTACGGAAGGTCAGCGTGAAAGAGCGGAGAGCCTGGGATATACGGTTGTTGATCCACCGTCCATCATTGCTACACACCTTACCGAGATAATCAGAGAACACATTTCTGAGCTGATGACCAGACAGGATGTGCAGAATCTTGTTGATAATCTTAAAGAGAACAATCCTGCCCTTGTAGATGAGCTTGTTCCTAAGCTTATGAGCCTTGGTGAAATTGAGAAGGTTCTTCAGAATCTGTTAAAAGAAGGTATTTCTATAAGAGACCTTGTTACTGTATTTGAAACTTTAGCAGATTTTGCACCTTCGACACATGATCCTGACATACTTACCGAATATGTAAGACAGTCATTAAAAAGGGCTATTTCCAATAAGTTTTTTATGCTTGGTGAAACTACAAGTGTAGTGACGCTTGATCCCAAGATAGAGCAGGAGATTATGAGCAGCATTAAACAAACCGAGACCGGCGCCTATTTGACACTTGATCCTGAAAGAACAAAAGCAATTCTTAATTCGGTAGGCGAACAGGTTAGAAAACTTGAAGAGTCCGGTAAACAGGCCATTATTATGGCGTCACCGATTGTTCGAATGTATTTTAAGAAGATGACAGAGGATTATTATAAAGATTTAGTTGTTATCTCGTATAATGAAGTTGAGGCAAACATTGAATTACAATCTGTGGGGATGGTAACTGCATAATATGATTATTAAAAAGTATGTTGGAAAAACTGAGAGTGAGGCAACAGAAGAAGCACGAAAGGAACTGGGTACTAACATTGTAGTGATGAATGTCAGGCCAATGAAAAAGACCGGATTTTTTTCGCTGTTTCAGTCCAAAAAAATTGAGGTAACGGTAGCCCTTGAGGATGAACCTGAAAAACCGGTTGTCAGGACTGTGCTGCAGCAAAAGGATACAGCAATTCCGAGTCAGAAGGACACTATTGCTTCTGCTGTGCTCAATGCCACGATGGTAAGAGAAAATAAAGATAAAGAAGACAACAGTGCAATCGAAGAAAAGCTGGATAATTTGAGCAGTCTTCTTGAAAAGAATTTTCTTAAAAATGAGAAGGATTCTTCTGAAGCGGTTGTTGAGGCTGCAGATGAACCGGCTGCAAAGGCTTTAGATAAAACAAAAGCTAAAAATGCTGTTTCCGAAGAGACGTTATCCTTTATCAAACTTTTATATAATACTCTCATTGAGAATGAAGTTGATGAAATTTATGTAAATCAGCTGACGGATGAAGTTGAAAAAATCAGTAAGCCAGGTCTTCCGTTTGATTATGCCCTTGCTAATGTATATCAGAAAATGGTGCTTAAATTCGGAAAGTCCGAGCCTATTGATCTGGAAAACGAGAAAGCAAGAGCTGAAATTTTCATAGGTCCTACCGGTGTAGGCAAAACCACAACAATAGCAAAGCTTGCATCCGAGCTTTCGGTAACACAGAAAAAGAAAGTAGCTCTTTTGACAGTAGATACCTACAGAATTGCGGCTGCAGAACAGCTTCGCACCTATGCATCTGTTTTGGAAATACCTTTCAGGGTTATATATTCGGTTGATGAAATGAGACAGGCGGCTGAAGATTTCAAAGACTTTGATTATATCATGGTTGATACGGCCGGACATTCCATTCATAACGACGAACTCAAACAGGACGTAGAAAGCTATATAAGAGTTTTGGAAGAAATAGTGGAATGTGAGAATTTTCTTGTTTTATCTGCAACAACCAAGTACAGAGATCTCATTGAAATTGCAGATTCCTATTCCAAGATGGTTACTTATAAGCTTATCTTTACCAAGATGGATGAAACCGGGGCAAAAGGTAATTTGTACAACATAAGATTACATACAGGAGCACCGGTTGCATATATAACCAACGGTCAAAATGTACCGGATGATATTGCAGTATTTGATGCACAGAAAATTGTTAAACACTTACTTGGCGGTAAGTAATGTTTCTTCTTGGGGTAGATTATGGACCAGGCACAACAACTTAGAAATTTAATAAAAAATTCGAACAAGCCTACGAGACCTCTTGCCAGAATCATCACTGTTACAAGTGGAAAGGGAGGAGTAGGAAAGTCTAATGTCGCCATTAATCTTGCAATCCAGTTTAAGAGAATGGGTAAAAGAGTTATCATTCTTGACGCAGATTTTGGGCTTGCCAATATCGAAATAATGTTTGGAACTGTTCCAAAACATAATCTTTGTGACTTAATCTATCAGGGAAAAAACATTAAAGATATCATAACATGGGGGCCTGAAGGAGTGGGCTTTATATCAGGCGGCTCGGGTATTTCAGGCATGTATAATCTCAGTAGGGATTATCTTGTTTATATAATTGTAAATCTTGCGGAGCTTGATGCAATTGCTGATATAATAATAATAGATACAGGTGCGGGAATTTCAGATGCAGTTATGGAATTTTTGGTTGCCAGTGGAGAAATTATTGTAGTTACTACTCCGGAACCAACGTCAATAACAGATTCCTATTCACTTCTTAAGGCACTTAATCAGTCTCCGAGATTTTCACTTGAAGATACCAAGGTGAAAGTTATGTCAAACAGGGTTACTTCAACGGAAGAAGGACATCAGCTGTTTAATAAATTAAATACTGTAGTTGCCAGGTATTTGAAATTACCTCTTATATATATGGGAGCGATTCCACAGGATCAGATGCTGGCCAAGAGTGTAATGCAGCAGTCGCCTGTTTCAATTCAATATCCTAATGCAAAGTCAGCTAAAGCATTTGAGACCATAGCGTCTGAACTTATGAATCCGAATGATACTGCGCTTATTAAAACAAGAGGAATGGCTGCTTTCTTTTCGCATATTATCACCGGAAGAAAGTTAAGTACATTGCCTTCAGAAAATACGAATATTTTAGGTAATGCACAGAATACACAATGATTGGAGATATATTAATGCTCAGCGATTACATTTCCCCGGGAATAAAAGTAGAACTAAAAGCTACCGGTAAAATCTGGATGGAAGACGATTCAAGAACAAAGCATATATACATGAGTAAGGTTATGGATGTTGTTTCTGATGACAGAGTCGAAGTTCTTATGCCTTTTGAACAGGGTAAACTTGTTCTTCTTCCGGTGGACGGAGAATATAGCTTATGTTTTTACAGTACAAAAGGTTTATTTCAGTGCTATTCAAAAATAGTGGATAGATACCGAAGTGACAATATGTATATTTTGGTACTTGATCTGACAACAGAATTGCAGAAATTACAACGACGAGAGTATTACAGATTCAGTTGTGCTTTGGAATTAAAATCAAGAATTTGTTCTAAAGAAGAGTTGGAAGCTTTTGAGAATAACAGAAAGTATCTGGTTGAGCCGGGTGTTTCACTTCAGAGAAGTGTTGTGGTTGATATAAGCGGAGGAGGACTTAGATTTGTAGCAAATTTCCGTTACGAGGAAGGAAGCACCATCTATTGCTCCTACAGACTTCCGGGATCTTCCAATGAGAGTGAATATCAGATGATATGCAGCGTTTTAAAAGTTCAGGAGTTGGAAAATCGCCCCGGACTTTTTGAGCACCGTATCCAGTATCTTTATATTGATGAAACTTCGAGAGAAGATATTATTCATTTTATCTTTGAAGAAGAACGAAAAATAAGAAAGAAGCAAACTTAATTATGAAAAAAATTTTGATTATTGATGACTCTGCACTTATGAGAACTGTTCTTAGTGATATTATTAATTCAGATTCAAGATTCCAGGTGGTTGATAAGGCCAAGGATGGAGTTGAAGGTCTGGAATTACTTAAGAAGAACACTTATGATGCTGTTGTTCTTGATATAAATATGCCAAGAATGGATGGTATCACGATGCTTAAGGAACTTAATAAGAATAAGATCAGAGCCAAAATAATGATGGCCAGTACTGATACGAAAGAGGGCGCGAAAGTTACAATGGATGCTCTCGATCTAGGGGCTCTTGATTTTGTTCATAAACCGGACCGTGCTTCTGAATGCCGCGGTGAGGATTTCACCAAGCATTTCATAAATACACTTGCCGCTGTAGCCAATTCCAAGGCTCCTATGCCGGCAAGAGCATTCTCCATCGACGAAGCAAAGGAATCCAGAAAGGTTGTTGAGCTTGTAAGTAAGTCCGCAAGCAGGATTACCGGAAACAGGATAGTTGCTATTGCATCATCAACAGGTGGTCCGAGAGCACTTCAGTCTGTTATTCCTAAACTTCCCAAAAACCTCAAAACACCGGTTGTTCTTGTTCAGCATATGCCGGAAGGCTTTACTGCTTCACTGGCAGAGAGACTTGATTCTCTAAGTGAAGTTACAGTTAAAGAAGCTTCTGAAGGAGATGTTTTGGTTCCCGGTTGTGTTTACATCTCAAGGGGTGGTAAGCACATGCATATTGTAAAGAATGGATCAAAGAGCGTTATCCATTACGTTGATGGTCCTACCAGAGAAGGTGTCAGACCTTGTGCAAATTTCATGTATGAATCACTTATGGATTCCGATTATGATGAGATTTGTTGCGTGGTACTCACCGGAATGGGAGCTGACGGAACAGAAGGAATCAGGAACTTAAAGTCCAAGAAGAAAGTTCATGTAATCGGACAGGAAGAAAGTACCTGTACCGTTTATGGAATGCCCAAAGCTGTTGCAACCGCTGGACTGGTTGATCAGGTTGTAAAACTTGAGAATGTAGCCCAGGAAATAATAATGAATGTCGGTGTGAATTGAGGGATTTCATATTCTTTTAATACTTCTTTAAGTTTTTTTTCTGTATTCCTCCATTCAAAAAGCCGATATAATGTTCAAAAGTATGCGATAATAAGGTTATACTTTTGAAAGACCTATCACTTTTTAAATATGGAGGTAAAATAGTTATGGATGTTTCCCAGTATCTAAGTGTCTTTCTCGATGAAGCAAAGGAGCACCTTCAGTCACTTAATGATAACATTATGATTCTTGAGCAGGATCCTGAGAACGAGGATTGTATCAATGAAATCTTCCGTTCAGCTCATTCAATGAAAGGTATGGCCGGAACTATGGGCTATACCAGAATGCAGAATCTTACTCATGACATGGAGGATGTTTTCTCAGACGTTCGTGGTGGCAAAATCAAGATCAAATCTGCCGACATCGATGTTCTGCTTCAGTGCCTTGATGCCATTCAGGGATATGTTGATAATATTACCGAGAATCAGGACGAAGGTACTGATGAACATAAGGATATCATAAAAGCTCTCGCAGATATCAGAAATGGTGGTGGCGGCGGAGAAGCAGCATCTGCTGCGCCTGCAGAAAGTGCTCCGGCAGCTGAAGCTACGCCTGCTGATGGACCTGCTGAAGGAGCTGACGGTTCTTCGGATTACAGGGCTATTCGCCTTGATCCATCTGTTAAATCCACATTAGAAGAAGCTAAAAGCCAGGGAAAGAAAATCTATGGCGTTACAGTACATATCCAGGAATCCTGTATTTTAAAGGCAGCCAGAGGCTTCCTTGTATTCAAGGGATTGGAAGAAATCGGTGAGATTGCTGTTTCTGAGCCCAATACACAGGATATCGAAGATGAAAAGTTTGACTTTTCTTTCAGCTTGATTCTTATTACCGATGAATCAAAAGAAAAGGTTGAAGAGATTGTAAAATCAGTTTCAGAAGTTGAGGGCTGCGAATGTGGCGAGTATGACCCAAGTGGAGCTAAAGCTCCTGAAGAAAAAGCAGAGGCCGCTCCGCAGGGAGCACCTGCAGCTGCTCCGGCAGCAACCACTCCCGCCGCACCTGCAGCAAATAAGCCTGCACCTGCTGCCGGTGGTAAGAAGCCGGTTGGTAAGCCTGTTGTAAACAGAACAGTTCGTGTTGATATCGAAAAACTTGATGTTCTCATGAACCTTGTTTCTGAGCTTATTATTGCCAAGAACTCACTTATTTCGGCTGCCAATACTTCTGGAGTAAGTAATTCAAATGTTAATGAGCAGATTGAGTACCTTGAAAGTGTAACTACAAACCTTCATGAGTCTGTCATGAAAGTTCGAATGGTTCCTATTGAGAGCGTACTTCAGAAATTCCCTCGTATGATCAGAGATCTTAACAAGACTCTTGGAAAGAAGATGGAGCTTACCATGACCGGTGAGGACACTGAAATGGATCGTACCGTTGTTGATGAAATTGGTGATCCGTTGATGCATCTTATAAGAAATAGTGCGGACCATGGTATCGAATCCGCAGACCTTCGTGCTCAGCGTGGTAAGCCGGAAGTAGGACAGATTTTCCTTCATGCTTTCCAGGATGGTAACAGCGTTGTTATCGAAGTTGGTGATGATGGTAATGGTATTGATGCAGAGGCCGTTAAGAATAAAGCCATTGAAAAAGGAGTTGTATCTCCTGATCAGGCAGCTCTTTTAACTGAAAAGCAGTGTGTTGAGCTTTTGTTCCATCCGGGATTTTCAACTGCTAAACAGGTTTCTGAAATTTCAGGTAGAGGTGTTGGACTTGATGTTGTTAAGTCAAAGGTTGAATCTCTTTCCGGTGAAGTCACTGTTAAGACCAAACTTGGCGAAGGATCAACATGGGTAATCAGACTTCCGCTTACCCTTGCTATTATTCAGGCTCTGATGGTTATCATCGGAGAAGAAAAATATGCTATACCTCTTGATTCAATTCAGAGTATCGAAGATGTGTCACCTTCTGATATTAAGTTTGTTGAGAATAAAGAAGTTATCAATCTTCGTGGAAGTGTTCTTCCTCTTATCAGACTTAACGAAGTCCTTGACACAGAATCAACCAAGAATCCTGATGAGGATATGGTTGTTGTTATTGCAAGAAAGGGCGACCAGCTGGCAGGTCTCGTTATAGATGAGCTCATGGGACAGCAGGAAATAGTTATTAAGCCTCTTGGAAAATACACTAACAAGTGCAAACTTATCAGTGGTGCTACAATCCTTGGTGATGGCGAGATTGCTCTTATTCTTGATACTAATTCAATTTTCTGATTGAACTTCTGTTTTGAAAAGGAGAATAATGATGAACGAACTTAGAGATAGTGCCGATGTAGGAGAACTTATCCAGTATATTGTTATTAAAATTGATGATGAACAGTATGGTATAAACATTAAGTTCATTGACAACATAGTTAGAATGCAGCAGATCACAAGAGTTCCTCAGGTTGATGAATACTTAAAAGGTGTTATCAACATTCGAGGTGAAATTGTTCCTGTAATGAGTGTAAGGATGAAGATGGGACTTGCTGAGGATGTAATCACCAATAAGTCCAGAATTATCATTCTTAAAACAGAAACTGGTGATCTTGTGGGAATTATTGTTGATCAGGTTAATCAGGTACTTACCATAGATTCCAATAACGTTGAAAAAGTCAGATATGATGACAAGAAAGCAAAATCCAACGCTACTTTTGTAAGCGGTGTTGGTCACTACGATGGCGGATTGGTTTCAATTCTGGACCTTGAGGCAGTAGTTTCTGATAAGGAAGCAAAAGAAAAAGCATCAAATGCCAGCTGATGGAGGATAAATAATGGGTGAAATGAGTTTGGATAATTTATCCAGCCAGTATTTTGATGTATTAAAGGAGCTGGGTAATATTGGCGCAGGTAATGCCACTACAGCACTTGCGCAGATGATCGGTACCAAGGTTGATATGTGTGTTCCACAGGTAAGACTTCTGGATTTTAAAGATGTAGGAGATCTTATGGGTGGTGCGGAAAAAATCATGGCAGGTATTTACCTTGCGGTTGAAGGCGACATTGATGGAAGTATCATGTTCCTTCTCGGCAAGCAGGCTGCCAGACACCTTGTAGATAAGCTGATGGGTACAGGAGCAAAGCCTGAAGAAGCTGATTTTGATGAGGTTGAAATGTCTGCTCTCAAAGAGGTTGGCAATATCATTACAGGTTCTTATCTTAATTCTCTTTCAATGATGACGAACCTAAAGCTTATACCGTCAATTCCATATGTTGCCATTGATATGGCAGCCGCAATTCTGAGCGTTCCTGCAATCCAGTTTGGAATGATGGGAGATAAGATACTTCTTATCGAGACACAGTTTTTTGATGAACTAAAACTTAGCGGATATTTTATTCTTTTACCTGATATGGATGGTTACAGTAAGATTCTCTCTTCACTTGGAATGGGAGATGTTTCACTTTAACAAAGGGGCGGCTTATGAGTCAAATTATTAAGGTTGGGATGGCCGATCTGAATATTTGTGTCAGCCCTGATGGAATTACTACGCTGGGACTTGGTTCCTGTGTGGGTATTGCAATAAGGGATCCTGTAACCAAAATTGGCGGTCTTGCACATGTTATGCTACCTGATTCGACTGAGATAAAGAACAATTCCAACATTCCAAAATTTGCGGATACCGGAATTGAAGAACTTGTCAAACAGATTGTGGCGAAGGGTGCTAATAAATCAAGACTTGTGGCCAAAATTGCAGGTGGGGCACAAATGTTTGCTTTTCAGTCAAGCAGTAAGACTATGAGAGTTGGAGACAGAAACGTAGCTGCTTCACTTAAGAAGTTAAAAGAGCTTAATATTCCTGTTCTTGCACAAGATACAGGTGATTCGTATGGAAGAACGGTCATTTTTTATCCGGAAAATGGTAACTATGTAATCAGAGCTGTTGGAAAGCCGGAAAAAATTATATGAATACTGATGATACAGAAGAAATCAAAAAGTTTAATACAAAACTGATCACCCCGTTTATAGTGCTTTTTAGTACCGCAGTAATAGCTGTTTTTACGTACTTTAAGCACTATCCTGTGGGTGATTGGTTTGTGATTGTGTTTGCTTCAGTTGTTATATTTCTTGTGATAGGTCTTTTGACCGAAAAAATGATCACAAGATTTATTGAAGTAAATAATGAAAAAGTCATGGCTGAAAAAAGAGAAGCGGAAAGACTTGAGGAAGAGGCAAGAAAAGCCATGGAAGCCGAAGCCGGTGGTAAGGCAAACGGGGAGTCCGACACTTTGGAAATTAAGGATATTCCTGAATAAAATGAAAAGGATTTGGGGATCTGATACATGGATGAGGCAGGCAGAAATAAATTATGGGTCGAGTATAATAAGTCCAAATCTGCAGATGTTAGGGAGAAACTGATTTTAGAGTATGCTCCTTTGGTTAAGCTGGTGGCCGGAAGACTTAGCATGTATTTGGGCTTTAATGTTGAATATGATGATTTAGTCGGCTATGGTATTTTTGGTCTTATTGATGCAATAGACAAATTTGATCTTATGAAGGATGTTAAGTTTGAAACTTATGCAAGCCTTCGTATTCGTGGTGCTATATTGGATCAGATCAGAAAAATGGATTGGATTCCAAGAACCATCAGACAGAGACAGAAAAAAATTGAGGTTGCAATAAGAGAAATTGAAAGAGATAGCGGGCATGTGGCCACGGATGCTGAAATTGCCGCAAAAATGGATATATCTGAAGACGAATATCAAAACTGGCAAAATCAGATGAAAGTCACAGGCGTTGTTTCATTAAATGAGTTCATGGATCAGGGGGCTGACATAACTGAGGATGCCAATAATCATGAATCAGGATTTGTTAAGCCGGAAGAAGCGGTTGAAAAAGAAGAACTAAAAAAGATGCTTGCTGAATCATTGGAGCTTCTTACAGATAAAGAAAAGAAGGTTATACTTCTTTATTACTATGAAGAACTTACTTTGAAAGAAATCAGTGAAGTTTTGGAAGTTTCGGAATCCAGAGTTTCTCAGCTTCATACGAAAGCGCTTCAGAAGATGAGAAATAGAATGGGTGATTATTTGGGAATAATAACAAATTCTCGATAAGGATGGGATATTATGCATGGTTATTTTCAACTTGTAATTACTGATAATGGAACTGGTATCAGAGTTTTTCCGCCTACTGATGGCGGTGAGGCTCTGAATGTAAATGATGTCCGTGAATATCTGGATGAGAGAAAAATTCAATATGATGTTGTTGTATTAAATGAAGCTGTGACAAAAGCCGAAAATGAAGTTGTTATTATCACCAAGGCTCAGATTCTGCCGGAGAGAGAAGCTGTTAAGTTTGATGTTTCCAAGGATCATATGACTGTCACAGCTGTTTTTTACCCTCCTACAGAAGGGTCTGAACTTCTGACTGAAAAAGAATTGATGGATACCATAGCTTACAGAAAGTATACCTATGGTATTAAAAATGAAAATATACATCAGTTCTTTGAACACAGAGAGTATTGTAAGGAAATTCTTATATGCCGGGGAAAGCCGGTAAAACAGGGAGAAAATGCAAGTGTTGAATATCATTTCAATGCAAATTTGCGTGCAAAACCCACACTTCGTGAAGACGGAAGCGTAGATTATTTTAATCTCAATCTGATCAATAATGTTAATGAAGGCGATCTTTTAGCAACACTGCATCCTGAAGTTCCCGGAGAACCCGGAATTAATGTTTTCGGAGAAACCATTAAACCTGCAATGGTTAAGTCTACATATATCAAGTATGGTAAAAATACAGTTTTGTCAGAAGATAAATTGACTCTTAGGGCTGAAACATCAGGACATGTTACGGTAAAAGAAGGTAAAATTACTGTTTCTGACGTGCTGACTCTTGAAAATGTCGATGTATCAACAGGTAATATCAATTACGAAGGCAGTGTTGTTGTCAAAGGTGTGGTTGCCACCAACTTTTCTGTAAAAGCGGGCGGAAATATCGTTGTTAAGGGCATTGTAGAAGGAGCAACATTAGACGCGGGTTCGAATATAATCCTTGAATGTGGTGCAAAAGCAGGAGGAAATATAATTGCAGGCGGAAATGTAGTTACAAAATTCGTAGAAAATGCTACAATAACAGCAAAGGGAAGTATTACCAGTGAATGTATACTTCATTCAAATATTTCTTCCGGAACAGAGGTTAATGTTACAGGTAAAAGGGGATTTATCGCCGGAGGTAAGGTTATAGCAGCCGATAAGGTTAAGGCCAAGATTCTTGGTTCTGAGATGGGGGCAAATACTATCATAGATGTGGGTTCAGATCCAGGACTAAAGCTTCGTCTAAAAGAACTTCAAAAGAATATGGCCGCAGCTCAGAAAAACATTGAAAGCATCAAACCAACCATTGATGGATTCAGTAAAATGCTTAAGGCCGGTGCCAGGTTTTCACCTGAGCAGGTTGCCAGCGTAAAAAAGTTAATTGATATGAATAAGACCTTAACGGAAAGCATTCAAAATGATTCTGAAGAATATGCTCAGCTTATGGAAAAGCTTCAGGATACAAAAAGTGCTGAGGTCATAGTAGAGGGGACTGCTTATCCGGGTACTACCGTGAACATTGGGGAATTGTCCATGATAGTTAAAAAGCCGGTTCAATATAGCAGATTTGTTATAAAAGAAGGTGATGTAAGACTGGCACCGATTTAAGGGGAGCGGTGCAAAACGGAGGAGAGTTTTATGTCTATTAACCGAATTGATTTTGGTGTAATTGCTGCATCTAACGAAGTTTCACATGTTAAAGCTGCTGAAGATTCCCGTCCGCTTATGGACAGGCAGAATTTTCAGACTCAGTTTAACGAAGAAGTTGACAATCAAAAAAATTCTGTCAATCAGAAAGATGATGTAGGACAGGGAGAGCTTAATTCAGACGCCCAGGAAAAGGGAAGTAATGAGTACATGGGCGATGGAGGAAGCAACAGAAAGAATGCTCGTGATGAAAAAAAAGAGAAAAAACCCATTCTTGAGAGACAATTATCTGTAGAAAAAATGGAAAAAATGGCTGGTAACATGCTTGACAGAAATGGAAAACCTGTCGATCTTAGGCTTTCTTCAGGTTTTGATTTGAAGATTTAATATTTCTATATTATAATAAAGTATCGAATCAAAATTACATTTTTTTATGGGGCATTTGGGCGGGGAATAATGATTAGTATCACTGAAATTGTTTTAATTGTTGCAGGTTTTTTTGCAATAATATTTGGGTATCTTCTTCCTACGAATAAAGATATAGATGAAGATGATAAATTGCTCATGGAAAGAGAGATTCGTGAGCTTGTTCGCCGTGAGGTTGAGGATCAAAAAGAAACTATTGAAAACATGGTTGATGATACTGTCGATAATTCTTTAGATCGCACAGAACGCGCTATGGAGCGCATTTCTAACGAAAAACTTTCTGCTATCGGTGATTATTCCGATACAGTCATAAATGATATCCACAAAAATCATGATGAAGTAATGTTTATGTATGATATGCTCAACGATAAGCATAAAAAACTTACGAGTGTTGTGTCTGAAGTGACTAAAAAGACCGATGAGGCCTGGCAGGCTGTCAAGGACGCGGAGGCAACTGCCCGTGATGCCACAGAGTTGGCTGAGTCTCTTAAAAGTACACAGGATGTTGTCAGTGGCAAAAAAAATGTCAGGGCTATTCTTCTGGATGAAGATAAGGACATGATAAGTGGAATTAAGATTCCTTATAAAGAAAAAGCCGTTGTTCCTGCAGCTAATCCACATCCCATAATGGAATCAAAACCAAAAACTGTTCCTGCAGAGCCTAAAGTATCAGCGCCTCTGGAAAGTGGTTATGTTGATGCGAACAATGTCAAGGAATTAAAGGAATTGGATAAAATTCCTGCTCAGGTTATATCAAGGAGTCAGGCATCCGGTTTACATGTAATCGGAAACACGGGAAATGATACTTCTCAGGAAAAAGAAATAGTGAGTGCTAAAGTTGTATCTATTTCTGAAGGCAAAACGGCTAATCTTGACAGGAATATGAGAGAGCTTACTGCAGTTGATCCTGCATCTCAGAATAAAAAAATAATTGAAATGCATAAAGCCGGAAAGTCCAATATGGTAATAGCAAGAGAACTTGGGCTGGGGATTGGAGAGGTTAAACTTGTCATAGATCTCTCATATAAGCATAGGAAGGTTAAGTAAGGAAGTTAGGGGAATGGAACTAAAATATTATCTTCGTGGTATTGGAATTGGAGTGATTCTTACTGCGATTATCATGGGATTTGCTCTTGGGGGAAGAAAGGCAACCATGAGTGATGCGCAGGTTATACAAAGAGCAAAAGAGCTTGGAATGACTGAAGGTGGAGTACTTTCCACCGGCTCAGGTGAGGTGGATAATAATGGCGCGTCATTGGCATCTTCATCCGATCAGGCATTGGATGAAGCGGGAAAAGAAATATCTAAAGAAGTCAACGAAACAGTCACTCTTACAAGTGAACCAATTCCTACGCTGGATGCAGAAAAGAAAAAGACAGAAGATACGAAAAATGAAGCTAAAACAGATAAGATTATGGCTTCTGCAGAAGCTTCATCATTGACTTCTGCAAGTGATAAGTCAAAATCAGATACATCTGCCGGTAAGGAAAAAAATAAAGAAGAAACTGTTTCGACAGCTGACGCAACAACAGAAAGTGAAGATGCCGGAAGCAAGGCTTCTTCCGATGTGGTGACATCAAAAGATAATACAAAAGAAACCACGACAAAAGCTGCGACTGAAAACACATCAGAAACCACAACAAAAGCTGCAACTGAAAACACATCAGAAACTACAACAAAAGCCATAACAGAAACTATAACAGAGACTAAGTCTTTAAATACTGAACCTAAAACGGTTACTATACCCGGAGGACTTGGCTCCGAGGGAGTTGCTCTTGTTTTGTACAATGCCGGTGTGATTGATAACGCCACTTCTTTTAACAAATATTTGGTTGAGCAAGGAAAAGACAGGTACATCAGATCGGGCACAAAAACTATTCCTGCGAATGTTACTTATGCAGATATAGCTTCTATAATTACAAAATAAATCGTCCTGCTTCAATAAGAAGCAGGACGATTTATTTTTAAAAAAGTGTTGAATTATGGCTTTGCCTATGATAATATGATAAAGCTGTGGGAAAGAGGGCATATTGCGCATTTTTACACAGACTGTCCAATGACAGTAACAAAAATATGCACGTATATCTAATTCCTGATATGGTGTCAGATTCATACTGATCAGATCAGGAGTCGCCTGCTCACTAACGCGAGGGCGGGAATTACGACCAGGGATATGCGGAAGATTTTAACCAAATGGAGGTAATAACATGAGCGTTGTATCAATGAAACAGTTACTTGAAGCAGGTGTTCACTTTGGACATCAGACAAGAAGATGGAACCCTAAAATGGCTCCTTACATCTTCACAGAGAGAAACGGAATCCACATTATCGATCTTCAGAAGTCAGTTGTAAAGGTTGATGAGGCTTACAAGGCAGTGTTCGAAATTGCACAGCAGGGTGGAACAATCCTTTTCGTTGGAACAAAGAAGCAGGCACAGGACGCTGTTAAGACAGAGGCTGAGCGTTGCGGAATGTACTATGTAAACGAGAGATGGCTCGGTGGTATGCTCACAAACTTCAAGACTATCCAGAGCAGAATCGCCAGAATGAAAGCTATCGAGAAGATGCAGGAAGATGGAACATTTGATGTTCTTCCTAAGAAAGAAGTTGCTCAGCTCAAGAAAGAGCTTTCAAAATTACAGGCTAACCTTGGCGGAATCAGAGATATGAAGAGAATCCCTGATGCAATCTTTGTTGTAGATCCTAAGAAAGAAAGAATCTGCATTCAGGAAGCTGAGTCTCTTGGAATCACACTTATCGGTATCGGTGATACAAACTGTGATCCTGAAGAGCTTGATTTCATCATCCCTGGTAACGATGACGCTATCAGAGCAGTAAAGCTTATTGTTGGTAAAATGGCTGACGCTGTTATCGAGGCTAATCAGGGTGCTGAGTCTGACGTTGCAGCTGATTACAATGCAGAAGAAGTTGCAGAGACAGAAGAAGTTACAGAGTAATATATCAGAATATAACGCAGTCAATCATAATGGTTGGCTGCGAATTTGAATAAATCGGAGGATAAATACATGGCTATCACAGCAGCAATGGTTAAAGAGCTTCGTGAGTCTACCGGTGCAGGTATGATGGAGTGCAAGAAGGCTCTTACAGAGACTAATGGAGATATGGACGGAGCAGTTGAATACCTTAGAAAGAACGGTATCATGAAGGCTGAGAAAAAGGCTAGCAGAATCGCAGCTGAAGGACTTACAAGAGTTGCAGTTCTTGATGACAAGACTGCTGCAGTTGTTGAAGTTAACTCAGAGACTGACTTCGTTGCTCAGAACGATAAGTTCCAGGCATTTGTAGAAGCTGTTGCAAAGCAGGCTGTTAATTCAAATTCAGCTGATCTTGATGCATTCCTTGCTGAAAAGTGGAATCTTGACGAGTCAAAGACTGTAAACGATGCTCTTGTTGAGATTACAGCAGTTATCAGCGAGAAGCTTAGCATCAGACGTTTTGAAAAAGTTGTAGCTTCTAATGGTATCGTTGTTCCTTACGTACATGGAAATGGTAGAATTTCTGTTATCGTTGAAGCTGATACAGATGTTGTTAATGATGATATTAAAGAAGCTGTTAAGAATGTTGCTATGCAGGTTGCAGCTCTTAATCCTAAGTATGTTGCTTCTGAGGATGTTTCAGAGGAATACAGAAACCATGAGAAAGAGATTCTTCTTGCTCAGGCTATGAAAGAGAACGAAGAGCTTCCTGAAGGAAAGAGAAAACCTCAGGAAATCATCGAGAAAATGCTTATTGGTCGTCTTAACAAAGAGCTTAAAGAGATCTGCCTTAACGAGCAGGTTTATGTTAAAGCAGAAGATGGAAAGCAGACAGTTGGTCAGTACATTGCTCAGGTTGCTAAGAACAACGGTGCAAAGCTTTCAATCAAGAGATTTGTTCGTTTTGAGACTGGCGAAGGTATCGAAAAGAAAAACGAGAACTTTGCAGAAGAAGTTGCAAAGCAGGCAGCTGGTATCAACTAATTTATTTTGTACATCGTAGTTTGTTTCGATACGATTCTTATAGCTAATTGAAACAATAGAAAAGAGCCTGGTTTCTTTCATATTAAAAACAGAAACCAAGCTCTTTTTTTACGTAAATTCGTACTTTGATTTTAAAAACAGATGTTTTATACTGTATAAGTATGATTGAGGTTTAAGGTTGGTGATGTTTTTGAATCAGACGGTTACTATTAAAGGAACAAAATCCGGAATCATATTGGTTTTGGATGCAGAAGTCTCTTTTGAAGATTTAAAAAAAGAAGTTGCTGTTAAGTTTGATGAGGCATCCGGTTTTCTTGGAAACAACAAAATGGGGCTTATTATTCGAGGCCGCACTCTTTCCGAGAGCGAAGAGGACGAAATTGTTGATATTATAAATAACCATTCACAGCTTAAGATTGTTTGTATTATTGACGAAGAGTCTGAAAAGGAACGCCTGTTTTCATCTGTTAATATTTCTGAAAATGAAAATGTTGATAGCGTTCAATCGGATGAGCCGGTGATTTCTCAGGAAATCGTAGATGATTATGCCAACAATGCTTTGGTATATAATGGTAACTTACGTTCAGGACAGGACGTGTCTTGTAAACAGAGTGTTGTGATACTTGGCGATGTCAAACCTGGAGCAAATGTAGTATCTTACGGAAGTATCTTTATTTTAGGAGAGCTTAGAGGTAATGCTTTTGCAGGTGCAGGCGGAGATAAAGATGCCTTTGTTATGGCACTTGCTCTTAATCCATTACAGGTTAGAATAGCAGACGCAATAGCTATTTCACCTGATGCAGAGAAAGGGCCAAAGCTTAAAATCAGAAAGAAAAAGCTTTTAGCAAATGCTCAGGCTAATGAGCCTGAAGTGGCATATATCGAAAATGGTCATATAGTTAAAGCGTCTTATGGACCATCATTTTTAAGACAGTTAAACAAAAAGTAATTGGAGGACAAGTATGGGAGAAGTCATAGTTGTAACATCTGGTAAAGGTGGTGTAGGAAAGACAACCACTACAGCTAATATCGGAACAGGATTGGCTAAGTTAAACAAAAAGGTTGTACTGATTGATACAGACATAGGACTTAGAAACCTTGATGTTGTAATGGGTCTTGAGAATAGGATTGTTTATAACCTCGTTGATGTTATCGAGGGTAACTGCAAGCGCAATCAGGCTCTTATCAGAGATAAGAGATATGAGAATCTGTTTCTTTTGCCGGCAGCTCAGACAAAAGATAAGACAAGTGTTACTCCTGAACAGATGAAGAAGCTTACAGAAGAGCTTAAAGAAGAATTTGATTATGTAATTCTTGATTGTCCTGCCGGAATTGAACAGGGATTTAAGAACGCCATTGCAGGTGCTGACAGAGCTCTTGTGGTAACTACACCTGAAGTATCAGCTGTACGTGATGCTGATAGGATTATCGGACTTTTAGAGGCTAATGAGATTAAAAAGACTCATCTCATTGTTAACAGATTGCGTGCTGATATGGTAAAACGTGGCGATATGATGTCTGCTGATGATGTAATAGATATTCTTGCAGTTGAACTGATTGGTCAGGTTCCTGATGATGAGAATATTGTAGTTGCTACCAATAATGGTGAGCCACTTGTTGGTGATAGTTCACTTGCAGGGCAGGCATATATGAATATATGCCGTAGAATTACAGGAGAGCAGGTTCCATTTCTTGATTTGGATCCTAAGAAAGGATTATTTTCTTGGTTTACTAAGAAAAAGTGATAAGGGGGCTATGTTATGAAGATATCAGATTTTTTCAAGAAAAAGTCTTCCAGTGATGTTGCAAAAGATCGTTTAAAGCTTGTTCTTGTTTCTGATCGTGCATCCTGTTCGCCTGAAATTCTTCAGAAGATCAGAAGCGATATCATAGAAGTATTATCTAAATATGCAGAAATTGATATGGAAGGAATAGATATCAATATTACGAATGTCGATACAGAAACCAATGATGGCAAGACTGTTCCGGCCTTATATGCGAATATTCCTATCAAGAATATGAATCATAATCTTAAGTGATTTTTACCCGGGAAGAACTTCTTTCCGGGTTTTTTGTGTGGATTAATCGTCTAAGACTTACGATATATTATTAAACTTAATAGTTTACATATAATGAATTCAAATTTCAGAATAATTTTGCCAAAAAATAATTAGTATTTTATGAATAATATTGTATAATTAAATAGCATAAAATTATATTAGGAGTTTTTATAATGGATAACGAAGAGAAGTACGAATCATTAAAACTTGGAAATCAATTATGCTTTCCTTTATACGCATGTTCAAAAGAAATAATCAGAAGGTATAAACCATACCTTGATAAAATTGATCTTACCTATACTCAGTATATTACCATGATGGTAATGTGGGAGAAAAAGACAGTTAATGTTAAGACTTTGGGAGAGTGTCTTTATCTTGATTCTGGTACACTTACTCCTGTTTTGAAAAAGCTCGAGGCAAAGGGCTATATAACAAGGGAGCGTTCCAGTGAAGATGAAAGAAATCTTGTTGTTTCTATAACACCTGATGGGGAGAAGCTCCGTGATGAAGCTATAAGTATACCTTCGTCTATTGGTTCATGCGTTAAACTTTCTGATGAAGAAGGAAAGGTTCTTTATAATCTTTTATATAAGATTATTGGAAATGTAAGATAATCTTTATTGATTTTTTCTTGTAATAGAAATATAATAAATTTCGGCTTGGTGTGCGGTTTTGTTGGGATTTGTCTTTTTTTAAATTAAAAAGTCAAAAAATTAACGAAAGCGCACATTGTTTTTGGAGGTTTTTTATGAGTTCTCATACCCATAATCATCACCATGATCCTGAGAAGATCAAGGCAATTGTCAACCGTCTGTCTAAAGCCATAGGACATCTGGAGTCTGTCAAAAGGATGGTTGAAGATGACAAGGATTGTACTGAGGTTCTTATTCAGCTGGCAGCTGTCAGGTCGGCAATTAACGGCTGCGGCAAGGAGCTTTTAAAAGAACATATCAGTCATTGTATTGTTCATGCTGTTCAGGACGGTGATGACGGAGCTGTCAAAGAATTAAATGACGCTATCGACAAATTTTTAAAGAGTTCATGAGCTTAATCTCATGAAAAATGTATGTGAAAGGGGCGAAACACCTTGGCTATTCCAATTTTAAACGCAGTAAACTTCCTTATCTTATTTCCCTTTATCGTGGCAGTGATCATAGGATTTCTCAAAAAGGCCAGTCCTTTGAGAAGTGCAGTCATCATAATTGGTGGATTCACAATTATGGCAACTGCTGTTTATGTTGCGGTTCAGGTACTTACATCCGGAGATACTTCTCAGTTTGTTTACCTTGAACACACACATATTCCGGATATGATCGTTATTGCCGGCGAGATATTCCTGATGGGGCTTGTTTGCTTCCTTAGCATCAAGTACAAAAAGTACTATGCTATTATTTTTTCTCTTGTTGGAACCATTCCTGTACTTTGGATGGATTTAACAGGACGTGCGGTAGAAGGTAATACACATCTTCGTATTGATACTTTTGCTGCAGTAATGTATCTGATTGTAGGAATTGTAGGTATTCTTATCTGCATTTATGCATCAGGATACATGAAAGATTATCATCACCATCATACTGATGTTCAGGATCGTTCAAATTACTTCCTGGCACTTATGTTTGTTTTTCTTGGTGCAATGTTTGGTCTTATTTCTTCTGATAATCTCGGATGGATTTATTTCTTCTGGGAGATCACAAGTGTTTGCTCATTCCTGATGATCGGTTATACGAGAACACAGGAAGCAGTAGACAATTCATTTAGGGCTCTTTGGATGAACCTTCTTGGCGGCTGTGGTTTTGCTGCCGGACTTTTATATTGTAATCTGAATCCTGAGCTTATGATTTCAAATTTAAGTCAGGTTACACAGTCATCAGTTCCGGCTGTTGTTATTGTGCCTGTTACACTTTTTGCTTTTGCGGCTCTTACAAAGAGCGCACAGTTCCCATTCTCAAGATGGCTCCTTGGTGCCATGGTAGCGCCAACTCCATCAAGTGCGCTTCTTCATTCAGCTACAATGGTTAAGATTGGTGTTTATATGCTTATAAGAGTGGCTCCGGTTATGGCAGGAACCCTTACAGGAATCATGATCACCGTAATTGGTGGCTTTACATTCTTTGCTGCATCACTTCTTGCAATTACAGTTAGTGATGGCAAGAAAGTACTTGCATATTCAACAATTTCTAACCTGGGACTTATTACAGCATGTGCCGGCACAGGTACAACTGAAGGTGTATGGGCAGCTGTAATGCTTGTTCTTTTCCACGCTGTTTCTAAATCACTTCTGTTCCAGACTGTCGGTGATATTGAAAACTGCATGGGAAGCCGTGATATTGAGGATATGCACGGACTTATCATTAAACTTCCAAGGCTTGCATTTATTATGATTATTGGTATCTGCGGTATGTTTATGGCTCCGTTTGGTATGCTTGTTTCCAAGTGGGCAGCTCTTAAATCATTCGTTGATTCCGGATCTGTCTGGCTTGTTCTTTTCCTTGTTTTTGGTTCAGGAAGCACATTGTTCTATTGGGCTAAATGGCTTGGAAAGATTTGTACGGTAATCCATCAGTCATTTGAACTTGAGGATATTACACCAAGAAGTGAAATGGTTTCCATTTTCCCGTTAACATCACTTATCGTTATCATGTGTTTTGCTTTCCCGTGGATGTCAGGGCATATGATACAGCCTATCCTTGATGAGGCATATCATACAAGCATTCCGGATGTTATCGGCGGAAGCGATGTAATCATCATGATGATAATGGTTGCCATGGTATTTATGATTCCTATCGGATCAAGATTTTTATCAATTGGTAAGAACTCAAAGATGACTATGTCTTATGTTGCCGGTGTTAATGCCGGTGATGACAGACATTATATTGACTCTTTTGGAAAAGAGAGAGCTCTTTATATGTCAAACTGGTACATGACTGATTATTTTGGTGAAAAGAAACTTCTCTGGCCATGTATTTATGTAGCTACTGTACTTGTTGCGGTTATGCTTATTATTGTAGTTGGAGGTGCTTTCTGATGACTATGATTATTTTTAAGGCTATTCTTTATATTATTTTGGCACCACTGATTGGGGGAACACTTGCAGGTGTGGATCGTGTTATTTCTGCACGTATGCAGGGCAGACAGGGGCCTCCGGTTTTTCAGCCGTTTTATGATGTATATAAGCTTCTTAACAAGCAGACAACCGTTGTTAACAGCATTCAGGTTCTGTTCGTTACAGGATATCTTATTATGACAATCTTCACAGGTACATTGTTCTTTGCGGGCGGAGATATGCTTTTGGTTTTCTTTGCTCTTTCAATGGCTGAAGTTGTTATGGTAATGGCCGCTTTTTCTACTAACGGTCCTTACAGTATCATGGGTGCTCAGCGTGAGCTCTTACAGATGATGTGCTACGAACCTATGACACTTCTTGTTGCAATTGGTTTCTACTATGCAAACGGAAGCTTTATGGTAAATGACCTGATTCAGGCAAAAGTTCCTGCAATCGTTCAGATTCCCGGTTTCTTTATTGGATTTGTATTTATTCTTATTATTAAGCTTCGTAAGTCACCATTTGACCTTAGTACTTCACATCATATGCATCAGGAAATGGTTAAAGGTCTTACAACTGATCTTTCAGGTAATAACCTTGCATTCGTTGAAATAGCTGAGTGGTATGACACAGTTCTTATGATGGGTATAGTTGGTATGTTCTTCTTGACAGCCAATCCTATCAGCAGAGTTTGGGCTTTGATTGCATGTGCAGTAGTATTTTTCCTTGAGACACTTATTGATAATCTGTTCCCTCGTGTAAAATACATCACAATGCTCAAAGTTACTTGGTCAGTAATTTTAATTTTTGCAGGTACTAATCTGCTTATTCTTAACGTACTTAAATAATACGAGAAGGGAATGTGAGATCAATGAAAATATCTAAATCACCATGGGTGTTACATTATGATGCATCCAGCTGCAATGGCTGTGATATAGAAGTTCTTGCCACAATGACTCCACTTTATGACGTAGAGCGTTTTGGTATCATTAATACCGGTAATCCTAAGCATGCTGATGTTTTGCTTTTAACAGGCGGAATAAATGCTCAGACAGCTCCTGTTGTAAGGCAGCTTTATAATATGATGCCGGATCCGAAGGTTGTTGTTGCCTGCGGTATCTGTGCTTGTGACGGCGGTATCTTTAAAGAGTGTTATAACATCTTGGGCGGAGCTGACAAAGTTGTTCCTGTAGATGTATATGTTCCGGGATGTGCTGTACGACCTGAAGCTCTTATTGAAGGTGTTGTTAAAGCCGTTGGCATTCTTGAAGAGAAGAGAGCAAAGCTTAAGGAATCTATGAAGCAGGGCTATTGTACTGTTGATTACAGCAAGATGGCTGTTCATATGACAGCTGATGACTACGATCCAAGTACACAGTATGATGCGGTTCTTACAGAGGAAGCGCTTCGTGAGCAGGCTGAAGAAAAAATAAAAGCTACTGCTAAACCGGCTCCGAAGCCGGCTCCTGCAGCTAATGCAGGTGCAGCACCGGCAGCGGGACCTGTTGCAGGTGGGGCAGCCTCAACGAATAATAATGCCGGGAAAGGAGATAATAAATAATGAATACAGAATTTATTAGTGTAAATCCTGAAAGCGTTATTGATGAGTCACAGAAGCTTAAGTTTCAAGGTTACCACCTTATGCAGCAGTGTGCTACACGTATCCCTGATGGATATGAACTTATATATTCTTTTGGAAAAGAACTTGAGGTTAAACAGCTTAAGATCACACTTCCGGAAGAGCAGGAGATTTCAAGTATTACAAGTATTTATCCTTGTGCTTTTATTTATGAAAATGAAATGCATGACCTTTTCGGAGTAAAGGTTAAGATGATCAATATAGACTTCGAAGGAAAGCTTTATCGTACAGCGATAGAGACACCATTTAAGTAATTGGAGGAACTGTAATGTCAACAAGAAGTGTTATTCCATTTGGACCCCAGCATCCGGTTCTTCCGGAACCAATTCATTTGGACCTTGTAATGGAGGATGAGAAGGTTGTTGAAGCAATTCCTTCAATTGGTTTCATCCATAGAGGTCTTGAAAAGCTGGTTGATAAAAAAGATTTTAATGAAATGGTCTATGTTGCAGAACGTATCTGCGGTATCTGTTCTCTCGGTCATGGACTTGGATATTCAGAGTGTGTAGAGCATATTATGGATATTGAGGTTCCTGCCAGAGCAAAATATCTTAGAACAATCTGGTCAGAGCTTTCAAGAATTCATTCACATCTTCTTTGGCTCGGTTTATTGGCTGATGCATTTGGATTTGAGTCTCTTTACATGGATTGCTGGAGACTTAGAGAAGATGCTCTTGATATGTTTGAAGCATCAACAGGTGGCAGAGTTATTTTTTCTGTTATGAAGATCGGCGGTATAAGACGTGATGTATCTGATGAAATGTTAAAGGACTTTTATCAGAGAATTAATAAAATGGAAGAGGATCTTAAGGCGATTGCCAAGCCATTTCTTAATGATCCGGCTGTACAGACAAGACTTCGCGGTGTTGGCGTTCTTACAGCTGAACAGGCAGATGCCCTTGGATGTGCGGGACCTTTCCTTAGAGCGAGCGGAATAAGCAGAGATATCAGATCAACAGGATATTGTGCTTATGGAGATATTGATTTTGAGCCTATAGTTTCTAATGATGGTGATTCATATGCTCGTACCGATTGTCGTATTCAGGAGATATTCCAGGCATTTGATATTATTCGTCAGTGTATCGATAAGATGCCTTCAGGCGATATCGATGTACCTGTAAAGGGTATGCCTAACGGCGAATATATGATGAGAATTGAACAGCCTCGTGGCGAAGCACTTTATTATGTAAAAGCAAACGGAACTAAGTTCATAGATAGAATGAGAGTTAGAACTCCCACATTTGCTAATCTTTCAGGCCTTGTGGAGACATTAAAGGGATGCGATCTGGCAGATGTACCTATTCTTGTACTTACTATCGATCCTTGTATCAGTTGTACTGAAAGATAACGATTATTCTTTTTTGGATGGAGATTAAAGATGGCATTTGTAAGTTTTAAGAAAACAATTCTTCGTAATCTAGTATCAAAGCCATATACAAGAAAGACAGAAAAGCAATATCCTGAGGGAACAAGAGGCCATGTTGAGAATGATATGGATGTCTGTGTCCTTTGTGGTCTTTGCTCAATTAAATGTCCTACACATGCTATTACGGTTGATAAGGCAGCTAAAACCTGGTCAATCAGACCAATGAGCTGCATTCAGTGTAGATGCTGTGTTGATAATTGTCCTAAGAAATGTCTTTCTATGGGCCTTAGATTCCAGGAACCCGGTGAAGAGAAGATTACTAAAACATTTAAACAGTCAGAGAAAGCTATAGCAGCTCAGGAGGCACTTATGAAGGCTGCTAAAGAGCGTGCGGCTGCTGCAGCTGCAGCAAAAGCTGCTGCGGTAAATGCAAATGGAGCACAGGCCGGTGGTGCTGCACCTGTTAAAACAGAAGAAAAGAAAGACTGATGACAGTTAAAATTATAGTCAAAGGGGCGGTGCAGGGTGTAGGCTACCGCCCTTTTGTATTAAAAAAAGCAAATGAATACGGACTATTTGGTCAGGTAAAGAATATTGGCGCTGCTGTTGAAATTATAGCATCCGGCTCTGAAGAGATAATTGATAGCTTTACCAATATGCTTCAAGATGAGCATCCGGATGGCGCTTTTATTTTGAGTGTAGAAAAAACTGTTTTAGATGAAGTGAATTTTTTCTTTACTGATTTTTCTATAGTCAAAAGCACAGTGGTGGATTTAAAATCTGAATTACCTGTATTTTTGCCTGATATAGGAGTTTGTGATACTTGTCTTACTGAAATGCTTTCGGTTGATAACAGAAGATATAAGTATCCGCTTATCAGTTGTGCTTCATGTGGTCCCAGAATAAGCATTTTAGATTCACTTCCATATGATCGAAACACAACTACAATGTCGGATTTTACCATGTGTCCAAAATGTTCTCATGAATATAAGAATGGTCGAAGGACACATGCACAGACTATTTCATGTCATGATTGCGGTCCTTTTATGATTTTGGACTACTTTGATGGCAGTGGTACCTGCCATCTGGAAAGACAAGAAGCTGTAGACAGAGCTGTTTCATTATTAAAAAACAATAAGATACTTGGCTTAAAGGGAATATCCGGCTACCAGCTTATCTGTAAACCTGAAGATGAAATTTTAAAGAGATTAAGACTTATAAAAGGACGTGAAAATAAACCTTTTGCGGTTATATTTTCAACTATAGATAAAATAAAAGAAAGAGCTTTTGTTAATGCTAAAGAAGAAGAACTTCTTTTATCATCTGCAAGACCTATAGTTTTATTGAAAGCAAAGAAAGGCTTTGATTATGAGGTTTGTAAGGATAGCGACTATATTGGGGCCTTTTTACCATCTGCAGGGATTCACAGACTTTTGACGGACGAACTAGGTCCGCTTGTCTGTACAAGTGCAAATATCTCAGGTCAGCCCATGATAATTGATGATAAGGATTTTAAAAACACATTTTTTAATAAGGAATTATGTGTTGAGGGTATTCTTTATCATGATCGAAGAATTAATCAGCCCCAGGATGATTCTGTAATGTTTGTCATAGAGCAGGATAAAGATATTTTTTCCTCCCAGTTTATAAGAAGAGCACGGGGATTTGCACCATTGCCGATACTTTGCCCAAGTACATGTTCGGATTCTTCAATAATGTGTTTTGGAGGGGATTTAAAGAGTACTTTTTCATTTGCCAAAAAAGACAGAGTGATCATGAGCCAGTTTATCGGTGATCTTGAAGATGCTAAAACGCTGGATAATTTTGATTTATTAATAAACAGATACAGTAAGCTTTTTTCTTTTACACCTGATATTGCTGTGTGCGATAGACATCCGCTGTATCATTCGTCAAAAAGAGCTTTTGATTATGCCAAAGCAAGAAATATAAAGCTTTTAAGTATTCAGCACCATTATGCACATGTTTTATCTGTAATGGCTGAAAACAGTTTACACTCTTGCATAGGAATTGCTTTTGATGGAACAGGCTTTGGTGATGACGGTAAAGTATGGGGCGGTGAAATCTTTTTATGCAAGGATACTGAATATAAAAGAGCAGGACACCTGTCATATATAAAGCTTATGGGAGGTGACAGTGCTCCCAAAAAAGCAGATCTTGTTAAAAATTGCTATGAGTATGCTTTAGGCAATAATATATCCGATATTGTGAAAGCTGCTCTTTTAAATAATATAAATACTTTTGAGACATCAAGTGTAGGAAGGCTGTTTGATGCAGTCTCGGCGCTTTTGGAAATAAAAACCTACAATTCTTACGAAGGCGAATGTGCTTGCAGCCTTGAAAAAGAAGCTTCTAAATCCGACGGAGTGAATTATCCCGTATTTGAATGTAAGATGGTTGATGATGAAGAAACAATTATTTTAGATCAATTGGATTTGTTTAAGCAGATTTACGAATGCAAGGCTTCGGGGGCATATGATATTAAAGATATTGCATATGGTTTTCATATGTCTTTGACTTCATATATCTTAAATGTTTGTAGTATACTGAAAGACAGAACAAAAGAAATAAATGTATGTTTATCCGGCGGTGTATTTGCCAACAGAATTTTATTAAAAAATACAGTTTCTGTTTTAAGAAAAGAAGGATTTAATGTATATTGGAACAGGCTTGTTCCATCAGGTGACTCGGGAATTGCTCTTGGTCAGGCTTATTATGGATTATTAAGGAAGGAATAAATATGTGCGTTGCAATACCAGGTAAAGTTATTCAAATAGATGGCACTAAAGCTACGGTGGATTTTAGTGGCAATACTGTTATAGCTCAGGCAGGACTTGTTGATGTGAAGGTTGGAGACAGAGTCCTTGTTCATGCGGGCTGTATTATTCAGACAATGGACGATAAGCTTGCTGATGAAATGGAAGAATTATTTAATGAGATTGAGGATTTGACAGTTTGATATGGCAAAATTAAGTTTTGAAGATATTCTTGATGAATTAAAGAATTATGACGGAGAAGAAGTTCATATCATGGAAGTATGCGGAACTCATACTGCCGCAATTTCTGAAAACGGTATTCCATCTATGCTTTCTCCAAAGATCAAGCTTATTTCAGGGCCGGGATGTCCTGTTTGTGTCACTGTTACAGCAGTGATTGACAAACTTGTGGAACTTTCCATGGATGATAATACTGTGGTACTTACCTTTGGCGACCTTATAAGAGTTAAAGGGACAAATAAGTCTCTTGCTGATGCCAAGGCAGACGGCGGACATGTCAGGATGGTTTATTCTCCAATGGAAACTGTTAAGCTTGCAAAGGAGGATCCTTCAAAGACCTACGTTTTTGCTGCCATAGGCTTTGAGACCACTACGCCAGTGTACGCAATGGTTTTGGAAGAGGCTGTTAAAGATGGCGTAAAGAACTTAAAACTTTTGACTTCTTTAAAAACCATGCCTGAAGTGATCAGATGGGTTGTGAAAAACGGCGGCGGAATTGATGGTTTTATTGCTCCGGGACATGTTTCTGCTGTTACAGGAAGTGACATCTTTAAAGAACTTTCAGATGAGCTTGGAATCCCGTTTGTTGTGTCCGGTTTTGAAGGAAAGCAGCTTATAATGACCATATATGCTCTTGTAAACATGAAAGGGAAATCCGGCATAAAAAACTTCTATAAGAATGTAGTAACAGGTCAGGGCAATGTAAAAGCAATGGAAGTTGTAAATAAATATTTTGAAGTATCGGATGCTTCATGGAGAGGAATGGGTAAAATCAAGGGCTCCGGAATGATTCTTCGAAAAGAGTATTCTTCTTATGATGCAGGAAGCTTCGGACTTGATGAAGATCATATGCCGCCCGGATGTTGTTGCGAAAAAGTTTTGGTTGGTAAGATAAAGCCGGCTGAATGTCCTTTGTTCGGCAAATCATGCACGCCGGATAACGCCCATGGTGCATGCATGGTATCAACGGAGGGCAGTTGCTATAACTATTTTGTATCAGGAAGAAGATAAACAGATGAAGATTACAATGGCACATGGAAGTGGCGGTGAGTCGACTTCTAAATTGATAAAAGAGATTTTTGCAAAGCATTTTCATAATGAAATTTTAGATAAACTTGAAGATTCAGCTGTGGTTGAAGGTGCAGGTAAATTGGCGGTTACAACGGACAGCTTTGTTGTTACTCCAATTGAGTTTCCCGGTGGAGACATAGGAAGATTATCTGTATGCGGTACTGTTAATGACCTTTTAATGAGTGGTGCTAAGCCAATGTATCTGACATGTGGCTGCATATTGGAAGAAGGCCTTGACATTGATATTTTGGATCGTGTGATAAAATCCATGGCGGATACTGCTTGCGAAGCGGGAATTAAGATAATAACCGGTGATACAAAAGTAATTGAAAATAAAGGCGGTGTGCCTGGGCTTATAATCAATACTTCCGGAGTTGGTTTTGTTTCGGAAGATCTTGATGTGCCGGGGCCATTTAATCTCAAGGACGGTGACAAGATTATTATTTCAGGTAATCTTGGCGACCACCACGCTGCAATTTTAGGAACAAGAATGGGAATACAGAACAATATTGTCTCTGATGCAGCGCCCCTTGTCGAAATGGTAAAAGGGCTTTTGGAAGAGAAAATCGAAGTTCATGCCATGCGCGACGTAACAAGGGGAGGGCTTGGAACTGTACTTAACGAGTTCTGTGATAGTTCAAGATGTAACATTGACCTTTATGAAGAAAAAATGCCGGTTTCACCTGCTGTCAAAGACTTCTGCGGACTGTTAGGGCTTGATCCCATGTATATGGGCAACGAAGGAAAGATGGTTCTTTCTGTTTCATCCAAAGATGCTGACAGAGCGGTTTCTATAATAAAACAATCCAAATATGGCGAAAATGCATGTATAATTGGTGAAGTAATAAAAAATACTGATACAGCCAATAAAAGAAATGTAGTTCTTAATACAAAAATCGGCGGCAAACGAATCATTGGTTTAATGTATGGAGAAGGTCTTCCAAGAATTTGTTAAATGATGTAAAATAAGAGTCGTAACTTTCGTTTTTTGAAGGGATGTTATTTAATGGAATTTAAAAGAATCAATAAAGATACTGTTACTTGCATTATAACTGAAGATGATATGGATGAGCAGGGAATTAAGCTCGAAGATTTATTTGAAAAGAAAAAAGAAGCTATGGACTTTTTGCATGATGTCATGAGAAAAGCTCAGGAGGAAGTTGATTATAAACCAACAGGCTCTTTTATGCCGATGCAGATTACCGTATTGCCGGATCATTCTATTTCTTTAACGCTATCAGAAAATGCCTCCGCATCATTTGGTGAAATATTAAAAAATCTTACTGAAAAAGCAGGAATTACAATTCCCAAAAATGTTTTGGAAGATATCGGTGATTCAGAAAATGAAGACAGAATAAACAGGCTTAATGAATACTTAAAAAGCCTTAAGCAGCTTACCAATTCTGTTAAAAATATAATGGAAGAATCGAATACTTCTGATAACAGGAACAAGATTTCCATTAATCAGAACGCATCAGCTGCCACTAACAAGGAAAAGGCTGACAAAATTTCAAACAGAGCCACGAAAGTAAACAAGGATAAGGAACGTCTTAAGTTCCATGAATATGTTTTTACTTTTGGAAATATAAATACTGTTATTGAGTTTTGTAAGAAGGCACCAAGAGATCTTAAGATTTCAAGTTCTCTTTATAAAAATGAAAAAGATGGTTTATATTATCTTGATCTTAAGAGACTTGATGAAGAGCCTAAGGTGTTTGCTTCATTGTTTACAATGGCATATGAGTTTGGACATTTTCAGGCTTCCAACCAGCATGTGATTGCACATATCCGTGAATCCTATGATCTTTTGATCGGGGACAGAGCTATTTCTTCTTTAGCCGAAGTATAAATGATGGCTGACGATATTAGTTAGATAATAATATCGTCAGCTTTTTTTCTGATAACTGTATGGATTGAGATTAATAATTATGAGACTAAATAAATTTATTGCCGGTTGTGGTGTATGTTCGAGAAGAGAGGCTGATAAGCTGATAGAGGAAGGCCGAGTTAGCATAAATGGCGAAATTGCAGGCTTTGGAGCGCTCGTTTTAGATGGGGATACGGTCTTAGTAGACGGAAAAGAAATTTCATTACAGGAAGAAAAGATTGTAATTGCATATTATAAGCCTGTTGGAGTTACCTGCACAGAAAAAGATAAATTTGCCCAAAAAACTGTAATCGAGGACCTTGGCTTTGAAAAAAGAGTTACATATGCCGGAAGACTTGATAAAGAGTCAGAAGGGCTTCTGCTTATGACAAATGACGGAGATCTTATTAATGCCATGATGAGAGGTGCTTCAGGTCACGAGAAAGAATATGAAGTGACTGTAGATAAAGAAGTCACCGCAGACTTTATAAGGGCCATGTCAGGCGGTATATATTTAAAAGAACTTGATAAAAAAACACGCCCCTGCAAGGTGAAAAAAACGGGAAAATACTCTTTTGACATAGTATTAACCCAAGGATTAAACAGACAAATCCGCAGAATGTGTGATGCTCTTGGCTTTTCGGTTAAAAAACTGAAAAGAATCCGGGTAATGAGTGTGAGGCTTGAGGATTATAACTTAAAGCCCGGAGAACATATCGTTCTTACAAAAGAGGAAGTAAAAAAACTCTGTAAAGATGCTGGATTATAAGAAAAATTAAGATTATACTGTAAATATTACAAATTTGGGAGCATGATACCGTTCGAAGCGTATTTAGCTGAGTTACGGTATCAGCATCCGACCAGACTTAGTCAGATAATAAACTCACATTTTAGAGGAGTAATGTATGGAAAAAGAATTAGTAAGAAAAGAGTATGATGCTCTTGTAAAAGAGATAAAGCATCATATGGATTTATATTATAATCAGGATGAGCCTGAAATATCTGACTATGAGTATGATCAGCTCATGCTCAGGCTTAAAGCAATCGAAAAAGATAATCCTGAATTTGTAACAGCTTCTTCCCCAAGTCAGATTGTTGGCGGTGTTGCCAAAAGAGAAGCAGGTGTAAAAGTAACTCATGATGTTCCTATGCTGTCTATTGAAGATTTATTTAACAAGGAAGACGTTATTTCATGGGTAAATAAAGTAAAAAATCTTCATCCGGATTGTACCTTCTCGGTTGAAACTAAAATAGATGGCTTAAGTATGACGCTAAGATACGAAAAAGACAGCTTGGGATCTTTAAAACTTACTCTGGCGGAAACCAGAGGAGATGGTCTTATTGGCGAAGATGTAACTGCTAATGCCCTTGTTATCCCTGATGTAAAAAAATATATTGATCTTCCTTATGACTCACTTCAGCTTAGAGGCGAGGTTTATATGTCTTTGGCTGATTTTGAAAAATATAATGATGAGCAGGAAAGATTATCCAAAAAAACTGCTGCCAATCCAAGGAATCTTGCTGCAGGAACATTAAGACAGCTTGATCCGACTGTTACGGCAAAAAGAGGACTTAAATTTTTTGTTTTCAATATCCAGCAAGGTCCGGATGAAATCACGCAAAATCACTGCGAGAGTCTTGATATGTTAAATGAGCATGGTGTTGCTACAGTTTTTCATAGACTTTGCAATAATGCTGATGAGGTTATTCTTGCAATTGATGAAATTGCAAACATGAGAGAAAATCTTGAGTACGATATTGATGGTGCTGTAGTAAAGATAAATCAGATTAGCTATCGTGATGATTTTCCGGCCGGTTCAAAATATTCCAGTGGTCATATTGCTTATAAGTATCCCCCTGAAGAAAGAGATGTAATAATGGAGGATATAATTGTTGATGTTGGAAGAACCGGAAAGCTTACCTTTACCGGTATATTCAGAGATAAGATTACCGGAAAAGCTGCAAGGTTATGTGGAACTAAAGTGTCAAGAGCCACTTTGCATAATCAGGATTATATAAACGACATGTCTATTGGTCTTGGCGGAACATATAAAGTTTTTAAGAGTGGCGAGATTATTCCAAAGTTAAACGGATGTGTTGAAAAACCTGCAAAAGTTTTTAATGCTCCTTCATTTTGCCCTGTCTGCGGAAGCAAGCTTCAACAGGACGACACCGCGGATATTATTTGTGTTAATCCTTTATGTTCTGCACAGCTTTCAAGAACCATATCATATTTTGCCTCAATAGATGCCATGAATATTATGGGGCTTGGCGATGCGATTGTTGATATGCTCATAAAAGCCGGGTTTATAAAAGACTTTTCCGATATTTTTAATTTAATAAACAGAAAAGAAGAACTTCTTAATTCAAAAAAAGTTCCTCTTTTCAACGCTGACAAAAAAAATGGTAATAGTAAAAAACTGGATAATTTATTAAATGCAATAGAAGCATCCAAAAGCAATGAACCAATCAGACTCTTAACAGGATTAGGAATCAGGAATGTTGGTAAAAATACCGCAAAGTTATTATTCAAGCATTTTACTTCAATGGATGATTTATCCAAGGCATCATATGATGATTTAATAAGTATCGGAGATATTGGCGATACAACAGCTAACTGTATTATCGAATTTTTTAACAACAAGACCAATATAGAAATTCTGGAAAGAATGAAAAATCTTGGTGTAAACACCATAATGCCTGAAAAAACACAGTCCGGCACAAATCTTTCCGGTTTAACTATAGTTGTAACCGGAACATTGCCTTCACTTGGCAGAAAAGAAGTAACTGAATTGATTGAAAATAACGGCGGAAAGTGCACAGGTTCAGTCAGTAAAAAAACCGATTACCTTGTAGCGGGTGAAGCTGCCGGAAGCAAACTTACAAAAGCACAATCCTTGGGAATTCCGGTTATTACAGAGCAACAGCTCATTGATTTAATAAGTACAGGAGTAATTAAAGAAAACCAAAATGGCTGACAATTATAAAAAATTAAATGAACTTGATACTAAGGAATTCCGTAAGTTGCATGGTCTTCCTGTAACCAAAGGACTAAGATACATAAAAAAGAATGGTAAATTCAGCGACGAATATGAAGTCGTGGATTATTCTGTTGCAAATGATCTAATGCCAAGCGGGAGCAAAATTTTTGAGTTGACTCTTATAAATGGCAATAAAATAATGATACATTCTGATTATTTCGCAGAAATGCAAAAGAATACATTTATGCAAGAGGATAATTCTTTGGATGAATGTGTTCAGGCCACAGAAGCAAAAGAAATATTTGATTATCCATCCACATATATAGTTTACGATATTGAAACGACAGGTCTTGATTGTCAACAGGATGAGATTATAGAATTCGGCGGTATAAGATATGTTTTCGGGATGGAAACAGAGCGCTTATCATTATTTATTAAAGCATCAAAACCCTTACCGGAAAGAATAGTAAAGCTTACCGGAATAACTGATGATATTCTTGAAAATCAGGGTATAGAGCCAAAAGAAGCTGCCAAAAGAATTAAAGAGTTCTTTTTGGATTCGGTTATCATAGGCCATAATATTAAAGCTTTTGACAATAAGTTTATATCAAGACTATTCGAAAAGTACACCAAAAAGTCATTAAACAATGATTATGTTGACACCTTGAACTTATCGAGGAAAAAATATCCACAGCTTAATCACCATAGACTGGAAGATTTAGCCGGAATATTTGGTATCGACTATTCAAATGCCCATAGAGCTATAGTTGATTCGGAGATTACACATTATGTTTATGAATTGATGGTTTTCGATAAGGTTATTGCAGGGAGCATTCCGGATTCTATCAGCGCAACATATGCAGATTCTTCCAAGGTAATAAATGAAGACAGTTCAGATGAGGAAGATAATGACCTGGTAATCTTATCTAATGATGAGATTGTCGGCTGGAAGAAACAATTATCGGAACTTATGAAAACAATTATTTCTCAGGAAAATCTTCCGGAAGATTCATTATCATTAAAGGGAAACAGAAGCAGAATCGATAATTCTATTACTTCATATTCCATATGTATTTATGAAGCCGATATTATTGAAGATTCCAGAGAAAGTTCAAGAAATACCATAATTTCAAGAATTGTTGAATCGGAATTAAAGTCAAATGAGAATATAATCAGAATAGAGCCAAGAAACTCTGATGAGTTTGAACTCATTCAGATTCCCTGTAGCGCAGAAATAAAAACGCCGCAAAATGGTAAACCGTTTTTTAGAATTGATAAAAACTCTGAGGAACTTTTACCATATTTTAAATCAAGCATCCTTCTTTCACTTAAGAATTACAATTCTAAATCATCGGATTTTGCCTGTTGTTCAAGATTTGAAGAGTGTTCCGCAGCAAAAAAATGTATTCATCCGAATCTGTTGTTCTCAAAAGCATGTGAATATCGAAGGAATCTTGAAGCAGGAAAAATATTCTATTAATTACGGGGTGATGACTAATGCCAATTAAGATTAAGAACGACCTCCCGGCAAGGGAAATCCTCGAGCAGGAAAATATTTTTGCAGTTGATGAAAACAGAGCGCTTCATCAGGATATCAGATCTTTGCAGATCTGTATATTAAATCTGATGCCGCTTAAAGAGGACACTGAGTTGCAGTTATTAAGATCCATGTCCAACACGCCTCTTCAGATTGATGTATCTTTTATGCAAATGAGTTCTCACCATTCATCAAATACTTCACCCAACCATCTAAACAGGTTCTATCATCCATTTGATGAACTGAAAGGCAACACATATGATGGTCTTATAATAACCGGTGCACCGGTAGAACAAATGGCTTTTGAAGAAGTTGATTACTGGGATGAATTATGCAGGGTGTTTGAGTGGTCCAAAACTAATGTTACTTCAACCTTTCATATCTGTTGGGGAGCACAGGCCGGTATTTATTATCATTACGGAATAGATAAAAAGCCTCTCAGTGAAAAGAGATTTGGTATCTACAAGCATAGGGTAATGAATAGAAAAGTTCCCCTTGTAAGAGGCTTTGATGATGTTTTTTCAATGCCTCATTCAAGACATACGGAAACACCTGCTGAAGATATACATAAGTGTAAAGATCTTGTGGTTTTGGCAGAATCTGATGAGGCAGGAATATTCCTTTGCATGAATAAAACTGGAAGTCAGATATTTGCAATGGGGCATGCTGAATATGACAGGCTTACACTTGACTCAGAATATAAAAGAGATCTTTCGAAAGGTCTTGATATAAAGATGCCCAAGAATTATTATCCTGATAATAATCCAGAGAACACACCTGATCTTTTGTGGCGAAGTCATGCCAATATTCTTTATACAAATTGGCTAAACTATTACGTATATCAGAACACACCATATCAGTGGGGACAGATATTAGACGAAGAGAAGAGAAAAATGGCATCCAAAGTTTTAACCAAAAAAATGTAATGGGAGGATAAAAGAGATGGAGCTTAAGAATATTTATACATGTTTTCCCGGAGGAAAGCATAAAGTATTAACACTTAGCTATGATGACGGTAAAATTGCTGACAGGAGACTTGTTGCGCTATTTAACGAGTATGGGCTTAAAGGCACATTTAACGTTAATTCAGGTCTTGGGGACAGACCTTTTACCAATGATTATGATGAAAGGATACCTTTTTCAGAATTTAAAGAACTGTACAAAGGTCATGAAGTTGCATGTCACACGGTTTTGCATCCCACAATAGCAAGATGTCCTAAAGAACAGATGGTTCTTCAGGTTATTGAGGACAGAAGAAAGCTTGAAGAAGCTCTCGGCTACACTGTCAGAGGACTTGCATATCCTAACGGTTCAGTTGATGACAATGTTGTTGATGCATTAAAGGCTTGTGGCATCAGACATGCCAGAACAGTACATTCCACACTTAATTTTGCACTTCCTACAGATTATCTTAGATGGAATCCAACATGTAGTCACAAAAATGAAGCTTTGCAGCGCCTTTCAGAAGAATTTATAGGACTTCACAAAACTCAGTACTTGTACATGTTCTATGTATGGGGACACAGCTATGAGTTTGAGATAGATAAGAATTGGAATGTTATCGAAAATTTTGCAAAAACTGTGTCCGGTAAGGATGACATCTGGTATGCAACCAATATTGAAATTGTGGATTATATGGATGCTGCTTCAAGAGTTCAGGTATCGGTAAATGGTGATTTTGCTTACAATCCAAATGCTATAAGTGTTTGGCTGGAAGTTGATAAAAAACATGTTGAACTGAAACCCGGAATTACGACTTCATTATAAATTGTTAATATTTTATGGACCGTGGTATCATTGTTTTTTCTATTAAAATAAGTTAAAATATATTTGTTAGGTCGTTTATTTTATTAGAATGAGTTTAGACAAGGAGATTATTCTATGGCCCAGAATGTAGAGAACGATGACCTTGAAGTAAAGACTGATTTAAAAAAGAAACCTACAAAGAAGACTAAAGAAATGCTTGAAGAAAATGCTAAACAGATAGAAGAACTTAAGGCTCTTCAAACGGAACTTGATCATGAGCTTGCTCTGCTTGATAAAGATGAACAGGAACTGGGTGAAAAGTCTGCACTTGAACTTAAGGTAACTCATAAAAAATTTGGTGAAGGACAGGTTATTAAACAGGATGGCAAGTACATTGAAGTTAAGTTTGCCGATGTTGTCAAGAAGTTTGTCCTTCCCGGTTGTTTTGCCGATAAATTTCTCGAACTTGCTGATGAAGATGTTTATGAATATTACGTGAAGGCCAATGAAATACATAAGAAGCGTATGAATGCCGAACTTAAGGCAAAATCAGCAACCTTTGCTATTCAAAGACATGAAGATGCAATTGAAAAATTAAATGCAAAATTAAAATAAAAAATTAGCACATCACATTTTGTGATGTGCTAATTTTTTACATTGCTTTTTTTATTGATTCATCGACTTTCTTTTGAGCAGTTGAGAGCATGAGCTTAATTCTGTTAAGCTGATTTACTTCGGATGCACCGGGATCATAATCAATTGCAACGATATTGCATCCCGGATACAAATGTCTCATCTGTTTAATAACACCTTTTCCTACAACGTGATTAGGCAAGCATCCAAATGGCTGTGTACATACAATATTTGTTGCACCTTGTTCTATAAGTTCAACCATTTCACCTGTTAAGAACCAGCCTTCACCGGTCTGATTACCTATATCAACGATTGGTTTAGCATATTCAACAAGCTTGTAGATGCTTGTCGGCGGCTCAAAGTGCACACTTTTTTCAAAGGCTTTCGTAGCGCCACCACGAAGCTTTTCAATTGCCCAAATTGCCACTCTCATAAGTGCAGCTGTTTTAGCTGATGTACCGAGTTCTTTTGCTTTGTAAATCTGATTGTAGAAGCAGTAGAGCATAAAATCAATAAGATCCGGAACAACAGCTTCTGCACCTTCAGCTTCCAATAGATCAACCAGATGGTTATTGGCAGCCGGAGCAAATTTAACAAGGATTTCTCCAACAACGCCAACTCTTGGCTTTACTTCATCAGTAATTTCGATTTTATCAAAATCCTCAATTATAGCGCGGCACATCTTTTGGAACTTAATAAAGCTCATATGCTTTGCGGATACAAAATCAATACATTCTTTTTTCCATTTTTTATGAACAGCTTCAGTAGAACCCTTTACTTTTTCATAAGGCCTCATTCTGTATACACAACGCATGAAAATATCACCAAATACAGCGCCGTAGGCTGCTCTTTCAAGCATTTCAAAGTTGATATGAAAGCCCGGATTTGCTTCAAGCTTTGAAAGGTTAAGTGAAACAACAGGAATTTGTTCCATACCGGCCTTTTTCAGAGCTCTGCGGATAAAGCCGACATAGTTTGTAGCTCTGCAGCCGCCACCGGTCTGCGACATTATCACAGCGGTTCTGTTAAGATCATATTTTCCTGAATGGAGTTCGTCCATAATCTGACCGACAACCCAAAGAGAAGGATAGCAGGCATCATTGTTTACATACTTAAGTCCCATATCTATAGCATGTCTGTTGTCATTTTGCATTACAACAAAGTTATAACCACAAGCTCTGAAAGCAGGCTCTAAGATATCAAAATGAATAGGAGACATCTGAGGGCAAAGTATTGTATAGTTCTTTCTCATTTCTTCGGTGAAAAGAACTCTGTTATTAGCAGTAGAACGGATAGTTCTCTGCTCATTTTTTTGCTTTCTTACACGAATAGCCGCAAGGAGAGAACGAACCCTTATTCTGGCACTTCCAAGGCTGTTTACTTCATCAATTTTAAGACAAGTATATATTTTGTCAGATCCGGAAAGGATATCATTGACCTGATCGGTTGTTACAGCGTCAAGTCCACATCCGAATGAGTTGAGCTGAATAAGGTCGAGGTCGTCACGTGTTCTTACAAAGCTTGCAGCAGCATAAAGTCTTGAGTGATACATCCACTGGTCAGAAACAATTAATGGCCTGTCCGGTTTTCCAAGGTGTGAAACGCTGTCTTCTGTCAGAACCGCAACGCCATAGGAACAGATCATGTCAGGAATACCGTGGTTAATTTCAGGATCAACGTGGTATGGTCGGCCTGCAAGGACAATTCCATGCTTTCCGTTTTCTTCCATCCATTTCAGGGTTTCTTCGCCTTTATTTTGGATATCTTTTCTGGCTTTTTGCATTTCTTCCCAGCCGAGTCTGGAAGCCTCGATTACTTCTTCGGCTGAAATTTCGGAAAATTCTTTGACAAGTGAAGCAGTAGCAGTTTCAAGACTTGTAAATGCCATGAAAGGATTGCGCAGCTTAACTTCACCGTTTGTGATGGCTTCAACATTATTTTTGATATTTTCCGAATAAGAAGTAACAATAGGGCAGTTGTAATGGTTGGTAGCTCCTTCAACTTCTTTTCTCTCGTAGAAAAGTCCCGGATAGAAGATGAAATCAACCTTTTGCTTTATCAGCCATTCAACGTGTCCGTGAGAGAGCTTTGCAGGGTAGCATTCTGACTCACTGGGAATGGATTCAATACCAAGCTCGTAAATCTGATGTGTTGATCTTGGAGAAAGAACAACCCTAAAGCCAAGCTTTGTAAAGAAAGTGAACCAGAATGGATAATTTTCATAAAAATTCAGGACTCTTGGAATGCCAACAGTTCCTCTAAATGCCTTGTCTGCTTCAAGGGGCTCATAACCAAAAATTCTCTTGTATTTGTAATCAAAGAGGTTAGGAATATTATCGGCATTCTTAACTTTTCCGATACCTCTTTCACATCTGTTGCCGGAGATATGAGTTCTGCCACCCGTAAATTTGTTTACAGTAAGACGGCAGTGATTCGTGCATCCCTGGCATGTTGTCATGCTTGTGGAATATTCAAGATTATTGATCTGATCAATTCCAAGCATTGTAGTTTTATAATTATCAGTTTCGTAAAAACGTTCTCTTGCAATAAGAGCAGCACCAAAAGCACCCATGATTCCGGCAATATCAGGACGAATTGCTTCGGCACCCGAAATGATTTCAAATGCTCTTAAAACCGCATCGTTATAGAATGTGCCACCCTGAACAACTATATGATTTCCCAGATCTTTTGCATCAGAGACCTTGATTACTTTAAACAATGCATTTTTTATAACAGAGTAGGCAAGACCTGAAGAAATATCAGCTACATCAGCGCCTTCCTTCTGTGCCTGTTTAACCCTTGAATTCATGAAAACAGTACATCTTGTTCCAAGGTCAACAGGGGATTTTGCATAGAGAGCAACCTTTGCAAAGTCCTGAACGCTATAACCAAGTGATTTGGCAAAAGTTTCTATAAATGAACCGCAACCTGAAGAGCAGGCTTCGTTTAACTGTACCGAATCAACTGAATTGTTCCTGATATGAATGCATTTCATATCCTGGCCACCAATATCAAGGATACAGTCAACCTTAGGATCAAAGAAAGCAGCTGCATTATAATGGGCAATTGTTTCAACTTCGCCGTCGTCAAGTAAAAGAGCTGACTTAAGAAGCGCTTCGCCGTATCCTGTTGAACATGAACGGGCAATAGCTACCCCTTGGGGCATAAGCTTATAGATTTCCTGTATTGAAGAGATTGCTGTCTTTAAAGGACTTCCGTTGTTACTTGAATAAAATGAATAAAGAAGATCACCGTCTTCACTGATAAGGGCGCATTTTGTAGTAGTTGAACCTGCATCTATACCAAGAAAAGCTTTTCCCTTGTAACCGTCAAGTTTTCTGGTTTTTACTTTATACTTATCCTGACGTGTTCTGAATGCGACATAGTCATCTTCGTTTTTAAACAATGGATCAAGACGTGATACTTCAGCTTCCATAACTATCTTATGGGAAAGCTTGTCAGTCATTTCGTTCATTGAATAAGAAACTTCTTCTTTTGCATTTAAGGCTGAGCCGATGGCAGCAAAAAGATGAGAGTTATCGGTTTCAATGGTATGCTCTTCATCAAGTTTTAAGGTACGGATAAATGCAGCTTTAAGCTGATCAAGGAAATGAAGAGGACCTCCTAAAAATGCGACATGTCCTCTTATGGGCTTACCGCATGCAAGACCTGAAATTGTCTGGTTTACAACTGCCTGAAAAATAGAAGCGGCAAGGTCTTCTTTAGTTGCACCTTCATTGATAAGAGGCTGAATATCGGACTTGGCAAACACACCACATCTGGCTGCAATTGTATAAAGAGAGTTGTAGTTTCTGGCATATTCATTAAGACCTGTAGCATCAGTCTGTAATAAGGATGCCATCTGGTCTATAAATGATCCGGTTCCTCCGGCACATATACCATTCATTCGCTGCTCAACGTTACCATCTTCAAAATATATGATTTTGGCATCTTCACCACCAAGCTCAATCGCAACATCGGTTTTGGGTGCAAGTTCTTTTAAAGATGTTGAAACGGCTATTACTTCCTGCACAAACGGAACATTCAAATGCTTTGCAAGAGTTAATCCTCCGGAGCCTGTAATAACAGGATGGATAGTAATATCTCCGCTAACCTTATAAGCTTCCTGCAAAAGATCAGATAATGTTTCCTGAATATTGGCAAAGTGTCTTTTGTAATCTGAAAAAATGATATTACGATCACTATCCAAAAGGGCCACTTTAACAGTAGTGGAACCAATATCAATACCTAATGTGTAGTCTTTTGAAATCATGTTTTAACCTCAACTTCTAAATCTATTGTTAAGCTATATCTACTAATTAAATGTAGCTAAAGACAATCTATATGATTATAATGCAGCGTTATATAAAAATCAATTATATTAAATTGCATAAAATTTAAAAATGGACATTCGCATTCCCTGACTTTTATGATATTATTACTCTGTATGAGTATGTAAGGGAGATTTGTAACATGAAAAGTGCAAAGCGTCTTGTACTGATATTATTATCTTTTTTGATCATATTTTGTTATATGACGCTTACAGGCAAAGCATCCGGCGGAGTATCCAAGACTGTCAGAGTTGGATATTATCAAAATGAGGCATTTCAGGAAGGAGCTTCTGAAAATTCTGTAAAGAGCGGATATGCGTATGAGTATTATCGTAAAATATCCGAATATACCGGATGGAACTATGAATATGTATATGGTGATTTCGTGACCGTTTATAATATGCTTCTGAAGGGCGAAGTGGATATGGTTGCCGGGCTTGCATATACCGAAGAGAGAAGCCGAATTATTTCTTATCCTGAAAGTCCTATGGGGACAGAGCTTTACAGTCTCGTTAAACATGAAGGCGATGAGACAATTACTACAAGTCCTTCTTCGCTTCAGGGAAAAAGTATTGGTGTCCTCAACAGTGCAATCAAAGAGTCTTTGGAAGAATTTTTGGTTGAAAAAAAAATCAATGCGAATATTGTTTCATTTAGAGATTATGATGCACTTCTTTCAGCTTTTGACAAAAGAGAAGTTGATACACTTGCCGGCGAAAGTGACGGTATTTATGACAGAAGTCATGCAGAAACTTTATATTCTTTTGGCGAAAGTGATTATTACATTTGTACCAGTAAGGATAGGTCTGATCTTTTGAAAGAGCTTAATGAGGCACAAAAACAGTTGTTTCTGGAATACCCTGATTATATAAGTTCGCTCAGAAACAAGTATTATCCGGAAACCCTTGCCAGCAGAGCGTTTACACAATCTGAAAAGAACTGGTTAAATACACACGATAGTATTGTGGTCGGATATTTAAATAACTATCTTCCTTATAGTGATACAGACGAAAATGGTAAGGTGACAGGAATTGTAAAAGACCTTTTACCTTATGTGTTTAAAGAGCTGGGTTATGACAGCATGACCATAAAGTATGTTCCATACGACAGTTATGATGATATGGTTATGGCAATCGATGAGGGAGATATAGAACTTGCTTTTCCTGTGGGAGGAGGACTTTTCTTCTCTGAAGAGGATGGTTTGTTTATTTCAAAGCCTGTTATTTCTTCTCTAACAGATCTTATTTATTCAACCGATTACTATGACAATTCTCAGCAGTTATTTGCTGTTAATGAAAAAAATAAGCTTCAGTACTATTACATTATGACGCATTATCCCGATGCAAAGATTGAGTTTTATCCCTCAACCGATGCATGTCTTAAAGCTGTATTAAACGGAGAAGCCACATATACTACATTAAATGGATTAAGAACAGCTTCGATGCTTAAGAGAGCAGATTTTGACAAACTTTCTTTCAGGCAACTTGGCTATGCCGATGATAGATGCTTTGGAATTAAGATTGGCAATGACGGTCTGTTGAAGCTTATAGACAGAGGTTTAAGCAGAACAGGCTCCGAATATATAAATAATCTTTCTTCGGTATATTCGGATCGTATGTATACTTATACTTTTAAGGATTTCCTTAAAGATAATTTTATCGGTGCGTTTATTGTATTTTTAGCTGTGCTTGCTACATTGTGTCTTCTTTTAGCATATAGCGTTTACGTTAACAACAAGAGAATAAAAGAAAAAGAAAAGTCAAAAAAAGATCTTGAACTTGCAAATAGGGAAAAATTTGTTTTTCTTAATAAGATGACCAATTATATGCGGGATCCTATAAATAATATTGTCACTTTGATAAAGTTCTCGGAAAATGCAAAAGATATTCAGTTGATAAAAGAGAACCTGACAAAGATGGACGCACATAGCAAGGATCTCATGACAATACTTAACAACATTCTCAATATCAGTAGCTTTGAGAGTGGACAGGTTAAACTCCAAGATCAGCTCAGTCTTTATAATTTCTTTGGCAAAAGAGTACTTGTTGTTGAAGATACACTTCCCAATCAGACAATTACCGGTAACATTATGAAGAAAGCCGGAATGGAAGTGCAGGTTGCCAATGATGGTCTTGACGCTTTTGAAAAAGTTAAAGCTGCACCGAGTGGCTATTTTGATGCAATCCTTATTAATGTTGATGAAAAAGATCTTCAGGGATTTCTTTTTATTAAGAGGATAAGGGAACTTGAAGATGATATCAGATCAGAAGTGCCTGTTATTGCTATTACAGGTGATGATTCTGACAATGAAAAAGAAAAGATTATTAAGTCAGGGCTGAACGGTTATATAACAAAGCCTTATGATGTCAATGCGGTTCTTGATAAAATGTCAGGAATAATTTTATAAAAACAGAGGATAATATATGAATGAATTTTTAAACAACATGGAAAAGAAATTTGGAAAATATGCCATTCCAAATCTTACTCTTTACATCATCGGAATGTATGTACTTGGATATGTTTTGCAGCTTGCACCTGCAAGAGTAAATATACTTGGTTTTTTGACTCTTGATCCTTATGCTGTTTTACATGGGCAGATCTGGAGGCTGGTATCCTGGCTCTTAATACCACCAAGCTCATTTAATATTCTTATTATCATTACCCTGTTCTTTTATTATTTTGTGGGAACAAGCATGGAAAGAACCATGGGAACATTCAGATATAATGTCTTTATTTTCGGCGGCGTTATACTAATGATTCTTTCATCTTTTGTAACAATGCTTGTTTATAAGGTGTTCTTTGGAATTGGAGGAGAAGCTCTCGGTGCTGTAATGAGTGCTTTTTCCATATATTTTAGTACTTCCTATATTCAGGAAATGGTTTTCCTTGCTTTTGCAATGTGCTTCCCTGATGTACAGGTACTTCTCATGTTTATAATACCAATTAAAGTTAAGTACCTTGGATATTTTTATGCTGCAATTCTTGTTTATAATGCGGTGATGGGAATAGCAGGAAGCAATTATTTCGTATTCTTTGCTATTTTGTTCCAGTTTATCAATCTTTTCTTATTCTATCTGCAGACAGGTAAAATCAGTCATTTGAGGCCAAAAGAGGTTAAGAGGCGAAGAGATTTTCAAAGAAATGCAAAGATTATGCCTAAAGGAATTACAAGACATAAATGTGCAGTATGCGGAAGAACAGAAGAGGATTCGCCAGATCTTGAATTCAGGTTCTGTTCGAAATGCAACGGCAATTATGAATATTGTCAGGATCATCTATTTACACATCAGCATGTTAAATAAAGGAGCATCATGGGAAATTTAGACAACAAAGAAAAAGAATTTGCAACAATTCTAAAAAATATAACAAGACAAGCACGCGAAAACAGAAATGTTATAACTTCTGACGAAGTCAAAAATGCTTTTTCAGAACTTAAACTTGATGACAAACAATTTGAGATGGTTTTTGAATATTTAAAAAACCATAAAATCGGTGTTGACTCAGAAGCTGTTTTTGCAGATGAAGATCTCTCCGATGAAGAAAAAAACTATTTGGATGACTATATTGAAAGTTTAAAAGCTCTACCTGTATATACTGATGGCGAAAAAGAGGCTATAACAATAGCTGCGTTAGCCGGTGAAAAGGATGCGCAGGAAAAGCTTATTACCATGTATCTACCATTGGTTGTTGATGTTGCGAGAATGTATTCTGAACAGGGAGTTTACCTGGAGGACCTTGTGGGAGAGGGGAATGTTGCTCTTACAAAGGGGGTGACAATGCTTGAAGCGGTTGGTGAACCTTCTGAAGTAGAGAGCTTTCTCTATAAACTTATGCTTGATGCAATGGAGAACATTATTCAGGAGAACTTATCAGAAGATGCCGGTAGTCAGAAAGTTTTAAAGCTTGTTCAGGAAGTTGCGGATAAAGCAAGTGAGCTTGCTGAAGACCTCAGAAGGAAAGTTACCGTAAAAGAACTTATGGATGAGACGGGATGGGACGAAGATAAGATCAGAAGTGCTATTAAATTTAGCGGTGATAATATTGAAGATTTAGATAGTGGAGAGAAGTGATTCATAACATGCAGAATATTGTAAACGAAGATGATTTTAAATATTACATGCAGGATATTGAAAGATATTATTTTGGAGCTCGTTATAATTATAATGAGCTCTTAAATAATGAAATGGTTCCATTCAAATTCAAGACCGTAATTACCAAGTATATAAAAGATGATGTAGATCTTGATACATCTTTAGAAAGTCATTTGTATTATATAAACAGAGACGGATTTGATTATAAGGTGTACAGACAGCTTCACTTAAGAGTAAGAACATCACAGTACAAAGATCCCTTAAAACATGAAAAGGGGTTTAAAGAAAAGGTTTATACCATAGAGCAGCTGGCAAAGCTAAGTACCGTTGAAAAAGAAGAGAGGGGAATAATAATAAGAGAGCTTATTATTTCCAAACTTGCGCTTTTTGGTTTTTCTGTTTAACGGAAAGTGAGAATAGTACAGCTTTTAATAATATTTTTAGACAAATAAAAAAACTACCTGCTACCAGGTAGTTTTTATTATTAACATTAAGCTCTTTCAACCTTGTTTGATCTAAGGCAACTTGCGCAAACGTGCATTCTCTTTGACTGACCGTTGACCTTAACAGCAACGTGCTGAACGTTTGACTTCCAAACTCTGTTAGATCTTCTATGAGAATGGCTTACGTTGTTACCGAAATGAACGCCCTTGCCACAAATATCACATTTAGCCATTTTGACACCTCCTTATAAGCCATGTAATCTTAACAAATAGCATATTATTGCTTAGCTTTCCGCAACATTGATATATTATCAGAAACGAAAACCAATTGCAAGCAAAATATACAAAAATTATGGTTTATTTTTTTATTAACTGCTATTATAATACTATATGGTATGCGAAAACGGCGGTCATATGTGCTGCCTGTTAAGGAGGATTTATATGAAAGCTTCTGTGGTAAACACACACATGGGAAATATTTCTATTGATAATGAAGTTATTGCCCAGTATGCTGGTGCGGTGGCAATGGAATGCTTTGGAATCGTTGGCATGGCTAATGTCAATGTCAAGGACGGACTCGTTAGCTTACTTAAGCTTGATTCCATGACTAGAGGCATTAATGTAACACTTGATGAGAACAACAAGCTTAAACTTGATTTTCATGTTATAGTTGCTTACGGAGTAAGCATTTCTGCAGTATCGGATAATCTTATTGATACTGTTAAATATAAAGTAGAAGAGTTTACCGGGCTCGAAATCGAGAAGATTAATATCTACATCGAAGGCGTCCGTGTTATAGATTAATTGGCTCGATTGAGTTCTAGGAGGAATTAGGTTTTGAGTAATAATGTAATTGACGCTAAGCTGCTGTCAAAAATGTTTTTAGCTGGTGCCAAGAATCTTGAGGCAAAAAAAGAATGGATTAACGAACTTAACGTATTTCCTGTTCCGGACGGTGATACAGGAACCAATATGACAATGACAATTATGTCAGCTGCCAAGGAAGTTTCGAATCTTGGTGACAACGCAGATATGGCAGCTATTTGCAAGGCTATTTCATCAGGTTCACTTCGTGGTGCAAGAGGTAATTCGGGAGTTATACTTTCTCAGCTCCTCAGAGGATTTACCAAGGTTGTTAAGGAGCATAACGAACTTAATGTTGAGATTCTTTCAGCTGCTTTTGATAAAGCTGTGGAAACAGCATATAAAGCTGTTATGAAGCCTAAGGAAGGTACAATTCTTACAGTTGCCAAGGGCGCTTCTGAAAAGGCTCATGAACTGGCTGCTGAAGGTACTGATGATATTGAGTATTTCTGCAGCGAAGTTATTAAATACGCAGATGAAGTACTTGCCAAAACTCCTGATATGCTGCCTGTTCTTAAGCAGGCCGGTGTTGTGGATTCCGGCGGACAGGGACTCATGCAGGTTCTTAAGGGAGCTTTTGATGGCTACCTCGGAAAAGAAATTGATCTTTCTATAAGCGAAGAATCTACTACTCCGGGTGCCAAAGCTATGGCAAGTGGCAAGAAAGTAGAAGAGGCAGATATTAAGTTTGGTTATTGTACAGAGTTCATAGTTCTTTTATCAAAACCGCTTAATATTAAGCAGGAAATAGATTTCAAGTCATTCCTTGAGTCTATTGGCGATAGTATTGTTATGGTTGCTGATGACGAAATCTGTAAAGTTCACGTTCACTCCAATGATCCCGGTCTTGCTATTCAGAGAGCGCTTATGTATGGTCAGCTTTCAAATATGAAGATTGACAACATGAGAATGGAACACAGAGAGAAGCTCTTCCATGAGAACAGCGATGGTTCATGGGCAGAGATTAAAACTGAGATAAATGGCGCTGCTGAACTTACACCTACATATCTCCCCGGAGACGATATACCCCTTGGTGATAAGGTTGAACTTGATGATAAGACTGAGGAAGTTCCTCAGATGCCTCATAAGGAAGTTGGTTTTGTTACAGTATGTGCCGGTGAAGGCTTGGCTGAAATATTCAGAGGCCTTGGCGTTGATTATGTAATAGAGGGCGGACAGACCATGAACCCCAGCACTGCTGACATTATGGATGCGGTAGATAAGGTTAATGCTGATACTGTAATAGTACTTCCCAACAACAAGAATATTATTCTTGCAGCTAATCAGGCTGCGATTATGGCAGAAGATTCAGACAATGGCAAAAAAATAATTGTTGTTCCTTCCAAAACAGTTCCTCAGGGTGTAACAGCTTTAATTAATTATGTCCCCGATGTTTCTTTGGATGACAATGTAACAGCTATGACTGATGCGTTAAAAACTGTTAACACCGGTGAAGTAACTTATGCTGTAAGAGATACTGTTATTGATGACGTTCAGATTAAACAAGGCGATTACATGGGTATAGGTGATTCCGGAATTCTTTCTGTGGGCTCCGAAATTGCTGATGTAACATTTAATATGCTTGATAAGATGATGAATGATGATCTTGAACTTATAAGTGTTTACTACGGCGGAGACGTAGATGAAAAGGAAGCGGATGATCTCAGAAGCAGGATTTCCGAGAAATATCCTCAGTGCGATGTAGAACTTCAGTATGGTGGACAACCAATTTATTATTATATTGTTTCTGCAGAATAATTTGCATGATATCAGTTATGTTCGATGACCATAAGCCGGGCTTTTTTGCCTGGCTTTAGTTTTTTAGACAGAGGTGTGTTTTGGGGCGCAGAGAATTTGAAGAAAGAGTAATAAATCTAAAAGGCATAGGTGAAAAAACAGCAAAGCTGTTTGAAAAATGCGGGGTATATACCTGTGGTGACCTTATAAGTTATTATCCAAGAACTTATGACACATATGGTCCTATAATTAATGCCTGTGATGCTAAAACAGGTGAAGTATGTGCCTTGAAACTCACCATTATAGGGAGCATTACAAAAAGGAGGGTAAGAAACCTTTCAATTATTGCCTTTGAAGCTGCAGATCAAACTGCAAAAGTTAAGATGACATACTTTAATGCGCCTTATCTGGCAAGTGCCTTGAAATCCGGAACAACTCATGTTTTTAGAGGCGTTGTCCAAAAAAAAGGATCTTTTTTATCAATTGATCAGCCTAAAATGTACAGGCTTGAAGAGTATATGGCTCTTAGCGGGAAGATGCAACCCAGATATCCGCTTGTTAAGGGGCTTTCCAATAATACTGTTATTAAAGCAATGAATGAAGCCTTCAAGAATATCGGAAGCTTATCTGAATATGTTCCTGACGATATTTTAAAGAGATTAGGACTTATCGGATACAGCAAGGCTGTGTCTGGAATCCATTTCCCAAACAATGAAAATGATTTGGAAAATGCAAGAAGAAGACTTGCCTATGATGAGTTTTTGCTGTTTGTATTAAAGCTCAGGCTTTTAAAAAAATCTCAGGAAGTAATCAAAAACGCCTATCCGATGATAGCTGTTTCAGAAACGCAAAGGCTTCTTGAAAGGCTTCCGTATAATCTGACAAATGCACAGCTACAGGCCTGGAAGGATATACAAAATGATCTTTTGGGCGAGAGTGTAATGAACAGACTTATTCAAGGGGATGTTGGTTCCGGAAAAACCATCATTTCCTTGTTGGCTCTATTGACTACAGCTGCCAACGGATATCAGGGGGCGCTAATGGCTCCGACAGAGGTGTTGGCAGCTCAGCATTACGAAAGTTTTAAGGAGATAATAAAAAAATATGATCTAAAGGCTTTAAAGCCTGTTCTTCTTACAGGAGCTTTATCCGAAAAGGCTAAAAAGGAAGCCAGAAGGCAAATAAGTGAAGGTGAAGTAAACTGTATCATTGGAACGAATGCTCTTATTCAGGATAAAGTAAACTACAGGAATCTTGCTTTGGTTGTGACAGATGAACAGCATAGATTCGGAGTCAGACAAAGGGAATCTCTTGCGGGAAAAGGTGATAAAGTACATGTTCTTTTGATGAGTGCGACTCCAATCCCGAGGACACTTGCTATTATCCTGTACGGAGATCTTCACATATCTGTGATCAATGAGCTGCCGGGCGGAAGAAAAAAGATAAAAAACTGTGTTGTAGGAACGGACTACAGACCTACAGCTTATAAATTTATCAAAAGTCAGATTGAAGCCGGGCATCAGGCCTATATTATTTGTCCAATGGTAGAAGAGGGCGAACTTGATAACGTTGAAAATGTTACTGATTATACTGAAAAACTAAGGGCTGTTCTTCCTTCTGATATAAGAGTTGATATGTTACACGGCAGAATGAAACCTGCTCAAAAGGATCAAATAATGGATTCTTTTGCCAAAAAAGACATTGATGTTCTTGTTTCCACTACTGTTATTGAGGTAGGTATAAATGTACCAAATGCGACTGTTATGATGATTGAAAATGCCGAAAGATTCGGGCTGTCGCAGCTTCATCAGTTAAGAGGAAGAGTTGGAAGGGGAGATGCGCAGTCCTACTGCATTTTCATTAATACCTCCGATTCTAAAGAAGCAAAACAGCGACTTGATATAATGAATAAATCAAATGATGGATTTAAGATTGCAGAGGAAGATTTAAGGCAACGAGGCCCCGGTGATTTGTTCGGTGTAAGGCAAAGCGGGAATCTTAATTTTAGAATTGGCGATATATACGGCGACAGCGATCTGGTAAAAGAATCTGCCATGGATGCTGACAGAATTCTTTCTGAAGATCCGGATTTAGAACTTCCACAACATACTGTACTTAAAGATTTGCTTGGTACAAAATCTGCAAATTTTGTTGACTTTACAATCTTATAAAAGTAATATTATTTTAGTGTAATAGTATGAAAATAGGAGGATTATCGGCTTTTTGTCGATAGAAAACACTATATTATGTCTAAGATTGCAGTTATTACTGATAGTAATAGTGGTGTAACTCAGGGGCAGGCCAAGGAGTTGGGGCTTTTTGTTGTACCTATGCCATTTCGTATAAATGATGAAGATTTTTTTGAGGACATAAATCTGTCACAGGATCAGTTCTATCAAAAGCTTGGAGAAGATGCATCAGTTTCTACAAGCCAGCCTTCACCTGATTCGCTTATGTCTCTATGGGATAAGGTTTTGGAGGAATATGATCAGATTATTTATATTCCAATGAGCAGCGGTCTTTCAGGTTCATGTCAGAGTGCCTACATGATTGCAAGTCAGGAATATGAAGGAAAAGTTTTTGTTGTAGATAATCAGAGAATATCTGTTACTCAGAGACAGTCTGCACTAGATGCACTTGAGATGGCAAAAGCGGGACTTTCAGCTGAAGAAATTGTCAAAAAGTTAATGGATACTAAATTCGAATCAAGTATTTATATCATGCTTGATACGTTATACTATCTGAAAAAAGGCGGAAGGATCACTCCGGCTGCAGCTGCACTCGGAACGCTCCTTAGATTAAAGCCGGTTCTTCAGATTCAGGGCGAAAAACTTGATGCTTTTGCTAAGGCAAGAACTACCAGTCAGGGCAAAAATATAATGATAAACGCTATCAAATCTGATATTGAAAACAGATTTGGCGGTATGGAGAAAAAAGACTTCTACATTGCATGTGCTTATACCAAGGATTTAGAAGCTGCAAAAGCATGGAAAAAAGAAGTTGAAGAGGCATTTCCGGGATTTGATATCCATATGGATCCTCTTTCTTTGTCAGTTGCCTGCCATATCGGGCCGGGAGCATTGGCTGTAACTGTTACCAAAAAGTTACATTTTTAATTTGTTTTTATTTTAATTATTTACAGAAAAAGTTTTGAAAAGGGGTTTTTGAATGGCTGCATACGAACAATATGACGCTTCCAGTATTACCGTTTTAGAGGGGCTTGAGGCCGTAAGGAAGCGCCCAGGTATGTATATCGGTAGCGTTTCAACAAGGGGACTTAATCACCTTGTTTATGAAATTGTAGACAACGCTGTTGATGAACATCTTGCAGGGTTCTGCACACAAATCCACGTCACGTTAGAGGCTGATGGTTCAGCTACAATAGAAGATAACGGAAGAGGTATTCCTGTAGGAATGCACGCCAAAGGTATTACTGCTGAGCGTGTTGTTCTTACTATGCTTCATGCCGGTGGTAAGTTTGATAATAATGCTTATAAAACCAGCGGTGGTCTTCATGGTGTAGGATCATCCGTTGTTAATGCTCTTTCGACAAGAATGAGTGTAAAAATAAAAAAAGACGGTTTCATTTATGAAGATACATATGAACGCGGAATTCCTACAACCGAGCTCAAAAATGGACTTTTGACTCCACTGGGAACCACCAAAGAAACCGGAACTACCATCAATTTTTTACCGGACGATACAATTTTTGAAAAAACAAGATTTAAAGAAGATGATATAAAATCAAGACTTCATGAGACTTCTTACCTTAATCCTTCACTGACTATTATTTTTCAGGATAAGCGTCCCGGCGTGGAGGAATACGTTGAATTCCATGAGCCTGATGGAATCACCGGATTTATCAAGGACATGAACAAATCCAAAGAGGCTGTCCATGATGTGGTTTCCTTTAGCGGTGAAAGTGAAGGCGTTGAAGTGGAAGTGGCATTTCAGTATGTCAACGAATTCCATGAGGAAGTGCTTGGCTTTTGCAATAATATCTATAATGCTGAGGGCGGAACTCATCTTACAGGCTTTAAGACAATGTTTACCAACATTATCAATCAGTATGCAAGAGAACTTAACATCCTCAAAGATAAGGATAACAATTTTACAGGTACTGATGTCAGAAATGGCATGACTGCGGTAATTTCTATTAAACATCCCGATCCACGATTTGAAGGTCAGACTAAAACAAAACTTGATAATCAGGATGCGGCTAAGATTGTATCCAAGATAACCGGCGATGAAATGACAAGATTTTTTGACAGAAATCTTGAAACATTAAAATCCATCATAGGTTGTGCCGAAAAAGCGGCCAAGATCAGAAAGACAGAAGAAAAAGCTAAAACAAATATGCTCACCAAGCAGAAGTATTCCTTTGATTCAAACGGTAAGCTTGCCAATTGTATCAGTAAAGATGCTTCGAAATGCGAGATATTCATAGTTGAGGGAGATTCTGCCGGTGGCAGTGCCAAAATGGCAAGAGACAGGAATTTTCAGGCTATTCTTCCTATACGAGGTAAAATCCTTAATGTAGAAAAAGCCAGTATTGATAAGGTTCTTGCAAATGCAGAGATCAAGACAATGATCAACGCCTTTGGCTGCGGTTTTTCTGAAGGATACGGCAATGATTTTGATATAAATAAGCTTCGATATGACAAGATTATTATTATGGCGGATGCCGATGTAGACGGTGAACACATTTCAACGCTTCTTTTGACATTGTTCTATAGATTTATGCCGGAGCTTATCTATCAGGGACATGTATATATTGCAATGCCGCCTCTTTATAAAGCAATGCCTTCCAAAGGCAAGGAAGAGTATCTGTATGATGATAACGCGCTTACAAAATACAGAAAAACTCACAAGGGCTCTTTTACGCTTCAAAGATACAAAGGTCTGGGTGAAATGGATCCCACTCAGCTATGGGAAACAACACTTGATCCTGAAAAGAGGCTTCTTAAGCTTGTAGAAATCGAGGATGCCAAAATGGCATCTCAAATGACTGAGCTTCTCATGGGTATTGATGTACCTCCGAGAAGAGATTTTATACACCAGCATGCTACAGATGCTGAATTAGATATTTAAGGTTTGTTAGGGGAAAAATGGTGGAAGATAGAATTATTAGAACCGAATATTCTGAAGTAATGCAGAAGTCTTTCATAGATTATGCCATGAGCGTCATAATTGCGAGAGCTCTTCCTGACATAAGGGATGGTCTTAAACCGGTTCAGAGAAGAACTTTATATGATATGTATGAACTTGGTATAAGATATGACAGACCATATAGAAAAAGTGCCAGAATAGTGGGCGATACCATGGGTAAATATCATCCTCATGGTGACAGCTCTATTTATGACTGTCTTGTAGTAATGACTCAGGATTTTAAAAAGATGATTCCTCTTGTAGATGGTCATGGAAATTTTGGCAATATTGAAGGTGATGGTGCCGCTGCTATGCGTTATACAGAGGCCAGACTTTCAAAAGTTACTCAGGAAAACTTTCTTCAGGATCTTGATAAGGATGTTGTGGATTTTTTACCTAACTTCGATGAAACAGAAAGAGAACCATCGGTACTTCCTGTTAAGATTCCGAACTTTCTTATAAACGGCTCCGAGGGTATTGCTGTTGGTATGGCAACCAGCACTCCGCCTCATAATCTTGCTGAAGTCATTGATGCTGAGATTGCTTATATCCAGGATGATTCTTTGACTACCAGGGATCTGATGAAATATATTAAGGGACCGGATTTCCCAACAGGCGGAATCGTAATTAACAAAGATGAGCTTAAGAATATCTATGAGACCGGTCAGGGTAAGATTAAGATAAGAGGTAAGGTTGAGACCGAAAAAGGGAAAAACGGTCACATCAACCTTATTATTACAGAAATTCCTTATACAATGATCGGGGCCGGAATCGGCAAGTTCATGGCTGATGTTGCTGAGCTTGCTGAAAAGAAAATCACAAATGATATTGTGGATATTTCTAATCAGTCATCAAAAGAAGGCATCAGAATTGTCATTGAGCTTAAGAAAGATACAGATGTAGAGAATTTTACAAATCTTCTTTACAAAAAAACAAAGCTTGAAGATACTTTTGGTGTTAATATGCTGGCAATTGATAACGGAAGACCCGAAACCATGTCTCTAAAAGAGATCATGAGAGCCTGCGCAGATTTCCAGTTTGAAGTGGCAACAAGAAAGTATACAACGCTGCTTAAAAAAGAACAGGAAAAGAAAGAAATACAGGAAGGTCTTATCAAAGCCTGCAACGTTATCGATCTTGTTATAGAAATACTTAGAGGCTCAAAAGACAGGGCGATGGCAAAAAACTGTCTGGTCAACGGAATGACTGAAGGCATTAATTTTAAGTCCAGAGAATCCGAAGCTATGGCTTCACAGCTCATGTTTACCGAAGCTCAGGCTGATGCGATTCTTGAAATGAGACTATATAAGCTCATCGGGCTTGAGCTTGACGCTCTTATCAAAGAACATGAACAGACTGTAGCCAATATTTTCAGATATGAGGATATTTTGGAAAGCCATGAATCAATGTCTATGGTAATTCAAAATGATCTCAACAAGATCAAGAAAGAATATCAATCTGCCAGAAAAACTGTAATAGACAACAGAGAAACTGCTGTTTATGAAGAAAAGCCGGTAGAAGAAACAAATGTAGCATTTATCATGGATAGATTTGGTTATGCCAAAACAATTGATGCTACAACTTATGAAAAAAACAAAGAGACAATTGAAGCTGAATTCAAATTCTCATTTATTATGAAGAATACCGGAAAAGTATGTTTCTTTACAAATACAGGTAATCTTCATACAGTAAAAGCAATGGACCTTCCACAGGGGAAAATGAGAGATAAAGGTGTTCCGATAGATAATGTCAGCAACTTCGATGCATCAAAAGAAAATATTGTCCTTGCTGCCAGTCAGTCTGAACTTAATCTTTACAGACTTCTCTTTACTACCAAACAGGCAATGATGAAGATTGTTGATGGCGGTGAATTTGATGTTTCAAAGAGAACTGTTGCCGCAACCAAGCTTATGGACGACGATGAAGTTGTAAATGTTGAAGTTCTTCATACACAAAAGACTGTTATTCTTCGCACCAATGAAGGATACTTCTTGAGATTTTATGTAGACACCATACCTGAAAAGAAGAAGGCTGCTGTTGGTGTAAGAGGAATGCGCCTCGGGAAAAATGATTATATCAGAGACGTATATTATTTAAATGACATGGAAGAAAAGGCCATTGAACACAATGACAAAGAACTTCAGCTTGGACATCTTAAAGTTACAAGCAGAGATACAAAAGGAACAAAGGTGAGATTATGAGAGTAATTGCGGGTTCAGCAAGGAGACTGCATCTTGTTTCTCCTGATGGAAATGATACAAGACCTACTCAGGACAGAATAAAAGAGACACTTTTTAATATGATACAGAATCAGGTTCCGGGATCGGTTTTTGTTGATCTGTTTTCCGGTAGTGGCGGAATAGGTATTGAAGCCCTTTCAAGAGGCGCTACAAGGGCATATTTTATTGAAAATGCCACACCTGCTTATAAGTGCATTATGGAAAATTTAAGGACTACACATTTTGAAGATGTTTCGACTGTTCTCAAACAGGATGTAGTTCTTGGCATCAGAAATATTCATGAAAAAGAAGTTGATATTATTTTCATAGATCCGCCATATCATGAAGATTTGTATGAAAGAACATTAAGCAGTCTTTCAAACATGGATTATGTTACCGAAAACACAATGATAATTATTGAAAGTTCTTTGGATATGGATTTTTCGTTCGCAGATGATTACGGATTTGAAGTTAGAAGAGAAAAGGAATATAAAACAAATAAACATGTATTCCTTTATAGAAAGGAGTAACAGTGAAGGTTGCAGTTTACCCGGGAAGTTTTGATCCTGTTACCTACGGACATTTAGACATTATAAAACGCGCATCCCGGATGTTTGATAAGGTTATAGTTGCTGTTATGTGCAATTCAGCCAAAACTCCATTGTTTACGCTAGATGAACGTGTTAAAATGTTAAGGGAGTCGGTAAGCGACTTGAATAACGTTTATATTGAGTCTTTTAGCGGTCTATTAATAGACTATTGTAAAAAAGAAAATATACATATCGTTATTCGTGGACTTAGAGCTATTACAGATTTTGAATATGAATTGCAAATAGCCCAGACCAATAAAGAGCTATCACACAATCAGGTCGATACGGTTTTTTTAACAACATCAATCAAATATTCATATCTTAGTAGTTCTGTAGTTAAGGAAGTTGCGAGCTATAACGGCGATATAACTCCTTGTGTTCCGGAGTTTGTTGCAGATACATTGTATAAAAAGTATGGCTTTCGAAAATAACTATGGGGGAAATTATAATGACCAGCAGAATAGAACAGCTCATTGATGAAATAGAAACTTATATTGATAATTGTAAACCTCAGCCTCTCTCACAGACCAAGATCATTGTTAATAAAGAGGAAATCGATGAGCTTTTAAGAGAACTTAGAAGCAAAACTCCTGAGGAAATAAAAAAGTATCAGAAGATAATCAGTAATAAAGAGGCAATATTGAATGATGCCAGAAAAAAAGCTGAAGAAATAGTTAATCAGGCAACAATAAAAACAAATCAGCTGATTAACGAACACGAGATCATGCAGCAGGCATATGCACAGGCCAATGAAGTTGTTTCACAGGCAGCTATGCAGGCAAAAGAAATACTTGATAATGCAATGATTGAGGCGAACAACATGAAGGGAGCTGCTGTTCAGTATACAGATCAGCTTTTAGCCGGAGTTGAGGATGTTATTGCACAGTCAATTGATGCGACAAGCAAAAATAATGATGAAATCATTGATGCAGTAAAACAGCATAGTATGGATATCGTTAAGTCAGTTTCACAAAGTAATGACAGTATTCTTTCAGCGCTTACTCAATATAGTGAAGTTATAAAGTCAAACAGAGCTGATCTTAAACAGCCGGAAGTTTCAGGTAATACGTCGTCTTCAGGCGCCGAGTCTGCACAAGCTATAGCACCAGCAGAAGGAATAAATCTTGATATGCTCAACTGATATCAACAATATAAGCTGCCGCTAAATGCGACAGCTTATTTATTCTTAAGTATATAAGTGGGGGACTTATGAAAAATTGTATTGTTTCGTTTTGCCTTATTTTTGTTCTGATTTTAGGAATAGCTTTCAACATTGATACAGTAGATGTGCAAGCATCAAATGAAAAACCTGTCGTGGTTGTTATTGATCCCGGACATGGTGGAACAGGAGAACGAAACCTTGGCGCTCAATATAATGGCTTTTCTGAAAAAGAGCTTACTATGCAGGTTGCCACTGCAATGAAAGCAGAGCTGGAAAAATATGATAATGTAACAGTCTACTTAACAAGAACAACTGATACTATTGTTTCTCTTGAACAAAGAGCTATTTTTGCACAAAGTGTTAATGCAGACTTTATGTTTAGTATTCATTTTAATGCATCATTAGAACATGATTTTTATGGCTCAGAAATCTGGACATCAGGTTTTGGAAATTATTATAAAAAAGGAGCTGAGTTTGGGCAGATTATTTCGGATGACCTTGAAAGCCTTGGATTATACAAGAAGGGAGTAAAAACCAAGCTTGGGCAGAGCGGCAAAGATTATTATGGTATCATCAGGCAAAGCGTAGCAAGAGAGATTCCTTGCGTTATTATTGAGCATGCTTATCTTGATCACATTTATGATCTCCCTTTACTTAGAAGTGCAAACTTCATGCAGACCCTTGGAATTACTGATGCAACCGCAGTTGCCAAATATTTTCATCTGTCATCAAAAAGTACAGGCGCAGATTTTAGTACATTTAATGTGAAAAGTGTAAGCGAACCAAAAAGTCCTCTTTCCAAGGATCTTACCGAGCCTGATTATTGTAAAGCACAAGTACTTTCATTTGACGCAACAAGTAGAAATGCTTTAGTTCAGATGAGTACGAAGGACAGCCAGAGTCCTGTTATTTATTTTTCATATAGCTATGATGGCGGAAATACGTTTTCTTTGCTGCAAATGTGGGATAGAACAAAGGAAACCCAATCATTTAACATTTTAATTCCTAAAGGTATTACCAACCCACAAATTGTGTGCAGAGCCTACAACAATTACGAATTATATACTCAGAGTGAACCTGTAAATGTTCCGGAGTATTCAAATTAAAGAGGAAAAAGTTTTGAGACTTGATAAGTTTCTCGGTGACCATAATATTGGCACACGTAAACAAATAAAGGAATATGTAAAAAACGGAAGATGTCTGGTTAATGGTCAACCTGTCAAAAAGTCTGATATTCACATAGATGAGAGTAATGATGAGATCACTTTTGATGGTAAAATTCTATCATTTAGTAAATTTCATTACTATATGCTTAATAAGCCGGATGGAGTTGTTTCGGCAACTACTGATGGCAGGAACAAAACGGTTCTTGACCTATTAAAGACTGAAAATGTCAGAGGGCTTAATCCTGCGGGACGCCTTGATATTGATACAGTGGGACTTCTTCTTTTAACTGATGACGGCGGCCTTATTCATAGGCTTTTATCACCAAAAAAGCATGTTGATAAGACTTATGAGGTGCATCTTGAAAAAGATATTTCCGATGATGATATTAAACTACTGGAAAATGGCGTTGATATCGGTGATAAAAAAGATAATGGAGACCCTTTTCTTACACTTGAAGCCAAAGTATGTAAAAAAGGAAAAGATGATAATGGTAACCCGGTGATTCATCTTACCATTCATGAGGGACGTTTTCATCAGGTAAAAAGAATGATGGAAGCCATAGGAAACAGAGTGGTATTTTTAAAAAGGATAACATTTGGTCCTTTGGTCCTTGATGAGAATCTATCTTATGGAGAATACAGAAAACTTACAGAAGATGAATTAAGAAAACTGGGAGTAGAGTAACTGGTGAATAATATGAAAAAAGCATTTAAAGGTGAATTTGGGTACATCGAGTACAGGAAAAAGGTGGCAATAATAAGAACTATAGTGTTCCTTCTCGTAGTTCTTGCAATATTTTTTTCAGGACTTTTTATATACAAAAGCCAGAAAAGTATATTTAGTATAATTGCTGCTGTCTTATGTCTTCCTACAGGATGGAGCGGAGTTAATCTTATTATGTTTTTAAGGGCTAAAGGATGTTCTTTGGGAGATTATGAGAAAATTTCCCGGGTAAAGGGCGGGCTTTTAATCCATTATGATCATATCATTACATCTTATGACAAGAATTATTATATAGCGGCATCTACAGTACTGGATAAAAATATCTGTGCATTGGCTGCTGATAAGGATATGGAAGAATCCGACTGTGAAAAGCACATAAAAAAAATGATGGTGGGAAGCGGATATTCCGGCTACAGCATCAAGGTTTTCACCAATACTGAAAAATTTTGTGAAAGACTGTCTCAACTTGAAAAGCTCCGCAATGAGAAAGGAATTGATCCTTTTGCCATTGAAAATTCCTGGCAGGAAGGAACTGTACAGACACCGGCAGGAGTGCTTTTGTCTATTTCCTTATGATAATTAAGAACTGAATTTTTAGTTTGTTTTGATAGATAAAAAATTATGAAAGAAATTAAGATTACTGCAAATCAAGAAAATAAGCGATTAGACAGCTTTTTGAAATCATATTTATCCAATGCTTCCGGAAGTTTTATTTATAAGATGCTTCGAAAAAAGAATATAACGTTAAATGATAAAAAAGCTGATGGAAAAGAAAAACTACAGGTTGGAGATACTATTAAAATCTACTTTTCTGATGAAACACTAAATAAGTTTGTGGGTCAGAACAAAGAAAAAACATCAGGTTTTGGTTCAGATACATTTAAAGGCCTGAATGTTGAGGTGATTTACGAAGATGAAAATGTTGTTTTTGTAAATAAACCAGCAGGACTACTTTCCCAAAAAGCTGAAAAAAACGACATCAGCTTAAATGACTGGCTTATATCTTACCTAATGGATAAAGGTGAAGTTAGCAGGGAAAGTCTTTTAACATATAAGCCATCTATATGCAACAGGCTGGACAGAAATACATCGGGGCTGGTTATATGCGCCAAGTCTTTAAGCGGCGCCAGAGCAATGAATAATATGCTTAAAGACAGAACACTTGATAAGTATTACAGGACGATTGTATCCGGAAAGGTAGATAAAGCTATAAGGCTTAAGGGATACCTTTATAAAGATGAATCACAAAATAAGGTTTTTATTAAAAACAGTGATCCCAAAGATGAGAGATACTCATATATAGAGACAGAGTATGTTCCTTTAAAATATAATGAAGATCTGAATTTTTCTTTATTAGAGGTTAAACTTATAACAGGAAAGCCGCATCAGATAAGGGCGCATCTTTCGAGTATCGGGCATCCGCTTGTTGGGGATATAAAATATGGCGGAAAAAAATTTAAAAATATAAACTATCAGATACTGCACAGCTTTTGCATCAGTTTTCCGGCTGATATGTCCGGAGAACTCAGCTATTTAGCAGGGAAAAAGTTTGTTGCAAAACAGCCCGGTATTTTTGACATGATTTAGGAACATTTTTTTCGGGTATTTGACACACATTACATTCAAATATCCCAAAATTCTTTTGGTGTGAATATTGGGTTATGGAGGAGGGGAGTATGCCAACCTGGAAATCAAGGGGGCTTCGAGGTTCAACTTTAGAAGAATTGATCAACAGATCAAATGAGCGCTATCAGGAACTGGGGCTTGCGCTTATACAGAAGATTCCTACGCCTATTACACCTATTAACATTGAAAAAGAAACAAGACATATTACACTTGCGTACTTTGATCAGAAAAGTACCGTAGATTACATTGGAGTTGTTCAGGGCATTCCTGTTTGTTTTGATGCAAAGGAATGCGCCACAACCACTTTCGCTTTAGAGAATATCCATCCCCATCAGGTTGCGTTTATGCAGGACTTTGAGAAACAGGATGGTGTTGCTTTCTTTTTAATATATTTTACAAGTCTGAATGAATTCTATTATTTACCCTACAGGAATTTAAAAAACTATTGGGACAGAGCTGAAAACGGCGGAAGAAAAAGTTTTCGTCATGATGAGCTTGACCTGTCATATGTGATAAAAACGCCGGGTGAATCCGGAATACTTATTCCTTTTCTTGATGCCATTCAAAAAGATTTAGAAGAAAGAGAATAAGTATTTGACATAACTATTTGCGTGATGGTAAACTCTTTACTATATTAGCATATTATCAAATTAGCACTTTACTTTGTGAAAGCGAAAAGAGGTAATTATGAATAAAGTTCTTTTACATACTCCTGATGGAGTAAGAGATATTTATGGCGCAGAGTGTAGCGATAAAAAAATAGTTGCAGATAAGATTCACAAAAAAATGAAAAGTTTTGGCTATCAGGATATTGATACGCCAACATTTGAGTATTTTGACGTTTTTGCAGAGGAGATAAATACATCCGATGCAAAAGAGCTTTATAAGTTTTTTGACAAAGAAGGAAACACTTTGGTTCTTAGACCTGACTTTACGCCTTCTATTGCCAGATGCGCTTCAAAGGTTATGCTTGAAAATGGTACTCCTGTACGAGTTTGTTATGAGGGAAAAACTTTCCTTAATACCTCCAATCTTCAGGGAAAACTTAAAGAGAACTACAATATTGGTGTAGAGCTTATGAATGAAAATTCTGTAATGGCTGATGCAGAGGTGATTGCTCTTTTGGTTTCCTGTTTGCAAAGTGTCGGACTTAAGGATTTTCAGATAAGTGTAGGAGATGCCGGATACTATAAAGGGCTTTGCATTGAAGCAGGAATTGATACGGAAACCGAGGAAAGCATAAGAGAACAGATTACTGCAAAAAACTATTTTGCTGCTGAAAACCTTATGAATAAAAGAGGAATTGACTCTAAATACATTGATCAGATTTTGAAGGTATCTGAATTTACCGGCTCCGATGATGCACTTGAAAAAGCAGAAAATCTTGCAAATAACAAAATGTCGCTGGATGCGGTAAAAAGACTAAAGAGTCTGTATAAAGTACTTACCTGTTACGGTGTTCAAAAATATATATCCTTTGATCTTGGAGTTCTCAGTAAGTTTAATTATTATACGGGAGTAATATTTAGTGCTTATACCTATGGGGCTCCCGATGCTATTGCCAAAGGCGGCAGATATGATAATCTCCTTGGAAAATACGGTAAAGACGCCCCGGCTATTGGATTTGCCATTATGTTGGATGATTTATTATCAGCATGTAAAAGACAACAAATTGAATTAGAACATGAAGAACCTTTAATTACTGTTACATATAATGATAGTAATTTTGAAGAAGCTTGTAAACGTGCAACAGAGCTAAGACTACAGGGTAAAAATGTATGTCTTTTACCTGAATGATCGGAGGATAAATGAGGTACTTAACATTTGCCCTTGGAAAAGGGAGACTTGTAGATAAAACAATGGAGATACTTGGAAAATGCGGTATTTCCTGTGATGAGATTCTGGATAAAAAAACAAGAAAACTGATTTTTACCAATGAAGAATTAAAATTAAAATTCTTTTTGGCCAAAGGACCTGATGTTCCTACTTATGTTGAATATGGGGCAGCTGATATAGGAATTGTCGGTGCAGATACCATAATGGAAGAAAAGAGAAGAGTTTATGAGGTTTTGGATCTTGGCTTTGGAAAGTGCAGAATGTGTGTCTGTGGTCCGGCTGAGGCCAAAAAGCTTTTGGAACATCGCGAAATGATACGTGTTGCAAGCAAGTATCCTGAAATAGCAAAAGACTACTTTTTTAACAAAAAGCACCAGACAGTTGACATCATTAAGCTTAATGGTTCCGTTGAGCTTGGTCCTATTGTGAATTTAAGTGATGTCATCGTTGATATAGTTGAAACCGGTTCAACTCTCAAAGAAAACGGGTTAGAGGTTTTGGAAGAAATTTGCCCGCTTTCTGCAAGAATGATTGTTAACCAGGTCAGCATGCAGATGGAAACGGAAAGAATCAGAAAGCTTATTAATGATATAAAGGAGAACCTGTAAAAATATGCGTATATGTAAATTGACAAATGAAACTAAAAAAGAGCTTTTAGGTAACCTTTTACAAAGAAATCCGGGAAACTATGCTGAATATGAAAATACAGTCAATGAAATAATTACAAATGTAAGAAACAGCGGTGACAAAGCACTTTTCGATTACACCCTTAAATTTGACAAGTTCGATGTATCAAAAGACACAATCAAAGTCACAAAAGAAGAAATTGCAGATGCATATAATGAACTTTCTGATGATTTCATAGATGTAATGAAAAAAAGTGCTGAAAACATCAGGGTATTCCATGAAAAACAAAAGAGAAACAGCTGGATTGACACGAAGGAAGACGGAAGCATACTTGGACAGAGAATTCTTCCGATTGAAATTTCAGGTGTTTATGTTCCGGGCGGAAAAGCAGCCTATCCATCAAGTGTGCTTATGAATGTAGTTCCTGCTAAAGTGGCAGGAGTAGAGAGAATAATCATGTGTACACCTCCATCCAAGGATGGTAAAGTAAATGCAGGAACTTTGGTTGCTGCAGACATTGCAGGTGTTACTGAAATTTACAAAGTAGGCGGAGCGCAGGCAATTGCCGCTATGGCTTTTGGCACAGAATCTGTCCCAAAAGTAGACAAAATTACGGGTCCGGGTAATATTTTTGTGGCACTTGCAAAAAAAGCCTGCTTCGGACATGTTTCAATAGATTCAATTGCAGGTCCCAGTGAAATACTTGTTCTTACAGATGAAACTGCAAATCCAAGATTTGTTGCCGCAGATTTATTATCTCAGGCAGAACATGATGAGCTTGCAAGCAGTATTCTTATTACCACATCCGAAGAAATTGCAAAAAAAGTATCTGAAGAAATAGATGAATTTTTAAAAACTCTTTCAAGAGCTGATATTATAAAAAAATCCTTAGACAATTATGGCTACATATTTATTGCAGACACAATGGATGATGCTGTTGATGCCGCAAATGCTATTGCATCGGAACACTTGGAGATTATAACAAAAAATCCATTTGAAACGATGACCAGGATAAAAAATGCAGGTGCTGTTTTCCTTGGAGAGTATTCTTCAGAGCCGCTTGGTGATTACTTTGCCGGTCCTAATCATATATTGCCGACAAATAGGACGGCCAGATTTTTCTCTCCATTAAGTGTGGATGATTTTGTTAAGAAAACCAGTATTATATCGTATTCAAAGGAAGGCTTGCATAAGGTTCATAATGATATTGAGCTTTTTGCCAAAGAAGAAGGACTCACGGCTCATGCAAATTCAATTGCAGTCAGATTCGAATTTTGCAAGTAAACTTTCTAAAGTAAGTATAAAATGCAAGTTTTATAGATTGTTTATAATTGATTCGCAAGATTTTGTTTACATATAATCAGGAGACACAAATTATGGGTGAAAGAATTGCAAGTGTTATTAGAAAAACTAATGAGACAGATATTAGCGTAAAGCTTAACTTGGATGGAAATGGCACTTCTGTCATAGAAACCGGAATTGGCTTTTTTGACCATATGCTCACAGCTTTTGCAAAACATGGCCTTTTTGATCTGGAAGTTAAGGTTAAAGGGGATCTTAATGTTGACGGACACCATACAGTTGAAGATACCGGAATAGTTTTGGGGCAGGCTATACTCCAGGCACTTGGTGATAAGAAAAGTATCAGGCGATATGGAAATGAGATTCTTCCTATGGATGAATCCCTTGTTCTTTCAGCTGTTGATTTGTGCGGAAGACCATACTTTGTGATGGATGCAGATTTTAAGGCACCTATGGTAGGTGATTTTGACACACAACTTGTTAGCGAATTTTTCTATGCGGTTTCCTATTCTGCAATGATGAATATTCATCTGAGAGTTATTGCCGGAACCAATGACCATCACAAAATAGAAGCTATGTTTAAAGCTTTTGCAAAATCGCTTGATATGGCTACATGTATTGACCCAAGAATAACTGATGTTCTTAGTACAAAAGGAGCTTTATAATATGTCAAATATCAGAAAGATCATTCCAAGTATATATCTGTTCAACGAAAAAGCTGTTAAAGGCATAAATGATAGGACTGTTGTTTATGATGATCCGCTTTTATATGTTGATGAATTGAATAAAAGCGGTATCGGAAGTATTTTTGTTTATGATTTATCTGAAGGTCAGACTGATGAGGCACACGAAAAAGCTTTGGATATGATAAAGCTTATATGCAAAAAAGCTGATGGTAATATTATCGGAGCAGGCAATATTAAGAGAATGGAAGATGTAAAAAAGCTCTTGTATGCAGGCTGTGCGAAGGTTGCGCTTAATTATTCCAAAGACAGTGAAGTTGCTGTTACCGCTGAAGTATCTGAGAAATTCGGAAAAGAAAAAATTCTTGTGCTTTTTGATTCTGAAAGCGAACTGAAAACCGATAAAAATCTAATCGAAAAATATTCCGTTGAGCTTGTTTATTTTCCGAAATCAGAGAGAGATCTTGCCGGTACAGATATTGATTTTACAATCACTTATGTTATTGATGAATATCTTGAGAAAGCGGATTGCTACAAAAAATCCATTGTTGATAACGGACTTGAACTTTTCACGCTTAAACCTGCATTTTCCTGGAATGATCTGAAAAAGAATTCTGACGGAATGGTTCCTGTTATTGTTCAGGATTATAAAACCGATCAGGTTCTTATGCTGGCATATATGGACGAAGAGGCTTATAATAGAACTCTCGAAACAGGAAAAATGACATATTACAGTCGCAGCAGAAAATCTCTTTGGATTAAAGGAGAAACCAGTTCTCATTATCAGTTTGTCAAAGCTCTTTATGCTGATTGTGACATGGATACGATTCTGGCAAGTGTTAAGCAGATCGGAGCTGCTTGTCATACAGGTAGCTATTCATGCTTTTTTAATGAAATTGCAAAAACTGATTTTGAAAAAAAGAATCCTCAAAAAGTACTGGAGGATGTTTTTGAAGTCATTAAAGACAGAAAAGTTAATCCGAGACAGGGCTCGTATACAAACTATCTTTTTGATAAAGGTATAGATAAAATTCTTAAAAAGGTAGGAGAAGAGGCAACGGAGATAGTTATAGCTGCAAAAAATCCAAATGATAATGAAATAGTTTACGAAATGTCTGATTTCCTGTATCATATGATGGTCCTCATGGCAGAAAAAAATGTAAGCTGGGAGGATATAACAGACGAATTGTCACGAAGATAAGGAAAAGATATGAACGAAAACTTAGCTCTTAGCGATGAGACTTTGCTTGAACTTGAGAAACCCGAAAGATACATTGGAAATGAGGTCAACAGTGTCTATAAAGATAAAAACAGTGTTGATATAAGATTTGCCATGTGTTTTCCGGATGTATACGAGATAGGCATGTCTCATCTTGGTATTCAGATTCTTTACGGAATGTTTAATTCCTATGATGATGTATGGTGCGAAAGAGTCTACTCACCTTGGGTAGATGCCGACAAAGTCTTCAGGGAAAAGGACATTCCTCTTTTTGCGTTAGAATCACAGGATGAAATCAGAAAATTTGATTTCCTTGGTTTCACAATTCAGTATGAAATGTGTTACACAAACATTTTGCAGATATTAGACCTTTCAAAGATACCTCTTTTAGCCAAAGACAGGGATTGGGACCAACCGATTGTTATTGGCGGAGGGCCTTGCACTTATAATCCTGAACCGATAACAGACTTCTTTGATATGTTTTATATTGGTGAAGGTGAAACAAAATATAGAGAAATATTTGATTTATATAAGGCTTGCAAAAAAGAAGGTACTTCACGTCAGGAATTCCTGCGCCGCTGCTCCCATATTTCCGGAATTTATGTGCCGTCATTTTATGATGTTAAATACAAAGAGGACGGAACTATTCTTTCCATGCAACCTATTTACGAGGATGTTCCGGCTGAAATCAAAAAGGAAATGTGTCTTGATATTTCCAATCAGTTTTATCCCACAAAACCGGTAGTTCCTTACATTAAAATAACTCAGGACCGAGTTGTTTTGGAGATAATGAGAGGATGTATCAGAGGTTGCCGTTTCTGCCAGGCAGGTCAATATATAAACCACTTCGCGAAAAAGACGTGGATCATTTAAAAGAACTTGCCCTTGAAGCTTTAAAAAACACAGGTTATGAAGAAATATCCCTTAGTTCCTTAAGCTCAAGTGATTATTCAAAATTGCCTGAACTTATAAATTTCCTAATTAAGCACTGTAATGAAAAGAAAATAAATATTTCATTGCCTTCACTTAGAATTGATGCTTTTTCTCTGGATGTAATGAGTAAAGTACAGGATGTAAAAAAGAGCAGTCTTACTTTTGCTCCCGAGGCCGGAACTCAAAGAATGAGAAATGTTATAAATAAAGGACTTACAGAAGAAGACATCTTAAGAGGTTCTCACGAAGCATTTCTGGGTGGATGGAATAAAGTAAAATTGTATTTTATGCTCGGTCTTCCGACTGAGACAGATGAAGACATACTTGGAATTGGTGATATTGCCAATAAGGTAGCTGTTGAATACTTTGAAACCGTACCCAAAGAGAAAAGAAACGGAAGAACAATTGATATCGTTGCAAGTACTTCATTTTTTGTTCCCAAGCCATTTACACCTTTTCAGTGGGCACCTATGAATACCAAAGAAGAATTTCTTGATAAAGCAAATAAAACAAGAAAAGGTATTATGTCTCAGCTCAATCAGAAACATATTAAATACAATTGGCATGAAGCTGATGCAAGCATGATGGAAGGAATTTTGGCGCGTGGTGACAGAAGGTTAAATGAAGTTATTCTTAAAGCCTATAAAAAGGGCTGCATATATGATGCCTGGGGAGAATATTTTAAATTCGATACCTGGATGGAAACTTTTGAAGAGTGTGGAATTGATCCTTTCTTTTACACAACAAGAGAACGTGCGGAAGATGAAATATTCCCTTGGGATATATTAAATTGCGGCGTTTCAAAGAGCTTTCTTTTAAGAGAATGGAAAAATGCACTTGAAAACAAACCTTCATCAAACTGCAGGCTTTCATGCCTTGGATGCGGTGCAGCATCTTATGGAGTTGGAGTTTGTACTGAGAATGGCAAAGCTTGAAGCTGATTATGTAAAGTTTCAGTATCAGTTTCAGGCTGTGGCAGGCAATATTTAAGCTTACGTTATCGTAGGAGAAAAGTTCATGAATAAATTACGTGTAAAATTTATCAAGCATGGTCCGATCAAGTTTGTTGGACATCTTGATATTATGAGATATTTTCAAAAAGCAATAAGAAGAGCCGAAATAGATATAAAGTATTCAAAAGGCTTTAGTCCCCATCAGCTCCTTTCTTTTGCTCAGCCCTTAAGTGTAGGTGTTACAAGCGACGGCGAATACCTTGATATGACAGTTAACAGCATGACTTCAGTAACGGATGTTATGGATAAACTTAATTCTGTTATGAATGAAGGTATTAAAATTATCGCAATAGACGAGCTTGATGAAGCAACTTCCAAAGCTATGACCGATGTTTATGCAGCAAGATATACAGCTGGGTTCAGGGAGTCGTCAAAGCCTGATTTTGACTGGATCGCAGAGTTTGATAAGTATTTAAAAAATGATAAGCTTCCGGCTATGAAAAAGACAAAGAGCGGTTTCAAAGAAATTGATATGAAACACATGGTCTTTGACTATAAGCTTGATCCTCAAAATGAAACAGTTGATCTTTTGCTGAGTATGAGCAGTTCCGAAACTCTTAAACCGGCTCTTTTATTTGAAGGATTTTTTAAGAGCCTTGATAAAGAATTTTCCGTATCTATGCTTTCTCTTCACAGAGTTGATATTTATAAGCTTGTTGAGGATGGCGATACAAAATATATTGAGCCTTTTATTGTTACCAATGATCAAAAGAGGTTTTATTTAAATGGCTGAGATTGTTACATCCGCTTATCACGGAGCACCGCTTGTTGCAGCTTTTATTGATAATAAGCTTGAGTTTCTGGAGTTTGTCAGAAAAAAAGAACTTAATAATATATACATTGGCCGGGTAGATCATATTGTTAAGAATATTAATGCCGCATTTGTACGATATAATGGTGATGAAATAGGTTATCTGCCTTTAAAGAACATATTGCCGGTTTGCGTATTAAACAGAAAGCTCAGCACCAATGAAAATGTTAAGGCCGGCGATGAAGTTGTAGTACAGGTTGAAGTTGAGAAAATAAAAACCAAAAAAACAAAGCTTACCACTTATATTTCTTTATCCGGCAAATACACAGTTATAACTTTGGGAAGATGTGGAGTAGGAGCATCTTTAAAGCTTGATGACAAAACAAGAAAAAGACTTGCAGGTGATGTTAAGGAAAGCTTTTATTTATTAACACAAGACTATATTAACAAACTAGGCGGCACATCAGTTGGAATGATAATAAGAACCAATGCCGTTGATATTTCGTCTGATGATAATAATGCAATACTTGATGATGCCAGAGAATGCATAGAGCTTTTGATTCATATCATTACTAATGCTTCTTGCAGGACCTGTGGCAGCTTATTATATTCAAAAGAGCTTTCAATTTATTCCGAAAATGACGATATAAATGCTCCATACATTGATAAAGCCAAAGCATTTTTAAAAACAAGAGATATTATTGATCCTATTGTTGTTAAAGATAACGGAATACATGGAATTAATTCAAAGGTTGATGAACTTAAATCTAATAAAGTATGGCTTAAAAGCGGTGCATATCTGATAATAGAGCAGCTTGAAAGTTTTAATGCCATAGATGTTAATTCCGGAAAAGCAATCACCGGAAAGAAAGACATTTCAAAAAAAGTCAATATGGAAGCTGCTGTTGAAATAATGCGGCAAATTCGTTTACGCAATTTATCCGGAATGATTTTGATAGATTTTATCAACATGCAAAACGAAGAGGATTATAAAGACCTTATAGATATTGTGACAAGTTATGCCAGAATGGATTATGTTCACACCAGCTTTATTGACATAACCGGATTGGGCATTATGGAACTTACAAGAAATAAAAACGATAAATCATTAAAAGAAATCTTACATGATGTTGAAAAACCTGTTGACATTAGTAAACATCAATGCTAATATATCATGGTATGCCGCATAACTAGGCAAAAGTGGGTTTTTACCCCGCCAAAGTTAGCGAGTTTTTTTGAAGAAGGAGGTAACTTATGTACGCAATTATTGTAACTGGTGGAAAGCAGTACAAAGTTTCCGAGGGTGATGAAATCAGAGTTGAGAAGCTTGATGTTGAGCCCGGAAAAGAAGTAACATTTGATAATGTTATTGCAGTAAACGATGACAAGACTCTTAAGGTTGCCGGCGATGTTAACGGTGCTAAGGTTAGCGCTACAGTTGTTGAGCAGGGTCGTGGTAAGAAGGTTGTTGTTTACAAGTACAAGAGAAAGACTGGATACCATAAGAAAAATGGTCACAGACAGCCATTCACACTTGTAAAGATTGAAAAGATCTCTATGTAATTATTAACAATTGGAATTATATGACTACTATTACAATTACCAAGACGTCCGTTGATAAATACAAATCCATTGAATGCAATGGTCATGCAGGTTTTGCTGATTATGGCAATGATATTGTATGCGCAGCTGTTTCAGTCCTTACTATAAATCTTATCAATTCAATTGATAATTTTACCGATGATGAGATAAGCGTTGTGCAGGATGAAGACAAGGGACTGATAAAGCTTAGTTTTAAAGATGAACCGAGTTATGATTCAGATTTATTATTAAGATCTTTTGAACTTGGAGTAGACAGTATATTCCAACAGTATGGAAAGAAATTTCTGAACATTAAATTTAGGAGGGAATAAGTCATGATGAATATGAACCTTCAATTTTTTGCTCACAAGAAGGGTGTTGGATCTACTAAGAACGGTAGAGATTCAGAGTCAAAGAGACTTGGAGCAAAAAGAGCTGACGGACAATTCGTAAAGGCCGGTAATATTTTATACAGACAGCGTGGAACACACATTCATCCTGGTGTTAATGTAGGAATCGGCAGCGATGATACATTATACGCACTTGTTGATGGTGTTCTTAGATTTGAGCGCAAGGGCAGAGATAAAAAGCAGGCTAGCGTTCATCCTGTAGAGAATAAGTAATTTGTTTAAGCGGGCTTCAAACACTTTTATGTTTGGAGCCTTCTTTTTTACCAGATCATATTCGATTTTTGAGGAGCATGATACTGTTCGATACGTATTGTGTCGAGTTACTGTATCATAATCCGAAATGATTTAGTCAGATATAAACTATTGTTTATAGAGGAGAAATTAATGCCGGTATTTGTAGATAAAGCTAGAATCTTTATACAGAGTGGTAAGGGCGGAGACGGACATATCTCATTCAGAAGAGAAAAATATGTTCCCAATGGCGGCCCTGATGGCGGTGACGGTGGCAAAGGTGGCGATGTTATCTTTGTTATTGATGAAGGAATAAATACTCTTGCTGATTTCCATTATGGTGGAAAGTATAAAGCAGAGAATGGTCAGGATGGAAATAAGAGACGATGCCATGGAAAGAATGGCCAGGATCTTTACATAAAGGTTCCGGAGGGCACGGTTATTAAAGAAGCCGAATCCGGAAAAGTTATTGCTGATATGAGTAGCGGCAATAAAGAGGTTGTTGTACTTAAGGGTGGCAAGGGTGGTAATGGTAATATGCATTACGCGACTTCTACTATGCAGGCACCTAAATACGCTCAGCCGGGACAACCGGCTCTTTCTCTTGAAGTTATTTTGGAACTGAAAGTGATTGCTGACGTTGGACTTGTAGGTTTCCCAAATGTTGGTAAATCTACTTTCCTTTCAAAAGTGTCAAATGCTAAACCCAAGATAGCAAATTATCATTTTACAACTCTTTCACCTATGCTTGGAGTAGTGGATTTAAATGATGCAAAAGGTTTTGTCGTTGCCGATATTCCGGGACTTATAGAAGGTGCATCAGAAGGTGCTGGACTTGGGCACGAATTTTTAAGGCATATAGAAAGAACCCGCATGATGATACATGTGGTTGATGCTGCTTCTACTGAAGGAAGAGACCCGATTGCGGATATTGATGCTATCAATGATGAATTAAAAAACTATAATGCTGATATAACAAATAAACCACAGGTAATAGCTGCAAATAAAATTGATATGCTGCCTGATGGTGAAGAGGCTGAAATCATACAAAAAATTCGTGACAAATATGAACCGCTTGGTGTAAAAGTATTTGCAACTTCAACCCTTACTGGAAAAGGTATTCAGGAACTGTTATACTATGTAAGTAGAGCTCTTTCTGAACTTCCACAGGAATCAGTGGTATTTGAACAGGAATTCTTCCCTGAAACCATGATGAGGGATTCAGATGAAGCATTTTCTGTTTATTATGACAAAGATACTGCCGAATACGTGATTGAAGGCCCTAAAATTGAGAAAATGCTTGGCTATACCAATCTTGAATCTGAGAAAGGTTTTGCTTTCTTCCAGAAGTTCCTTGCTGATAATGGTATTCTTGATGAACTTGAAAAGCTTCATATCGGTGAAGGTGACACAGTCAGAATGTATGGCTATAGTTTTGAATATTACAGAAATGCAGATACTCAGCCCGTATCTGAAGATGAGGATGAAGAAGAATGACATTAACAAGTAAACAAAGAGCTTATTTAAAGAGTCTTGCTGCAGATTTAGATCCTGTTTTTCAAATCGGAAAAGCAACAGTAACACCTGAAATAACAGATGCTATTGCAGAAACTTTTAACACACACGAGCTTGTTAAGATTACAGTTTTAAAAAATTGTGTCGAAGATGTTAATAATGTTGCTATAATGATTTCAGAAAGAACAAGATCAGATCTTGTTCAGGTTATTGGACGTAAATTTGTTTTATATAAACCATTTAAAGATAATCCAAAGATTGTACTTCCTAAAACTAAGAAAGCTTAATTCTTTTAACGGCCGGAGGTAGTAATATGGAAAGCAGAAAAATAGGAATACTTGGTGGAACCTTTGATCCTATCCACAATGCTCATTTGCTTCTTGGAGAATCTGCAAGGGAGCAGTTTGGACTGGACAGAGTAATCTTTATACCTAACAATCTTGCACACTTACCAAACAGAACCGAAGTTACGAGTGGTGAAATTCGTTATCAGATGGTAAAAATGGCCATTAATGATAATCCTTATTTTACCTGCTCAAGAATTGAGATTGATAAACCTGATGGAACTTACACCTACAATACCATTCAGGAACTTAAGCTTATGTATCCGGGAGATGAATTATTCCTTATTCTGGGCGGAGATTCAGTGATTGGTATTGACAACTGGTATAAATCAAAAGAACTTCTGCAGTCATGTACTATTCTGGCTGCTGTAAGAGAAGATGATAATCTTGCAGCCCTTGATAAAAAACGTAAAGAGCTTGGAACAATTTATGGAGCAGATATAAGACTTCTGAAATTTAACAGAATTGATATTTCTGCTACTGAAGTTCGTAATCGTGTTCGTACCGGCAGATCTATAAGATATATGGTTCCGGATGAAGTAATTGAATTCTTATGTATAAAAGGATTATACAAATGAAGACAATTGAAATAACTCAAAGACTTAGAAAAGAGCTTTCTAAGGAACTTAAACCAGACAGATTTGATCATACTCTTGGTGTTGCTTATACCGCTGCAAATATGGCGTTTATTTACGGTGCTGATGTTAATAAGGCATTAATAGCCGGAATGCTTCATGATTGTGCTAAATGTATGTCGCATGAAGAGCAGATAAAAATCTGTGAAAAGAATAATATTGAGCTTACAGATGTAGAAAGGAAAAATCATTCCCTATTACATGCAAAAGTCGGAATGTATCTTGCAAGAACAAAGTACGACGTTTATGATACTGAGATACTGGGTGCTATCAGATGGCATACTACAGGTCGGGAAAACATGACTCTTCTTGAAAAAATCGTCTATATAGCAGATTTCATTGAGCCAAACAGAAAACCGCTTGAAGATATGGAAATAATCAGGAAAGAAGCTTTTACTGATCTGGATAAGTGCCTTGCTCATATTCTTCATAATTCTGTTATTTATTTAAAAACAATTGGTAAAGAATGCGATGAAGCTACATTGAATGCTTATCATTTCTACAAAAAATATTACGAATAATCGAGGTTATATATGGCAGATATAGAGATTTCAAAAAACATGGCAAAAATGGCTGTTGAAGCCCTTGAGGACAGAAAGGGAGAGGATATTCACGTTATTGATATAAGTGAAATATCTACACTTGCAGATTATTTTGTGATTGCCAGCGGTACAAATATCAATCAGGTTCAGGCTCTGGCTGATAATGTTCAGGAAAAGCTCGGAAGATCCGGACACGATACAAAAAACGTAGAAGGTTATGAGACAGGAAAGTGGATTCTTCTTGACTTTGGAGATATCATTGTTCACGTATTTGACAGTGAAAACCGTCTTTTCTACAACCTTGAACGTATCTGGCGCGATGGCAAGCTTATCGATGCTTCCGCTCTCTAATAACTATACATTCTTATAAACAGACGCAGATGATATGGAAGTTTAGACATAGTTATGTTCACTCCGGTATTTTTCAATGTGATAAATTGGACATAAAACGCCCACAAAAGACTTGTTTCATGCTTATTCAGAGCACAAGTCTTTTGTGGGCTTATTTATATCCATTTATCATCATTTCAAAATAAATCGTTCACATAACTATGTCTAAACTTCCACAGCATCTGCTGTTCTGCTAAAAAATATTATCTTGACAGTAAATAGAAAAATCCATTCATGCCCATAGCTTTGGATAGAGCGATTTAGTATGAGCAATAGAGACTGTTAATAAAAAATAATTCGCCTCATTTCCTGTTTTGAATAAGCATGAAAGGAAATGAGGCGAATTATTTTGAATTTACTGTCTCTTTGCGAATACTACCCGAGCTCTGGACAAAACTATGGGCACAAATGGATTTTATTTTTGCTCTCGCAAGAAAGTATAGTTATTTGTAAAAGCGCATGATGCCGAAGACTTTGCCGAGGATAGTGCAGTCGTCTACTATGATTGGTTCCATGGTATCGTTCTCAGGCTGAAGTCTGATGTGACCTTTTTCTTTGTAGAAGGTTTTTACTGTTGCTGAATCATCAATGAGCGCAACGACCTGATCACCATTCTTTGCTGTATTGCAAACCTGAACAAAAATCTGGTCACCGTTAAAAATACCGGCATTTATCATCGAATCACCCTTAACATTTAAAATAAAAGCATCTGAACCCTTAGGACACATACTTGCAGGAATAGGGATGTATGAATCAATATTCTCCTCTGCAAGAATAGGAGCACCTGCAGCTACCTGACCTATAACGGGAATGCTGACAATCTCAGTTCTTACCATGTTAAAACCATCATCACAGATTTCAATTGCACGAGGTTTTGTAGGATCTCTTCTGATATATCCATTTTTTTCAAGTGTTTCCAAATGAGAGTGAACAGAAGAAGTAGACTTAAGATTAACTGCAGCGCAGATATCTCTTACTGAAGGCGGAAAGCCTCTTGAAAGAGTTTGCTCTTTAATATAATCCAGTATTTCCTGCTGTTTCTTTGATATATTCCCTTTAACCATGTGGACCTCCCAAATATTTTCTTAATTCAGTATAACAAACTTCATTTGCAAAAGCAAATGTTTGTTCGGAAAATTTGTTCGATTTTTGTTGACAAACAAATGTTTGGCTGCTACTATGTATATAGAACAGCTGTTCGTAACAAATGTTCGTTGAGAGATTGGTTAGTAGTGTTTGGGTTTTGTATGTGAGGTATAAAAATGAGTGAAGCAATGATGGCTGCAGCAAGTCTTTATAATGATTCAAGATTTTTTAGTCCAAGTGAAGTACGTATCAGAGAAAATAAAAAGCGCAGAGCGAAGATCGTTCGAAGACAGTATATTAGCCTTATAACAGTAATTTCTGCAATGATATTTGCATTTTTCTTCTTTACTTTTTCATTATTATCAGATGCTCAGTCAGAGACTTTTGTTCCTGAGTACAAATATTATAAGACCATAACAGTTCATACTGGAGATACTATCAGTAATATTGCTGAGAGATATTTTGACTCAGATAAATACAAAAATCTTGATCAATATATCAGTGAAATAGAAGATATCAACGGTCTTGGTGATACGTCTCTGGTAATGGCAGGAGAACAGCTTATTATTCCATACTATTCAACTGAATATAAATAATTGCGATATTAAAAAAATAAAATCAACGATATCAATTGATATTTGTATCGCATTTACAATTTTCTTTTTACATAAAACCTCCAATAGTGTAATATATACTCATTGGGGGCTTTTATGAAATTATCCAGTTTACTTTGTTATAATTCAATAGTCATTCAGTGCCATGATAATCCTGATGCAGATGCTATCTGTTCAGGATATGTTCTTTATAGATACTTTTCAGATAAAGGTAAAAAAGTAAGATTTATTTATTCAGGAAATTTTGAAATTTCTAAGAGTAATCTTGTATATCTGATAGAAAGACTCCATATTCCAATTGAATATGTTACAAAGCTTAGTTCAAAGCCTGAGCTTCTTCTTATGGCTGATTGCCAGTATGGTGAGGGCAATGTTCATAAATTTTCAGCGAAGAATGTAGCGGTGATCGATCATCATCAGGTATCAACCACACTGCCAAAGCTTAATGAAGTAAGAAGTAATCTTGGTAGTTGTTGCACTGCTATATGGTATCTTCTTAAGCTTGAAAAAGAGGAAGACTTTTTTGATAAAAAGATAAGTACAGCCCTTTATTATGGTCTGTACTCAGATACCAACGCATTTTCTGAAATATCTCATCCTTTGGATCGAGACATGATAGAGAGTCTGGACTATGACAAGAGCCTTATTTTAAAGCTCAAAAACATGAATCTTACGCTTCGTGAAGCAAAGGTTGCAGGAGTTGCAATGCTTGGCATTGAATATCATGAAAATGGTAAATATGCCATATTAAAGAGTGATCCTTGTGACCCTAATATCTTAGGTCTGATAGGAGACTTCATCATTGCAATAGATTCCGTCGATGTTTGCATTGTATATAGTATCTTATCATTTGGTGTTAAGTTCTCTATAAGGAGCTGTTCCAAGGAAACAAGAGCAGATGAGCTTGCTTCTTTCCTTGCAAATAAAATAGGTTCCGGTGGTGGTCATGTTGAAAAGGCCGGCGGTCTATTAAAAAATGAACTGATAAAAAAGCAGTATCCCGAGTATGTTGAAATAGAAGATATGGCAGCCAGGTATTCTATTTCCAATATAATCAAAGAACGCCTTAATACATATTTTGATGATTGTGATATCATCTATGCAAAAAAGGCATCCATTGATCAAAAGAGTATGAAAAAGTACCGTTCATCAAATCTTGTAGTTGGCGTGATCGATCCTAAAGACTTTGTTGCACCGGGTTCAATGGCTATCATCAGAACACTTTCAGGTGACAAAAATATTGAGATAAAAAATAAGACAATGCTTGTCATTACTGAAAATGGTGATGTTGTCCCGATCACAAATGATAATTATCTTAGCAGCTACACAAAAACAAGAAAAAAGTTCAGGCTAAGTACGGATTATAATCCAACAATAAAGATTGCTGACACCGGAAAAACGTATGTCTTAATGGATTATGTAAAACCTTTCATATCAACCGGCAATATGAATATCAAAGCAAAAAAACTAACAAAAATGACAAAATTATTCACTTATTGGGATAATGAGAAATATATGCTCGGTCAGAAGGGTGATTATATCGCAATAAGTCAGGATGATGAGCACAATATCTTTATTATTGATAAGAACCAGTTTAAGAAGACATATGCTTCTGTGAAATAAAATATCTTTATGTCGCCTATAAAGCTCCGATATTTCAGACAGTAGAAATATCGGGGTATTTTTTTGTTATTTTTTTACATTGAAGTAGCAAAGTAAATAATGTTAATATTTAAAAGCTACTATTTTAAATAATTAATTCAAAGAATTAGCAGTCAAACCAATCTGTTTTTGGGAGTTAAAATGGGGAATTACAGAAAAACACATTACCGAACCAGAGATGGCCAAAGAATGAGCGCTTCTCAATATAAAAAAAGAAGAAAACTTGAAATATGCTTTCATATTGCTTCTTTAGTTTTAATACTTGGTCTTATAACTTCTGGCATTTGTTTTCTAGCATATAAACTCAAGCATAAACCTGTTGAAAATACAGAAGTAGCGCAGGATGCAGCCACTACAGAGCTGACAATTGTAGACACAGTCGTTGAAGATGTAGAAATAGAAGAAGAGAATCCATATTTGAAAGCCTCAGAAGATGCTGATTCTTTTTTTGACGGATATATTGTTGATATTGATTCAGACACAGCTTATATATCAAGTGAGGAAGTTCAAAGCTCTTATGGTGTTCTGGTAAATCTGGATACAGGAAAAGCCGTTGCATCAAAGGATGGAAATGTCAGGATTAATCCGGCTTCAATGACTAAGATATTGACTCTTTTAGTTGCTGCCGAACATATAGATTCACTTGACGGAACATATACAATGACCCAGGAAATAGGTAACTATGTCTTTAGTAAGGATTGTAGTGCTGTAGGACTAAAAGTCGGCGATGTACAGACTGTAAAAGACATGATGTATGGAACCATACTTCCATCAGGTGCCGATGCAGCTATGATGCTTGCAGAATATGTAGCCGGTTCTCAAGAAGCTTTTGTTGAGCTAATGAATGAGAAGCTTGAAGAACTTGGTTTATCAGATACAGCTCATTTCACCAATTGTATTGGAGTCTACGATGAAGACCATTACTGTACACTTACAGATATGGCAATGATCCTCAAAGCCGCTGAAGAAAATGACCTGTGTCATGAAGTATTAAATGCCAGAACCTATACAACATCGCCCACATCTGAACATCCGGAAGGAATCACTATTTCTAACTGGTTCATGAGAAGGATAGAAGATAAGGATATCCATGGCGAAATAATGGGTGCAAAGACTGGATTTGTCAATCAGTCCGGTTGTTGCGGTGCCAGCTACATGATTTCTAATGATGGCACTCACTATATCTGCGTGACTGCTGATGCATGGAGTTCATGGAGATGCATTTATGATCAGGTAGATATATATCAAACATATACAAGTTAAAATCAGAACCACCGGCTTAGCCGGTGGTTTGTTCTGGCCCTATAAGGGCCTTTTACCGGCAAAGCCTAAAGGCTTATCGAAAATAATTCTACTTCTGCAAATTTTGCTTCGCTGCCTTTCAGGCCATTTCTTTTTGCATC
>NZ_JAGBLU010000138.1 GCF_017635265.1 Butyrivibrio sp.
CTCATCTATCAAAGTAATATCCGCCGGAAGCCACTTAACTGAATCAATGGTCTCAACATCAAGCCACTTAGCATCCTCAGCTTCTTTTAGCACAAGATCTCCTGATATCAAACTGCACCAGTAACACCGCATGGATAGATGAAACTCCGGATAATCATGTTCAATTGTACTAATATACTCATCAACGCTGATCTCTGAATCAAGCTCTTCTCTAATTTCTCTTGCTAAAGCATCTTCAGGGCTTTCTCCAGGTTCAACTTTTCCGCCCGGAAATTCCCACCAACCCTTATAATTCCCATAGCCTCTGGCTGTGGCAAAAACTCTTTTACCGTCTCTGATCAGCGCAGCTACTACGTTTATTGTCTTTCTGGAAGTGTCCATAAATGCCTCTTTTTTTCTGAAATTTTTAGGCTCTTTTACCATAAATCAATCCAAACGTTTCTTAAAGAATCTGTTCATTGAACTATGAACTACTTCTTTTGGTCTTTCTATCTCAACATATCCGCTCTTCTTATAAATATGAATTGCAGCCTGAAGATTATCATGAGTTTCCATATATGAATACTGAAATCCTGCACTCCTCATTTTTTCTTCTATCAATGCTATAAGCTCATATCCCAATCCCGACCCTTTAGCAGAATCATCAAGATACAGTTTCTGAAGCTCTGCTGTCTCTTCCATGAAATCAAGCTTCGAAAAGCCAATACCCCCAATGACTATTCCCCAGGCATCTTCTATTACGTAATATCTTCTCTCATCTACTCCGTAATAGTCACTAAGGTGGTCAAGCCCTTTATCAAAATAAACCGTTCCCGGAATATCAAGTTTGTGCTTTTCCAGATTTTTTCTTATAAGTTTGGCAACAGCAGCATTGTCGTCCTCTGTCATTTCTCTATACTTAAGCATCTGTTTCTCCTGCAAAATTGAATTTGTGCGATTAACTTCTACTTCCGATTATTAACCTTTTCTTACTACTGCTATTACTAGTATTCTTTTAATATTGGCAGTGTTACTGCCTGCATTTCCACTTCACGAAAACTGCTTTAGAACCAAGGCAGAATAATTGTCATATTGCTTAAAGCCATATCTCTCATAAAAAGGAATTGTTTTGGGATCTGATGGAATAATTTTTACATACAAAAGATTTTCAAACAAACTTATAATCTGTTTCATAAGATTATCTCCGATATGATAGCCTTGATACTCCGGATTCCCAGTTAACAGAAAGAAATAATCTCTGCAGCTGAGCAGCTGTAAATTCTTTTGTCTGTTTATACTCAATCATTATGCTTCTCCCCGGATATTACGATTTTTAACTCTCCGTTTCTATTTTCTTCAAAGTGTCTTCGAGAATGCTTTTCCTCAATTCAGTAAGCCATGAAGAAAACGCTACCGTATCAAAAGCATAAGTTTTATTGAGTTCAAATTCATTCTCAGACCAGGTATTAAGCGGTGATTCGTTATGCTGGATTAATGCTTCAAGTTTATCCAGACACATATCAACTACTTTATTTATGTCTAAATCTTTGAATTCATGCCTTAACAAAAATGCCATAAGAGAAATACGCCAGCTATGCTCAGCTACGCTTTCTGTCCTTCCTTTTGTTGTTGTACAATGTCTTGGTGTGTCTTTTAGCCTTTCTGCTACATGCAATATTTCCAAGTACTCCCTAGCGTCCATAGAATCCTCCCAACAATTATGACAGCTCATTAAAAACAATTTATATTTCTGCTATTATCTTAAATCCAAACTCATTATATCAAAGTCCGCATATTCATCTATAATTTTGAAAAAAGCAGGTATAGTGCCAGTTTTCTTAAATCCAAACTTCTCATACAAATGTATAGCAGCACTGTTGTCAGAGCGAACCTCCAAATTGATGATCTCTATTCCATTCTCCTTGGCATAATCAATAATATGCTTCATCAGTTCAGTTCCAATGCCATTATTCCACTCGGATTTTAATACTGATATGCCAAGTTCCGCCCTATGTGACATTCTTCTCGGCATTCCACCAAGATTCGCTGTTCCTGCTAAAACCGAATCTTTCCAGGCACAGTAAAATACGCTATGCTTATCCTCACTGATTTTTTGCAGGAAGCCTTTTTCCTGTTCAACTGTTATTGGCAGTCCTTCTGCGCCATATGTCAGATTATCTGTTTCACCACCTATGATTTTAGTATATTCAATTAGCTGCTCTGCATCATTTTCTGTTGCTTCTCTGATTACGATTTCTTCCATTCGTCCTCTCCTTTATTTCCAATCTCTCAAAACATCCAATCCTAAACGCAGTGCTTTTTCATGTGAACCGATTCCAAAATCTCTGGCATCATAATCGTGAACATTGGCAAGGGAATCCGCAGTAAAAAGAAACTGCCCAAATAAAGCTTTTCTCTTTCTGCTGCAAGCAGCCAATGCAGCACATTCCATTTCGACTACAGTACAACCTTCTTCAAGGCGATACTGAACCATGTCCTTTGTTTCTCTAAAGAATCCGTCAGTAGTCCACGTTGTACAAGTAACAAAAGGCAGTTCATGCTTTTTAAAACAATTTTCTATTACAGTCACAGGTTCTGTATCTATATCAATATACCGGGTGGCCGGAAGATAGTGGTAAGATGTTCCTTCAGCTCTGAGGGCTTTTGTAGGTACAAGAAAAGCATTCTCCGGAATGTCTGCCAGCACGCCGCATGAACCAACAGCTATAACTTTCTTACATCCGCAATTTACAAGTGTGTCCAGTACCTGCGTAGCTGCTGCAGATCCAATCGGAGACTGGACAAGACAGATATCTTCTTTTTCCTCATGCAAGACATAAATCTTTATATTATGCGACACGGTTATCAGCTCTTCAGCCACATCAGCATTGTTTTCTTCTGCATATTTGTGAACAACATCCCCTAGAAAAGCAAACAAACACTTTTCCGGCAACTTTAACTCTTGTAAGTCATGATCCGGAGCTATCACCTCCACTGAACTGTCATCATATTCAAGAATCGGTATCTCGTTTTTTATAATCATCTGAACCTCCCTATGCTCATCAATCAAGAAAATTGACCATTATAATCTCATCTCTGTAAGTCCCATCCTTAAGCTTAAATGCCCTTGGATTCATCCCATATTCCTTAAAACCCATCTTGCTATAGAGATGTCTGGCCCTGTCATTGTCACTAAAAACGCCAAGTTCAACCTGCTCAAATCCATTGACTTTGGCCTGCTCCAACGCAACTTTCATCATGAAGCTTCCCAGTCCCATTCCTGTATATTTTTGTCTGATAGACATACCAAGATATCCACGATGTAAATATTTTATGTGCGGACGCACTAAAGTAACTCCAAGATCTCCAATCATTTCATCTCCAATATATGCGCTTACCATAAAATCACGCTCACTGTCCTCAATGCTCTTAAGCACATTTGTAATTCTTTCCAGATTAAACTCTCCATCTTCGGGATATCTGGCCATAAAGTGAGTTTCAGCTGAGGTAGCCTCCCGATGAAGCTTTACCTTAAGTGCATCATCAGCCCCGGCGCTTTTTATTATTGCGATCTCCCCGTTTGGCAAATCATATTTTTTCTGTGCAATCTTCATACATCATTCCCTCCCGGTAAAAAAAAACCTTATCAAACATTATGCTTGATAAGGCCTCTATCTACGTTTTCACTAATACCGGATACTTATAGATTCATCTTATAACACGATTGCCTCATCTTACATAGTAAACTAAACTCCTGATTATTATTCACGAGCATGTTTGTGACCACTATGTTAACGAGACGTGCGTTTGTCATAATGAATCAGATCCTCCTGTAAATGTTATCTTCGAGTATAAGCTTTGTAACTTTTCGAGTCAATATTCTATTGATCATTATTTTCCGGCGCTGCTGTCCAGTCCAAATTTCAGTTACCCTCCAGCACCTATTCATCTCCTACAGTGAAAGCTTTTATTTCCGCCCCACGCTCCATCTTAACATGCAAAATCCTATCTTCCGTAAATGGCCCGGAAAACAAAAAAACTTTAAATAACTTCAATACGCTTTTTTCTCGCAACAAGATGCATGCGCATTTTTCTGGCTCTCTTTAATTTTTCCACTTGTAAGCCGGCGTTTTCACAAAATCCCCTGACTTCACCAAGTGATCTTGCCGCAACATCACCATGTCCGATCAGATCGGCAAGTGGCATCTCCGTGTGATTCATAAGCCATAGAATAGGCACCGGCGCTGTATAATCCTGAAGAATGAGCATTCCATCAGATCTTAATACTCTCTTTACGCTATTAAAGAATTTCTGAGGATTGGGGTAATGATGAAAACTGTTTGTACAAATGACTACATCAAAAGATTCATCATCAAAAGGCAGGTTTTCACAATCTCCGACTATCCACTCAGTTCCTTTAAGATTTTTGCTTTTGGCAACCTCTATCATCCTTGGAGTAATATCCAATCCCACATAATGCCTTGAACTGTCCTTTTCATGTAAAAGAGATATCATAGGTCCCGTACCACATCCGCAGTCCAGCAAATCCTGATATTCTATATGTGAAAGTTCCGCCTCAATATATGGATAATCATCCTTACACATTTCGTAAATACCTGCATGATCTGTCTCATATATATCAGCGGCTTTGGTAAATTCACTGATAGTAAGTTTCTTATATTGCTCTGCTGTTTTCATTGTCAATACCCCTTCATTTTCAAAATATATAGATCATCATAATTAATGATACTACATTTTGTTAGCTTCCGCTAACTTATTCCCACATAAAAAGGGACTGTATAACGCAGTCCCATTTTTTGTATACAATCTTTAACTATTATAGCCCCAAAGGTGTGTCAGAAATTACTTCCGTTCCATCCCCAATCATCTGATCCGAAGTAGCGGATATACATGTGATCCGGTGCTATTCCCAAAATATCCCCATAAATTCCAGTCAGCTCTTTTGTCATCTTCCCATATGTATCTGAAGAAGCATCTCCATAAATCTTAACCTCTATGAAAGCCGTTGGCTGAGAATCATCACCTCTGAAGTACATAGGAATACCGCCCTCGATAGCCAGCATGAGCCAGTTCTCACTTTTACCCGGAATGATTGCTATAGCCTGTCCAAGGCGTTGTTTAAGCTGTGTCTCTTTTTCCTTTGTTACCGTTACATTGGTTTTCGTTGAAATAAATGGCATTTGTTATCCTCCTTAAAATCTTGTTATCTCTCATTAACCAGCTCATCTGCTTACATTCTTCTTTTAAAAACTCCTGCCTGTACCTAATGCTTTTAGCATTTCCATTGCCTTTTTATATGATTCTCTCATCCCAGCCGGAGTATTAATTGCCATTCCTTTATCTTTGGCTTCCGACAGCAATTTCTCATCATCACTGATAAAAAGAATGTCAGGCTCACAATCAGCAATAATACCTGCAGCTTTACCTATGTCAACTCTTTCAACGTCTGCATGATGTCTCTCACTTAACATAGCGAGCTGCTTTTTTAGGATCTCATCTTCCGTTTCAGATATACACAATACAATTTTAGAGTACATAGTCTGCTCCACCCTCACACAATAGAATACTGCATAAGCTCATACTTAAGCTGTGTTCCCTCGGCTATTCCTTCAGGTAAAAGAGCTCTTGCCACCAGCTTCAAATCTTCAGATTCAATATCCGTTCTCTTTAAATTGGCATAATCACCGTCTATGCTTACAACTACGTAATACCATGTTTCCATAATCGGCTCCTTTCTCATACAATCATTTTACACTTACAGGCATCATATCTGAATATGTTCACCCAAATTTTATCAGCGCCACACCTGATATTATCAAAACTATGATTACTATTCTTTTTACTATCTGTTCATTTATTCTTCCGGCGCTATACATTCCTGCACCGAGTCCGACTAACATAAACGGCGACAGCATCACAGCTCTCTTTAGCATATTTATATTCAGGATTCCATAAAAGAGATACATTAAAATCCTAAATGTATTCTCAATAATAAATACTGTGCAAATATTGGCTTTAAAAGCTTTGGGATTATCGGTTGTTCTGCCTATATAGGCACCCAGCAGTGCGCCTACTCCATAAAGTCCGCATAAAAGCCCCGATATTACACCAATCACAATTAGCAATATTCTTGAATTTTTCGCTTTCTTTTTAGCCAATTCCCTAAATAACATCTCTATTCCAACAATAACGACCAATATTCCAAAAATTATCTTTATTATGCTTGTGTCCGTGTTTTTTAAGAAAAAAGCTCCAATAAAGCTACCAATGATCACCATGACTGAAAGAGGAAGTACTATCTTTAAATCGATTGATTTTCGTTCTTTCCAGCTGATGGTCATATTGGTTGGGTACCCCAGAATCAATTCCACCGGAGATATATTTATATTTGCCACTCCAAAACTAAGTATCGAAGTAAATACAAGGGTATTGGCGAATCCACAAAGTCCCTTTATATAAAATGCAGCCAGAGTAGCTATTATCCAATAAATCATATTCTATGTTCCAATCTGATCAAATATTCACATCAAAAGAGTGGGTGCATATCATTTACTATATCCTTTTTAAGAGCGTAAAAAAAGCCCTGTAGAGGTATTTTCTACTACAGGACTTGCCAATTATTTATATCTGTTTTTAAGAGGTTTTATCACTCTTTCTGTCTGATAGTTTATTTCTTAAAGAATGCGCCGGCAAGGTTCTTAAGATCTCCCATGTCAAGCTTGCCATCTGATACCGCCGACTGAACTTTCTTGATGTCATCCTCAGACACATCAATGTTTGCCTTCTTAAGAAGGTCTTTAGCCTGTGCCGGATCTGCCTTTGCTATCTGAGCCATAAGCTCTTTGTTTTCACTTACTTTCTTAATGATTTCTGCAATATCTGCCATTTTTATTTCCTCCAACAAAAATGTTTACAGTTTCATAAATTATTATACTACACAATCTGAATATCCACCGCATATAAACTCTTCTATTTTTCTGCCATTTCCTGCTCCTAAACATCGTTAATTTCACTCTAGCTTCTATTTCAAAGCCGCACTAAGGCTGTTAGGTATTCCTCTTGGCCCTCGCACAGCATATATTCCATATTCAGATTTCAACCTGTCAAAATTAAATTTGTCAGGCTTATATCTCTTTTGAAGCTTTATCTTCATAAGAGCTGTGATCTTAAGATTTTTATCCTCATAGTCATAAGGTATATCAACCTCTGTAACCCTGCACTTATAAAGAATCGCAGATACAGGTGCACCTACATACATAAACACCGTATCACCTTTTATAATTCCTGCCCCCTGCTTCCAGTCAATTTCATCTGCATCGTCAAAAGCATGTTCAATGTCATAATACTTGGGATTTGCCGGTACTAACCATTCTTTAGGCTGACGGAACCTGTCCTTTTTCTTTTTAGATGCAGTGTCCAAAAAGCTGGCATCAATCATATTGCAGATTTCATCAAGGCTCACTGTCCCATCAAGAAGTATTGTCATCCAACTTCCCTTGTTCATGTGATATGCCGGTAAAAAACCTTCCTGCTGCAATAAGATATCACGAAGCATTAAATCGTCGATTTTTACATCAACAATGTCCACACGCTCTGCGCCGGGCAACCCCAATTTATCTGCCTCAACATCCATGATTATGGCAAACCACTTTTTGTTATCGTCATGTCTGAAAACCGCATACTCCGGGTATCTCTTCCAAAGATATTCCGGATAAGCCTTGTATTTTTTCTTTATATACTTCGTTATATCTTCTCTTATTGATGCCATTTAAATACGCTCCATCACTCCTAAGTCACCGTTATATCTTTATTTCCAAACATCTTGCTTTCTTCCCATGTATTGTGGCACAGCCTATCCCAATCCTTGTGCTTTCTCCTGATATAATCCATGGTAAGACTGCGAAGATAGCTTTTCTCACTTATGTTGTTCCAATTTATACTTACTCCCTGTATTGGTAAACTGCTTCCTTCTCCAAGCAAATCTTTTTCCACCTTTACACTTTTTCATAACCGCAATTCCCATCAAATCACCATAATCAACGTCCCTGCACCGATCAGCACGCATCCTATCAGGGATTTTATCGTAAATTCCTCATGTAAAAAGACAAATGCCAACACCAGTGTTATTACAACACTAAGCTTATCAATGGGTACCACTTTTGAAGCTTCGCCCATTTGAAGTGCCTTGTAATAGCACAACCATGATGCACCTGTGGCAAGTCCTGACAAGATCAAAAAAATCCAACTCTTTCTACTTATTGAACTTATTCCCTTAATTATCCATCAAAACCAATATCCAGTCCGTTCTCAGTAAGCCAATCATTTTTTCTAAATCTATGCTCTCATTATGGTTTATGCCCAGAAAAAATACAATGTACTTTTCTGTAATCTGAGCTTTTATCTTCGTAAAAGTTTTCATTGAGGAGAAGGATCGATGACAGAATTTAGAAATTGATGCAACATAAAAATGTGCCCGGCAGGCACTTAAAGTGTGGCTTTGTTCAGATTTTTCAAACTTTAAATCCAGAAACAGCAAGGGATAGCGGATTATTTGCGAGTCCGATATTAAAAAAATGAATTTTGCGATTTAACGCACATCATGTTACTGCCTAATTCAGTTTTTTTTCTGTTTTATAAGTAGTCATAATTTTAGGCTACTGCCTGGTTTTAAAATCTTCAAAAAATAAAGTAGACATTGCAATATGGTTCACGGGATTATCGGGAATAACTGATAATAATTATCAGCAATAATCGAATATTGAGACAACATCTATTGTTATTCTGTCAAGAATTTAATTCTATAAAGTCCATATATGAGAAAAAGAATCGTCGTTAATATCCAGCTAAAAGGATAAGCCAAGATAATCCAGTTTATTCCACTGTGCCTTGCTATGTCGCAGGCTACTATCCACAAAACTCTTCCACCAACAGTACCAATAAGTGTAAAGATCGCTGGCTTTAGAGGATCTCCATATCCTCTTAGGATACCGCTAAATAACTCTGCTCCTATACAAGTCACATAAAATGGCGCTATAAGTCGCATAAGCATAACACTTCCCTCGATCACATCTTTATCTTTTATAAAGATTTTTGAAAGCACCGGCGTAAAGGCATATAGTAATACGCTTATAAGTCCTATTATCATCACAAAGATTAAAACTATGTGGTTCCTAGCTCTTCTTACTCTATCTCTTTTACCTGCTCCAAGGTTCTGGGCAATAAATGTAGCTGCGGTAATAGAAAGTGCATCTGCGATTATCCATATCAAAAAATCAAGCTTTCCACATACAGCCCAGGCCGAAACTACTGTTGTTCCGCATTTATTTATTGCAGACTGCATGTAGATATTTGAAAATGAGAATAATATGGACTGGGCTGCTGCCGGCATTCCAAAAGCCAGGATATCTTTTATAGATTCCAGCATGGGATTGCCACTATGTCTATCCTGTTCCTTCGTCTCAAAGCTGTTCCATAATTTTAATAACTTTGTTAGCACTAATACAGCACTGATTGCCTGGGAGATAACCGTAGCTATAGCCACCCCTGCAACTCCCATATGAAGTCCATAAATAAATATGAGATCAAGTAAGACATTAAGAATACTTGAGATCATCAGGACATTTGATGGAAATACAGAATTACCAATACTCTTTAAGATACTAGCTCCGCAGTTATAGAGCATCATAAATACTGCCCCGCCAAGATAAATTCCTGTATAAAGCGATGCGTCTTTTACCATCTCCTCAGGAACATTCATGATGTCACATATGCCAGCTGTCAAAAAGAACTGTGAAATCGAAATTATGATTCCTATTGCGAATGATGATAGGGCCAAGGCTCTAATATAGTTCTTTACCTTTGCTATATTTCCAGCACCATAACTCTTAGATACAAGAACTGATGCAGCGCTAGTTAAAGTAATTGATGAGTTGATAAGTAGCTTAATAAAGCCATAGGTCGAATCAATTGCACCAAGTGCTCTTGAACCGGAGCCTTGTCCTATTATTATCGCATCTATAGTCTGGTAGGACTGCTGTATCAGCATGCTTAAAAGAAGTGGCGCCAGATATTTAAGTATGGAGGTCCATAGATTTCCTGTTATTATGCTATTTTTCTCGTTCATATATCCATCTTTTTGAGCCCTAGGGACGGTTGTGGCTCATTTTTCTTTAAGTCGTAATGGCTACGGGCAGAACTGTCGTATATCCGCTGCCACTACACCCTATTTCTGCGTCTACGTTGAAGACGTCTCTTATTATCTGCTCTGTTAAAACCTCTTTTGGCTTTCCAAACCTAAATACCTTTCCATCCTTTAGGACAGCAATCTTTTTGCAAAACCTAGCAGCCTGTGAAAGATCATGCATGATGATTATCGCCATTGCTCCTGACTCTTTACAGTACTGACCAGCTAAGGACAATAGATTAAGCTGATGATACAGATCAAGGGCAGATGTAGGCTCATCAAGTAGTAATAGCTTTGGTTTTGATAAAAGAGCCTGGGCCATGATCACCAGCTGTTTTTGGCCTCCAGATAAAGATGCAAATTTTTGGTTCTCGAGATTTCTTATCTTTAGTCTGTCCATAACTTCATATACTTCACTGATAACATCATCCGGTACTCTAAGCCTTAGCTGCTTTACTTTCCCTAAAAGGACCATCTCAAAAGCAGTTAATGAAGAATTAAGATTAGTAGCCTGAGGCACATAAGCTATATCCTTTTTAGGACAAGCTTCATCACCATCAGTAAGAATGGTCTTTCCAGAATATGCTTGAATGCCTGCAAGGGACTTCATCAGAACGCTTTTACCAGTTCCATTTACACCAACAACCGCATATAGTCCTTCACCAGATAGTTCCAGGTTCACACCCTTTAATACCTTTTTATCGCCAAAGCTCACCTTAATATCCTGAATCTTCAGCTCCATATTGCATCGTTCTCTCATAGTCTTTTCCTCAACAAAAGATAAAGAAGGAATGAAACACCCACGAGGTTTGTAATGATTCCAACGGGTATTATCTCTCCTGGCTTCATGATCTTGGCAACTATAGATGCTGCAAGGAGAATGATTGCTCCCATTATTGGAGAAAGAACCAGTAAGAACCTCTGATCATCACCGACATAGGACCTTGCAAGATGTGGTGCTACAAGCCCTATGAACCCTATTGATCCAACATAAGAAACTGAAACTGCTGTCAAAAGAGATGAGCACAGGTATATCTTTCTTCTAAGCCTCTCAGTATCGATTCCAAGGCTCTTTGCTCTTTCTTCTCCAGCTGAAAGGCAGGTGAGCTGCCATGTGGATCCCATTGATAAGATAAAGATGAACACAAAGCAGGCGATACACACAACTGCTCCCTGTGAAGAGGCCTTAGATAAAGACCCAAACATCCAGTGCATTATCTCTGAGAGCTGTTCCTGACTTGCAAGATACTGCATAAGAGATTGAAGTGCACTAAATAGAAAAGTCACCACTATTCCTATTAGGATCATTGTCTTTGTATCAGCATTTCTTTTACATAATGTAAAGATCAAGGCTGATGTTCCAAGGGCAAAGATAAGGGCCGATACTGATATGTTGATCCAAGAGATTGGTATAAATGGAAAACCAGTTACCACAGAAAGTGCAGCACCAAATCCGGCTGCAGAAGATATTCCAAGAGTGTATGGGCTAGCAAGAGGATTTTGCAGGATTGTCTGCATCTGTCCCCCTGCAAGGGCCAATGACGCCCCTACTCCAAGGCAGGTCATAGTCATTGGCATTCTTACAGCCCATAAAATAAAATGGTATTTACTTTCATTTGAAGGACCATCCAAAAGGATATCTATGGCTTCTTTTACCGACATATTGGATGATCCAGTGAAAAGATCTGCAAAAATAAGCAGTATCATCACTATAGCCATCAAGACTATTACAAAGATTCTTTTTCTATTAAGATTTCTGTATCCCGTACTCATGACTCAATATCTGCAACCTCTAAATGATAGATAAATGTTCCATCTGTAGGTACTGAAGGTAAGTATTTCTTTGAATACTCCTCAAACTCTTTTTCAGGATCAAGGTCTGCAAACTCATCTGGATAAAGAACTTTTGCAATATACTCAATGATGATGTAGTCCCTAAGGGTTCTTAAGGTATTGTTTTCAACGCAGTAGATCTGATCATTCTTGACAGCACTAAGGTTAGTAAAACCTGGTCTGCTATCGATCATTCCTTTAGCAGAAGCAATAAGGTCTTCTTCAGAAATTCCATATCCCATCACAATTCCATCAGTTTCGTCATTTGCTGTCTCACCGCCAATGATGAACCAAACCTCTGGATCCTTATCAAGGATATATTCCATATCAAGGGTTGTACTTCTTCCGCTCTCTGCTGTCTCCGCAATAGGAAATGCGATATCATCAGCTCCAGCCTGTGACAGGTATCTTCCAAAAAGATATGTTGCAAAATCAGATACACCAACCTCTGAATATGTGCTTATAACGCTCTGGAACTCATGGAATGTTGTCTTTGTCTCTGAAATCTTTGATACGATGTCTCTTACATTTGCCATTCCGGCCTTGTAATTTTCAATGATCTCACCCGCTCTATCCTCTACACCAAATACTTTTCCAAGAATCTCTGTAGATGCAATATGAGTCTCTTCTGTGGCAGTTGAATAATCGATAATAACTACAGGAATACCTGCTTCCTCTAGAAGATTAACCTTATCTTCTATTGCATCGTACTGGTACTGTCCCATTATCGCAACGTCACATTCAAGTTCAATGAGCTTTTCAACATCAAAGTTGTCCTGAAGTGTAGAACCAACATCTACCATGTCTGTATAGCCTTCCACATTTTCTTTGTAGATTGTAGCTAAGGTATTTGCATAACCTTCTGTGTCATAAAGTGAAGTAGCTTTTACTCTTGTAAAAGCATCTGGTCCTACTACAGCAAGAAAGTTCTCATAGTAATAGCCAAGATATGCATTCTCAACTGGAAGAGAAACCGTGACTTCTCTACCTGCAAGGTCTGTTACAGTTACTTCACTTTTCTCTTCGTTTTCAGCCAAAACTTCCTCAGTACTTTCTACTGAATTACTTGAACTTGCTTCTACTGAAGCTGACTCGCTCCCATACTCCTGTTCAGATGTGGTCGTTCCACAAGCACACATCCCCAAAGTCATGACAAAAGCCAATGTAGATGCAACTATCCTCTGAATACTTCTATTTTTCATATCCTTCCTCCTCTGAGTTTTTATTTTTCTTGAAATAATCTAACATAATCCGTATGATTATAAAAAAGAATAATTTCGATACCTATTATCGTTTTTTTTCATAGTGAGGAATTATATGAAATGAACAGAGAACAATTACTTACTTTTTTATCTTTGGTAGAAACAAAGAGCTTTACTAGAACCTCAGAAAACCTGATAGTTGCACAGTCAACAGTAAGCAAACGTATTCAGGAGTTGGAACAGGAAATTGGCAAAGAACTCTTTGTGAGAAATAATAGGAAACTCTCAATAACTCCAACAGGAATCACCTTCATGCGCTATGCAGAAGAGATCATCAATCTTCAAAATAACGCTCTTGATTCCATAAGGCAAACTAGTAAATACAATCACTTTCTGTCTATTGGAACAGTGGACGCCTTTTACGATCTATGGCTCAAAGATAATATAGACCGATTCACAAAAGAAAACCCTGATTTTTCAGTAAAGGTCGAAATCGAAAGCAGTAATAGCCTTATAACCAATCTAAAAAAATATAGGAATGACGTGATCTTTTCACACCATTCCTACGAAAATCCAAACTACATATGTAAGCTCGTAGATCAGGAAGATGTTATCCTAACAACCTCTTCACAGAATACTGAGTATAAAGCTGGAATAGTTTCAACCAAGGTTAAAACGCTTCCAATGATACATTCTGATTTCTTGTATTCAGGAACTTATCAATGGCTCTTTTCCCCATCGCATCGCTTTCAGCTAAGTATCAACAACGCAGCTAAAGTCCTTCCACTGATATATAACAGCGAATGGTATACCATTCTGCCAAGACATCTGATACAAAGATCTCTCGATGACGGATCACTAATTGAGATTCCAATACTAGATGGTCAGATTCCGCCAGTTGATTACTATGTACTGTACCATAAGGATCATAACAATATAGCCCTTGAATCCTTCATTCAAGTCGTAAAAAACAGAGGGAACTATGACTAGTGTAGTGTCTCGTTGACGATTAATTAGAATAAAGAAATCCGCATATACTGCGGATTTCGTGAGAACAAGTGTATAGAATCAAACAATCCTCATCGACGATGTCGATTAAAATTGCCTTGGTTGATTGATTATTGCGACGTGGACACAATAATCCATATTATTCAGAAACCTCCGGAATGTCATAATTGCGCTTTAGGTTTTCGTAGAGCATCTGCGCAAAGCCATTACTTTGAGTATCAACGGACGTGGAACAAATTTCCTGAAGCGTCTGGTCTTTAAAGAAATCCACCAGGGTGGATGTCGAATTATCCTGTGTCTCCGGCTTCATAGCATCTACAGATTTCTGCATTTCTTTAAACATCTGCTCAAGGAAATATGCCTCAAAGCTTTTACATGCTTCCATAAGTTCATCGTCTGTAGATGTTTTGGAAGTACTTTGAAGCTTATTCTGAAGCGCTATAGTACTTGCATTCTTGCTTTCCTGCATTGCATAATCAGTAAGAGCCGTCGCATTTAATCCTTTGATATCTAGTCCTGCCATTTTTTATCCCCTATTATTACAAACGAAATATGCATTTTCCTCATTTAACTTTTATCACTCATATCAATTATCTCTTAAGTGAATTTGCAGTCTGCATCATTTCATCTGTTGTCTGAATCGCTGTTGAGTTCATCTCATATGCTCGCTGTGCAACAATAAGATTAACCATCTCTGTTGCAACATTTACATTTGAACCTTCCAGATACCCCTGAACAATCTCACTTTTCTTTATATTATCCGCATCATTCTCAAGAATAGGTTCACCACTTGCTGCCGTCTGTATCCATGCTGCACTTCCTACTCTCTCAAGTCCTTCTCTATTAGAGAACTGCCACAGACCAATCTGAAGCCCCATATCTGTAGGAACTCCCTGATCATCCGGATAGTAAATTTTTCCATCACTACTAATTGTTATACGGCTTGCAATAGCACCATCAAGAGTTATTGCTGCCCCATCAATATCAAGAACCGGATTGCCCTCTGCTGTTGTAAGTTCAAGTGTTGTACCGCCTTCTTCAGCAAGAGCCCATACAAAATTTCCATTTCTTGTATAATTTATTGTTTCGCCATCTGCTGCCATATACGCAAAGAATCCGTCGCCACTTATTGCAAGCGCTGCTGGATTATCACTACTCTGAAAAGATCCCTGGGAAAAAAACTGATTAATTGTAGATGTGCGCACACCTAAGCCCACCTGTGATGTTGTAGGCTTTGGGGTTCCATTTGAAGTCGTTGTAACAGTCTGTAATTCCTGGTACAAAAGAGATTTAAATTGAGCGCCCTGCGCTTTATATCCAACTGTATTAACGTTCGCCAAATTATTGGAAATAGTATCAACATTTGTCTGCTGAGCGTTCATTCCGGTTGCTGCTGACCATAGACTTCTTACCATAAGTCACCTCCGATTAGATAAAACACATATCATCACCGTCATCCGTGACCGGTAACAACATCTTCTATACTCTTATCGGTTCAATCCTTATGAATATTTATTAAAATAATATAAAATTTTATGACAAACGTCCAAGCTGGTTGGCTGCAATATCAAGAGTACCATCAATTGTAGTTATCATGCGCTGATTAGTATCATAGTTTCTCTGAACCGCTATCATATTAACCATCTCATCGACTACTGATACATTGGACTGTTCCAAAAATCCGGCGTAGACCGAAGCCGTAGAATCAATCTGTGTGGCGTCATCAGTAGGAATATACATATTTTCACCGTAATGTTCCAATGTTTCGTATGTAATCCTACCATCAGGATATGTTACCTTTTCAAAATCAAATCTTCCTATTGTGGCAACAACTTCGCCGTCCTGAATAATTTCTCCAAGTGTATTTATCTCTACCGGAAGTGCCGGATCAATTTCTATATGTCCGCCATCCTGTGACAAAACGAAATCTCCGTCCTGTGTCACTAAAACACCTTCGTTTGTAAGTGTAAAATTGCCATCCCTTGTGTACATTATATCAGTCTGATTGGCTGTGTCTCTCTCAATATTGACAGCTTTATTAGTATACTCTATTCCAAAGAATCCATATCCGCCAAGGGCCATGTCAAAAGTATTACCTGTTTCCTTCATGGGACCTTCAGACCAATCAACATATCCCTCTCCGATTTTTACACCGGGATTAATAATGCCCAGTCCACGAGCAGTGAACGGGGCATCAGTATAGTCTTTAATTTTAAGCGCAAGCTGATCAGAAAAGGCCTGAGCAGTTGCACCTTCTTTTTTATATCCATTAGTATTGGCATTGGCAAGATTGTTGGTTAGCACATCCATTCTGTGCTGTTCGTTGATCATTCCTGTGTAAGCAGTGTATAGACCTTTTACCATACAATATTCCTCATGCCTTCCTGGCTTTACTACTGTTCAATCCTTGAACAGTGCGATGAGCTTTAGTCCTGACGATATCCTGCAAGGAACTCCACATATCTTCCCGTTCCGATTGCAACGGCTGTCATAGGATCCTCAGCTGTCATAGTGTTGATACCTGTCTTAGAATAGACGAGATCTTCAAGTCCGCGAAGAAGTGCTCCGCCACCTGTAAGTACAATTCCTCTATCTGCAATATCAGCAGCAAGTTCCGGAGGTGTATTCTCCAAAACGCTGTGTATAGCCTCAATAATTTGAGATGTTGGTTCACGAAGAGCTTCTTCTGTTTCTTCTGAAGACACTCTTACCGTCTTGGGAAGACCGGTTACAAGGTTTCTTCCTCTCACATCAAGATAATCATTCTCTGCTCTTGGGTATGCTGAACCAATCTTAATCTTAATATCTTCAGCAGTTCTGTCACCGATGAGAAGATTATGTTTCTTTCTCATGTAACGAACGATTGCTTCATCAAAATCGTCTCCGGCAACCTTAACAGATGTGCTTACTACTGTTCCTCCAAGAGAAATAACAGCAATATCAGATGTTCCACCACCTATATCAACAATCATGTTTCCACAAGGTTTTGTTATGTCGATACCTGCACCTATTGCAGCTGCAATAGGCTCTTCAATAGTCTTAACATCTCTGGCACCGCAAAGTCTTGTAGCATCTTCAACAGCTTTTTTCTCAACCTCTGTGGCTCCACTAGGAACACAAACGGCGATAAAGGGTTTTCTGTGGATTCTTCTTCCAATAGCCTTTTTGATGAAATATCTCATCATCTGCTCTGTAATCTTATAATTGGAAATAACACCCTGGCGAAGAGGACGAACAGCCACAATATTCCCCGGTGTACGGCCAAGCATAAGTCTGGCGTCCTCACCAATTGCTTTTATCTCTTCAGTATCTCTGTCATAAGCTACAACTGAAGGTTCTTTTAAAACAACGCCCTTTCCTCTTATATATACAAGTACAGACGCTGTACCTAAATCAATTCCTATATCTGCATACTGCATATTATCAATGCCCCTTTCAAAAAAACTAGCATTTATCTAAGCGCATAAAAGCGGATAGTACTATCAGTCTATAATATCATTTCGATTATAAACCAAATAAAAAATATTGAAAAGGGGATATCCATCTTTTATGTATATCGGATATCCCCCCAAAAACTTTAACTATTATTTGAGCATTTTTTTAATATATGCTCCGGTATAAGATTTTTTACACTTAGCTACTTCTTCAGGCGTTCCCTTAGCTACTACGGTTCCTCCCTTTGAACCGCCCTCCGGTCCCATATCAATTATGTAGTCACCGGTCTTAATGACATCAAGATTATGTTCAATAACAACCACTGTGTTTCCCTGTTCAACAAGCTCATGCATGATTTTCACAAGTTTCTGTACATCTGCAAAATGAAGACCTGTAGTAGGTTCATCAAGGATATATACGGTTTTTCCGGTTCCAACCTTACTGAGTTCCGTAGCCAGCTTTATTCTCTGAGCTTCACCACCTGAAAGTTCGGTACTTGGCTGACCAAGCTTAACATATCCAAGTCCTACATCATAAAGAGTTTGTATCTTTCTCTTTATGGTCTTAACATTTTCAAAAAATCCGAGGGCTTCTTCTACTGTCATATCAAGAACATCATATATGTTCTTTCCCTTGTACTTAACTTCAAGGGTCTCATGATTATAGCGCTTTCCTCCGCATACTTCACATGGAACATAAACGTCCGGCAGGAAATGCATCTCGATCTTGATAATTCCGTCTCCGCCACAGGCCTCGCATCGACCGCCCTTAACGTTAAATGAGAATCTTCCCTTCTGATATCCCCTCGCCTTGGCATCAGGTGTTCCGGCAAAAAGATCTCTTATCATATCAAAAACGCCTGTGTATGTAGCCGGATTAGATCTGGGAGTTCTTCCGATAGGCGACTGATCAATCGCTATAACCTTATCAACCTGTTCAAGTCCTTCAATCCCCTTATGTTTTCCGGGAATGACTCTTGCTCTGTTTAAATCTCTTGCAAGATGCTTGTACAATATTTCATTAACAAAAGAGCTCTTTCCTGACCCTGAAACTCCGGTTACTATGGTGAGTACACCAAGAGGAACATCTATATCTATATTTTTTAAGTTGTTCTCCTGTGCTCCTACAACTTTGAGCCATCCTTTTGGCTCTCTTCTGGTCTTCGGAACTTCTATTTTTAGCTTTCCCGAAAGATACTGACCTGTAATGGACTCCTTTACCTGCATGATTTCTTCAGCTGTTCCGCAGGCAACTATCTTTCCACCTTTAGATCCTGCCCCGGGACCTACATCAACAATATAGTCTGCTGCTCTCATTGTATCTTCGTCATGTTCAACAACTATAAGTGTATTGCCAAGGTCACGAAGATTTTTCAGAGTATTAAGAAGTTTATCATTGTCTCTTTGGTGAAGTCCGATACTGGGCTCATCCAGGATGTAGCAGACTCCGCAAAGCCCCGAACCTATCTGTGTTGCAAGTCTTATTCTCTGAGCTTCTCCTCCTGAAAGAGTTCCGGTAGCTCTGGACAAAGACAAATAATCAAGTCCCACATCTACAAGAAATCCCACTCTTGCTCTTATTTCTTTTAAAAGCTGAGCACCAACCATTTCCTGATAGCTTGAAAGCTGTAGCTGTTCAAGATACTTTTGCAGTTCATCAATTGACATTGAAGTTATCTCGTAGATATTCCTGTCATCAATTGTTACTGCAAGGGATTCTTTTTTCAGTCTCTGGCCCTTGCACAGCTGACACGGAGTGATTCTCATGAACTCCTCATACTCAGCCTTGGCAGTTTCAGAAAAAGTTTCCCGGTATCTCTGTTCAACATTTTTAATAAGTCCGTCAAACAGAATTGGATAATCTCCCTCTCCCCTTGAACCCTTATAGTGAACATTAACAGTCTTGTCAGCACCATAGACAAGCATATGCCTTACCTTTTCGGGAAGATCCTGAAAAGGAGTATCCATACTGAATTTATACGCTTTAGCCAAAGCCTTTAGTGTCGCATTGGTAAAGCTTCCTTCTTTGTGTGCAGACTGCCATCCCATAACAACAATACAGCCCTGATTTAATGAAAGAGATTTATCCGGGATCATAAGATCCTCGTCAAATTCCATTTTATATCCAAGTCCGGCACAGTCCGGACAAGCGCCAAAGGGATTGTTGAATGAAAAGCTTCTGGGCTCAATCTCAGAAATACTGATACCGCAATCAGGGCAGGCAAAGTTCTGGCTGAAACTAAGCTCCTTATCCCCGATTACATCAACTAAAAGAAGCCCATCAGCAAGTCCCAACGCATTCTCAACCGAGTCGGTAAGTCGCCTTCTTAAATTTTCGTTGTCATCTCTGACCACAATTCTATCTACAATTATTTCAATGTTATGCTTGATGTTCTTATCAAGCTTAATCTCTTCTTCTGCAATCTCATATTGACTTCCATCAATTCTCGCACGCACATAGCCTGATTTTACTGCTCTTTCAAGAGTCTTGGCATGTTCACCCTTTTTCCCTCTTACTACAGGAGCAAGAATCTGAAGCTTGGTTCCATCTCCAAGAGACATTATCTGATTGCAAATCTCATCTACTGTCTGCCTTCTTATCTCTCGACCACAGTTAGGGCAATGAGGAATACCGATTCTGGCATATAGCATTCTGAAATGATCATAAATCTCTGTAACAGTACCAACGGTAGATCTGGGATTTTTGTTTGTAGATTTCTGATCTATTGAAATAGTTGGCGATAATCCCTCTATTCTCTCGACATTGGGCTTATCCATCTGCCCCAGAAACATTCTGGCATAGGATGAAAGGGACTCCATATATCTTCTCTGTCCCTCTGCAAAAATAGTATCAAACGCAAGAGACGACTTGCCGGAGCCTGACAACCCCGTAAATACTGTAAGTGTATCTCTTGGTATTTTCACATTTACATGCTTTAAATTGTGCTCTGCTGCCCCACGAACCCTGATATAGTCATGAATATCAGCCGGAAGTATTCTTTTTGTCGTGGTATTCTTTTTTGTCATTCTGTTTTCAGACATATATTATCTCCGTATAAATAAAAAACTACTCACAGTTACTTACCTTCAGTAAGATCGTTGAGAACTTTTTTTAGTTCAACCATCTTATCACGCAGCATTGCAGCATTCTCGAAATCCAACTCTGCTGCCGCTTTTTTCATCTTCTTTTGAACCTGTGCAATGAGTTTTTCCAGTTCTTCCTGATTCATTGACTCCGGTTCCTTTTCAAACTTAACTTCCTCTTTGGCTATGGCCTTAGTTACGGCTATAAGATCCCTTACAGCCTTCTTGATAGTCTGAGGAGTTATTCCATGCTCCTTATTGTATTTTTCCTGAATGGCGCGCCTTCTCTTTGTCTCCTCTATAGCTTTCTTCATAGAGTCTGTCATATTATCAGCATACATAATAACATGACCTTCGGAGTTTCTGGCTGCTCTTCCAATGGTCTGAATAAGGGATGTTTCCGAACGAAGAAATCCTTCTTTATCAGCATCAATAATAGCAACAAGAGAAATCTCAGGAATATCCAGTCCTTCTCTTAAAAGATTGATACCAACAAGAACATCAAACACATCAAGTCGCATATCCCTTATGATCTCTGCTCTCTCAAGAGTGTCTATATCGGAATGAAGATATTTAACTCTTATTCCGGCTTCAGCAAGGTACTCTGTCAAATCCTCTGCCATTCTCTTTGTAAGAGTTGTAACCAGTACCTTATTCTTTTTATCTATCTCTTTTCTGATTTCAGAAATAAGGTCATCGATCTGTCCCTCAACCGGTCTTACTGAAATCTCCGGATCAAGAAGACCTGTCGGTCTTATTACCTGTTCTGTTCTTAAAAGTTCATGCTCTTCCTCATATTTACCGGGCGTTGCGGAACAAAACAGCATTTGATCTATATGTGACTCAAATTCCTCAAAATTAAGCGGTCTGTTATCAAGGGCTGACGGCAATCTGAAGCCATAATCTACAAGCGTCAGCTTCCTGCTCCTGTCTCCATGATACATAGCCCCTACCTGAGGTATAGTCATATGGGACTCATCCACAATTATCAAAAAGTCTCTGTCAAAGAAATCAAGCAGTGTAAGCGGAGGTTCACCCGGAGCCATGAAGTTAAGATGCCTTGAATAGTTCTCAATACCGGAACAAAATCCGGTCTCTCTCATCATCTCAACATCAAAGTTAGTTCTCTCTGAGATTCGTTGTGCCTCAATAAGTCTGTCTTCACCTTTAAAAAACTTAACCTGTTCCTCAAGCTCTTTTTCAATATTGTCACAAGCCTTGTTTATCTTTTCCTGCGGAACAACATAATGAGAAGCAGGATAAATCATCACGTGAGTCAGTTCACTTCTGACCTTGGCTGTAACCGGTTCAACCTCTGTGATCCTGTCTATTTCATCTCCAAAAAACTCAACTCTTATAAGGTAATCATCAGCGTTAGCCGGGAATATCTCAACTGTATCACCACGAACTCTGAAGTTGCATCTTCCCAGCTCCATGTCATTTCTCGTATACTGAATAGCCACAAGATCCTTTATTATATCGTCTCTGTCCTTTTGCATTCCGGGACGGAGTGATATTGACATTCCCTTAAACTCTTCCGGACTTCCCAATCCATATATACATGACACACTGGCTACAACTATTACATCCTTACGTTCTGCAAGAGAAGCTGTGGCAGAAAGTCTAAGCTTATCGATCTCATCATTTATGGCAGAGTCCTTGGCTATATAAGTATCCGTCTGAGGAACATATGCCTCTGGCTGATAATAATCATAGTAGGACACAAAATATTCTACGGCGTTCTCCGGAAAAAATTCCTTCATCTCACCATACAGCTGCCCGGCCAAAGTCTTGTTATGTGAAATAATAAGCGTTGGCTTATTCAGAGCCGCAATAACATTGGCCATAGTAAAAGTCTTACCGGAGCCTGTTACACCAAGAAGTGTTTCAAACTGATTACCCTGCTTAAATCCGTCAACCAAAGCCTTAATAGCCTGTGGCTGGTCTCCTGTGGGCTCATATGGAGCCACTAACTTAAAATCGCCCATATTATTCTCCAAAAGTTATACAGCGACATCTTTGTTACATTATGTATTGGAAGTATAGCACAAGCATTACACTTATGCAAACATCTGTTCTTTATCAGTTTTTATCACAGATTGAAGGAATCATAAGTATAGACCATATCCTGTTCTATGACAAGATCATCCATCTTTCCACGGGAAAAATCGCCGCTCACCTCTAAGAGATTTGTCGTACACATGGCAGCTGTTGCTTCGCCTTCTATTTCTTTTTTATGTTCTGTCTCTCCATATCCGGTAAGTACGCCTCCTACGCCCATAATAACCACGAAAGCTCCCAAAACCACAAAAAATGTATATAAAAAAATCGTCATCATCAATTCTCCTGTATTATAAATGTTCCTGCGAAATCTGTTATCCTCTGTCTTGCAATCAGCAATCTGTATTGAATGACAGGATATCTGTCTTCAAAATCGTTTTTTATCAATTTAACTGCGCTGTCTCCATATTTTATTCCCATAGTAATTATGGCCGATATAAAAAGAGCTGCGGCCGCAAGTTTAGCAGCCCTCCCCAGACGACATAAAAAAATTCTTAAAGGAACCTTCTTTATTTCTTTTTCAACGTCCTCAAATGTCTTAAAGCGCTTGTCTCTGTCTGCTTTTATACATTTTTCTATAACTGAAAGAAGCTGGGGCGAAACATCCTTTAGCCCGCCACACCTTACCATACTGAGCCCCTCTGAATCTTTGGTGTTCACTCCGGTCAAAAGAGCTGTCAAGGTCATTCCAAAGCTGTAAATATCAGTCTGCTCATTGGACTGCCCAAGACATCCATACTGTTCCGGAGCCGCAAATCCGACTGTACCAAGGCTTACAGTATCATCCGCCTGCTTATCTTTCCGATAAAACCTTGCCGCCCCAAAATCAATAAGACTTGCTCGTCCCTCCTCATTTATCACAATGTTAGCAGGTTTAAGATCCCTATATACAATAGGCTTTTCACCTTCATGCAAAATTCTAAGTATTGTCAAAAGATCTCTTGCTATTTTCAAAACTTCCTTTTCCCTCAGTTTTCCTCTTTTTCTTAACAAATCCAATAAGTTTTCCCCGGGGATAAAGCTGACAACTATAAATGTCCTCCCAAAACATACCAGTTTCGGAATTCTCTTTTTACGAATCAGGTTCATGTATTTTTTTGTCCCAAAACATTTTAGAACTGATGCCTCGTGTACGAATGCATCTACATTTTCACCGGAATATATTTTCGATCTTTTATAAGTTACAAGTCTGCCGGTACTATTGTCACGGGCCAGAAAAGCCCGGCTGTTTCCACCTTCTCCAAGTTTTTTTATTATCTCCAATCTATCCATTTCAAAATTCCAAGCACATTGCAGCCACTGTGATATTATCCTGTTCCTTTCGATCTATAGCCATCCCTGTCAACTTTCTGCATTCTTCCAGCATATCTTCTGATGTTACACACATCTGCGGACAAAGAGATCTGAAAATTTCTTTTTCTGAAATTGTTTTCCAAAACCCATCACTGCAAGCCACTACTGTTGAACTTGTCCTGATTTCCCCAAACATAATCTGAGGAGATATAGGTCCTCCATGTCCTATGCACTGAAGAAGTACATTTTGTTGCAGATCATCATCGGCGTCCTTTTCGGTAATAATTCCCCTATCAATTTTTTCCTGCACAAGGCTATGGTCATGGGTGATTTTCCTCACATCTTTCCTGCTTACCAGATATATTCTGGAATCACCAACATTCATAAGAATAAACTTCCTTCCAATTTGCAAAAGAGCTGTAAGTGTTGTCCCCAGACTGATTCCTCTGTGTTTCCCATAGCGTTTGATATCTTTATCCATATCCGCCAGAAGTCTCCTCCATGAGTTTTCAATAACTTCCCAAAGTTTATCCTCACCAATCCCGAGCATTAAAGGCAGCTCTTCATGAAACCAGTTTTCAAGAGACCTTATCACTTTACAACTGGCAACTTCCCCTTTTGACAAGCCGCCCATACCATCACAAACCGCAACAAATGAAATTCTGCCAACCTGACCCGCGCCGGCCACTTTGATAAGAGAAGCATCCTGGTTAACGGAGCGCTTCCTACCAGCATCAGTGTAAATACACGCTTTAACTTTCATGATATTCCTTTCATAACACACGTAAATCCAAAACTATTTCTAACAATTGGAAAAAGCGCTCGAACGAGCAATTAAACCAAAAAAAGAAAACTGTGCTAAGACCTAGCACAGTTTTGAATGATACTATTATTATTTTTTCTTGTCAACCAGCTTTTTCTTCCTCTTCACTCATTGACTCTTTTAATACTTCTATAGCCTTATTTAACTGATTATCAGTTTTGTCCTCTGCATATGCATCTGCATCAAATTCAACTTCAACGTCAGGCTCTATTCCTACTCCATGGATATCTGAACCATTGGGTGTGTAATAGTTACTTACAGTTAACTTTATTGCAGTACCATCCTTAAGGTCAAAGATTCTCTGAACAATGCCTTTTCCGTATGTTGTGGTTCCTACCAGCGTTCCGATTCCGTAGTCCTTAATTGCACCTGATAAAATTTCTGATGCACTTGCTGAATATTTGTTAACAAGCACTACTACAGGAATATCAATCTCGTGAGTTCCATCACAGGTATAATCTTCTCTGTTGCCTTCTCTATCCACAGTATATACTATTGTTCCTTTTGGAAGGAGCTGTCTTGCAATATCACATACCGCTGTAAGACTTCCACCCGGATTACTTCGCAGGTCAATAATAAGTCCTTCTATGTTATTTGCTCTAAGCTCTGCCATCCCTTCAGTAAACTGATCCGGCGTCACTTCATCAAATTCCGTAATCTGAAGATATCCGATTCCATCCTCCATGACTTCAGTTTTAACTGTTGGAACTGACACCTTGGCACGCATAACATCAACTTCTATTTCCTCAAGATCACTTCCTCTAAGAAGTGTCAGATGAACTGTTGTACCTTCTTCGCCTTTTATAAGAGATACTACTTCGCTCAGCTCAAGTCCCTGTGTGCTCTCTTTGTTGACTTCATAGATGATGTCATCAGTCTGAAGCTGTGCTTCTTCTGCCGGGCTTCCCTCCATTACTCCTGAGATACGTGGAAGTGCCATGGTCTGATCCATGCTTACATAAGCACCTATTCCATAGTAAATCCCTTCGGTATCATTCATAAGTTCAGTCAACTCTTCCTCGGTATAGTAAACTGAATATGGATCATCAAGAGATTCCATCAGTCCCTTATATAAGCCATTTGCTTTATCCTCGGTTGTTACATCCGTCTTATAAAAATTAGTATCGATAACAGCTTCTATTTTGTTAATCTTTGACAGGATATCCTCGCTTAATACCGTACTACCACTTACTTCATTTTGAACTGTAGCCACGTTTAAAGTAAGCAGGTACCCAATACAAACTGCAGCACTTATAAATAAAGCCACAAAACAGCCCACCAAAATTCCACTTAAAAATCTTCTGTTTAGTCTTCCGCGGTACTGCTGTTCATCGAACCCGTTTTGATAATCCATTTCTTTTCGCTCCTATCTCCGGAAAATTCATTATTTCAGATAATTCCATGGACTAACGTAAGCTCCGTTTAAGCGTACGCCAAAATGCAGATGATTACCTGTAGATCTTCCGGTGGATCCTACTGCTGCAATCTTAGTTCCCGCAGTAACATCCGTTCCTTTTGAGACATACAACGCTGAGCAATGCATATATATGGTATAAAGACCACCACCATGGTTAATCATTATGTAATTACCCATGGATGAGTTATAGTCAGCAGCTACAACCGTGCCATTATAGGCTGCAAGGATAGCCGATCCGCCGGGCGCTGCCAGATCTATACCATTATGCATTTTTTGAACCCCAAGAGTCGGGTGTAATCTCATACCAAAATCATCAGAAATTCTGGTATAGCTCGGACAAGGCCAGGTGAATACACCACCATCATACATATATCTACTATAAAGAGCAGCCTTATCAGCGGCAACCTCTTTTTCAAGAGCAGCTATTGTAGCATTCTCAGCTTTGATTTCAGCCTCGTATTCAGCTATAGCTGCTTCTTTATTGGAAATATCGGTCTTAACAGCCGAAAGCTCGCTATTCTTTGCTGAAAGAAGGGACTGAAGATTATCTTCTTCCTGCTCCTTTTCTTCCATTGCAAGATCAAGCGTCGCCTTTTCCTCTTCAAGCGCTTCTTTGGTAACAGTAATAAGCTGAGTGGTTGCAATATATTCGTTGAGCTTTTTTCTGTCATAGGAGGAAAGCATTTCAATGTATTCAGCTTTGTTAAGCATATCTCCAAAGCTTCCTGATTCTGCCAGAAGCTCCATGTACATGGTATCGCCACGCTCATACATAAATTTGATACGCTTTTTCATGGCTTCATACTGCTCCTGCTGAATTCTTTCAGCTTCCTCAAGCTCTTTTGTGGTTTCTTCTATCTCAGCCTCTTTTTCAGTAATCTGATCCGTAAGAGCGTCAATCTTGGTCTGTATATCAGTAAGCGATGCATCCAGCTCAGTAATATATGCATTCAAATCCGACTTGCTCTTTTCGAGATCTTTTTTTATCTTCTCAAGATTAGTCTTTGCCGAACTGAGTGAATCACGTTCTTTTTTGGCTTCGCTGATCTGAGCTTCTTTTGCCTTGATACTCTCCTCAGTCACTTCCGCATACGAAGATATGCAGCTACCTGCAAATATAGCAATTGCTGTAGCTGCACATATTAACCCTTTAACTATTCTGTTATTATAAGCATTTTTTAGTAAATTCAATGTAAAAGAATATCCTTTATGACTTATACATGTAGGTGCTTTCTTACAGTCGTGAAACTACCAAAGAATCCAATGCCAATTCCTATTGCAAGAGAAATAGGTACAAGCTTGTTGTACACAATGCTGACAGGAAGGAAATTAAGTAGCGTTGAAAGCATGGTAAACCTTGATACCACATAAGCAATAGCATTTGTATAAACAAAGTAAATTATTACAAGCGGAATGATTGACCCTATAATTCCGATTATGATACCTTCTACCACGAAAGGCGCACGTACAAAAAAGTCAGTAGCACCTATGTATTTCATGATGTTAATCTCATCTTTTCTGACCGCAATACCCATTGTAACCGTGTTGCTGATAAGGAAGATGGAAACCAGCAGAAGAATTATTATGATTCCGGCTGAAATATACGCGATAAGAACATTTAAGCCGCTAAGCGTGTTGGCTGTAACTTCTGAACGGTTAACTTCTCTGACAACATCAATTGACTCAATGTAAGTAACCAAAGCTCCCTGCAAAGATACGTCGTTAAGATATATCTGAAGGTTAGCTGAATCAGCAAGCGGATTCTCTGTAAAACCATCAGCATACTCGCCAAGATATTCCTCTTTAAAGTCCTCCCAGGCATCATCTGCTGAAACATAAACTATCTCTCTGACTTCCGCTCTCTGTTCAAGATCACTCTTTACAGCAAGTATCTGCTCCTCGGAAGTTCCTTCGTTAAAGAAAACCGTAACCGAAACTCCCTCTTCTGCAGTCTTAACTACATTTTCAAAGTTGGTGATTATAGAATAAAAAAGTCCGAACAAAAACAGGCAGGCACTTATTGTAGCTATGGAAGCAAGCGTGTACCACTTGTTTCTGCCTAAATTCTTAAATCCTTGTCCGATGGTGTAAAAGAAACTACTAATCCTCATCGATGTACATACCCTCTTCCTCGTCTTCAATAATGACGCCTTTTTTCATGGTTATAACTCTCTTTTTCATGGCGTTAACGATTTCTCTGTTATGTGTTACCACAATAACTGTTGTACCATTTTCGTTGATCTGCTCCATGAGCTTCATAATTTCCCATGAATTGTTAGGATCAAGGTTTCCGGTAGGCTCATCTGCCAAAAGAATTGTAGGCTTATTTACAAGCGCTCTTGCAAGGGCAACTCTCTGCTGTTCGCCACCTGACAACTGGTTTATTTTATTCTTGTATTTTCCTGCAAGGTTAACCGTTGCAAGAATAGAAGGAACGTTTCTCTTTATCTCTCTCGTAGGAGTCTGTACAATTCTCTGTGCAAAAGCAACATTCTCGTACACGTTCCTGTCCTTTAAAAGTCTGAAATCCTGAAATACTATTCCGAGGTTTCTCCTGAACTTAGGTATCTTACTGTGTTTGATCTTTCTCAGATTATAACCGAGAACTGTTATTTCACCATCTGTCGGCACAAGCTCTCTGAGAAGAAGCTTTATGAGGGTTGATTTACCTGAACCGCTGTCTCCAACGATAAAAACGAACTCCCCTTTTTTGATATGAAGTGAGACACCATTTAATGCAGGTGCACCTGTAGAATATGACTTGGTAACATTCTCAAGGGTTATTACCTCATCATCAGGGATCTGCCTTGTGCCCCTTTTTCTTCTGTAGCCTTTTTCCATATATTTCTCCTAGAACAAATTAATTAGATTAAAAGCAAAGATTTACAATCAAGTAAACTTCTCCATGTACTTCATGTATCTTACAACCATAAGAGCAATTTTAAAAGTAATTGCATCATCAAAAACTCGCAAATCCAATCCTGTACTCTTCTGAAGTTTATCAAGCCTGTATACAAGAGTATTTCTATGGATAAAGAGCTGTCTTGATGTTTCCGAAACATTAAGACTGTTTTCAAAAAACTTATCAATAGTTGTAAGTGTCTCCTGATCGAACTCGTCAGGATTCTTGCCACCGAAAATTTCCTTGATGAACATTTTGCATAGAGGGATCGGCAACTGGTAAATAAGTCTTCCAATTCCGAGTTCACTGTAGCAGATTACCTTTCTTTCATCAAAGAATATCTTACCTACATCAAGTGCCATCTTGGCTTCTTTATAAGATCTGCTGACTTCCTTTATCTCTCCCACAACAGTACCATAGGCAATCCTTACTCCGGAAAGCCCTTCTTTTTCAAGTACTGACTGCATCTCTTCTGCGGACTTGGCAATCTCTCCCGGCTTGTTAAAGTCAGTAACATCCTTAACTATTATAATATTGTCCTCATCAACCTCTGTGACAAAATCTGTTCCATTTCCAAAATGAGTTCTGGCAATCTCAAGGGCATTATTGTCCCTTCCGTTAACAGACTCAACGATCATGGCAACTCTCTTGGCATCAGTCTGAATATGGAGCTTTTTAGCTCTGCTGTAGATATCAACCAGAAGAAGGTTATCAAGAAGCAGGTTCTTAATGAAGTTATCCTTGTCAAATCTCTCTTTATAAGCAACTAAAAGAGTCTGGATCTGATATGCTATCATCTTACCAAGCATATAGATATTCTCACCACTTCCGGTGCAGATTAAAATGTACTCAAGGCTCTGCTCATCATATATTTTAAAGAACTGATATCCCTGAATTTCCTGAGAATCAGCAGGAGATTCCACAAAGTCCCTTGCAGCAGAAGATATGTTGCCTATATCACTGCTTGTGGAAGCGACCTCCTTGCCATCAATATCAAGCACAAAAAGATCTACATGTGCTATGTTTTTTAACCCGTCAATGGTATTCTGAAGAATTTGATTAGAAATCATTTTACACTCTTTCTGAAGAGCATCTTAGCTCTACTGAATTTATACATAGCCATTTTAATATAAATGTACAAAAAAATCCACCAATTAATAGGGCTTTTTTGTACATTTTTTTATTTTCATAGTCAAAACTTACAAAAACACCTTCTTCATTTTGGTATTAACATTCGAAGTTACCGTGACGATATACAAGACAGGATAAAGTATATTGCGCCCTAAAGAACGTTTCAGAGCGCAGACGCACAGGAGGTGCCTATGGATATTCCTGCTTTATCGATGGTCCTTGCACAGAACAAGGTTTTAACTGATGTTGGAGTTGCTATGCTTTCCAAGAATCTTGATCTCATGGAGGATGTAGGTAGTTCTTTGATCGAAGGCATTGATGCCGTATCAGAGTTATCTGTTAATCCTGATATTGGAGGAAACATAGACATTCGCATCTAAAACGCCATCAAAAAACGCCCTTGGCTTTCAATCTGCCACGGGCGTTTGCTTTATAAGTATGTTGCCACATATACCATCCACGCAAAAGCTATTACCATCGCAATTATCAAAGGCACAGTAATAAGTTTATAGCCCTGTCCGGGATACATACGGATGCTGTCAACAAAAGCCCTTCTGTTTTCCATCTCTGAAATCTTATAAACTATGCAAAGAGCAATCGCTGTAAATATCACCGCCAGTACAAAATATATACCTATCATCAGATAAGTACTTCCATCTCCTGCACCGTAACTCTCCAGTGTTTCATCGGCCTCACTTATAATGTCTGGGAAAGTATACATGTAGATAACTTCGATTGAGTTAAACAGGGCATGAGCAAAAAACGATGACCATATACTGCCCGTAGCCTCAACCAATATGCAAAACATTATCCCCATTACCGTTCCATATGCAAACTGATTAAAATTAAGATGCATCATTCCAAAAAGAATCGAAGAAAGAACTATGGAGCCAATAATTCGCCCGGTCCTTTGGTAGCTATGGAGAATGTAGCCTCTGAAAACAAACTCTTCCACAAAAGGTCCTACAATACCTATAGATAAAAGCATTGTCCACATCGGCATGGCAAGAACTTCACCGCTGATAGAACTAACCATATTTTCCACAAAAAGCATAGATACGGAATTCACAAAGGACACCAGCGGAAACAGGCTAATAACATATACGACAATCATAAACAGAGTAGTGATTTTTATTTTTTTAAACGGAACAGCCTCCGTGATCTTCTCTCCGCCGTAGAGAATAGCCGCCAGTGCCGGAATCAACACCACAAGCTCTGAAAGTACATTGTTTGTAAGTATTGAAAGGCTGCTTCCCGTAAGTATGATCCAATAACTCAAAAGCAGAGTGAATGCCAATGTGGCAAGTATCATATACAAAAAAGATCTGTTAGCTCTTTTATAATCCACGCCAAACTCCTTATCTGACAACTATTGAGTCCTCTTTTATGACTATCTTCTCTTCCTTTAAAAGACGACCAACAGCCCGCTTAAACTCATTCTTGCTCATTCCTGTCTTTTCCCTGATAAGTTCAGGAGAAGCTTTATCAGTAAACGGAATTCTTCCGCCTCCGGCTTCCAACATAGAATATATCTTTTCAGCATCTGTATCCATCTGAAGGTACGCTTTCTCTCTAAGACTTAAATTAAGTCTGCCATCCTCCTTAACTGAAGTAACTCTTGCAGAAATATTGTCACCAATCTTTATATTTCCATAGAGTTCCTTTTTAGGGATAAGAGCTGAATAGATATCATCCACAGCAACGAAAGCGCCAAAGTTATCACTCAGTTCGTAAACAGTGCCCTGAACCTTGTCATCCTTGCCATATGGGCTCTCATTTAAAAGATATCTGTATACATTCATGGTAACGCAAAGTCTTGAACTCTTATCAATATAAAGAGCACAAAGAACATCGTCACCTTTTTTTACCTTAGCGGTCTGTTCCCTGAATGGCAAAAGAACATCTTTTTCAAGCCCCCAATCCATGAAGGCACCAATCTTTCCGGTTTCTTTTACTTTTAACCTTCTTACGTCACCGAGCATTATCTTGGGCTCATTGGTCGTGGCTATTGGTCTGTCATCTGAGTCTTTATAGACAAAGACCTCGATTTTTGTCCCTATATCAGTTCCCTGCGGCACCTGTTTAGCAGGTAAAAGAACTTTCTCATCACTTCCGTTTTCCTCTGCAAGATATACTCCAAAGTCAACCTTCTTAATAACTACAAGTGTCTGTTTTTCTCCTAATCTTATCATGGTTCCTCCGTCCTAAAGTCCTATTACTTAACAATTAGTTCTACAGTACATACCGACCGGTCATCTTTATTGTTAAGATTCACGGTATATACACTATTATCACCGTTTTTATTTTCTATGACAACAGGTTTCAAAATATCTCCAAGACGGGCCTGTCTTTTGTATTCGGCCCTCATGGAAGAGACTACTCCTTTTTTGTCCTTTATCTGATCAATGGCCATTCTGATATACTGACCATTATTGACATGATTGTTTGTATCAAGGTTGTGCCGTCTCACAACAATTTCTTCACAGTCGGTCTTAATACCGTCAGATGGAATCTTAATCTTTCTGTCACCATAATTCATCTCAAGTTTATCACTAAGAGGATAAGCTTCTTGGATAACAGATGTGATCCTCGCCGGATAATTGGATTTAAAATTAAATAAAGTCCATATAGAGTTTGCTACTGCAAGCCTCTCACCATCTTTGGTGTCCATAAAAAAATTTCTAAGCCCTAAAGCTCCCTTAAGTTCATAAGGAACTGTTCCGATAACAACCTCTTCGCATAGCTTTGGATATCTTTTTATCTCAATCTGCCATGAATTAAGAACCCACGCAAGGTTAAGACTCTTAAGATATTCCATTGTTGCCGGCCCGTCTTGAGTTTGAAAGGTTGAGCAGTCCTGAAAATAATCTATAAGAGATTCAAGTGTAAGAATTCCTTCACTATCAACTTCACTATACCTGATTCTTGAACTAAAGGTATACATCTGACACCTCCCGATAATATGACTATAATGATCCAATACAAACAATTTACATCATTCTGCATAATCAAGTTTTAAACAAAAAGAAGCGAGATTGTCACCAATCTCGCTTCACTATATTAACTGGGCTAGTAGGATTCGAACCTACGTAATGACGGAGTCAGAGTCCGTTGCCTTACCGCTTGGCGATAGCCCATCAACAAGTAATGATTATACGTGAGGTTTCTTTAAAAAGCAAGTACTTTTTTAAAAAAATTTTAAATTTTTTAAAGAAACCTCACAATCACTTATTTTACCTAGCTTTCACGAGTATATAATCATCCCTCAAAAAGAAGATCTGCATATGTTGGGAACGGCCAGTCTTTTTTATCGACCAACATTTCCAGTTCATCTGCAGGAGCTCTAAGAGCATCCATGACAGGTCTGACTTCATCCTTGTAGAAGAAAGCAAGTTCCCTCTGATCTGAAATAGTTGCAGCCTTACCTTCATATTTCTTAAGTTTATCCAAAGCTTTTTTCATCTTGGAGAGGTTATCCTGGATTTCTTTAAGCTCATCTATCTGTGGTTTGGCATCTACTCCGGCATTAGTAATCTCATTGACATCTCTTGCAAGTCTTCCCGCATACTTCATAACTGCCGGAATAATCTGTTTTGAAGCCATATCGATCATTGTAAGAGCTTCGATATTGATTGTCTTTGCATAAGTCTCAAAAATAATCTCTTTTCTGGACTCAAGCTCCGTTTTGGTATAAACCCCAAACTTCTCAAAGAGTTCTATAGCCTTCTTGGTTGTAAGAGTGTCTGCCGCTTCAATTGTTGAAGCAATATTCGGAAGTCCTCTCTTTTTAGCTTCCAATACCCAGGCATCTGAATATCCGTCTCCATTAAAGATAATGCGCTGATGCTCTGTAAGGTATTCTTTTATAATATCGTGAACTTCTTCGTCAAAATTTTTGGCTTTCTCAAGTCTGTCTGCCGCCTCGCAGAAAGCTTCTGCAACAATCGTATTAAGTGTTGTATTGGAGCTGGCCATAGAATCTGATGAACCAACCATTCTGAACTCAAACTTATTGCCGGTAAATGCAAAGGGTGATGTACGGTTTCTGTCAGTAGCATCCTTCTCAAACTGTGGAAGTGTGGAAACACCTGTCTTGAGTTTACCGCCGCGCTTACTTGACTTGGCCTCACCGGTCTCTATAAGCTGCCTTACAACGTCCTCAAGCTGTTCGCCAAGGAATACCGAAATAATAGCAGGAGGAGCTTCATTAGCCCCAAGTCTGTGATCATTACCAACATCAGATGCGCTCTGTCTCAAAAGATCTGAATGCTTATCAACTGCCTTTAATACGCAGGCCAAAACAAAAAGGAACTGAACATTTTTATTGGGTGTGTCACCCGGATCAAGAAGGTTTATTCCATCATCTGTGCAAAGAGACCAGTTATCATGTTTACCGGAACCGTTAACACCTGCAAATGGCTTCTCATGTAAAAGACATCTCATGTGATGATGCTCTGCCACACGCTTCATTGTTTCCATTATGATTTGATTGTGATCTACTGCGATATTTGCAGTTTCGTAGATAGGTGCCAGCTCATGCTGACCGGGAGCGACCTCATTGTGCTGTGTCTTATCAGGTACGCCGAGTTTCCAAAGTTCTTCATTAAGATCCTTCATGTACTCGCCAACTCTTTCTCTGATAACACCAAAATAGTGGTCTTCCATCTCCTGCCCCTTTGGTGGCTGAGCGCCAAAAAGTGTTCGACCTGTAAAGATGATATCTTCACGTTTCAGTGATTTATCCCAGTCTACCAGGAAATATTCCTGCTCCGGTCCAACTGAAACATTGACTTTAGTTGCTGTATCATTTCCGAATAATCTAACGATTCTGAGAGCCTGCTTGTTAATAGCCTCCATTGACCTAAGAAGAGGTGTCTTTTTATCAAGTGCCTCTCCTGTATATGAACAAAACGCTGTAGGTATGCAAAGAGTTACGCCGGCACCCGACTCTTTCAAAAATGCCGGAGAAGTGATATCCCAGGTAGTATACCCTCTTGCTTCAAATGTGGCACGAAGTCCTCCCGATGGGAACGAAGAAGCATCCGGTTCGCCTTTTATCAATTCCTTACCGGAGAATGAAGTAATCATTCTTCCATCCTTGTCAGCACTTCCAACAAAAGAATCATGCTTTTCAGCAGTAATTCCTGTAAGCGGCTGGAACCAGTGTGTGTAATGAGTTGCGCCATTTTCCATAGCCCACTCCTTCATGGCATTGGCAACAACATCCGCTGATTCCTTGGAGAGTTCACCGCCATGTTCCGTAACACTAACAACTTCTTTGTAAACATTCTTTGGAAGTCTCTCTCTCATCTTGGCAAGAGTAAAGACGTTCTGACCAAAGATCTCTTCAACATTCACCCTATCACTCATCAATGCATCCCCTTCGGTTTAATTTTTCTGCCATATATCTTACAACAAGCTTTCTTATTTTTCTACAAAAAAATATACTTTCTTATGCTGGTCGGAAAGCATAAGAAAGTATAAGATAATATTACTGTTTATTGGCGATTCTGAGAATATCATACTTAGATGGAATTTCAGAAAGCTCAAGATCAATAATCTGCTGCGGATGCGGGCAGGAATCGACACTCTCACCATCTTCTGTGTACATGGCTTTTACCGTGGCCTTAACATCGGTTCCGTCCGGCTTCATAATCTCTATCTCATCACCTACAGAAAATTTGTTTCTCTGCTCGATGCGTGCAAGTCCGCTTTCGTTAACATCATTAACTATACCCAGATAGATATATTCGTTAACATACGTGTTACTGTCATAAATCTGTGCCTCATCACTTGGCTTTCCAAAATAGAATCCGGTGGTGAACTGTCTGTAAGTACATCTTGAAATCTGATCAAGATACCAAGGCATATTCTCTCTGTATTTTTCTTCTGACTCGAAAAAGTCATCAATGGCTTTTCTATAGGTTCTTGCAACAGTTGCCACATATAGAGCGGTCTTCATACGCCCTTCAATTTTACAGCTGTCAACACCTGCATCAACAAGCTCAGGAATGTGCTCTATCATGCACAGATCCTTTGAATTAAAGATATATGTTCCTCTCTCATTCTCGTAGACAGGAAGATACTCTCCCGGTCTTTTTTCTTCAACAACAGCATATTTCCATCTGCAGGGATGTGTACATGCGCCTTTATTGGCATCCCTTCCGGTGAAATAGTTAGACAAAAGACATCTTCCGGAATAGGAAATACACATAGCGCCATGAATAAAGCACTCCATCTCCAAATCATCGGGAGTATTTGCCGTTATCTCTTTTATCTCTCTTAAAGAAAGCTCTCTTGCCGCAACAACTCTCTTTGCTCCAAGACCATGCCAGAAATTATAGGTCTCATAGTTTGTATTATTGGCCTGAGTAGAAACGTGAATATCTATTTCCGGGCAAATCTTTCTTGCCTTCATAAATATTCCCGGGTCTGCAATAATAAGAGCATCCGGGCCAAGCTCTTTTAACTCATGAAGGTACTCATCCACACCGTCAAGATCGTAATTATGGGCAAGAATATTAACGGTCACATGTACCTTAACGCCGTGAGCATGGGAAAATTCTATTCCTTCCTTCATTTCTTCCGGACTGAAGTTCTTGGCTTTTGCTCTAAGTCCAAAGGCATCACCGCCAATATATACGGCATCCGCACCAAACATAACAGCTGTTTTCAGCACTTCAAGGCTGCTTGCCGGTATCAGTAATTCAGGTTTTTTCATAATTCAATCTCCATTTAAAGCTTAACAGAAAGAGTCATTCCATCTCCAACTGTAAGTATAACTGTATTCAACATATCATTGTGTTTTAACTCATAAAGGTATTCGCGCATTCTCGCGTGTATCGTTCTGTCCCTTCTGGTAACCGCAAAACGTGATTCTATTACAGCGCCATCCTGAAGACAGTTATCAGACACCAATAATCCACCTTTATTAAGAATTCTCAGGCAATCCGGCAAAAAATTGATATATTGCCCTTTTGCCGCATCCATAAAAATAAAATCATACCCCGGTTGGAGAGCTTTTAAAATTTCTGTCGCATCACCTTCCAAAAGTGTGATTTTATTATCTCTGTCATACTTTATAAAATTTTCTCTGGCAACAGGTATCCGCTTTTCGTATTTCTCAATGGTTGTTATCCTGGTTTCGGGGCTGCTGTACTGTGCCATCAAAAGAGCTGAAAAACCGGTAGCAGCACCCACCTCCAAAATATTTACAGGCTTTGCCTGCGCCATCAAAAACTTAAGAAGTGCCTGTGTGTCCTTACGAATAATTGGTACGTCCTGTTGTTTGGCAATTATTTCAAGTTCATCCAGATAAGGTTCGTTTCCTCTGTCCAGAGAATTGATAAATGCCTTAATTCTATCCTGTTCAACCACCATTTACTTCCTCTGAATTCTCCGCTGAAGCTTCAGACGATTCTTCCGCCACACTACTTTCAGAACTATCGTCTGCAACTGTGGTATCATCACTATTTTCTCCACCGGACATAGCCGCAAGCATTTCCTCAGGTGTCATGGTTGTGCTAAGCTCATAAGTCCCTGCTTTTTCCATACCATGGTAATCAGAAAACATTTCCTGAAGTCTGAACAGCGTCTTGTCTGTAATAAGCCCCACACTAAATAGTTTTTCTCCAATTTCTCCCGCAGAATCACCATCTGCTATGATCACTGAAACTGTTCTGCCTGTCCCTGACGAAACCGCTGTCTGGTTAAAAATATGATATCCGTAATCATATGCAAGCTTTGCATATCTTACAATCAGCATAGCAACAACAATTATAAAAACGACTTTTATAATTGTATCCAGCAGTCCCAAAAATATTTTTTTTGCATTCATAAATTGCTTCCTCTTAAATGCCTCAGTCATTTGTAGACATGATAATCGGCATTATCATTGGTCGTCTCTTTGTCTTCTTCCAAATATAATCGCTCAATATGTCTTTGACAATATTTTTTAACTTATTCCAATCATAAATGCCCTTGTCAAGCGCGCTGACAAGCTCATCATAAACAAGATCTGTTGCATCATCAATCAGCTTATCAGATTCCCTTACGTATACAAAGCCTCTGGAAACAATGCTTGGTCCCGATGATAGCTGTCCGTTCTCCTGATCTATGCCGAATACAACAATCACAATTCCATCTTCCGCAAGATGCTGTCTGTCTCTTAACACCACATTTCCAACATCTCCGACTCCAAGACCATCCACAAGGATTGCTCCTGCCGGAACCTTACCTTTAACTTTTGCACTGCTCTCATCCACTTCAAGTACATCGCCTGATGTGAGAATAAAAATATTTTCCTTAGGAATTCCCAGATCTTTTGCAATATTGCTTTGAGCAATAAGATGTCTATACTCGCCATGGACAGGAATTGCATACTTGGGCTTTACAAGTGTGTATATAAGCTTGATGTCCTCCTGGCAGGCATGTCCCGAAACATGAACATCCTGAAAAATAACATCTGCACCCTTCATCTGCAACTCATTGATAATATTTGTAACAGCCTTTTCGTTGCCGGGAATCGGATGCGAAGAGAAAATAACAGTATCGCCGGCACCGATTGTTATCTTGCGGTGCTGGTTACTTGCCATTCTGCTAAGAGCAGCCATGCTCTCTCCCTGACTTCCTGTTGTAATGATTACTGTCTTGTTTTCAGGATAATTTTTAAGCTGGTCGATATCGATAAGTGTATTTTCCGGAATCTTGATACACTCAAGTTTCTGGGCAATATCAATTATGCTTACCATGCTGCGGCCTTCCACAACAACTTTTCTGCCGCATTTGTGTGCAGTATTTATAATCTGCTGAACTCTGTCCACATTTGAAGCAAAGGTTGCCACGATAATTCTCTGATTCTCGTGTTCTTCAAAAAGAGAATCAAGTGCTCTTCCGACAGTTTTTTCCGAAGCAGTAAATCCCGGTCTTTCAGCATTTGTAGAATCGCACATAAGTGCCAATACACCTTTTTTACCGATTTCCGCAAATCTCTGAAGGTCAATGGGATCTCCGAATACCGGTGTATAGTCTACCTTAAAATCACCTGTATGCACCACGGTTCCTGCCGGTGAATAAATAGCAAGTGCCGCTGCATCTACTATGGAATGGTTGGTTCTTATAAACTCAACTCTGAATTGTCCAAGATTAATTGACTGACCAAACTTAACTACTTTTCTTCTGGTCTTTTTGAGGAGCCCGTGTTCTTCAAGTTTATGATCAATAATTCCCATGGTCAGACGTGTTGCATAAACAGGAACATTAAGTTCATGCAGGACATAAGGAAGGGCACCGATATGATCCTCATGTCCGTGAGTAATCACGAATCCCTTCACTTTGTCGATATTTTCCTGAAGATATGTAATATCCGGTATTACAAGATCGATTCCAAGCATGTCATCATCAGGGAATGACAAACCGCAATCCACTACAATAATACTGTCTTCATACCTGAAGGCAGTGATATTCATTCCAATCTGCTCAAGACCACCGAGTGGTATGATCTGCAGCTTGGACGCATTTTCAATTTTCTTTTTACTCAAATTAAATCCTCCATTTTTTATAGGCGGACAAACAGAACCTGCTACCAACTATGCTCCCCGTTAGATATCAAGATCTATTCCGTCCTCAGAAAGCAGTTTACGAAAAACACCTGCAACTGCATCCAGCTCCAGATCGTCGTCCACAATAACGTAAACAGCTTCTTCATCTTTAATATCGGAGTCGTCGCGTAAAATAAGCGCCTCTCCGTCTCCATCCTCTTCATCTGTTACAAGAAGGTAGGTCTTCCCACCAAGGCTTGTCTGTTCAAGACAGTAGAATTCTACTGCTTCTTCCCCATCGGGGCTAAAAACTATTTTTTCCAAAATTATTCACCACTTGTTTTTCTATTGTCCAGATAATCCTGAAGAATTATCTGTGCTGCTATCATATCCACGTACTCTTTGCGCTCGCGACCTCTGATTCCGGCTTCATCCATAATTTCGTCAGCCTCTACAGTCGTAAGTCTTTCATCCCACATAACTACAGGAATACCTGTTCTTCTCTCTATTTTGTCTTTGAATTCAAGACACAACTCAGAGCGCACAGAGGGAGACTGATCCATGTTAACAGGAAGTCCAAGTACAATCTTTTCAACCCCAAACTCCTCAATAAGCTCCTCAATGCGCGCTAGCGTTCTTCTTAATTTGTTTTCTTCTTTTCTACGGATGATTTCCTTGGCACCTGCTGTCAATAAAAGCTCATCGCTTAATGCAACTCCAACTGTCTTGGACCCGTAGTCAAGACCCATTATTCGCATATACTTCTTCCAAAAATATTATTTGCTTGCCCAGTTATTGCTCTTAATATACTCAGTAAGCATTTCCTCTACAAGCTCATCACGCTCAACTTTCATGATAAGACTTCTGGCACCTTTATGGCTGGTAATGTAAGTAGGATCTCCGGACATAATGTATCCAACAATCTGATTAACCGGATTATATCCTTTTTCAAGGAGAGCATCATAAACAACAGAAAGAACTTTCTTAACCCCTGTTTCAGGCTCAACCTCTACTTTGAAAAATTGGGTGTTTCCTAAATCCTGATCTGCCATAAAACCATCTCCATTTCTTGACTATTTATATGATATCAGTTTGCTCTTTGTCAAGTCATCGACGCATCTGATACAACACGCACTCAAATCACATTTCACGCAGCCGGCATCGTAGTGCCGGATACCGGATACGGATTAACCGTTCACCATTATATATTAAATATTACACTATCAAAATCAAATAAGCAATGTATCCCCATTTAAGAAGGCAGAAGGTGTAACTGTGGTAATCTCCCCGGAATACGCTCTGTACCTTTCTTTTTCATCTATGGAAACTGCTACTCTGACATATCTGTCAGTATGCCCTATCATATAGCTTCTTCCCTTAATCTCTTCTTCGTCTTCCCACAGAACACTTAATTTTTCGCCGATAAAAAGATTACGATAACTTTCTGACTGCTTTCTTGTCAAATGAAGCAGTACTTCACTTCTTTTTGTCTTTTCCTTATCGGTAAGCTGCTCCTTCATACCTGCAGCAACGGTGCCTTTTCTCGGGGAATACTTAAACACATGCATCTCGTAGAAATCTATATCTGTAACAAATTTCCTGCACTCTTCAAACTCTTCATCTGTTTCACCGGGGAAACCTACAATAACATCAGTTGTGATCGCCGGCCTGTCAAAAACTTCCCTTAGGATTCTGACGCTTTCTTTAAAATCGTCAGAAGTATAATGCCTGTTCATTCTTTTAAGAACACTGTCGCAGCCACTTTGAAGTGACAAATGAAAATGTGGACAGAGCTTAGGAATTGCTGCCAGTCTCTTGGCATTTTCTTTAGTAATTATCCTTGGCTCAAGAGAACTAAGACGTATTCTCTCTATTCCCGCTATATCACCAATCTGTTCCACCAGAGAAATCAGCTGTGGCTCACCGAAGTCAACTCCATAAGAGCTGGTATGTATTCCTGTAAGAACAACCTCTTTGCACCCTGCAGCCACAAGCCCTTTTATCTCAGATAGTATATCTACTACCGCTCTGCTTCTTACTCTTCCTCTTGCATAAGGGATTACGCAGTAAGAGCAGAACTGATTACATCCATCCTGAATCTTGATATATGCTCTTGTGTGCTCAGGCATATGAGTAAGAGTCATATTCTCATACTCATGAGTATTGTTTATATCAATGATCGAGCTGCCGTTCAAAGTCTTATCATCCGAATCATTTTTTGCTTCCATGAATTCATTTAAGATATCAACAATCTCAGACTTTTTGTTGTTTCCAACAGCAAGGTCTATGCACTCATCCTTTTTAACACCGTCAATTCCTGTCTCAACATAGCATCCAACTGCAACAACAGTTGCCTCAGGATTCTCCTTTTTGGCTTTATGCAGCATCTGTCTTGACTTTCTGTCAGCGATATTTGTAACAGTACAGGTATTGATAATATAGACATCAGCCTTCTCATCAAAAGGAACGATTTCTGCCCCGTTTTCCTTAAGTTTCTGGCTCATGACATCAAGTTCATAGCTATTTACTTTACATCCTAGATTATGAAGTGCAATCTTTAATCCATTAACGTTATTTTGCATATTAAAATTTCTTTCTAATTTTGTTGTTGTCAAATCATTGACTTTTGCCGTTAGTACGTTTACTATAAAGAAAAGAAGGAGGTATTTGCGCAATGAAGACCGTAAAAATTTCTTTAAATTCTATCGATAAGGTAAAGTCTTTCGTAAACGATATTACGAAGTTCGATTATGACTTCGACCTCGTTTCAGGAAGATACGTTATCGATGCAAAGTCTATTATGGGTATTTTCTCACTTGATCTTTCCAAGCCTATCGATCTTAATATCCATGCTGAAGACGGCGCAGATGAGGTTCTCGAAGTATTGAAGCCTTACATGATCTAATCTTTCCGGATTAGATCTCTTTAAAAAGTTTATTCAAGACCATCTTAAACATCTGTTTAAGATGGTCTTTTTGTGTAGAGCACTTGCCAAGGTTATCTCTTAACTTCAATAATTTCATCAGTCTCAAGAGCGACTCGTACCAGCTCATCTATCTTTTCCGCAAGATTTTCTTCGTGTTTTCTGATAATATCCACTCTGGGCTTTGTAACAGGGTGCTTGGCCACGAAAATAGTACAGCAGTCTTCATACGGAAGAATTGATGTCTCATATGCATCAATCTTATAGGAAATATCCACAATATCCTGCTTATCAAACGCTATAAGCGGTCTGTAAACGGGAATATCAGTAACAACTTCACCGGTACACATAAGACTCTGCATAGTCTGTGACGCCACCTGTCCTATGCTCTCTCCGGTAATAAGTCCCATGCATCCGGACCTGGAAGCCAGCTCATCTGCAATTCTCATCATATATCTGCGCATGATGATGGTAAGCTCCTCATGTGGGCACTTTTCGTAGATGTACATCTGAATATCAGTAAAGTTGATTACATGAAGCTTAACTTTTCCTGTATACTTAGCAATTACTCCAGCCAAATCAACAACTTTCTGCTTGGCCTTTTCACTTGTATATGGAGGTGCATTGAAATAAACCGCCTCTATATCAACACCTCTTTTGGCAACCATATAGCCTGCAACAGGTGAGTCAATTCCTCCCGACAAAAGAAGCATTGCCCTACCTGCAGTACCAATAGGCATTCCTCCGGGACCCGGTATTACTTCGGAAAAGATATTAAGCTTCTCTCTAAGTTCAACATTTATGAGAATATCAGGTTCATGAACATCAACCTTCATCTCTTTGTATGCATCCAGGATCCTTCCTCCAAGCTCTGCCGCCATAGCCATGGAATCCATGGGATAACTCTTATCAACTCGCCTTACTTTTACCTTGAAGGTCTTGTTCTTATCAGGGTAAACTCCATCAATAAAGTCGATAACAGCCTTTGCTACTCCATCGGTATCAGGTAGATGATTCTCTCCATCCCTTGCGATAGACACAGCAGGGCAGATTCCTGTAATACCGAAAACAGTCTTAAGACTCTCAACAGTCTCATTAAAATCAAAGTCCTTGGCATCAATATACATTCTTCCGGCAACACGGCTCACATGAAATGTACCGTCGCACTTAGATAAAACCCTTTGTATCTGTTTAACCAATGCCTCTTCAAAGACATATCTGTTTTTCCCTTTTACGCCAATTTCTGCATACTTGATTACAAAAGCATGATACTGCATATATACCTCTTTCTTTTTAATGCCTGTAAAACTTTCTCATGTTTGAAACCTGAGAACATAATGTATCCAAAAAATAATCAATTTCTTCTTTGGTAGTCATAAATGACATACTAATACGAATTGTTGATTCTAGCAAATCTTTTTCAAGTCCTATTGCCTGAAGAGTATCTGACACGTGTGGGTTGTTTGAAGTGCAGGCACTTCCGGCAGACACATAGATATTCTTACTGCTAAGCATGTTAAGTACTGTTTCTGCTGCAAGTCCCTTTATTGAAACGCTTATGATGTGTGGCGCACCAACCATGGGGCTCTGTCCATTGATTTTAATATCAGGAACTCTTTCAAGGAGAGAATCAACAGTATACTGCTTGAGATCATAAAGTTTTTTTATTTTGGCGTCAAAATCCTCATAACACTTTTTGGCCGCAAGTGAAAGTCCCGCTATTCCGGGTACATTTTCTGTGCCTGACCTCATTCCCCTTTGCTGTCCACCACCATAACAAACAGGAACAATCTTTGTTCCCTTTTTTATATATATAAAGCCAACTCCCTTAGGACCGTGTATCTTGTGTCCACTTACAGACAAAAGGTCTATATTCATTGTCCTTGGTCTGATGAGTATTTTACCGTAGGCTTGAACTGCATCAACATGAAAATAGATATCTTTATTGATGCTCTTTATTAATTCTCCCGCCTTCTGAATCGGCATGATAGTTCCAATCTCATTATTTACAAACATTATTGAAACAAGGATTGTCTCTTTTCTGATAGCATTTTTAAGCGCATCAATATCTATACATCCTGTATCATCCACTGAAAGATAAGTAATTTCAAAGCCTTCTTTTTCCAGAAAAGCCATTGTCTCAAGTATTGCAGGATGCTCAATTTTAGTTGTAATAATGTGATTGCCGCGCCATTTACATGCCCTTGCCACGCCAATAAGTGCCAGATTATCAGACTCAGTTCCACCGGAGGTAAAAACTATCTCCTGTGGATCAACCTTAAGAGTCGATGCCAGCATTTCCCTTGACTGCGAAAGTCTTTCGCTTGAAACCATTCCCATATGATGCACACTGGAAGGATTTCCGTATTCTTCTTTCATTATTTTGGCAACCAGATCCGCTACTTCATCATATGCTCTTGTAGTTGCCGAATTATCTAAATATGCTTCCATTTGTTTTCGTCCTATTATTTTCCTTCAAGATGATACATCAGCCATGAAATAATTGTAAATCCCGCTGTTTCGGTTCTGAGGATCCTCGTCCCCAAAGTAATCGGTTCTATACCATTTTCTTTGCAAAGACCTATCTCTTCCTCGGAAAAGCCGCCTTCCGGGCCGATAAATACCGCTATGCTTTCTCCCGGTTTAATGCCTTCTATGAGCTTTTTGGTTTCATCAATATGCTCTGCATTTTCGTAAGGAATAAGCTTAACATCCATGTCCTTGGCAAAAGCTACAGCTTCCTTAATTGTCATTGGCATATGAACATTCGGTATATAAGCTCTCTTACTCTGCTTTGCAGCCGCCTCCGAAATTGCCTGCCATCTCTTTATTTTGGACTGAGCCTTTTTTTCATCAAGTTTTACTACGCAGCGCTTGGTCGCCATCGGAATAATTTCAAAAGCTCCAAGTTCAACAGCTTTCTGAATGATCAGTTCCATCTTATCAACTTTAGGAAGTCCCTGGAAAAGATATATTTTTGAAGGAAGTTCATGATTCCCCTCTTCAACAAACATAAGCTTTCCGATAACACCGGTGTCGTTTATTTCCTGAATCTCATAAAAGATCTCTTTTCCATCCTCATCACCTCGGATGCTGACAGAAAACTGTTCGCCCACCTTCATCCTAAGAACATTGGCTATATGATTGTAATCGCTGCCTGTAATCTCTACCGTCTTATAATCCGGTGCAAGACAACAACTTTCCACAAAAAAATGATACATCAGTTTTTCCTCGAAGTAATTGAAACCCAGTCTCCCTGATGATGAATCTCAAGTATCTCAAGACCAGCATCAAGATGTGCCTTCTTTACCTCTTCTTCCTTGGTATTTATTATTCCGGAGGTAATATAGATACCGCCGGTCTTTAACTGATTAAGTATAACAGGTGTGAGAGGTACAAGTACATTAGCAAGGATATTGGCAACAACAATGTCATATTTATCATATCCAACAGCATCCTGAACAGATTTATCATCTATGATATTGCCAATCATCATGTCAAACTTTTCTGCTGCAATGCCATTATTTTCCATATTCTCTTTTACTGCCGGTACAGCACACTTATCAAGATCTGTTCCTACAGCATGCTTTGCCCCAAACATAAGCGAAAGAATTGATAAAACACCACTTCCTGTCCCGACATCCAGAAGTTCTGTATCTTTAGTAACGTACTTTTTAAGCATTCGGATGCAAAGCTGAGTAGTCTCATGCATTCCTGTTCCAAAAGCTGTGCCCGGATCTATATGAAGAACCATATTGGCTTTTTCATCATCCTCAACTGTTTCTTTCTCCCATGATGGAATAACAAGAATATCATCTATATAAAATTTATGGAAGTACTGTTTCCAGTTATTAATCCAATCTATATCCTCTGTGACTGATATAGAAACAGTTCCGTCTCCAATATCAGAGAAGCTTCTGAGTTCATCCAACTTTTCTTTAATCTGTTCTTCAATTTCTTCAGGGCTCTTTTTTACTTTTACATACTCTCCGTCATCATCTGCAAGCTCAACAGTAAGCATGTTTTCATCATCTATCTCTAAAAAGAAATTAAGAAAAGCCGCACCATTTTCAATTCCGCTATCTTTCTCATCCGGTTCCAGCTCAGGTGCATCTATGAACATCTGCTCTTTATCAGCTGCAGAAAGAGGAGCATTATCCTCTATTTGAGCTCCTTCAAGTCCTATGTCCTCCAAATAGCTTATTATAATATCTTCCGATTCTTCGTTAGTACGAACTCTAAAGCGCATCCACTTCATAGAACACCTCCGCAAAAACTATACACAGTAAAAAACGTGAAGCAGATTTTTAATTCCGCTTCACGCGTATAATAACATAAATTATTTAAAATGCCAAAATTACTTAAAGAATCCTTTTTTCTTCTTGCCGCCTGAACCATCGCCGTTTGGATCTTTATCTCCTGCGCCCATCATACGCTCAGCAGCTGTCAAGGAATCTCCTGTTTTTTCATCAAATTTCTTAAGAAGCTCTTTTGCTTCCTTGGAAAGTTTTTCCGGAACCTGAACAACAAGTGTTACATAATGATCGCCTCTTGTGTCCTTATCTCTAAGTGAAGGAACACCTTTTGAACGAAGTCTTACTCTTGTATCCGTCTGAGTTCCCGGCTTTACATCATAAGCAACTTTTCCGTCTACCGTATCAATAAGAACAGTTCCACCGAGTGCAGCAACCGCAAATGAAACCGGAACCATTGAGTAGATATCATATCCTTCTCTCTGGAAAATAGGATGATCAGATACGATAACCTCAACTAAAAGATCTCCTCTTGGTCCGCCATTAATACCGGGTTCACCCTTTTCACGAATTCTCACGCTTTGTCCATTATCAATACCTGCGGGAATAGTTACCTTTATCTTCTTTCTGCTGGCAATATATCCTGTTCCATGACAATCGGTACACTTATCTTTTATAACCTTACCTGTTCCGCCGCACTCAGGACATGTCTGAACATTACGTACAGTTCCAAAGAATGACTGCTGTGTATAAACTATCTGTCCCTTACCGCCGCACTTAGAACATGTCTGTGCTGATGTACCGGGCTTAGCACCTGTTCCGTGACATGTAGGACATGAATCCTTAATTGTAAGCTCAAGTTCTTTTTCACATCCAAAAACTGCTTCAAGGAAGGTAATCCTTACACTTGCTCTGAGGTTAGCTCCTTTTGACGGGCCTGTTCTGGCTCCCTGACGTGATCGTCCACCGCCAAAGAAATCTCCGAAAATATCTCCGAAAATATCTCCAAAGTCTGCTCCATTGAAATCAAATCCGCCAAATCCGCCGGCGCCGCCATCAAAAGCAGCATGACCAAACTGATCATACTGACGCTTTTTCTCAGGATCACTAAGTACTGCATAGGCCTCAGATGCTTCCTTGAATTTTTCAGCAGCTGAAGCATCACCCGGATTCATATCCGGGTGATACTTCTTGGCAAGTACTCTGTATGCTTTTTTTATTTCATCCTCAGAGGCGTTCTTACTAACGCCAAGGACTTCATAATAATCGCGCTTCTGCTCTGCCATATTGCTCCTTTAATCCTTAAATTGTTACTGTTTAATCCTAATCAGTAACATTAAACTTCTCTGTAATCTCCGTCAACTACATTGTCATCAGCTGATGAAGCATTATTTGAAGCTCCGCTCATATCCGGGCCTGCACCAGCTCCCATGTTAGGACCTGCGCCTGCTGCTCCCTGTGCATTCTCATACATCTTAGCAAAGAGTGCCTGAGCATCGTTCATAAGCTTTTCTTTCTGGCTCTTAAGAGAATCGATCTCGCTGTCAGAAAGCTCTTTGTCCTTTGTCTGCTCAAGTGTTTCCTTGAGAGCCTTGATATCGTCTTCTACAAGCTGCTTCTGAGAAGCGTCGATCTTGTCGCCAACATCCTGAAGAGCTTTCTCTGTCTGGAATACGAATGAATCAGCATCGTTACGAGCATCGATTCCTTCTTTACGCTTCTTATCCTGAGCTTCATATTCCTGAGCTTCCTTAACAGCCTTATCGATATCTTCATCAGACATGTTAGATCCGGCTGTGATTGTGATGTGCTGCTCTTTACCTGTTCCAAGGTCCTTAGCAGATACGTTAACGATACCGTTAGCGTCGATATCGAATGTAACTTCGATCTGTGGAACACCTCTCATAGCTGGTGGGATTCCATCAAGTCTGAACTGTCCAAGTGACTTGTTGTCCTTCGCGAACTGTCTCTCACCCTGAAGAACGTTGATATCTACTGCTGTCTGGTTATCTGCAGCTGTTGAGAATACCTGGCTCTTCTTTGTAGGGATTGTTGTGTTACGCTCGATAAGTCTTGTAGCAACACCACCCATTGTCTCGATAGAAAGTGAAAGTGGAGTAACATCAAGAAGAAGGATGTCACCAGCACCTGCATCTCCGGCAAGCTTACCACCCTGGATAGAAGCACCGATTGCTACGCACTCATCAGGGTTAAGGTTCTTACTAGGTTCCTGACCTGTAAGCTGTTTAACTTTCTCTACTACGCAAGGAACACGAGTTGATCCACCAACAAGAAGTACCTTTCCGATATCTGAGTTAGTAAGACCTGCATCCTTCATAGCGTTCTGAACAGGGATAGCTGTTCTCTCAACAAGGTCGTGGATAAGTTCTTCGAATTTAGCTCTTGTAAGATCTACATCGAAGTGCTTAGGGCCATCAGCGCCTGCTGAAATGAAAGGAAGGTTGATGTTTGTTGTTGTTGAAGAAGAAAGTTCCTTCTTTGCCTTCTCTGCAGCTTCCTTAAGTCTCTGCATAGCCATCTTATCGCCTGAAAGGTCTACGCCTTCTTTATTCTTGAAATCCTGGATCATCCAGTTGATGATTGCCTGGTCGAAGTCATCACCACCGAGGTGTGTATCACCGTTTGTTGAAAGAACTTCGATGACGCCATCACCAATCTCAATGATAGATACATCGAATGTACCACCACCAAGGTCATAAACCATGATCTTCTGCTCTTTTTCATTATCAAGACCATAAGCAAGAGCTGCTGCTGTTGGCTCGTTGATGATTCTCTTTACTTCAAGACCTGCAATCTTACCGGCATCCTTTGTTGCCTGACGCTGTGCATCATTGAAATATGCAGGAACTGTGATTACTGCTTCTGTAACTTTTTCGCCGAGATACTGTTCTGCATCAGCTTTCAGCTTCTGAAGAATCATAGCTGAAATCTGCTGTGGTGAATACTTTTTGCCATCAATTGTACGACCATTGTCTGTACCCATGTCTCTCTTAATTGATGAAATTGTGTTTTCAGCGTTTGTTACAGCCTGACGCTTTGCAGGTTCACCAACAATTCTCTCACCATTCTTTGTAAATGCAACGATTGAAGGAGTTGTTCTAGCACCTTCCGCATTTGCTATAACAGTTGGCTTTCCGCCTTCCATAACTGCTACGCAGCTATTTGTTGTACCAAGGTCGATACCGATAATCTTACTCATTTTTTTATCCTCCAAACTCTTATTGTTATCTTATTTATTTGTTAACACCAACCATGCTGTGTCTAAGCACGGTGTCGTGGAATTTATATCCCTTTTGAAGTTCCTGTGCTACAATTCCTGATTCATACTCTTCGGTTTCAACCTGCATTACTGCATTGTGAAGGTTTGGATCAAATTCCTTTCCCACAGCTTCAATAGGGGTTACTCCAAGGTCTTCAAGCTGCTTGATAAGCTGCTTATAAATCTTGTTCATACCATCTGCAAAGGCTCCGTCTTTTTCCTCTTCAGGAACTGCTGCAAGTCCTCGCTCGAAATTATCAACGATAGGAAGCAGTTTTTCTAATACATTGCTCTGGCCCTGTTCAAACATCTGAGCCTTTTCCTTATCAGTTCTTTTTCTGAAGTTATCAAACTCCGCAACCTGTCTTATAAGTCTGTCATTAAGTTCATCCAGTTTTTCTTTTAAAGGATCTTTCTTTTCTTTTTTGGAAGATTCCTCTTTGTCAGGTTCCTTAGCTTCTGTGTCATCAGCCTTTGCTTTCTCAACATCCTGCTCAGTCTTTTCAGTCTCTGCAGAAGCCTCTTTTTCCTTTGCTTCTTTTTCAAGATCTTCCATGATATTCTCAAGAACTTCCTTTTCCTGTTCGCTAACATGTTTCTTCTTTGTGCTCAACTTTAGTGCCTCCTAATACTTGTATATCATCTGCGCTAACCCTTTTTGTACAAATCATCAAGCGCATGTCTCATATTCTTTAATGTAGAAATTACCTTGTCGTAGTCCATTCTCTTGGGACCTATGATGCCGACCGTTCCCTTCATTCCATCGCCAAGCTCATAAGTTGCGGTTACTACGCTGCAATCCTTCATAGCCTGTACAGGTGTCTCGTTGCCGATATAAACCTGTATTCCGGTTTCCTCTGAGTCGGAAGAAAGGGTATTCTCAACTATACTTGTAAGATCCTTGGTATCCTCAAATGTACTTATAAGCTCACTGGCTTTGGTAGAATCGGTAAGCTCAGGGTACTTGAAAATATTCATGGTACCACTTGTATATATCTGAAGGTCCTCATCTGCTGTAATCGACTCAGCAGCCGCGTCAATGACATTTCCTATAATCTGGCTGTGAATACCTGCTTCCTGCTTTACCGAAGCAATAAGTCCAAGATTTATATCCTCAACAGCAAGCCCATCAAGTCTTGTATTCATAAGAATGTTGAGCTTAAGCATTGTTGCATCATCCAGCACTTCTTCAACAGGAATGATCTTGTTCTTGATGACATTTCCTTCTATTACTATGGTTGCTAAAAGGTGTTCGTCATCAACTTTGCTTATCTGTATAAATTTAAGTTTATTTTTCCTGATCTGCGGTGCAGATATCATCGTGGCATAGTTGGTATCAATCGCCAATGTCTTTGCCACCTGCTTAAGAAGATTCTCAAGCTTCTCCTCCTTATCAAGGAGCATTTCCTTCATGTTCTCAACTTCCTGTTCCTTATCACGGAGCATCTCATCAACATAAACCCGATATCCCTGATCGGATGGAATACGACCGGCTGAAGTATGTGGCTGTAAAATAAGTCCCATCTCTTCAAGGTCTGCCATTTCATTTCTGATAGTCGCGGAGCTAAGATTAAGATCCGTATACTTTGAAATGGTACGGCTTCCTACCGGCTCCCCTGTCTCCAGATAATTCTTAACTATAGCATGAAGTATTTTTCTTTTTCTCTCATCTAATTCCATGTTGCCCTTCCTCTGTCTTCACCGGTTAAATTCATCGGAATGGTATTTTTAGAGGTGTTAGCACTCGCTTGATTTGAGTGCTAATATCTTCTGTAACTTAAAATATCACTATGAGAGTGTAATGTCAACATTGCTTTTTATAAAATAAATATAAAACAAAAAAACGCTCTCTACTTAGTAGAGAGCGCAATAAACATATTGATCAAAGTCCGATTCTTCCCTGAACCTTATCATTTACTACATAGTATGCTGCATCTTCATCAGGCTTTACATAAATGCTGAGTTTCTTGATTTCGTCAACATTTCCCCCCATTTCATACTGGTAATTATTCTTGGAATTCTGAATAATCTCTTCATATGGAACGTGCTTGTAGGAATACTGAAGCTCGATGCTTACCTTAACTTCTTCATCCTTAGCAGCTGCTTTCTTAGTATCAGGCTTCTTGACCTGAGTATTTTTTGCTGGTGCTGCCTTCTTGACTGTATCCTTCTTAGCCTCAGTTTTCTTGGCTGCAGCAGCTTTCTTGGCTACAGTTTTCTTTGTAGTTTCCTTTTTGGATTCAGCTTTGATAATAGCTTCAGTCAATTCTTTAACTTCTGATTTCTTTACTTCTGTTACAGGAGCTTTTGTTGCAGTTGCTGGCTTAACAGAAGAATTCGTCTTCTTTGCTTCAGGCATTTCAATCCCCTCCTCAAAATCACGCTTGATTTATGTAGCTCTTTAAAACAGTAAAGTCATTTACGAAATAGAGTTTACTCCGTTTAAACCGCATTGTCAACGCATTTATGAAAGAAAAGTTATCATTTTTGCCATTATTATGCGGTATAGTTGTCCTCGACAAACTCGCGAAGGCGATCCATGGCTCTTTCCACCTTCTCTGTATCGATACAATAAGCCATTCTGAAGAATCCCGGCGCTCCAAATCCGTCAGTAGGCACAAATATCAGGTCATAGTCCTTTGCCTTTTTGCAAAAGCTGATAGAATCCTCTTCCAGAGCCTTTGGCATAATATAAAAAGTTCCGTCAGGCTTTACTACAGTAAATTTAAGCTCCTTTAACGTCTTATAAATAATGTTCATGTTGGTCTCATACACGGAAAGATCTGCTGTAAGTGAGCATACTTTTGCAACTGCCTGCTGGATAATTGAAGGTGGACAATTGTGTCCTGTTCCTCTTGATATCTGCCCGCACATGGGAACTATCAAATCTGCTCCTTCGCAAGCAGGATTAACTGCAACATACCCTATCCTTTCGCCCGGAAGAGAAAGAGATTTTGAAAATGAATAGCAGCTTAAAGTATTATCATAAAATTTGGAAACATAAGGAGTATCTGCCCCCTCAAATACTATTTCTCTGTAAGGTTCATCTGAAATGAGGAAAATAGTGTGTCCGTATTCAGCAGATTTCTTTTTTAATATATCAGCAAGTTTTGTAAGAGTAGCCGTTCCATAGGCAACTCCGGAGGGGTTATTGGGTGTGTTTACCAGAACAGCCATTACCTTATTGCCAAGCATCTCCTCAAACTTATCAAAGTTAATCTGGAAAGTCTGAGTATCGGCTGGAACGACCTTAAGTTCAACTCCGGCGCCTTTAATATATGGAAAATACTCAGGGAAAAAGGGAGCAAAAGTAATCATCTCATCCCCGGGAGAAGTGACTGCTCTAACTGCATGCGCAATCGCTCCGGCTGCTCCTGTTGTTGGAAAGATGTGCTCAGGACCATAATTCATCCCAAAACGTTCATTTAAAGATTGTGCTATGCTCTCTTTATATAATGGATTTCCAAGACTTGGTGTATAACCATGAAGAGTCATGGTGTCCTCATTTTGTAAAAGACGTATCATTTCTTCGGTAAACTCTTTTGGAACCTCCACACTTGGATTGCCGAGACTGAAATCGAAAACGTTCTCATATCCTATTTCTTTTCCTCTTGCAGTTGCATATTCTGAAAGCTCTCTGATAACGGATTTTGCTCCGAGCATATCTTTGTACTGGCTATTTATCATATCTTCCTCCTCAAAAACGCAATTTAAACTGCCTCAAATTATAGCACATCATTTTAACCATTTAAAGTATTAAAGCCAAATGGAGCGCTTGATAATAAATAGCGCACAATGTAAAATTACACTAATATTATTAACAGGAGTCTGCAATGAAACTTATTAAAAAATTCATTCCCTACTACAAACCTTATATTGGCGTATTTCTGTTTGACCTTGTCTGTGCGACCGTTCTTTCTATTATTGATCTGGCGTTCCCGCAGTTTTTAAGAATTCTCAGAAGTACTCTTTTCCTTGAAGAACCGGAGATTATCTTCAGCCGTCTTGGTCTTGTGGCAATAGCGCTTATACTTATGTATATAGTAAGGTCTTTATGCAAATACTATGTCACATATCAGGGGCATATGATGGGTGCCAAAATGGAATCAGGCATGAGGCACGACCTCTTTGATCGTTTCGAGGCCTTCTCTTTTTCTTATTATGATACTCACAACACCGGTGAAATGATGAGCAAACTGGTCTCAGACCTCTTTGATATTTCCGAACTTGCTCACCATGGTCCTGAAAACATTTTCATTTCAGTGGTTAAAATTGTTGGTTCTTTTATCCTTCTTATGAATATAAATGTGCCGATGACAATGTGCCTCGTTGTGGTTGTACTATGTATGGCGGTTTTTTCCGTAAGCCAGAATAAAAAGATGCGTGCAACTTTTTCAGATAACAGACGGAAAATCGCAGGCATCAATTCATCTCTCCAAGATACTCTCGGCGGAATCCGCGTTGTTAAGTCTTTCACCGGAGAAGAAATTGAGGAAAAGAAATTTGACGAATCCAACATCGCATTCCTTGACTCCAAGCAGGCTAACTACCGCCAAATGGCCAGGTTTCACTCCGGAAACAACCTGTTTGAAGGACTTATGTTTGTAACTGTCCTTGTAGCAGGCGGTTTCTTTATAGCCAAAGGTCAGATCACAGGAGAAGATTTAGCTATTTATGCTCTATATATCAATATTTTCATAAATCCCGTAAACGTCCTCGTTGAATTTACAGAGCAGCTTCAGAAAGGACTTGCAGGCTTTGAAAGATTCCGTGAAGTCATGGAAACCGTGCCTGAAATTGTTGATAAGAAAAATGCCGGAGAATTAAAGAATGTTAAGGGTGTAATTGACTATAAAAATGTCAGTTTTTCCTATGAGGAAGAAGAGGCAGTACTCAAGAATATTAATCTTCACGTTGATGCCGGCAAATCCGTTGCAATCGTTGGTCCTTCCGGAGGTGGAAAAACAACACTATGCTCACTTCTTCCAAGATTTTACGACGTTACAGACGGTGCTGTTTTAATCGACGGTACTGATATCCGCGACGTAACTCAGAAATCACTTCGCTCATATATCGGTATCGTTCAGCAGGATGTATATCTTTTTAATGGTACGGTAAAAGAAAATATTGCATACGGAAAGCCTGATGCAACCGCAGAGGAAATTATTGATGCCGCAAGAAATGCAGATCTTCTAGAATTTATCGAGACTCTTCCAAATGGATTTGATACTGAAGTTGGAGAAAGAGGAGCCCGCCTTTCGGGAGGTCAAAAGCAGAGAATAGCTATTGCGCGTGTTTTCCTGAAGAACCCTCCGATTCTCATCCTTGACGAGGCCACCAGCGCTCTTGATAATGAAAGCGAGCGCTACATACAGGACAGTCTTGACAAGCTTTCAGTGGGCAGAACCACCATTACAATCGCCCACAGACTCTCAACCATCCTCGGAGCAGACGAAATCATCGTTCTCGACGAAGATGGTATCAAAGAGCGCGGCACTCACAAAGAACTCATCAAAAAGGAAGGTCTCTACGAAAAGTACTACCGCATGCAGCTTGGAAAAGTCTGAACCAACACTTTCTTGCGTTCTCATGAAAGTAAATTATTTAAATGCTGCAGGTCTTGGCCTGTTGACCTGAATAATTTTTGAGGCTTCTAGATTTCCCATGAGAAGGAGTCTCGCCTCTCCAATGTACTCGGGTTTTATCATGTAATGACAGTAAGTCTCAATGAGAGAGAAGAGATTAGCGGTTCTGCCCTCAATCTTAAAATTGTTGATTCCCATAGGTACATATTTTTCCCAGATAAGCTCAGGGGAAACGTATGTTGAATAATCTTGGATAGTATAGATACAGTTTTTGTCACCATACTCGCATTTCCAGGGAATCAGAGGCTTTTGTTTATCCTTCGGAAGAAGACGGTTTTCTTTTACTATTTCCTGGTTAAGAGCAATGTTCTTGTAGTGGTCGCCTCTTCTCTTGCAATCGGGAACACAAAGGGCATTTACCAGCACTTCAAGTTTCTCTTTGTGCTGAATCTGTTCTATCAGATCCCACTTATTATTCATGTTGTAGTCAAGAACCACGTATTTATAGTCTTTATCAAGCTCTGCATTAAGACTGTCGAGATCCTTTATCTCCTTACAGGTTGTAGAATCAATCTTATAAGAAGGATATTTGGTTCTGATGAACTCCTCAAGAAGTGGCGAGAACACCAGCACTTCATTCATGCCATTGTTTCCTGTCTCCATGCAGAAATTACAGAATGGATCCATTAAATCTACTTCGGTAATAAGTGGATTAGTAAAAGTAAAACGTACAGGAATGTGATTTGCGTTTATACTCTTTATTACATTTTGTACAAAGGCCCTGTCACACTGATCATCAGCTATCAGTCTTCCTCCGTTCCAAAGCGAAAATGGAAAAGAACCAAAAAATGATGCAATCTCAACACCCTCCCTAAAATAATGCGGGAACTGTTTCATCATACTTATCCAAAACATATTCAGCGGATAGTTATATCTCAGCCCCGGCAAATGAAAACGAACATTCCCCATATCAATACACCTCACAACAAAGTACTTACCATTCAACTCTACTATTTCCCATAATTTTTCGCCAATCACTTATTGCTATGGGATTACTATTTTTGCAAGAACAGCAGACGAACTGTAAGTGCAGGCATAGTGATGTGAACGATTTATTTTGAAATGATGATAAATGGATATAAATAAACCCACAAAAGACTTGTGTTCTGAATAAGTATGAAACAAGGCTTTTGTGGGTGTTTTATGTCCAATTTATCACATTGAAAAATATCAGAGTGAACAGAGCTATACCTGCACTTTCAGCTCGGCTGCGTCCGTTTACAAGAAAGTATATCTTCTTGTGATTTTGTTAGTCACGTACAAGTGCTTTCATCTTTTCCACAATCTCCTCTGCATCTTCAAGGAGTTTCTGCGCAGCCTTAGCTGGATTGCCGTCCTTTTGGTATTTATAGACAAATACCGGAATTCCTGCGCTGTGGAAAGCCATGTTTCCTTTGTAGGAAGCTATAAATCCGGGAATCTTGCCTGCATCTATTTTGGCATTAGGGTTTATCTTAAACTCTATCGTTCCATTTCCACCTTTGATTTCCGGAATGTATAGTGCATGCGCCTTTGAACGCAAAAGAGAGATTCTAAGAAGGTTATCAGCCGGCTGCGGCACTTCGCCGAATCTATCGATCAATTCATCTCTCATATCGTCACATTCTGACTGATTTTCCAAAGTTGCTATTCTCTTGTATATCTCAAGCTTCTGCTCTTCATTGAGAATATATTCATTTGGGATAAAAGCATCCACATCAAGGTCAATGCTGGTATTGATAGCATTTAAAAGCTCATCATCGCTGCTGTCACCTTTCTTTATCCTGACAGCTTCCCCAAGCATCTTGCAGTAAAGGTCATATCCTACAGCCTGCATGTGTCCCGACTGTTTTCTGCCCAAAAGACTTCCTGCACCTCTAATCTCAAGGTCACGCATGGCAATCTTAAATCCGCTTCCTAAATCTGTGAACTCTCTGATAGCAGAAAGACGCTTTTCAGCTACTTCTTTTAGCATCTTATCACGTTTATACATAAGGAAAGCATACGCAGTCCTGTTGGAGCGACCAACCCTTCCTCTTAACTGATATAGCTGTGAAAGTCCCATCTTGTCTGAATCATGAATTATCATGGTGTTAACATTTGGAATATCAAGACCTGTCTCTATGATTGTTGTCGATACAAGCACATCAATAGTTCCGTCAATGAAGTCATACATGATTCTTTCAAGCTCAGACTCTTTCATTTGTCCATGTGCAAATGCCACATTGGCTTCAGGAACAAGCTTTTGTATTTGTGCTGCCACATCTGCAATAGTGCTTACTCTGTTATATACATAGTAAACCTGTCCGTTCCTTGAAAGCTCACGGACAATAGCCTCTCTTACCAATTCATCATTGTACTCCATAACATAGGTTTGGATAGGCATTCTGTCATTGGGTGCTTCTTCAAGAACACTCATTTCTCTGATTCCCACAAGGGACATATGAAGGGTTCTCGGAATGGGAGTAGCTGAAAGAGTAAGAACGTCAATATTTTCTTTCAATGTCTTAAGCTTTTCTTTGTGTGTTACACCAAATCGCTGCTCCTCATCCACAATAAGAAGTCCAAGATCCTTGTATTTCACATCTTTTGATAAGAGTCTGTGAGTTCCGATAACAATATCTACAAGGCCTTTTTGAAGGTCCTGTACTGTCTTTTTTTGTTCCGCTGCAGTTCTGAATCTTGACATAAGATCCACTCTTACAGGGAAGTTACGCATTCTCTCCGAAAATGTGTTGTAGTGCTGCTGAGCCAGAATTGTTGTAGGAACCAGAACTGCAACCTGTTTACCGTCCTGAACAGCCTTAAACGCCGCTCTTATTGCAATCTCGGTTTTTCCAAAGCCAACATCACCACATACAAGCCTGTCCATGGTCTTGGTGGACTCCATATCTCTTTTAGTATCCTCGATGGCTGTGAGCTGATCTTCAGTTTCCTGATAAGGAAAGGCATCTTCAAACTCCTGCTGCCAAACCGTGTCTTTTCCAAACTGATAACCAAGGGCCTGCTGACGCTTTGCATAGAGCTCAACCAGATCCTGAGCAACTTCCTCAACCGCTGCCTTGACCTTTGCTTTGGTGTGGCTCCAATCACCGCTTCCTAGCTTGTTAAGCTTGGGCTTATGAGACAATTCATTGTCGTCTCCACCTGATGCATACTTTTGAATGACAGAAAGACCTGTTGCCAAAATGTAGAGATTTCCACCATCTCCGTACTCAACTTTTATATAATCCTTGACCACATGGTCTGTCTCTATCTTTTCAATACCTCTGTATATTCCAAGTCCGTGATCCTCATGAACCACGTAATCGCCAATTTTAAGATCCGCAAAATCTGAAATTTTCTCGCCCTTATAGGTACTTTTTTTCTTTTTCCTTTTCTTGGTATGCTCAGTAAAAATGTCAGACTCTGCTATTACAGCGAACTTAATATCAGGATACTCAAACCCCTTTAATATCCTGCCGTAATAAGTCATTATTTCACCGGGTTTCAGAACCCTGCCCGGATCCTCACTGTAAAATGCAGATACCAGATTATCTCTAAGGTCATCGACGATTCTTTTTGCTCTTGTTCGGGAGCCGGACAAAATAAGCACTCTATAGCCCTGTTTAACATAAGCCTTTAAGTCTTTTACCAGTGACTCAAAGCTATTGTTATATGGCGCTACGCTCCTTGCCTTAATATCCCAGCTTTTTTCCGGTGAAAAGATATTCTGACTCTTCGGAACAGGAAGTGAAGACATAATAACTCTTCTTCCATTTGCCATTCTGCTGACACAGTTGTCAGTTCCATACAAAAGGTCCATCTGCCCCTGAAGAACATATCCTTTTTCAGCCCTGTGAGTCATGCTCTCCCTGAATTCAGCCTCCACTGCCATCGCATGCTCAGCCACTCTTCCGGGCTCGTCAATAAATATACAGCTCTTGCCCTTGGGAAACATCTCCTGGATTGTAACTGTATCTTCATAGAAATATCTTATGTAGCTTTCAAGGTTAACTGTTGTCTTTAGTTCAAAAAGCTGTTCCTTAAGTTCCTCGGTCTGAGTTTTTAACTGATGAGCCTCTTTGGTCTTAAACTCTGAACGAAGCATCTCGACACATCTGTCAGTCTCTTCCTGTATCTTGTCCATTCCTTCCTGCAGCTTGTCTTCATCCAAAATAATTTCGGATGCAGGATATATCTCTATTGATTCAAGCTTCTCAAGTGATCTCTGAGACAGAATGTCAAAGCTTCTGATTGACTGGATCTCATCTCCCCAAAGTTCGATTCGGTAAGGATTTTCCTCTGTCAGGTCAAAGACATCAATTATATCACCACGAACAGAAAACTCGCCGGGACCTTCAACCTGATAGTTCCTCATATATCCCATAGTTACAAGTTTCCTGGTAATATCGGTCTCATCAACGGGCTTATGCCTGTCTATTGAAAGAATGTTTTCTTTTATGATCTCAGGCTTTATCTGTGGAGCCATAAGAGCAGAAAAGGTTGTGACCACAGTAACAGGTCTTCCCTCAATAAGTCTTCTCATGCATCTTATTCTCTGCCTTACAATCTCGTTACTGTGCACATCTGCCTGATAAAAGATAAGGTCTTTTGCAGGGTACACAGTGACATTCTTGTCATAAAACTTGTAATCCTCATAAATTTCTTTTGCCCGAAGATCGGAATAAGTCACTATAATCTTGTACTTAAAATCAGCGCCAAGGCTATCAATAAAGTGCAGTTTCTGGGAATCAACGCATCCGGTCACTTCTGCACATGCAAAGGGCTTTTCAAGATACTTATTGATTTCTTCAAATTCAGTTAACTCATGTAAAGGAGTTGTGATCGCTCTCATTTATTTTTACCGTTAAATCTGTTCATGGCGCTGTCTACGCCATTTTCCATAATCTCAACAACTGCAGCTGCTGCTAAATCTATTCCTTCTTTTATGGATGTCCGATCCTCGCCATCAAAGTGACCAAGTACCCAGTCAACCATATCGTACTCTTTCGGCTTCCTGCCGACACCCACTCTGACACGCTTAAAATCACTGTGTCCAAGCTGAGCGATAATGTTCTTAAGTCCATTGTGTCCACCTGCACTACCCTTGGGTCTGACTCTTATATTTCCCACATCAAGTTCCACATCATCGGATATGACAATCAGCTCTTCCTTGGTATCAACCTTAAAATAATCGCATATCGGTCTTATAGCCTCTCCACTTAGATTCATATAAGTAAGAGGCTTTACAAGGATGACTCTCTCTCCTCCAATCCTTCCTTTTCCAAATGCTGCCTTAAACTTGGTTTCCGTAAGTTCAATTCCATATTTATCTGAAAGGGCGTCTATTGTAGCAAAGCCCACATTATGTCTGGTTTCAAAATATTTCTTTTCTGGGTTTCCAAGTCCCGCAATTACAAACATTCTTCCCGTTTCCTCTTCTTTTTTTCCAAATAATTTCCTAAAAATCCCCAGCATTTTCATCACTCTTTTCCCCACCGAAATAAATGGGGCTTAGTACATAATGTACCTTAAGCCCCATTTAATTTTATTCACTATACCATTTTTATTGCGGTTGAACAAGTAACACACATGAGATTCTCTATCGGATGAGTTACCGGTCAATCCCTGAATGAAGCATCAGATGCTATCATCATCTGCTGTTTCATCTACTGCTGCCTTGTCGTAAGCATCGAGAATTGTGTCCTGCAAAATCTTACGTGTATCTGAATTGATTGGATGAGCAATGTCGCGATACTCGCCATCAGTTGACTTCTTGCTGGGCATCGCAATAAACAATCCTCTTTCTCCCTCAATTACTTTTATATCATGAACCACAAATTCATTGTCAAAAGTAACTGATACTACTGCACGCATTTTTCCCTGCTTTGTGACTTTCCTTACCCTTACGTCTGTTATTTTCATCATGTACCCCCTCTCGGTCATAACAGTGTTTATGTATGTAGAAAATTACAATACATATCTTTCATTATTCTCAACTACAATCTTTATGCCGTTTTCTTCTTTGTAGTAAGAATTGGCCTGAATTGTTCCATGGCTTTCAACGATGCAGTTCTCTATATGAGAATTATCGCCGATATATACATCATTTAGGATGATTGAATTCTTGATGTAACAGTTGTTTCCGACAAATGCCCCCTTGAAAATAACGGAATCTTCTATTGCACCGTTGATAATACATCCACTGGATATAAGGCTGTTTTTAACGTTAACTCCCACGTTGTATTTTGCAGGCGGAAGATCGACAACCTTTGTGTAGATACCCGGATACTCACGGAAGAAATACCGTCTTACTTCAGGCTTGAGGAAATCCATATTGGTTCTGTAATAATCCTCAACTGAAGCGATATTGTTCCAATACTCTTTTATCTTGTATCCATAGATTCGTTTCATATCCTTATATCTTACAAGAATATCTCTAACGAAATCGTATCTCTCTTCTTCTTCAGCTCTTTCAATGAGTTCGATAAGCTGACGTCTTCTTATTACATAGATACCACACGAAATGGTGTTTGATCTTGATACTACAGGCTTCTCTTCGAACTCTTCGATTCGACTCTCCTCATTCATTCTGATGGTTCCGAATCTCTCAGTATCAATATCTGCAGGCATATCCTTACATACTACAGTAATATCTGCCTGCTTCTGAATGTGGTACTCTAAAAGCTTAGCATAGTCCATCTTATATACACAGTCACCGGAAGTGATGATAACATATGGCTCATGGCAGCTTCTTAAAAAATCAAGGTTCTGTGCAATTGCATCTGCTGTACCTCTGTACCAGAGATTTCCTGATGCCTTTACTGCAGGAGTAAATACATAAAGACCACCCTGCTTACGTCCAAAATCCCACCATTTTGATGAACTAAGGTGTGAATTAAGGCTCCCTGCATTGTACTGTGTAAATACTGCAACTGTCTGAATATGAGAGTTTGTCATATTACTCAGTGCAAAATCAATACTTCTGTAAAAACCTGCTACAGGCATAGCGCAAACCGCTCTTTTCTTGGAGAGCTCCTGCATTCTGCTACTGCTACCACCTGCTAAAATAATGCCAATCGCTCTCATGTCAATCACCTGCCTTATCTAATGTTCTGCCGCTGTCAAGGACACCGCCCGGGTAATCCTCAGCAGTAGTAATTCCCGAAATCATAATATTCTTACCGATTGTTACATCATTTGGAATAACAGATTTCTCACCGATAGTGCAGAGACCTTCACAGTAAATGTTTGGCTTAGTCTCATTTTCTTTTTCCTCGAAGGCTCCGATCCTTACATTGTTTCCAATCTTAACCTTCTCGGCAACGATACCTTTTTCTATGTTGCAGCCTTCACCAATCTCTGTTTCATTCATAATAATAGAGTGACTTACAACTGTATCTTTTCCAATTTTTACGCCGGGACCTATAACTGAGTTATAAACCTTACCGTAAATTTCACAGCCTTCACCTACGATACTGCGCTCAATTGCGCTGTCAGATCCGAGATACTGTGGTGGCTGAACATCACTTGCAGTATAAATTTTCCAATACTCTTCATAAAGATTGAACTCAGGAACTATATCAATTAGCTCCATGTTTGCCTGCCAGTAAGATGTAAGCGTTCCTACATCTTTCCAGTATCCATCAAACTCATATGCATAAAGAGCCTGCCCCTGTTCTTTGCAATAAGGAATAATATGCTTACCAAAATCAAGACCTGCCTGATCTTTGTTAGCAATAAGAGCTTCTCTTAAAGCTTTCCATGAAAAAATATAGATACCCATAGAAGCAAGATTACTGCGTGGATGTTCAGGCTTTTCCTCAAAGTCTACAATCTTCTTGTTTTCATCGGTAATCATAATACCGAATCTGCTGGCCTCCTCCATAGGAACAGGCATAACTGCAATTGTAGCATCCGCATGACTTGCCTTGTGGAAATCAAGCATCGTTTCATAATCCATCTTATATATATGATCACCTGAAAGGATCAAAACATAATCCGGATTGTAGTTCTCCATATATTCAAGGTTCTGGTAAATAGCATTGGCTGTACCGGTATACCATTCACTATTAGAACTCTTCTCGTAAGGAGGGAGTACCGTTACTCCACCAAAATTACGGTCTAGGTCCCACGGGATACCTATACCAATGTGAGAATTAAGTCTTAGGGGACGATACTGTGTAAGAACTCCCACAGTGTCCACTCCAGAATTGATGCAGTTACTAAGTGGGAAATCGATGATTCTGTATTTTCCCCCAAATGAAACTGCAGGCTTTGCCATCTTGGCAGTTAACACTCCCAATCTGCTGCCCTGGCCCCCTGCCAGCAGCATGGCGATCATTTCTTTTTTTATCATGTTCCACCTCGTTGCATTTTGTAGTCACAAGAACGTGACTTTGATACACCAGGCATGCCGAATGACATGCCACAGAAAACCGCTTTTTTCTTATATAAAAGTATAACATAAATAAATATTAAAAACACTCTATTTATCTCTTTTATTAAGATTATTAAGATTAGATTTAGCTTAATCGATTGCGGGAATAGTTTTTTGACTTTGATAGAATAAGTGTTAGAATATATTGCGTTATATCATATTAATTTGTAGCTATTACAGATTTCTTAAATATAATTTGTTATGTCAAAAAAACATTCATGAATCGAGGATTTTATGTACAAAATTAATTTTGATAAACCCGCACATGTTTACTTTATGGGCATCGGTGGAATATCTATGAGTGGTCTTGCCCATATATTAATAGAAAGGGGCTTTAAGGTTTCGGGCTCGGACAACAAAAAATCCGAAATGACAGAAAAACTTTCTGCTCAAGGTGCAAACATTATATATGGACAAAAAGCTGAAAATATAACAGACTGCTCACCAATCGACGTAGTTGTGTACACTGCCGCAGTTCATCCCGATAACCCTGAATTTATGGCAGCAAAAGAGGCCGGCATTCCAATGCTCACCAGAGCTGAACTTCTTGGCCAGATCATGACTAATTATGATCTTCCTGTTGCAGTTGCAGGAACACATGGAAAAACAACAACTACTTCAATGCTCTCCAAGATTCTTTTGGAAGCAGATACTGACCCTACTCTTTCAATCGGCGGCGTATTTAAGGATATTGGGGGCAACATCCGTGTTGGTAAATCAGAATATTTTGTTACAGAAGCCTGCGAATATACAAACAGCTTTTTGAGCTTTTTCCCTAAAATCAGCATCATTACCAATATAGATGCAGATCATCTTGACTTCTTTAAGGACCTTGATGATATCAGACATTCCTTTAGAAAGTTTGCTAAGCTTTTACCTGAAGACGGAACTCTTGTTATCAACGGTGACATAGATAATGTTTCATATATCACGGATGAGCTTAAATGCTCAATTATTACCTACGGCTCCACAGACGCTTTTGACTATTATCCAACAGACATTACTTATGATGATCACGGCAACGCCTCTTTTAAAGCACATTTAAAAGACGGCTCTGTGCTTGATATAAAGCTAGCTGTTCCCGGCGTTCACAATGTATACAATGCCCTTGCAGCTATTGCAGTTTCTACTATATTAAATGTAGACAGCACTCACATCACTACTGCTCTCTCACTTTTCGGTGGAACAAGCAGAAGATTTGAGTATAAGGGCGAAGTTCACGGCATCACTATTATTGATGACTATGCCCATCATCCAACAGAGATAAAGGCCACACTTACAGCTGCACAGAACTATCCACACAGAAAAATCTGGTGTGTTTTCCAGCCTCACACTTATACCAGAACAAAAGCTCTTTTGAACGAATTTGCCGATGCTCTTTCTCTGGCTGATCACGTTGTTTTGGCAGATATCTACGCCGCAAGAGAGACCGATAATCTGGGAATAAGCTCACGTACGCTATGCGACAAGATAAAAGATCTTGGTCATGAATGTATGTATTTGCCAACTTTTGAAAACTTTAGTGAGATAGAAAAGTTCCTTTTGCAAAATTGCACTAAAGGAGATTTGTTGATAACCATGGGTGCCGGTGATGTTGTTAAAATAGGCGACGAACTCCTTGGTAAATGATACTTATCCACATATCCACTTTTTTTATAAAAAAAGTATAAACAATTTCCGGTGGAAAACAGCCAATCCATTATTTACTGATGGATTGGCTATTTTATATTTTTTTTATAATTTAATCCACATTATCCACATTGTCCACACAATTGGCTCAATTCCCCAAATGCGCACCAGTGCTGGATTTCTTCGTTACTTTTTCCCATATCATTTAAGATATTTGTGTGTTAAGATTTGAATTGTTCGAAAGAGAGCACCAAATAAATGAATGCATCTTTGAACTTCGTAACTAAACTTGAGGTGAAAATATAACATGATGGGGCGAGTAACAATCAGTCATAATTTAGGGGAGGATTCTACGAATGTTTCCAATATTTTTATTGACGAGTACATGCAAGACGCAAATGATGCGCAGATTAAGATCTACCTCTTTTTACTGCGTATGATGAGTGCCAACCTGCCTACCAGCGTTTCGGCACTTGCAGATAAATTTAATCATACAGAAAAAGATGTCATAAGAGCACTTAAATACTGGGAAAAGAAAGAGCTTATCACACTTGAATATGACGGTTCAGGTAATCTTACCGGAATTCATATGGAGGACATTAATCCTAAGACTAATTTCGGCAGAAGAAAGAACGATACTGTTTTAAGACCTCTTCCGGATATTCGTGAGCATACTGTCAGTGAGCCTGTGATCAGTAAAATTGCTGCTGATGAACACATTGCAGGGGAAGTAAAAAAAGCTCCGGCAAAGCCTAAATACTCTGCCGCTGAGCTTCGCGCTTTCAAAGAAGAAGAAGGCGCAGGAATTGTATTCCTTGCAGAGCAATATTTCGGAAGACCTCTCACTTCTACAGAAGCGCTTACGCTTTACTATATTCATGATGAGCTTAAATTCTCAGATGATTTATTGGACTATCTGATGCAATATTGCGTCGATAATCATAAAGCTGATTTCAGATATGTAGAAAAGGTGGCTATAAACTGGAGTCAGGAAGGCATCAAGACGCCAAAGCAGGCTCACGCGGAAATCTATAAGCATGATCCGAATGTAATCGGTATCATGAAGGCCCTGGGTATGGAAAACAGCCCAACTGAGAAAGAAGGAAACTTCATCAGTTCCTGGCTTGGGGAGTTGGGATTTTCGATGGATATTATTATGGAAGCCTGTGACCGCACTGTTATGGCGACTCAAAAAAACCGTTTGAAGTATTGCGACAGCATTCTTCGCAGCTGGCATGAAAAGAAAGCAAGTTCAAGGGAGGATATTGCCAGACTGGATGCCGACTTTACCGCAGATCTCAAGAAAAAAAGATCTAAGGCTTCCGTATCATCCATCACTACTAAAAGCCGCTTTGACGAATCATATATTCGCCCAAGCGGAAGCCAGAACCGTTTTAATCAGTTTCAGCAAAATACATATGATTTTGCCGAGCTTGAGAAACAACTTCTGGACAACTAAGGTTACTATACAAAACAGCCCGGTAACCGGAATAGCTCTTACCTGATTGGGGAATCAGATAAGAACTGCAAAAATTTAGCCCTGTACTTTTGGTTCGGCGGCGGCCAAGGCCTTCCCTGAAGCACGTACAGGGCTGTATTGTGCAAAGATTGCTGTTCAGTTCCTGACCAGTAATACTGCAATTTTGCAATTAAATCACTTCTCAATGAGCAAAATTGCCACTTGAATCACCTTCTCACGCAGCCCGCAGCACAGTGCTGGCTGCTGACTGAATAGTACATGCAAAGCCTTATTGGAGGACAAACCATGGCACTAACTAATGCTCAGTATGATGAAATCATGCATGAATATGAAGAGCGGCGTGCTCTTCACAGACAGGAATTAGAAGACAGACAGCGATACGTTTACGAAACTGTTGAAGGCTATAAAGAGCTTGAAGACGAAACAGCTTCTGCCAGCGTAGCTTTTGGCAAAAGGCTTCTTTCAGGAGAACGTCTGGACCGGTCTGTTCTTAGACGAGAGCTTGAAGAACTTGCAAGACAAAAACTCATTCTTTTAACTGAAGCAGGTTTTTCTTCAGACTACCTTGATATGGGTTACACCTGTCAGGATTGCAAAGACACCGGTTATATCGGCAATGAAAAATGTCACTGTTTCAAACAGAAAATAATTGAAACTCTTTATGATAAATCCAATCTCAGAATGCTCACAAAAAGTGCTAATTTTAAGCTTTTAACCGATAGATACTATCAAGGTGAGGATCTGATAAAATTCCGCGGTGCAGTCAAAGCTGCTGAAGAATTTATAAATAATTTTTGTTCTGACTACCAAAATCTTTTTATTTATGGTACAGTTGGTACTGGCAAATCTTTCCTTTCGATATGTATTGCCAATGAGCTTCTTAAAAAAGGCCATTCTGTAATATATTTTAGCTCGACCGGATTATTTGAACTACTGGCTGAGAATTCATTTGACTACAAAAATAAGGGGGAACTTAGGGGGATCTATGAGGATTTGTACAATTGTGAACTACTGATCATCGACGATCTTGGTACAGAACGTACAAATAGTTTTGTGGCTTCCGAGCTTTTCTCCTGTCTCAACGAACGCGACAACAGAAAAAAAGCGACGATCATTACCACAAATCTTTCTCTTGAACAATTGCAAAACACTTACTCTGACAGAATTTTTTCAAGGATAACAAGTAATTTCAGACTCCTGAAACTTTCAGGTCAGGATATCAGAAAAATAAAGAAAATTGCAAGAAAAGAAAGCGAGGATTTTCAGTAATGCCAAAAAGAGAAGAGAAACGTAATCTGGAGACTATTCCTGTAGGATCTCTGGGAATTATTCCACTTAAGGGAGTTCAGTCCCTTGCAGAGAAAGTCGATTACTATCTCGTAAAATGGAGAGCAGAAAGAGAGAACGAACATAAAGGTAGCCTTGCATTTACAGGCTATGAGCGTCCTTCTTATATCTTAGAGGCTGAGGTTCCAAGATTCGGAACCGGTGAAGCAAAAGGAGTTATTAAAACTTCCGTACGAGGAGATGACCTTTATCTTCTTGTAGATGTATGTAACTATTCACAGACCTATTCTCTTTTCGGACAAGAAAATCATATGTCTCCTGATGATCACTATCAGGATTTAAAAAGAATCATTGCAGCAGTAGGCGGTAAGGCAAGAAGAATCACTGTAATCATGCCATTCCTCTATGAGTCCCGTCAGCACAAAAGAAGCTCAAGAGAGTCTCTTGACTGCGCTATCGCTCTTCAGGAACTTGTCAAAATGGGTGTTGATAATATCATCACCTTTGATGCACATGATCCCAGAGTTCAAAACGCCATTCCACTTAACGGCTTCGAAACAGTTCGCACAACATATCAATTTATAAAAGCACTTCTTCGCAATATATGGGATCTTAAGATTGATTCTGACCACATGATGGTAATAAGCCCGGATGAAGGCGGAATGGGAAGAGCCATCTATCTTGCAAGTGTACTTGGTCTTGATGTAGGAATGTTCTATAAGAGACGTGATTATACACAGGTAGTTAATGGACGTAATCCAATTGTTTCTCACGAATTCCTTGGAACAAGTGTAGAAGGTAAATCCGTTATCATTGTTGATGATATGATTTCATCAGGTGAGAGCATGCTTGATGTGGCAAGAGCACTTAAACAACGCAAAGCTGCGAGAATTTACGCATTCTCAACATTTGGATTATTTACAAGCGGTTTGGATATATTCGACAAGGCTTATGAAGAAGGAATCATCGACAGAGTATTTACAACCAACCTTGTTTACCAGACACCTGAGCTTCTTTCACGTGAATGGTATATCAGCTGCGATATGAGCAAGTATATCGCCTACCTTATTGATACACTTAACCACGACGCTTCTATCAGCGACCTTCTTAATCCTGTTGAACGTATCAACAATATCATTGAGCGCTACAACAGCGGAGAGCTTCGTGCTAGCCTTGAAGCTGAGAAAAAAATCTAAATTGTGAACAAGAAAGCAGTGGAAATGGGGCAAGTGCATCCGGCTCTCTGATAGATTTTTTGGTAATTTATTGAAACTCAAAAAGAAGGCCCAAAGACCTTTCATGTTATTCAGAACAGGTCTTTGAACCTTCTTTTTTCATTTCATAAATTATTCCAAAAACTCTAAATCGAGCCAGCTACACTTGCCCCATTTCCACTGCTTTCTTGAATCCACGTTTTAGATATTCTGCAAGGAATCAAGGTCGCACTATTAAGCGTCTTACTATTTATGAGTTAAGAAAAAGACTCTTAATATCCACAAGTCGATCTAGTCTTGCGTATAGTTTTCCACGAAGTTCTTCGTCAGGTTCTGTGAGGTCGGGGATCATGATGACGTTGCAGCCTGCGGAGTACGCACTGTTTACGCCGTTTGGTGAGTCTTCTACAGCGAAGGTTTCCTCTGGCGAAAGGCCCAGTTCATTGCAGGCATAGGCATAAATGTCGGGAGCGGGTTTACCAAGCTCAACCATGTTGGCGCAGATTATCTTGTCGAAGTAGTCAAACAGGTCGATTTTCTTAAGATATCGCTCTGCTCTTGGATATTCATTGGCTGTGGCAAGGGCTGTCAGGATTCCATGTTCTCGAAGCCATGACAATATCTCTTTGGCGCCGGGCTTTAGAGGAATCCCCTGCTCTTTTATGAGTTCTTCAACAAGTCCTTTTCTATACTCTCTCACCTTTGCGTAATCGAAATCTTCTCCAAATACTTCCTTAAACCTCCTGGGAGCAAAAGGTCTTCCAAGGGATCTTAGTTCAAGGGCAAAATCCTTTGGGGCTTCATATCCAAAATGTGCAAAAGCTTTTGGCCATGCTATCTGATAATACTTCTCCGTATCAGTAAGCGTACCATCCATATCAAATATCACGGCTTTAATATCGTTAACTGGCATATCCACATTTCCTTACTTTTTTATCTGGCTTTTCCACAATTTATAGTTTTCAGAATCCCAAATTGTCATTAACAAGGATCACATGGATGCGGTCCTTGTGTCTTGAAAAACGTGTAATCAAAAACTGGCAGCAAATTGTATCAGGAGATTTACAATTCATGCATGAACCTGTCTTGGCGCAGGGAGTAGAAAGGCCAAAACGCTGTGCGTTGATAGGTGCTGCTACGTTTCTTGCACGCTTCATAGCTCCATCAACATCATCACATATCTTGTTCATTCCAACTATGAAAAGAACATGCTTAGGGCCCTGGGCTATTGCAGAAACGCGGTTTGAATTGCCATCGATATTTACAATGACACCATCTTCTGTCATAGCATTGGCACTTACAAGGAAATAATCCGCATCATAAGCAGCAAGCATCGCTGCGCGCTTATCTTCCATGGCATCTCTGTCAATAAAGTTGTAGTTGCCTTTTTTCACTGCTTCTACGAGACCTATCTCATGAGCGCTCATTGCTCCGCCCATAGATACGCTGCTGCCTTCAGGAATAAGCTCAAGTGCCTTCTTAAGCGCTTCCTCTTTGGTAGCTGCATAGTAGCCTGTCATGTTTCTGGATTCAAGCCCCTTGATAACCTTTTGTGCCAACAATTCGTTTCTCTTAACAATGTTCTCGTTCATAGCCTTCTCTCCTACTTTTATTCATGCACGATTTATCAGTTGTTTCAACTGAATGTAACCTCAAGCCAGTATTTGCTATCTGTAAATACTACACATCTCTTCTTGCCAAGAGACATTAACAACTTATCCCTGAAGTCCTGCTGACTGGCGGATCATATCCTCAACAACGATATCGTAGATCTCACCTATTGAATTGCAGTATTCAAGGACCTTCCAAGGTTCATTGGTATGAAAATGAATCTTAACAAGATCCTCATCTCCTGCCGCAATAAGGGAGTTCCCCTCAATGTGAGTTGTGATATAATCTGCGATCTCATCCTCATCAAGATCCTCATCTCTTCTATCGATCAAAAGCTGTGTGTCATATCTGTACGCAAACTGATCGTCCTCTGCATCAATGCTGTTAACCGGTTCCATTTTTCATTTCCTCCTTTGATCAAATGATTTTAGGGTCTCATACTTTTGCCCCAGTTATCATCAAATTCCTTTAAATGACATTACAAATGAAAGTTTCTTATCGTTTGGAAGAAGGAACTCTTCATGAGTTCTTGCTCCCCAGCTATCGTCTCCTGCAATTCCCATCTGAACAAGGCTGCATCTTACGATAGTCTTAAATACTCTTGGAAGCTCATAAGGGTGCTTTGCTGCCTCCAACTCGTCAGGTGTGTATGGAAGCGCACTGAAATTCATAGTCATTGGAGCTTCAAACAAAAGTCCTCTTCCTTTTCTGTCTATAACCTTGGCCCATCTTACATCTGTTCTGTTACCAGTTTCCTGTGGAACAAGATAGCTCTCCATGGCATCTGTTGTAGAAGTCTTGAACACACCAAGCTTTGCGCCCTTATTTCTGTCGCAGTAGTTCTCCTCAGGCCCATTTCCATAGTATTCAACAAATTTGTACTCAGGACTTATTCTGAACATCATGCCATATTCAGGCATTGGAGTAAGTCCCTTTACAGGTTCATAATCTTCTTTTACCCATACTCTTCCATCACCTGTTACTGTATAAGTCACGTCTACAGATGAAGCAGGCGTTGTAGGAAGGAAAAATCTGTAAGTTAAGCTTACGCTGTTTTCCTCTTCCTTTATTACAGGATATGTCTTTCTCTCTTCCTCTGAACCGTTTACGTAACCTGTGCTGTCCTCAACTATCGGATAGTGAGTCATATAGCTGCTTGCAATCTTCCACTGAGCATATCTCTGAGGCATTCTGTTTCCGTTGTCGTTATCAACAGGCGCTCTCCAGAAGTTTGGTCTTGGAATAGATTCCAACATTTCTTTTCCTGCATAATTATAAGATACAAGTCCATGGTCTCTTGAGAAAAGAACTGAGAAATGATTTCCTTTAACTCCTATATTGAAAGATCCCTTGATAACCTTTATCTTTGCGCAGGAAATATATGTAGAAGCAGAATTTCTAAATACTCCCTGTCCAAACGCAACTTCATGACCTCTATTTGCCCAGCTTGTATCATCGCGAAGTCTGAATGAAACTGTAACCACATATTCATCAACCGGGAAAGGACCATTTTCGTCATATGGTTCAGTTCCGAAAACAGACATCTTATTTACAATTGCTTCCGGAAGATCATAGGTCTTTTCATCTAAAGGCTCTACAGCTGTAGCAATGAATCTCTCCATTAGCTTTTTGCCGTTTCTTTCAAGAACAGCTACACATGTGTACTCACTTGTATTGGTGAAAAGATTCTTGTTTACAACCTTCACCTTATCTTTTTCTACATACACTTTGATGCTCTGGTAGTTGAATTTAACCTCCTGCATCTTAGCATATTCTTTCCTCTGACCGTCTACTATTCCGTTTCCTGAGAAGTTAAAGTCAGTAGGTCTTTCTCCGTGATCACCACCATATGCCTGATACTCTTCGCCAAAGCAGTTGCGGCTTCTGATTGACTGATCCACATAGTCCCAAATAAAGCCTCCCTGGTACCTTTCTTCCCTGTCAGCAAGGTCCGTGTATTTGAACATGCCGCCGTTAGAATTGGCCATAGCATGTGTGTACTCGCAGCAGATAAACGGCTTATCAGGATGTTCCTTAAGGAATTTCTCAATGCTTGCAACTGAAGGATACATCTGGCTTTCCATATCGCTTGTGTCATTGTAGGTTCTGTCGTGACAAACGCCTTCATAATGAACAAGTCTGTCCGGATCAAGTTTTCTAAAGAGCTGACTCATCTCGAAAGGCACTTTTCCACCGTGGGACTCATTACCAATAGACCAAATAAGTACTGATGGATGGTTCTTATCGAGCTGATATGTGGTATTAATTCTGTCGAGCATTACATCCATGCAGTTATCCCTGCTGCCCGGTATTGCGCCTGCTATTGCAGCTTCCTGACTTGATGCAGCAGACCAGCTTCCGTGAGTCTCCATGTTATTTTCTGCGATCATATAAAGTCCATAAATATCACAGAGTTCGTAAATCTTGGATGAATTCTGATAATGGCTGGTTCTTATGGCATTTATATTATTCTTTTTCATAGTGAGAATATCTAAAAGAGTATCCTCATCTGACACTACTCTTCCGCTGTCACAAGAGAACTCATGCCTGTTAACGCCTCTGAATACAATGCGCTTTCCGTTGATAAGCATGATTCCGTTCTTCATCTCAAAGCGCCTAAAACCTACGTTTTGACGAATTACTTCGAGGTCTTCCCCATTTTCGCCTTTGATATGCAAAAGAAGCTGATAGAGCTGTGGATCTTCAGCGCTCCATAAAACCGGGCTCTGGACTTTTTCAGATATCACAACTTCTTCTTTATTGGAAACACTCCCCTTTACAACAGGATGATTGTTTCTAAGAAGTACATACTCTGTTGTTCCTGCTGCCTTATTAAGCTTAAGGGTAACTTCAAGTTCAGCTTCTGTAAAATCTTCGTTTAAGATTGTTCTGACCTTAAGGTCATTTAGATGTACTGCCGGTACAAGCTGTAAAAATACATTTCTGTATATTCCTGAAAATCTAAAGAAATCCTGATCCTCCATCCAGCTTCCTGAAGTCCATTTATAAACCTGAACTGCCATCTTGTTCACACCCTGCTTTATAAATGGTGTGAGATCAAACTCTGATGGAGTAAATGTATCAGCGCTATATCCAACATACCTTCCGTTAAGCCAAAGAGCATATCCGCTTTCAACACCCTCAAATATTACATGGATTTCTTTTCCGCTCCAATCAAAAGGCACTTCAAGATACTTAACATAGCTTCCAACCGGATTAAACTCCTCCGGAATCTCTCCAAGCTCTATGTCCTCATGCCCATCCCATGGATACTGAACATTGATATATGCAGGAATATCATAGCCTTCCATCTGCATATGAGCAGGAACATGTATATCATCCCAAAAATTGCAGTCATATTCTTCTTTTTCAAAACCATCTATTGTCGCTCTGTAATTCTTGGCATAATGGAATTTCCAAAGTCCGTTAAGAGACATTTTAAGTGAGCTTACTCCGGCCTCAAGTTCATCATCAGAAGCATAAGCCACATGATCTGAATGCGCCGGTATAACATTCTCCTTAAAAAACTCCGGATCTTTTACCCTGTTATAATCAAAAATTTTCATTGTTTAACCCTCCGTAATATAGGTAATAAAATGATTGCCGTTATTTTCAAATAACTGAGCCGAGTCATTCATTCCATATTTATAAACTGTGCCGGTACTTGGATCCATAAGAACTGTATTAAGCTCATTAAATCCAATTACAAGCATTGCTTCCCCATTATTTAAAAGACATATCACAGGTATATCCTGATTCACATAATACAAAACTGTTGATAACGGACATCCATCCAGATCAAGAACTCTGGCCTGAGTCAGTGAGTTCTCAAGAATCTGTTCAACCCCCATTCCATTTTCCAATAATGCTTCAACGTCTCTGTTCGTCCCCTTAAACTGCAGCACCAGATCCAGGCATACTGCCACCGGGTTTTGAGATGTCATATTCTCATAACTTTCACCCATTCTTGTTATGGCCATAATCTGATTGGACCTTAAAAGGTTTCCTTTGATCCAGATGTATTCATTATTGTCTGAAGTAACTACGCCCGGTGCATCATTAGCATCCAATATAGCACTTGCAGGATTTGCATATATACGAACAGATCCGTCAAGTCCATACGCATAGTAAAGAGGATTCTTTTCCGTATCTCTCTCAATTGCAAGCTCAACATCTCTGTCTCCCTCAAAAAGAGTCTGATTCGGTGTAAGAACTCGAAGCTGTTTTGTTTTGATCTCTGATTTGGTAGTAATCTGAACAATCTTTTCAAATACATCTACTGATGACACATCAACTGTATTATTGCCACTTTCGACCTCAAGTGTGTTCATGATCTGATCATCATAAGTACTTATATACCCTGTTCCTTCTTCGTCCTTGACAACTCTTGTCATCTTTAGCTGATTGCCATTGACAGTTACTCCCGTAATATATATTCCATCGGGGCTGTATTTCTCCAAAAGATTTCCTTCACTATCTTCAATCCTAAGACTATACATAGCATAAATAGGGTTGCCTATCTGATCATTTAGGACATCGCTCTCATGAACAAGTCCATATATTAAATCTTCCCCCATAAAGCCCAAAAGAATAATGTAGTCTCCGTCCTCTGCAGTAATCTCCGAAGTAGCTCTGGTATTCAGGTTCATAACATGAAGACTCTTAAAATCGTCATTCTGCCATGAGATAACATTTTCGGACTCAGATATTTTATACTGCCCGTTTCCTATATCATCAACCACAGAACTTCCCGTTTTCTCTATAAGATCTATCTCGTATATGTTCTGATCCAGCATACAGTAGAACATTTCGTTGTTACTTGCATAGGCCAGTCGATCGAAATAACTCATAAGTATTTCAGCTGAACTGCTACTGTTAATAAATACTTGCTCTTCTACAGCATTCAAAGAAATGTTGTAATCATATACGGCAATTCCAACTTCGCCCTCATGAAGTCCCCTGTTCATATAACCGGCCACAGCGAACTTAACATTTCCGGCTTCATCAATATTCAAAATCTTAATAAGATTCTTGTTCCACCTTGTTCTTATATCATCATTATCACTATCATAGAAGCCAAAAACATAAGCCAGCTTACTCTCAGAATTGTTAAAAACAAACAGGCGATTCTCGCTTACAAATGCAAATACACTTCCGCTGTCACTTTCTTTAAACTCAATTTCAGGATCTTCGATGCCAAGATAAATACCGTTTTGAGTGATGGAGTATGAACCTGAATCAAATATATAATTCATTGATCTCTCAAAATTTAAAAGGTACAGTCTGTCAGACGTATACCTGACACGATAGTCTTCAACTACATTGTAGGTTCTGTTGATTGTCCCATCTTTAATCGAAACTCTGTACTGAAGTTCAAAACTGGCTGTTTGAGAATGTATATCAGTAACATAAACATCCGGAGTTGTGTGAGCTGTGATATTAAGATCTCCCCATGTTACCTGATTAAAACTACTGTGAATATCTACCTTATTAAAGGTTGTATTATCCCCCTCTGAATTAGACTCAAGATATTTCGAATATTCTTTTGCTGCTGTTTTGCTGAATGTGGCCTCGGAAAAGCCAAGCACAAAGTCAAGGCACTCATCCAAATTGTATTTGCTGCCATCTTCAGGCCACACAACTCTTGTATAATACTTTGCTGTGCCGCTCTCTGTCTGCATAACGAGGACAAGCATATACTCTGTATCAGTGGTAATAAGGTCTTTTAACTGTATATCACCTGATATTACATCGCCGTTTTCAGCATAATCTACTATCTGCGTGTTTTCTATAAGCCTTGAACCATCAATACTTCTAAGTTCAAAACCTAAATCCCAGACCTTATTGCCATAGGTATTTATATTAAAAGAAAATTTTCTGTCTTGATCAGTCGGCAAAACCGATCCTCTAATGTAATTGACATCAACAGCAGAAAGATAACCATGAAGCGGATTTACGGCGCCTTCATCAGTAACAAGCGTAACAACCGGAAGCGTTGCAGGTTGCATTTTGGCTGTCATATCTGCATTGTCACCATTTGAAAGCTTTCCTAGAATAAATACAGCAACTACAAATACCACTATGGCATATATGATTTTTATTATCGTTATTCTAACTAAATTATCTCGCATAATTGACTTTCATTTTATATAATAGTAAGATTTTTCCAAAAGGAGGTTCCCTTATGGAAAATCCCGTTCTTTATCGCAAACGTTTCATTCCGGACGAATGTCTTGAGCTTAAGGATGACATTATTCTGGAGCAAACCGATTCTTTCATTGTTACTAAATGGAGCACCATACGCAAAAGGTGCGACTTATCTAGCGGATATTCATGTTATTATCTTGATCGCGGTTACAAAGTCAGCAAATTTCTCAAAGATGATGGCTCTTTGTTATGCTGGTATTGTGATATTATTACCTATGACTATGATAAAGAAACCAATAGGCTTCTGGTAATCGACCTGTTGGCCGATGTTAAAGTTTATCCTAACGGGCTTATCAAAGTTGTGGACCTCGATGAACTCTCTGAAGCTTTTGAAAAACGCCTCATTGATGAAGTTCTTCTTAAAAAGAGTCTGCTCACATTGAACAGACTCCTTAATGAAATATACGATAATGGCATCGAGTCCCTAGTAGGTCCTATTGAAAAAATAATTGTAAATAATGATCAATAAAAGACATGACCACCTATATTTATTCCTGAAAGCCCCGGTATCGGTGTTCTAAAATATACGCAGTTTCCTACATTGGAATATCCTGTCATAGCTTCATCCGCTGCCTGATAGCATGCGGCTGTGGCTTTACCCTCAGCAAGTGCAAGTGCAAGTCTTCCGCTTGCAACCGGTGAAAACTGTTTGTTCTGGTAGATTACCCCTACCACAGTATCCGGATAAACAGAACTTAACACTCTGTTTATAACTACAGCACCTACCGCAACCTTTCCTTCATAAGGCTCTGAACCTGCCTCGCAATAAATCAGATTTGCCAGAAGATATCTGTCACCTTCTGCAAATGTAACTTCCGAAATATCTCTCCATTTTGAGGCTGCAGCCAGTTTTGATAATCTCATTTCCTCCGCAAGTTTTGCTTCCAGGGCCTTAATATCAGCTTCCTGTGCTTTGATCTGCGCTTCAAGCTCCTCTGCCTTGGACTCAGCATCAGAAATATCATTAGCATACTGCTTAATAGTTCCCGAAGTCTGACTTACAAGCCCTGAAACCCTGCTCTGCTCCGCCTGCTCTTTAACCTGATACTCCTCAAGCTGGTCCATTTCCTCCTCAAGAGCTGCTTCCTTTTCCTCAATAAGTTTTCTTGTCTGAATATATTCTTCAAACTTTCTCTTATCGTACGCCGAAAGCTCTTCTATAAAGTGATTCTGATTGAGAAAGTCCGCAAAGCTTCCTGAGCTAAGAATCATATCGAAAAAAACAAAGTTCTGTTTTTCATATATAAACTGAACTCTTTTTTTCATAGAAGCATACTGTTCAGCTTCTGTATTTCTGGCCGCTTCAAGTTCTGCAAGCGTATTTTCAATTTCTGTTTCTTTGACATCAATCTGCTCTTCTATTTCTTCCAGATTGCTGCTGACCTCGCTGAGCTGATTATTCAAAGAATTAAGTTGTCCCTGAAGAGAAGACTTCTCTTCATTCATCTCAGCTATATCATCTTTAGTATTATCAAGCTCGTCCTGAGATTGTTGTTTTTTTTCCTTTGCTTCTTCAAGCTGCTTTTTGGTTGATTCAGTAGCGTGGGTTTCAATAGGAAAAAAAGCTGTCCCCAGAAAAAAAGCAAATACGGTCAATGCAATTATTAAAAAATGCTTTCTATATTTAGTTGTAACTCCCCAATCCCCTCGTCTTTTCATGCCTTCTTTTTAAATTGTAATTTTTATGCTTCTTCCACTAGGCTGATATTGATAGTACCTCACCCCTGCTGCATCAAACATCTTCTTTGAAGCCTTTGTAGATGCTGATGAACTATATTTATCACTATCATAAACTACTGTTTTTATGCCTGCCTGGATAATTGCCTTGGCACACTCGTTACATGGAAAAAGAGATACATAAATCTTGGAACCAACCAGGTTTCCACCCTTGTAATTCAAGATCGCATTAAGCTCACTGTGAGTAACAAAAGGATATTTAGTTGATAACTCATCCTCGCCGTCGCGCTCCCATGGGAAATCCTCATCAGAGCAGCCCTTAGGGAATCCGTTATATCCCATGGACAATATATTGTTGTCTTCACTTACAATACAGCTTCCCACCTGAGTATTAGGATCTTTGGATCTGAGTGCCGCAAGCTTTGCAACCCCCATAAAATACTCATCCCAGGATATGTAATCCTCTCTTTTCATGCGTCCTCCTTGAATACTAGCGTTGGTAACAAAATACGCATGTCTACGCTTCGCTCTCGACATGCTACCGCGATAATACGGATTGCTCCACTTCGTTCGCGCAATCCTACGTACATTCGGAATCCGTACTATCGTACTACTTCCTCATGTACGTTGCGGTCTCAAATTCAAATGATTACTCAAGCAAGCTTGAAATCATTTGAACTTTTTCCCGCTTATCGCTCACTTTGTTCCGAAGATGCGGTCTCCAGCGTCTCCTAAACCAGGTACGATGTAGCCGTGCTCGTTGAGTTTCTCATCGAGAGAACCAACGTAAATATCTACATCCGGGTGTGCTTCCTGCATAGCCTTAAGTCCTTCCGGTGCAGCAATGATACACATGAAATGAATATGGCTGCATCCTCTGTCTTTAAGCATCTGAATAGCTGCAACTGATGATCCTCCTGTTGCAAGCATAGGATCAACTACAAATATCTCTCTTTCTGAAATATCTGCAGGCATTTTGCAATAGTACTCTACAGGCTTAAGTGTCTCAGGATCTCTGTAAAGTCCGATGTGCCCAACTTTAGCTGCAGGAATAAGTGCGAGCATTCCGTCAACCATGCCAAGACCTGCTCTTAAAATAGGAACTACGCAAAGCTTTCTTCCCTTAAGTTCCTTTACAGTTGTTTTGCATATAGGTGTCTCTATCTCAACATCTTTAAGATTAAGATCTCTGGTAGCTTCATAGCAGATAAGCATTGCTATTTCACTTATAGTCTGTCTAAAGTCCTTTGTACCTGTTTCTACTCTCCTGATCATTCCTATTTTATGCTGAATAAGTGGATGATCCATAATAACTACTTTTCCCATATAATCCTCCTAACCTGGTTGTAATTATTTTTCTATTTTTGATATTCTGCGACTGTGCTTTTCCATCTCTGAAAAAGGTGTGTCCAAAAATGTATCAACAATTTCAAGTGCCTGAACAGTTCCAATCATTCCGCCACCCATAGCAAGCATGTTGGCATCATTGTGCTCCCTTGTAAGTCTTGCTGATGTTTTCTCAGAGCAAAGAGCACATCGTATTCCCTTTACCTTGTTGGCTACTATTGAAATGCCTATTCCGGTTGTACAGATTACAATTCCTCTGTCACATTCTCCGCTTGCAACAGCCTCAGCTGCTGCCCTTCCAAATTCAGGATAATCACATGAGTTAAGATCATAAGTTCCAAAATCTTTAAACTCAAGTCCTCTCTCCTGAAGATGCTTCTTTACAGCCTCTTTTAGTTCAAATCCACCGTGGTCACTACCTAATGCTATCATTTTCTTACCATCCCTTACTATTATAATACAGTCATCACAATGTCAAAAGAACTACCTAAAGCAAAATGACATTGTGACCTGCTGCTTTCAAAAGCCTGTTCATTATTGCCTGACCGATTCCGTTTTCGTCAAAAGACTCCGAGAACATCACATCAACATCCTCATCATCAAACTCTCTCAATACCTTGAAAAGTTCATGAGCAATGGTACTCTCATCATCTCTGTTTCCTACACTCTTTACTATATCAGCTTCATAGAGCGCCTTCGTGGAATCTGTTCCTATGATCCCGACCTTTTTACCTGCTGCCTTGGCCTCTTTAGACCTTGCATTAATATATTCGATAACCTTATCCTGTTCTCCCTGAACTATAGCAAGGTCGCCTTTGGGTGCATAGTGCTTATATTTCATTCCGGGAGCCTTAGGTCTTTGAGTCGATGTGCTGTCTATTATTGTCCTGTCGATGGCTATTGACCCAAGAACCTCTTTTAACATATCTGCCGTTATATAGCCCGGTCTTAATATCATCGGTTCATCACTTGTAAGGTCCACGATAGTTGATTCAAGACCTATTCCAACCTGGCCTCCGTCTATTATCATTTCAATCTTGCCTGACAAATCCTCCTGACAATACCTTGCCACTGTCGGGCTTGGACGCCCTGATGTATTGGCACTCGGCGCCGCTATAAATCCACCTGCAGCATCAATCAGACCAAGTGCTATCTTGTTATTAGGCATCCTTATGGCTACAGTATCAAGACCACCTGTGGTTTCATAAGGAACTTTATCATTTTTATTCATTATCATTGTAAGCGGTCCCGGCCAAAAGGCATCAGCCAGTTTTTTTGCTGCTTCAGGAACCTCTTTTACAATTTTTTCAACATCAGCCATGTTAGAAACATGAACAATAAGCGGATTGTCAGAAGGTCTTCCCTTTGCAGCATATATCTTTTTGGAAGACTCGGGATTTAATGCATCTCCCCCAAGTCCATAAACCGTCTCTGTCGGAAAAGCGACAAGACCGCCGTTTTTTATAATCTCTCCGGCTCTTTGAAGATTCTTTTTAGCCGTATCATCTATATTATTCTCTTCTATAACTATACACTCTGTTTCCAATTTCTTACCCTTCCATAAATTCAGCAATAACATCCCAAACATCACTGGTTTCCATTCCAATGGACCACTCAGCAATACCCGCTATGCCACTTGCTTTCATGGCATCAATCTTTTGACCTATAGAAAGAGCATCCTCCATCCATATCTGATTTAAAGTGCCGTCTGATGAAGTAAATTCACCATAGTTCTGTCCTGCTTCCGCATCCCAAACCATTTCTATTCCGTGACTGTTTATATACTCTTTTGCGACCTTCATGGATACAGCTTCACTTGAAAGCACTCCACCTGATGTATGCCAGATTCTGGTATAGAACGGCACTGCATTAATTACCTTGGAAGGATCAACCTCTTTTAAAGTGTTGATGATTCCATTTTCTACATATGATAGAGAAGCTACTGACCCGGCTTCTGCGGAGCCGGCATAATGCTCGTCGTATCCCATGATAATGCAATAGTCAGCTACTATTCCCTGCTCTTCAAGATCATAATAATCATTAAAATTCATAGGAACGTAATTGTCTATCGAAAAAACAAGTCCCGCTTTTCTGCAGGCAATCGACATCTCTCTTACAAGTTCAACAAAAGACTGCCCATCCTCTGCCGCAACAGATTCAAAATCGAGGTTTATTCCGTCTGCACCAACTTCAAGTGTCTTTGAAACAACGTTACCGATAAAGTTTGCTCTGCTAGCGGCATGTGAAAGAACTTCAGATGTGGAAAATCCGTCTCCACCGGTGAAGTTGTCCACAAGAGCCCACACTTCCATTCCCATGTTGTGAGCAGAAACCACATAGGCTGCTGAAGCTATACTGTTTATATTTCCATCGTTATCAGTAAGTGCAAACCAGGTTGGACAAAGGACATTTAATTTCTTGGTATTTTCAACATAAGCTATAAGTGTCTCATTGCCTGCATATCCACCTATATTGTGAAAGCCAAGATTAATCTTATAATCTCTGGTTAGTGATGTATACTCTTCCGGAACGTAATCCGTTACAGGAATAGGACTAAATGTTGTCTCATTTTCAAGACGTTTCTTTTCAACATATCCTATATAGGAGTCTGAACTTTTTACCTTAACCCAGTCTTCAAGTTCTTCAAGAATTACAACCTTATCGCCTTCAGATAATTCCTCTAAAACTTCACTTTTTACACCGCCACGTTTTCTTAGCTGTGTATTCTTTTTAATGGTTGCCACCTGCTGATCTTCCCAGCTGGTAGTAAGCTGTATGTGATTGGGATCAGTAAAAGCTTCATATGAAAAGTTAGTATATTTTTTTACATAATCAAGAGCGACTAAAAGATTCTCTCCATCAAGTCTGGAGATGATATAGCCTTCATCTGATGTATTACCATCCGTATCTGACCAAACCGTAGTTCCAATCTCATTTGTTATTATTTTGGATGCGGTTGTATATACCAGTATTCCATCTGCCTTTCCATAATAAAACCTGTCATTTAAATACTTCTGAACTGAATCAAAGTCCATATAGTAAGTGCCATCAATAAGATATGCTCTCTCTTCAATCATTTCATTTCCCAGAATAATAGCTACATCACTATCACCTGATATATTAAAATAATCATTTAGATCAGCTTTCTCTGTACTATAAGAGTAATGTTCATACACAATCTGAAGTGCATAGATTCCTCCTAAAATAAAAATAAGGGCGATTATAATAATCGCCGGAATCACCTTTTTCTTCATGTTCTAGCTCCTTTACAATCGCCCTATATTATACCAAACAATTATTATTACGTCATTATGAAAGTACCTAATCCAACCATTACACTTTATGTATGTTCACGGCGGGGTTGCCTCTTATATACAATTGATTGTTTTTGTGGATTTCAAAAACCAAAAGGATTTTATTTTGTGATAATTCCTCGTTAGTAATGCTTTTTAATAATTCTTTTCATATGACATAATTTAATCTCAGTAAGATGCCAACGCCAAACCCTGTTTTATATCCGTATCTTCTTATACAAAATATGGTATAATAGTATTAGAAAATACTAGATTTGTTAATGCTCTGTTGTTGTGTTGATTAAAAATTTATTAGTAATTTGGGGATTTTTATTTCGAAACTAAACATAAGACATCTATGATTTTAATCATAGAAAAAAGAATAGCAGAAAATAAATTGTACCCTGAAACTAATCGCCTCCCTTCCGGATTCATATCCTCGGCAGGCACCTCACAAGAAAAAATAATATCAGCTAATTCTTAAGAAAAACAATCGAATTTTCTTAAGATTTTCTTAAGATTTTAATTGCATAAAACCTATTGTATATCATTTAATTTAATAGTAAAATAAGCCGATATAGGTATTGACATAGGATATCATTTCATCTAGTATCTATGTATTCCAAAGTCAGGAGGTAAGCATCATGAAGATTGAAAAAGTCAATGATCACCAGATTAGATGCACCCTTACCAGAGATGACCTTGCGAAACGCGACCTTAAGATCACAGAGCTTGCGTATGGAACCGAAAAAGCCAAAGAGCTTTTTCAGGACATGATGCAGCAAGCCAATTTAGAATATGGCTTTGATGCTGAGGATACCCCACTTATGATAGAGGCTATCCCGATCAATTCAGAGTGCATTGTCCTTATCATTACTAAAGTTGATGATCCCGAAGAGCTTGATACACGTTTTTCAAACTTTGCTCCTTCAGTTCACGAAGATGACGACGAGGATGATGACGACTACGATGAATATGATGAAGATGAATACGAAGACGAAGACGAGGATGTCTCAAGTCTTTTCAGAAGACTGCAGCACAGCAATATGTCAGATTTTTATGACAGTTCTCTAAGCTCTTCTCCTTTATCCGATTCAAAAAAAGTCAAGGAGAAAACCTCCGGCACTCGAAAAAAAGGTCAGCCAAGCCGAAAAGGTTCAAGAATCTTTTCATTTGACTCCTTACATGAAGTCATGAGATTCTCGGCAATTGTAAGCAGGAAGTTCAATGGTATTAACACCTTATATAAAAATGAAGTAAACGGTAAGTTTTATCTGATACTTCATCAGGGTGAAATCGAAGATGGTGTATTTGCCAATATCTGTTCACTTCTTACAGAATATGGCAAGACAGAAATCGGAAGTACCGCAACACAGCAATTTTTGGATGAGCATTATTCGGTTGTCATCCCCGATAATGCCGTTCAGACACTTTCAAAAATTTGATTTTTTCATTTTACTAAAAAAGACCGGTTCATTCGAACCGGTCTTCTCTTTTGTCTTTATTTTCTTATTACTGCTTTCCGTAAAGTGTAACAAGTTTTTCAAGATAAGCTCTGTGCTCCTTAGCATGCTCAGCTGCCATAGCATTGAGCTTAGCTGCTCTCTCAGGATTCTTGAGCTTAAGTGAAAGGTAACGAACCTCACCATCAAGGAAGCTCTGGAAGTCTTCTGTTGCTGGCTTAGAATCAAGCGTGAACTTGTTCTCTGCCTGAGGATTGAATCTGAACATATCCCAGTATCCTGTAGCAACAGCCTTCTTCTCTTCATCCATAACCTTGTTCATACCAGCCTTAAGACCCTGGTTGATACATGGTGCATATGCGATGATAAGTGAAGGTCCTGGATAAGCTTCAGCTTCTTTGATTGCATTGATTGTCTGCTGCATGTTAGCACCCATAGCAATCTGTGCAACGTATACGTAACCATAGCTCATAGCGATTGAAGCAAGGTCTTTCTGCTTAATCTCTTTACCACCTGCAGCGAACTGTGCAACAGCACCTGTAGGAGTAGCCTTTGAAGACTGTCCACCTGTATTTGAGTAAACCTCAGTGTTTACAACGAGAACGTTAACATCCTTACCGGAAGCAAGTACGTGATCGAGACCACCGAATCCGATATCGAATGCCCATCCGTCACCACCAAAGATCCACTGTGACTTCTTAGCAGCAAAGTCTTTATTCTTTACAACGTACTTAGCAGCATCTGAACTGTCGTTCTTAAGAGCCTCAACAAGAGCCTCTGTAGCTGCTGTGTTCTCAGAACCGATGTTGAATGTATCAAGCCACTTCTGAGCAGCATCCTTAGCAGCGCCGCCTGCAGCTACGATCTCTTCAACCTTCTCCTTGATTGCATCACGGAGAGCGTTCTGTGCGAGAACCATACCCATACCAAACTCAGCATTGTCTTCGAACAGTGAGTTATCCCAAGCTGGGCCCTGTCCCTTAGCATTTACTGTGTAAGGTGTTGAAGGTGATGAGTTACCCCAGATTGATGTACATCCTGTAGCGTTTGCAACGTACATTCTGTCACCAAAGAGCTGAGTAACAAGCTTAACGTAAGGTGTTTCACCACAACCAGCACAAGCTCCTGAGAACTCAAGGAGAGGCTGCTTGAACTGTGAACCCTTGATTGAAGCTTCGCCAAACTTAGCAACAACGTCTTCCTTAATAGGAAGTGTTACAGCATAGTCGAAGTACTTCTGCTCATCCTTGTTAGCAGCGATAGCACCCATCTTAAGTGTCTCGCCCTTATTGTTACCAGGACATACATTTGCGCAAGATCCGCAACCTGTACAGTCAAGAGCAGAAATAACAACTGAATACTTATATCCATCCATTCCAGCAAGTGGCTTTGTCTGAAGTCCTTCTGGAGCCTTAGCGATCTCATCGTCTGTCATAGCGATTGTACGGATTGCTGCATGAGGACATACAAGTGAGCAGAATCCACAACCGATACATGTTGAAGCATCCCAAGCAGGAACGTTTACTGCGATACCTCTCTTCTCGTATGCAGCTGATCCTGAAGGTGTAGCACCATCAACGTATGGAAGACAATCAGAAACTTTAAGTGTGTTACCTTCCTGTGCATTAACCTTAGACTGGATGTTGTTAACGAAGTCGATAACATCCTTTCTTGATCCTTCTGCCTTCTTGAAGTCAAGACCTTCATCCTGTGCGTTAGCCCATGACTCAGGGATCTCAACCTTGATAAGGTTCTTTGGATCTGCACCGGCATCAATAGCTGCCCAGTTCTTCTTAACGACATCTTCACCCTTACGGCCGTATGTCTTCTGAGCTGCATCCTTCATGAACTTGATAGCATCTTCTTCAGGAATGATCTTTGTGATGTTGAAGAATGCTGACTGAAGGATTGTGTTAATTCTTGTAGGACCCATTCCAACTTCAACACCGATCTTAGAACCGTTCATGATGTAGAAGTTGATCTTGTGATCATACATGAACTTCTTAACCTGTCCAGGGATCTCAGCATCAAGCTGATCTACTGTCCATGGGCAGTTGAGAAGGAATGAACCTCCATCAACAAGTTCCTGAACCATGTTGAACTTGCGGATATATGAAGGA